>JAJCJJ010000027.1 GCA_020555865.1 bacterium 210917-DFI.7.65 | reverse complement strand
GAGGCGGTCGATGTTATGACTGCCGCCGGCATTTTCAATGGCGGCGACGGCAATAACTTCAACCCCGACGCAACCCTGACCCGTGAGCAGGCTGCGAAGATCATCACCTACATGCTGGTGGGCCAGGAGAAGGCCGACAAGCTGACTGCTACCATCGCGCCCTATGCCGACGTGGCAGCCAACCGCTGGAGTGCTGGCGCAATCGCG
>JAJCJJ010000026.1 GCA_020555865.1 bacterium 210917-DFI.7.65 | reverse complement strand
TGGATCACTTTTTGGAGCAAAAAGATCAAAAAAGGAGGACTACCGAACCATGAAGAATCTGAAAAAGGTTCTGTCCCTGGTGCTGGCGCTGGCCATGGCATTGAGCCTGATGACCGCCGCTTTCGCCGCGGACGCGAGTGACTACAAGGATTACTCCAAAGTCACTTACAAAGAGGCGGTCGATGTTATGACTGCCGCCGGCATTTTCAA
>JAJCJJ010000025.1 GCA_020555865.1 bacterium 210917-DFI.7.65 | reverse complement strand
GCCACCAGCAGCATCTTGGCAAACTGGGTACCCAGCACGGGAGCAGTGGGGTTGAAACGGCCGTTGCCGTCACCAGCGATAATGCCTGCGTCGGTGCAGTACGCGATTGCGCCAGCACTCCAGCGGTTGGCTGCCACGTCGGCATAGGGCGCGATGGTAGCAGTCAGCTTGTCGGCCTTCTCCTGGCCCACCAGCATGTAGGTGATGATCTTCGCAGCCTGCTCACGG
>JAJCJJ010000024.1 GCA_020555865.1 bacterium 210917-DFI.7.65 | reverse complement strand
ATACGTTTTGCAATCCCCGGAAAGGCCGCTGTGGCGCGGCTTTCCGGGGATTTTGCTTTGCGGTCAAAGAGGTGCTATGCGGTATTTATAAGTCGGTGTTTTGGAGGAAAAACGGGTTATTTGTGCCAAAATGGATCACTTTTTGGAGCAAAAAGATCAAAAAAGGAGGACTACCGAACCATGAAGAATCTGAAAAAGGTTCTGTCCCTGGTGCTGGCGCTGGCCATGGCATTGAGCCTGATGACCGCCGCTTTCGCC
>JAJCJJ010000023.1 GCA_020555865.1 bacterium 210917-DFI.7.65 | reverse complement strand
CGCGATTGCGCCAGCACTCCAGCGGTTGGCTGCCACGTCGGCATAGGGCGCGATGGTAGCAGTCAGCTTGTCGGCCTTCTCCTGGCCCACCAGCATGTAGGTGATGATCTTCGCAGCCTGCTCACGGTTCAGGTTTGCGTCGGGGTTGAAGTTATTGCCGTCGCCGCCATTGAAAATGCCGGCAGCAGTCATAACGTCGACCGCCTCTTTGTAAGTGACTTTGGAGTAATCCTTGTAGTCACTCGCGTCCGCGGCGAAGGCGGCGGTCATCAGGCTCAATGCCATGGCCAGCGCCAACACCAGGGACAGAA
>JAJCJJ010000022.1 GCA_020555865.1 bacterium 210917-DFI.7.65 | reverse complement strand
ACGTCACCCGTGCGGAAACGGCGGCGATTTTCTTCCGGTTGCTGAAAGAGGATGTGCGGGAAGAGTATTTAACCGACCGGAGCGGCTTTGCTGATGTGGAGCAGGGAGCATGGTACAACAAGGCAGTGTCCACGATGGCGGCGCTGGGGGTGGTGAAAGGGTATACTGAGGATACGTTTGCACCCCACGAAGCGATTACCCGCGCGGAGTTTGCGGCAATCTGCGCCCGGTTCGATACCGGCACGAGCGACGGCGAGAGCAGCTTTACGGACATTTCCGGGCACTGGGCTGAAAGCGAAATCCGGCGTGCAGCGCAGCTGGGGTGGATACAGGGCGACCCGGACGGACGTTTCCGCCCGAATGCGCCGA
>JAJCJJ010000021.1 GCA_020555865.1 bacterium 210917-DFI.7.65 | reverse complement strand
TGAAAAAGTAATTAACAACAAAAAAGATGAAAAAGGGGAGTGATTAAATGAACTCCTAAGAATATTGGATAAAACGGGAAAAAGAATGGTAAAAGCAACAAATTAAAGATGATAAAAAGCGCATGGCAGAAATTAAAAGTCGCATGCAATACGCACAAGATGCGATACAAAAAGAAATAGACGCGCAGTGGGACAGTTTCTCCAATGGTCAGAAAATCACACGTAGCGAAGCGATGAAGCGTGCTAGTGAAATGGATGTCAAAGCATTCGCTCGCAAAGCAAAGAAGTATGTCAAAGAGAAAGATTTTTCTCCTACAGCAAACCAAGAATTAAAGCTATACAAGCTTACGATGCGTGTAAATAGATTAGAGCTCTTAAAAGCTAA
>JAJCJJ010000020.1 GCA_020555865.1 bacterium 210917-DFI.7.65 | reverse complement strand
CAGATATTGTTGGTAACCGTACAAAGATCAAAGTCGTAAAAAACAAAGTAGCACCTCCTTTCAAAATCGCTGAAGTAGATGTCATGTATGGTTTAGGGATCTCACAAGAAGGAGAACTTCTAGATATGGCAGTAGAAAAAGACATCGTTGATAAAAGCGGTGCTTGGTACTCTTATAAAGAAGATCGGATTGGCCAAGGACGAGAAAATGCTAAAATCTATATGGCTAATCATCCTGAAATGATGGCAGAAGTTTCTGCTCTAGTTAGAGCAGCTTATGGCATTGGTGAAGAAGTGGCTGTCCCAGAAGATACAAAAGGCCAAGAAGAATTACCTTTAGAAGAAGAATAATAAACAACATAAATAAAAACGGCTGGTCTGAAGAGTAG
>JAJCJJ010000002.1 GCA_020555865.1 bacterium 210917-DFI.7.65 | reverse complement strand
TACGCGGCGACGTGGGCGCAGTGAAGGCGGCAACGGATGCCGGCGCAGCAGCAGCTCAGCGCATTGGCGAACTGATTGGCGTCCATGTCATCCCCAGACCCCATGTTGAGGTCGAGAATATTTTGCCCAGCGTTGACAAAGAAGGCGTCAAATAAGGGGTATCTTGGCCTTGCAAAAGGTTGAATTTTGAACAGAGAGGTAGGATTTTTCCATATGGAAGGAACACAGAAACAATTTAAGCTGTACAAAAGACGGTGGGCGGTTCTTCTGTCTTTTGTCTGCGTGAACGCCGTTATGCAGTACGGCTGGGCGTTCTTCAGTGCTATTGTGACGGATGCTTGGAAGTTCTATGGTTTCCAGGATGCAGCTACCGGTGAAGCGGCCATCAGTGCGCTGACCATGATTATCATGGTTGCCATGATTACCCTGTCGATTCCCGCGAGCTGGGTGTTTGAGAAAATTGGCTGGTATAAAACCGTGTCAATTGCTGGTATTGTATTGATGATTTTCACGTTGCTGCGTGGTTTCATCGGTGGTACATCTTATACTGCGCTGGTGATTACCACCATAGGTATTGCAGTAACGCAGCCGTTTATTATCAACGCATTCGGCATTATCAGTGCAAAATGGTTCCCGCCGTCTGAGCGCGGCGTGGCCAACGGCTGGGGTATGATTTCTACTTACTTGGGCGTTGTGATGGCACAGTTCGGTGTACCTTGGCTCATGAGCACTTTTGGTATGGATATCCCTGGCGCACTGAAGGTATTTGGCTTCCTGTCCATCCCCATGATCCTGTGGTTCGTGATCGTTTCCAGAGAAGCGCCTCCTACGCCTCCTGCCAACGAAGAACTCATCGAGCGCGTCAGCTTTGCTGAGGGTGCTAAAATGCTGATCAAGAACAAGCAGTTCATCTGCGCGGTTCTGGTCTTCTGGCTGATGCAGGGTGTTTACTTCACTCTGACCACTCTGCTGGAGCCTGTCCTGCAGTTCTTTAACAACGGTGGCCTGGACAGCTTGTTCGTGGGCACGTTGGGTACCATCCTGACCATCACCGGTACGATCACCACTTTGGTTCTGCCCATCATCTCCGATAAGTCCAAGAGCAAGAAGAGAAAGCCCATTGTTCTGGTCTGCCAGGCCGGTACGCTGGTTGGTCTGGCTCTGATCATCATGGGTCACTCTGTTGGTTTGATGATTGTCATGGCATGCTGCATGGGCGTATTCCTGACTGGTGTAACTCCTGTCCTGATGGTCATGGGTTACGAAACCGCATATCCTGTTTCTGAAGGTACGACCGAGAGCTTGATGCAGTTGGGTGCCAATGGCTGGGGCCTGATCTGCCTGCTGGCCGTGAACGGTATCTTCAGAGGTAACCACATGGGTACCCTCGCGTTCTTCATCGGTGGTACGGTTGTGGCTGTTATCCTGACGCTGATGATCAGAGAAGCTTCTCTGGAAGAGCGTCGCCTTGAGTGATGGAGTGTTCCTGAAAGTAATTCATTATTCTCAAACATTGGCTGCAGTTATGTGACGGCGGCCTGAGAAAAGTGAAAACGCCGCAAATCACAGTTCCGTGGTTTGCGGCGTTTTTTTATTGAAAGAACGTTGTATTGAGCAGTTTGGGGTAATCTGTGGCGCCGTGGGCGATATGGTAGATTACGATCGTATCGCCCAGCAGGCGGTATATAATTAAATATTTATGTGCAAGAATTGAGCGATAGCCTCCGGCGCTGAGCTGAGCGTCGCGCAGCGGCGGCCCGGACAGCGGGAACTGCTGAAGCTGCTCCATGGCGGAAAGAATTTCGTTGGTTATGCTGCGGGCGGATTGCGGCCCGGACAGGGCCATGTGCACCCGGGCGATTTCCTCCAGCTCTGCCTGGGCGGGGAGCAGGATTTCCAGTTTAACGGGATTGTCCATAGATGTCCTCCAGCCGCTGGCGGGATTCCTCGATGGAAAGCGTATTTTGTCTGGACAGCCGGGACTGTTCTGCTGCTTCGAGTTTGGCGCGCAGTTTCAGCACTTCTTCACGGCGCTCATAGGCGTCAATACTCATGATGACCAGATCTCCTTCGCCGTTTTTGGTGATGTAGATCGGGGCATCTTCTGCATGGGCCAGATCAGAAATTGCGCTGTAATCATTGCGCAGGGCAGTGGACGGTTTGATAATCATACAACAGCCTCCTTTTCTATTATTCTGATAGTATTCTATCATTATTATACAGATAATGCAATGCCGGTTTGGGGATTGCAGGGGAGAAACGGTTGGTATAAAACAAGAGTTTCGCCCATACTCTGGAGTGGGAAAAAACAGGGGAAACGGCGCTGTCACGCAGGTTTGTATGTGTTGGGAGGCAGTGGAAATCTTTCCGGAATTTTGCTGCTGTCAAAAAAACGGTCTGAAATTTATGTAAGGTTACAAAAAAAGGGGAAGTAGTTGACAGAACGATTTTGATTTGGTAAACTCAGTTTAGTCTAAAGGAATTGCTTCTTCCCATGACTGATTTGCGTAATTGAATAGTGGCTGATATGCAATGGCGTATATCAGTGATGTGAGTGGCATCGAAGTCCAAAAACTTTTCTAAGTTTTTGGGCTTTTTTATTTAATTGCGCAGGAGTGAACCTCCTTTCAATCATTCTACGAATGATCCGCAAAGTTCGCAGAATGATTGAAGGGAGTATTCCGCAAAAATAGCTGGATACTCTTAGAACCCCGGAAATCCATGTTATGCAATGAACATTTTATAAGGAGGTATATAAGCAATGAACGAGACAATGATTGAGAAAGGCTTTACGGAACCGACAGACCGAGTGAAGCGGCTGAAAAAGATGATCGTGGAAGCGCGGCCGATGGTGGAAACGTATCGCGCACAGCTGGTAACACAGACGTACAAGGAAACGGAAGGCATGACGGCAATCATGCGCCGCGCGAAGGTGGATGAGAACCTGTTCAACAATCTGCCGATCGTGATCCGTGATGAAGAGCTGATCGTAGGCTCTCCGTGCGTGCATCCGCGTTCTTCGGACGTGGGTATCGAGTACTCTTATGCAGACCTGGCCAATGAGCTGGAGACGATGCAGACGAGAACGTGCGACCAGTTCGACATTTCCGAAGAGGACAAGGAAGTGGTGCGCCACTTTGATGACTACTGGAAGGGCCACACGATGAGCGATTATGCGTGGTCTCTGATGAGCCCTGAGTGCCAGGCATGCCAGACGCACGCAGTGTTCAACGCAGGCAACTACATGTATGCCGGCGTAGGCCATGTGTGCTGCTACTATGAGAAGGTACTGAAGATCGGTTTCCAGGGCATCATCAAGGAAGTTCTGGAAGCAATGAACAAGGTGGACCGCAAAAAGCCGGAAGCGATCAAGCAGCTGCAGTTCTACAAGGCACTGCTGATTACCTACACGGCGGCGATCAACCATGCACACCGCTACGGCAAGCTGGCAGCGGAGATGGCAGCGAAGGAAATGAACCCGCAGCGTAAGGCGGAGCTGGAGCAGATTTCGAAGAACTGCTACAAGGTTCCTGAGAAGCCCGCAGAGACGTGGTGGGAAGCGCTGCAGTCCTTCTGGTTCGTTCATAACCTGATCAACCTGGAGACGAACGCGCACAGCTATTCGCCCGGTCCGTTCGACCGTTACATGAACCCCTACTACATCAATGATAAGAGCATCACAAAGGAATTTGCCCAGGAACTGCTGGACTGCCTGTTCGTGAAGTTCAACGACAAGAACAAGGTGCGCGACGACATTTCCGCACAGGCTTTCGCAGGCTACCAGATGTTCGAGCTGATCGCACTGGGCGGCACGGACGAAGAGGGCAACGACCTGACGAACGAAATGAGCTACATGTGCCTGGATGCACTGGCACACGTGGGTATGCCGATGCCTTCCGTGGGATCCCGTATCGGCAACCAGACGCCGGATGAGTTCCTGTATCGCAACATCGAGGTTATCCGCCTGGGTTACGGTATGCCGAACCTGTTCAACGATGAAGTTATCATCCCCGCGATGGTAAACCGCGGCATCCCGCTGCGTGTGGCACGTACCTACAACCCCTCCGGCTGCGTGGAGCCCGATATTGCGCACAAGTACGACGGCTGGCATGACGCCTGCGCGTTCAACGTGGCAAAGGTTATGGATATCACGCTGAACAACGGCCGTGCATTCGGCGACCAGATCGGACCGAAGACGGGCGAGATTACGGAGTTCACCTGCATCGAGGACTTCATCAACGCGTTCGAGAAGCAGATGGAATTCTTCGTGCGGAACATGGTGGAAGCAGACAACTGCATCGACACGGCGCATGGCGACCTGGTGCCTCTGCCCTTCGAGTCCGGCCTGATCGAAGGCTGCATCGAAAAGGGCAAGTCGGTACAGGAAGGCGGCGCAATCTGGAACTTCTCCGGACCTCAGGGCGTCGGAATCATCGATGCGGGCGACTGCCTGTACTCGATCCAGAAGAACGTGTTCGAAGATCATAAGTTCACGCTGGCAGAGCTGAAGGAAGCGCTGGAGAACAACTTCGGCTATCCGATTCCTGCTATCGGTTCTCAGCCGATCTCCGCAGCAGCGGGCGATCCGAAGTACTCTGTGGGCAACATGTCCCTGGAGAGCATGAACCTGGTGAACGAGCCGAAGGCGGGCGGCGCCGGAGCAGTGGCAGACTGCGTGGCAGGCCGTTACAACAATACGGAAGACCAGATCTATGCGGCGGTGAAGGCACTGCTGAGCGGCGGCAGCGTGGACAATCTGGGCGAACTGCTGAAGACGGGCAGCAGCAATGCATGCCAGGGCCAGAGCCAGGGCGGCGGCTTCAAGCAGATCATTCCGAATGCCCGTTGGGAAGAGATGCTGACGATCATGCGCAATACGCCCGGTTTCGGCAACGATATCGACGAGATCGACAAGTATGCAGTGCGCTGCGGCGAAATCTACTGCGAGCAGGTGGAGAAGTACACGAACGCGCGCGGCGGCAAGTTCCAGGCAGGTATGTATCCTGTTTCCGCGAACGTGCTGTATGGTAAGGACGTAATGGCACTGCCGACGGGCCGTCTGGCAAAGACGCCCATCGCGGACGGCGTGTCTCCCCGTGCCGGCTACGATACGCACGGCCCCACGGCGGCAGCAAACTCCGTGTCGAAGCTGGACCATGCACTGGCCAGTAACGGTACGCTGTACAACATGAAGTTCCTGCCCTCTGCACTGGCAGGCGACAAGGGTATCAAGAACATGGCGTCCCTGATCCGGAGCTACTTCGAGCGCAAGGGTATGCATGTTCAGTTCAACGTGGTGGATCGCAACACGCTGATCGATGCACAGAACAACCCCGACAAACACAAGGATCTGGTCATTCGCGTGGCCGGTTACAGCGCTCACTTCACGAAGCTGGCGAAAGAGACGCAGGACAACATTATCGCACGTACGGAGATGGAGTTCTGATCAGCGAAAAAAAGCGAAGGGAGCAGGAGGTAAAGTACCGTGGCAACTGTAAATTACCAGGAGAAGGGTGTCGTATTTGATATCCAGCGCTTTTCGGTAAATGACGGCCCGGGGATTCGATCGATCGTGTTCTTGAAGGGCTGTCCGCTCTCCTGCCTGTGGTGCTGCAATCCGGAATCGCAGCGGATCGAACCGGATGTGATGTATGACCAGAAGAAATGCATCGGGTGCGGGAAATGCATGAAGGCGTGCCAGCAGGGTGCAATTGGGCCGGAAAATCTGAGTTGGGTGGACCGGAGCAAGTGCATCGGGTGCGGAGAATGCGTGAACGTATGCCCGACGGGAGCACTGACGCTGAAAGGCGAAGTGATGAGCGTAAACGAGATCATCCAGGTGCTGCGGCGCGATGCGCATTATTTCCGGAAATCGGGCGGCGGAGTAACGCTGTCAGGAGGAGAACCGCTGACACAGTGGCGGTTTGCCCGGGAATTGTTGAAAGCGTGCAAGGCGCAGGGTTGGGATACAGCGATTGAAACGACGGCGTATGGAACGGATGAGGCGATTGAGGCTGTGATCCCGTATGTGGATCTGGTGCTGATGGACTGCAAGTCCACAGATCCGGAGGTGCACAAGCGGGTAACCGGCGTGAGCAATGAGAAGATCCGGAAGAACGCGGCGAAGATCGTGAAGATAGCCAACCGGGTGATTATTCGTGTGCCGACAATCCCGACGGTGAATGCATTTGAAGAGGAATTCCACCGGATAGCAGAATTTGCGAAATCCCTTGGGGTGGATACGGTGCATGTGCTGCCGTACCACACGTTGGGAGAAAGTAAGTATGAGATGCTGGGCAAGGCATACACGATGGGTTATGAGATCAAGTCTCTCCCACGGGACGAGGCGGAGGTTTTCCGGCAGGTGGTTCTGAGCCATGGGCTGAACTGCGTGGTCGGAGGCTGAGAGAAGCAAGCAAGCAAAACGAATATAAATGGAGGTAAAGAGCAATGACATCAGAAGCATTGGGAATGATCGAGACCAAAGGTCTGATCGGATCGATTGAAGCGGCGGATGCGATGGTCAAGGCGGCCAACGTAACGCTGATTGGAAAGGTGCACGTGGGCGGCGGCCTTGTGACGGTTATGGTACGCGGCGACGTGGGCGCAGTGAAGGCGGCAACGGATGCCGGCGCAGCAGCAGCTCAGCGCATTGGCGAACTGATTGGCGTCCATGTCATCCCCAGACCCCATGTTGAGGTCGAGAATATTTTGCCTTCCAAGCCTAACGGCGGCGGCTACACCGGAGCGGGCAAGTCCGAATAACGGCGTATCTGCAAGCAGAAAAGCTTAGGCTGAGAAAGGTGAACGGCAATGGATGAGCAACAGATTCGACAGATCATCCGGGAGGTTCTTCGCCGCGTCAGCGAGGGAGAATCACTGACTTCGAACATGGATTCATCATCTTTGCCAAAAGCATATTTCATATTCCCGAAAGGTTGGCAGAATTGTCAGGACAGCCAGTACATGCCGATGCTGAAGGCTGCCGAGGGCAAGTACCAGAGAGTGATTGTTCTGCCGGAGCGGGATGCGAATGAAGAACGTTTTTCCAATGTGGGAGCATGCACAGTCGCCGTTTACGGCGACTTGCATGCTCCCGCGGAGGGATCCATAACGATCTTCCCGATACCGTGCCGGGATCGTGTGATCAAAACAGCACTGTGCCTTTCGGAGGATTTTGAAGGCGGCTGGATCAGACGGTGCATCGAGGGCGGACTTCGTGTGTACATGAAGAAAGAGAATCCGATGTTCACCGGAAAAGAGCCGGCGGCATATCGGAAGAAGATTCTTTCCTATTATCAAGATGTGAAATCTTATGGGATATGTTTTGTGGAAGATGAGGATTCCTGTAACCAGCATTTCAAAAATGTCAAAGCAGAAGTGAAACCGCAGAGCAAAGCGAGGTTTATTACCATGCAGGATCTGCGGGATGTTCCGCAAGGCGGAGAATTTCAGATTCATGCCGGAGATGTTCTGACAGCTCTTGCAAAAGAGTATGTGGAGAAATTCGGTATTCGGATCGTTGAGGAGTAAATGGAGGCACAGCTATGGATTACAATGCGCAGGATAAGCAGATACATATCGTGAATTTGGCCGTGTGTGCCTCTTTGCAGGCCTTTGAGGAGTATTCCTCCCGGAGCCTGAACTGTAGGCGGGATGTTATTGCCGCCATCCGGGTCAAGCTGCGTCCTTATCTTCAGGAGATCGCAGAGCGGGAATATGCAGAAACATGCATGGGCAATGTCCGCGACAAGATCATTAAATTGGTTTTGGCCCTGGATAAAACGCCCGGCGTGGAAGATCTGCTCTCCGAAGTTGTCACTGGCGACCATGGCATGACGCTGCACGAGCAGGCTCCTTACGGCGTTGTTCTCGCGATTTACCCTGCGACCAATCCGTGTGCAACGATGATCAACAATGTGATCAGCATGCTGGCCGCGGGCAATTCTGTGATCAGCATTCCCAATCCCCGCTGCATGGAAACTTCGCAGTTCCTGACGGAGAAGATCAACGAGGCTATCGAGGAAGCCTGCGGCATTCAAAACCTGGTGGTAACATTGCCGGAATCCCGCAATGATCTTCTCACAGAAATCATCAATCATCCCGATGTGGCGCTGGTGGTAGCTACCGGCGGCAGAAAGATGATGAGTCATGTGCTGTGCAGTCCAAAGCGTGTCATCGCCGGTGGCCCTGCCAATCCGGTAGCCATTGTGGATGAGACGGCGGATTTGGCCAAGGCAGCCAAAGATATTTCGGACGGCGCTTCATTTGATAACAACATTATGTGCATCAGTGAGAAGTGCATTGTGGCGGTAGAGTCCATCGTTCCCGCGTTTGTCAAACAGCTGGAGGAAAACGGCGTTTATTACATCGACAACGAAACAGAGATGCTTCAACTGACTAAAACGGTCTTGAATCATGATATGAAGATGGTCCGTAAGATGGAAGGCAAGAGCGCCATGGATATCCTGGAGGAAGCGGGGATCCATCCCAACCGCCCGGTGCGGCTGGTTGTGGTGCGTACCTTTGCCAAGCATCCGCTGGTGTTGGAGGAGTGCTTGATGCCTGTAGTACCGCTGGTGGCGGTGGCAGACTTTGAGGAAGCCCTCGAAACGGCACTGTTTACGGAGCAGGGATACCGTCATACGGCGATGGTTCACTCCCAGTGCATCGACCGGCTGAGTAAGGCTGCAAAGATTATGAATACGACGGTTTTTATTAAGAACGGCTCCTCTTTGGCAGGTATCGGCCTGAACGGAGAGGAAATGGCAAGTTTTACGATTGCAAATGTCACGGGCGAAGGTATTACGACCGCACGTGATTTTGCCTGCAAGAGAAGCTGCACACTGACCAGCGGATTTTCCCTTCGCTGAATATTCCAAAGGGAGGCATTATGAGGGCGGCCGACGAGAGATTTCAGGAGTGTGACGCGCTGATTGATACCTTTGAGGACGTTACAAAGCACCCCATTGTGGCAAAGTCTCAGGTATATTATACGGTGTTGATCTTGGTACTGCCTGTGTGGCCGTCGTTGTTTTGAATGAACAGTTTCAGCCGGTTGCCGGTGCATACCAGTATGCGGATGTCGTTCGCGACGGTATGGTTGTGGACTATATTGGTGCAGTTCGAATCGTTCGGGAAATGGAGAAAAGCTTGGAACGGAACTGCTTTATGCTGCAGCTGCTATTCCACCGGGAACCGCCTCCTTGGATTCCGGCGTAATTAAAAATGTGGTACAGGTGGCAGGGGTTGAATTGGCCCGGGTGTTGGATGAGCCCACGGCCGCCAATGCGATTCTGAAGATTAAAAACGGCGCTGTCGTTGATATCGGCGGCGGAACGACCGGCATATCGATCCTGAAAGACGGTGTGGTGACCGAGGTGATCGATGAGCCTACCGGCGGAACTCATTTCACGCTTGTGGTTGCTGGTGCGTTGCATTTGGATTTTGAAGAAGCGGAGCATTATAAAAGAGATCCCAAACACCACAAAGAATTGCTGCCGGTTCTGAAACCGACGATTGAAAAAGTGGCAGATATCATTAAACGATGTGTTGCGGGGCATGACGTGGAAGAAATTTATCTGGTCGGAGGTACCTGCTGCCTGACCGGAGTGGAAGATGTTGTGGAAAAGTACGTCGGGATCCCGACCTATCCCTCAAAAACCCCATGTTTGTGACGCCGCTGGGAATTGCAAAAAGCTGCACGAAAGAAATCATTATGTAGATGGAGGCAGGTATGGAATTGTTAGAGATGATCAAGGATGCGGGGATTATCGGTGCAGGCGGCGCCGGATTCCCGACACATGTTAAGCTGGCGGCCAAAGCGGATTATATTCTGCTCAACGGTGCCGAGTGCGAACCGTTGCTGCGGGTGGACCAGCAGTTGATGGAGTTTTATCCGGATGACGTCATTCGAGGCTTTGAAATGGCTGGCCGCCTGGTCGGCGCTGATCAGGCGATCATTGGCATCAAGGGTAAGCACAAGGATGTTATTGCGATTTTGGAAGAGCGCATTCAGGCGCTTGGATTTTCGGATTATGTGAAAATCGGCATTTTGCCGGACATGTATCCTGCTGGTGACGAGCAGGTTTTGGTATATGAAACAACGGGCCGTATCGTTCCCGAAGCCGGAATCCCGATCAATGTGGGCTGTGTGGTCTGCAATGTGGAAACGGCACTGAATATATATAAAGCGGCCAACGGACAAAGCGTAACGGAAAAATATATCACGTTGGCTGGCGATATTCCGAACCATGTTACCGTTAAGGTGCCGGTGGGAACGCCGATTCTGGACGTGCTGAAACTTTCCGGCATTGAAAATTTTGAAGATTATGCGGTCATTGACGGTGGCCCGATGATGGGACCGCTGCTGACCGATTACAGTGGTTATATCACCAAAAAGAACAAAGGGTTTATCATTCTTCCCAAGGATCATCCGCTGATTCAGAAGAAGAGCTGCACTATGGAAGCAGCCCGGCGGGTCAACCGCTCCGCCTGTGAGCAGTGCCGCATGTGCACGGATCTGTGTCCCCGTTATCTTCTGGGGCATGATATGCAGCCGCATAAGCTGATGCGCATCGGCGGCTACAACATTGATGAAGTAGGCGGTAAGCTCAATGCACTGTTGTGTTGCCAGTGCAACCTCTGTGAATATTTCTCCTGCCCTGCAGGATTGCATCCGAGATTGAATAATCTCCGCTTCCGCAACGAGGTTATGGAACAGAAGCTGCGTTATGAGCGCAAGACGGAAGAGTATGAAACCAGAGCGGCGCGGGAATACCGGAAGGTTCCGAGCAAACGTCTGGTGGCCAGATTGGGTCTGACAGCCTATGATTGCAAGGCTCCGATGGTGGATACCGACTTGAAGGTAAACAACGTTCATATCGCGCTGGGCCAGTGTGTGGGCGCTCCGTGCGAGCCGGTTGTTGCGGTGGGCGACCATGTGGAAGCCGGCCAGATGATCGGAAAGATCCAGGAAGGTAAACTGGGAGCACCAATTCATGCGTCCATCAGCGGCAAGGTGCTGAGCATTACAGACAGATATATTGAGATTGGAGGATAAGGAAATGCAGAGAGCGATTGGAATGGTGGAGTTTTCCAGCATTGCGCGCGGCATTTATGCGGCGGACCAAATGGTCAAGGTCTCCGAAGTGGAAGTCGTTACCGCAAGCACATCCTGCCCTGGAAAGTATGTGGCCATTGTGCATGGCGACGTGGCGGCTGTGAAGACTTCGATTGAAACGGGAGAGCGGGAAGCCGGTGAATATTACATTGACTCTATGGTGATCCCGAACGTCCATCCTCAGGTGTTCCCGGCCATTACCGGAGCCACCTGCACCGAAGGGATCAATGCCCTGGGAATCATGGAGTCGTTTTCCATTGCTGCTATGCTGGAAACCGCAGATGCGATTCTTAAGGCGGCGGATCTGGACGGCGTTGAACTGCGTCTGGGCAACGGTTTGGGCGGAAAGTCTTTCTTCACCTATACGGGTGATGTGGCGGCCGTAAAATCCGGTACGGACGCCGGCAAGGAAATTGTGCAGAGCAAGGGTTTGATGGTAAACTTTGAAGTGATTCCGTCTCCCTCGCCGGTTTTGATTCAGTCGCTGATGTAAATTTGAGTTTATAGAAAAAGGAGACCAAGTATGAAGCTGGAAACATTGGATAAAGACGTACAGTCCATTCAGGAAGCAAGAGTCCTGGCAAGACAGGGCAAAATTGCTGCACAGCAGTTTGCGAATTACACCGAAGAGCAGGTCGACCGTATTCTGCGCAACATGGTTAAAAAAGCCATTGACAATGCCATTATCCTGGCCAAGATGGCAGTGGAAGAGACTGGTTTCGGCAAGGTAGAAGATAAGGTCTTTAAAAACTATCTGGCAGGGCAGTTCGTTTATAACTATATCAAGGACATGAAAACCATCGGTGTAGTGGCGCAGGATACTGCCAACAAGGTCACCTCTGTGGCAGAGCCTATGGGCTTGGTCATGGGCATTGTGCCTTCCACGAACCCGACTTCTACGGCAATTTATAAAGCAATGATTGCCATGAAAGCAAGAGATGCGATCGTGTTTGCGCCCCATCCTTCCGCGTTCAAGTGCACCAAGTTGGCTGCGGATCTGATGGCCCAGGCGGCCGAGGAAGCCGGCGCGCCGAAGAATGTCATCCAGTGTGTGGAAACCCCCACCATGGAATCGACCAATGAGCTGATGCATGCAAAGGAAGTCAGCATGATTATTGCTACCGGCGGTCCTGGTATGGTCAAGGCCGCATACAGCGCCGGAAAGCCGGCTCTGGGCGTGGGCGCGGGCAACTCGCCTTCCTACATTGAGCGCAGCGCGAATATCCGCCAGTCCGTGGCAGATATTATCGGCAGTAAGACCTTTGATAACGGTACGATCTGCGCTTCAGAACAGTCTGTTGTGGTGGATGAGTGCATTGCCAACCAGGTGATGGATGAATTCCGCGCCCAAGGCGGCTACTTCATGACAGCCGATGAAACGGCCAAGGTATGCAAGCTGCTCTTCAAGAACGGTACTTCCATGAATGCCAAGTTCGTCGGCAGAAGTGCAAAGTATATTGCAGATGCTGCCGGTGTTGCAGTTCCCGACGGCACCAAGGTGCTTTTGGGTAAGCAGGATGGCGTTGGCCCCGCTTATCCGCTCTCTTATGAAAAGCTGACTACCGTGTTGGCATTCTATGTGGTGAAGGATTGCAACGAGGCCTGTGAGCTGAGCTTCAAGCTGCTTGAAAACGGCATTGGCCACACCATGAGCGTCCATACGGAGAACCCGGAGGTTGCGAAGGCGTTTTCCATCAAGCCTGCATCCCGCATCCTCATCAACGTTGGCGGCAGCCAGGGCGGTACGGGTATGTGCACCGGTCTTGCGCCTGCGTTCACTTTGGGCTGCGGCACCTGCGGCGGCAGCGCTACCTCTGAGAATGTGACTCCGTTGCAGTTGATCAATATCAAGAAAGTTGTCTATCCTATCCGCAATGTGGATTCCATCCTGCAGGTCAATCCGAAGCTCAAAGAGCTGCTGGATCAGGTCAAAGCAGAAAAGGGCAGCAGCTGCTGCGGCGGTGCAACGCTGGAAAGCGTGCTGGCGACGCCCGGACAGAATGCGATCAGCGTGGGCTGCTGCACCGGCAAGAACCAGGCGGGCGGCATTTCCATCAATGAAGAAGAACTGCGCAAAATCATCCACGAAGTGGCTAAGAACATGCGCTGAGAAACGGAGGGAAGAGCACGATGGATGTACAGTGCGAAGAATTGCTGCGCATGATTGCTGCGGCAGTGAGCCGTGTACAGAATGAAAGCGGCGGCCCTGGCGCAATTCCCTTGGGAATCTCGAACCGGCATATTCACCTGTCTCAGCAGGATCTGGAGAAGCTGTTCGGGGCTGGTTACCAGCTGAACAACATCAAGGATCTGGTACAGCCGGGCCAGTATGCATGCAAAGAGACTCTGACAATCTGCGGCCCTAAAGGGGCAATTGAGAAAGTTCGGGTGCTCGGACCGGTACGTAAGCAAACACAGGTCGAGATCTTGGCGGGCGATACGTTTAAGCTCGGTGTTAAAGGCGAAGTACGCATGTCCGGTGTGCTGGGAGGAACGCCCGGGATCACCCTGATTGGACCGAAAGGCAGCGTACAGATCCCGGAAGGCGTTATGATTGCGCAGCGGCATATCCATATGACCTGCGAGGACGCAGCGCGGTTCGGTGTGACGGACGGAGAGATTGTCGACCTTGAGTGCGAGGGCACACGTGCGGGTTTGCTCCACGACGTTGTGATTCGCGCCAATAACAATTCCAGACTGGAGTGCCATCTGGATACGGAAGAAGCTAATGCTCTGGGAATGACGGATCAATCGCATATCCGCATTGTCAAAAAAGAGCGTGCATGAAATTGATATCTGACTGAAAAGGAGAAGAGAACTATGCAAAATCTGGAAATCCTGGTAAGAAAGCCCACCGAAGGCGAAATCGAGTATATCAGCAAAGAAATCACTTGGGAAAGCGATCCCTGCGAGTTTGATTTTGACTATGATCACAATGAAACCGCTCTGGTTATCTATGGCTGCGCAACGCTCCGTTATCCCGGCGGTGAAGTCACGGTTCGTCCCGGTGACCTGTTCTTCTGCCCCAAGGGTCTGCACACCCACTGGATCGTGCACGAGAAGATCAAGAAATACGAGTTTTAAGGATAAGAGGATGAGAGTATGAAAGGCGATATTTTAAGGTCGAAGATCCTCAGCGAGAAAATTATCCCGAACATGAATGAACAGTACAGAAAGCAGTTCCCCATCCCGGAAGGGCACAGAAGCCTTGGCATTTTTACAGCGGACTGCGATGATGTCTGCTATATCGGAATGGATGAGGCAAGTAAGAGCACAGACATTCAGATCGTACACGCCACTGCGCTGTATGCTGGTGCTGCGAATGCCAGCTTCAAACTGAGCGGTGAATTCTACGGTGCATTTTCCGCCCCGAATCCGGAAGATATCGTCAGTGCTTTCAAAATCATTCATCATGTTGTGGAAAACGATGCCTATTTTGTCAGCTGCAATGAAGATGACTCCATTGCTTATATTTCGCATGTGATCAGCCGTTCCGGGACCTATTGGCCCCAGATTTCGACGGTGAAGGAAGGCGAAGCACTGCTGTATGTGATTGCGCCGCCCAACGAATCCATGTATGCGATGGACGCCGCCTTGAAAGCGGCGGAGGTGGAAGTTGCTGCATTCTGGGCACCGCCTACCTACACCAACTGCGGCGGCGGCATCCTCAAGGGTGAGCAGTCCGCATGCCGTGCCGCTGGCGAGGCGTTTGCCAAAGCCGTTCAATATGTAGCAGACCATCCGTTGCAGCAGCTGCCGGGTGGTGACCTCTCTGGTGGAATCCGTTAATCGAATTATTGAAGAATCCGTACCTGGCAAACAGGTTACGATTGCGCATGTAATTGCCTCTCCAATTCCCAGCATTTATGAATCGCTGGGAATTGAAGAGGGCGGCGCCATCGGAATCCTGACGCTCTCGCCCTATGAGACATCTATGATAGCCGCAGATATTGCAGTGAAAGCTGCGGATGTGGATATCGGGTTTCTGGACCGCTTTACCGGTTCCGTTGTGATTATGGGCGATGTGCAAAGTGTGGAAACCGCGCTTAAAGCCGTTACGGAGAAATTGAAGACCATTTTGCAGTTTGATGTCGTGCCGGTAACGAAGACATGAAGAAAAAACGCATTATGATTTTAGGCGCCAGAGAATCCGGGAAAACGCTGTTGGCCAATTATCTCAATGAAATTGACACGCCGCCCAAGCGTACGCCGCATATGGTATATGGAAGGAATACGCTGGATGTGCCCGGTTCTTATGTGGAGAGTAACGATATGCACAAGCATTTGATTGCCGCACAGCAAGACGCCTATTGTATGTTGATGTTGTGTGATCCAACGGCACGCAAGCGAAGCTATCCGCCGGGATTTTCGAAAGTATTCCGCATTCCGGTTCTGGGTGTAATCACCAAAGCGGATCTGGGTGCTGAAGATATGGAGCACTGCCGTGCGGAGCTACGGGCTGCAGGTGTGGAAGAACCTTATTACGAAATTTCCGTCCTGAGTGGGCAGGGAATGGACGCTTTGACGGAACGCATTAAGGCGATCTGGGAAGAGCGATTTTTGAAGAAAGGAGGATGCCGATGATTTACATTACAGAACAGAACCTGCGTGATTTGTATGGCAAGCAAGCCTTTGAAAGCTTTACGCTGGTTGAGGGAGAACGGCTGACGCCCGGTGCCCGGCAGTTTCTGGCGGACCGTCAGATTTCCATCGTGGATCCGGCGGACGTGAAACCGTCCAAAACCGCCACGATCCGGATCGATGGGACAGAGGAATACAGCGCTGATGCGCCGACGCCCGCTGAGCCCAAGGAAACAGCACCCAGTGCCACGCCGGTGTGCGACGACACTGCCGCACCGGATCCCAATCTCTGCAATGAGAAACTCAAAGGCCGTTTTTGTGCGCTCCAGGCGCTGTATTTGAAACAGGCGACGGAACTGTACGCACAAAATCAAATCCTCGCCAATGAGATTTTTGATATGGAGTGCAGCCTGTGCAGCATTGAAGAGGGCAGCGCGATCAACATCTTGGTGCCGGGTACTTGCAGCGGCATGACCGCAGAGGATCTGAAACAACCCCATAGGGAATGTTTTCATATGACTCGGGCGATCCTTCTTGCAAACCACGGCACGGAAGCTGCTGCGCTGCATTATCTGAGAGGGGAAACCTATCGGTTTTACTATGAGAACGCAGACATGCTGACACAGACGCAGAAAGTTCATATTGCGTATTTGATCAATTTATTCTCGCAGATGATCCACAAGACCATCGGCGGCACGCTGTGCCAGAAGATGCAGAAATAAGGATAGAGACAACATGGGGCAGTTTTGGAAACAAAACTGCCCCCCGGATAAAAAGACAGCCGAGATGGAGGTGAAACAGGATGCAGGCATTGGGTATGATTGAAACAAAGGGTTTGATCGGCTCGATTGAAGCAGCAGATGCTATGGTTAAAGCGGCCAACGTCACCTTGATCGGCAAAGAGCATATTGGAGGCGCGCTGGTGACCGTAATGGTCCGTGGTGATGTCGGCGCGGTGAAGGCAGCGACCGACGCCGGTGCAGCTGCAGCGCAGCGTGTCGGTGAACTGATCAGCGTACATGTGATTCCGCGTCCTCATATGGAAGTGGAGTCGATTCTGCCGCACAGTCCGGAGGGGCCCGACGATGAGGATGACGGGCCGCAGGAGCCGGAAAGCACTGACGAGGTGGTAGAGGCGGCAACGGAGCCTGAAGAACCGACAGAGCCGGAACAGACGTCAGCGGAGGAATTGGAAACAACGGAAGAGCAGGCAGAGAACACTGCAGCGGTGCCGGAGGAAACCGACGCTGCGGAAAATCCGATGACGCGTCAGAAGCTGGAAGCGATCCTCCAAAGCGAAGGGATAGAACAGGCAATGTCTGAAATCACATTCCTGCGCTTGGCGGAACTGCGTGAACTGGCCAAGGAATATCCGGAGCATACTCTGACCGACCGGAATTTGAAACGGATTGCGAAGGGTGAGCTGCTGGAAGCGTTCCGTACATTTTATGAGCAGGCTTGAGTGGCCGCAGTACAAAAGGAGGAAAAATCATGAAATATGATGCACTTGGAATGATTGAAACAAAGGGTCTGATCGGCTCGATTGAAGCGGCGGATGCCATGGTCAAGGCCGCCAATGTCACCCTGATCGGCAAAGAGCACATCGGCGGCGGCCTGGTGACCGTGATGGTTCGCGGCGATGTCGGTGCGGTTAAGGCAGCAACGGATGCCGGTGCAGCGGCGGCACAGCGTGTTGGCGAACTGGTCAGCGTCCATGTGATTCCCCGTCCCCATGTGGAAGTGGAAACCATTCTGCCCAATTATAAACCCGAAGACTGAGGAAACCATTTTTGTTTCCGTTCTCAGCGGCGCTTTGACGCCAGGCTGAGAAAATAGAGAACGGCAGGCGGGGCTGTGACGAGAATTTTCGTGCAAGTAGAATCACTTGATCGCCCCGTGCGCTCCGTATATGATACGGAGATACAGCGTTCTTTTGCTTTAGTCCCATTCCTTTCTTAACTCCCATAGAGTAGGATTTCCATTTTACAACCCCTGAAATGGAAATCTTTGGTATGCAGGCGAAACACAAACCGCCTGCATACCAAAAAATGAAAACAAAGCGAAAGGAATAAAATAGATGGAACCTTTAGACAGCCAACAGATCCTTGCCATGTATGATCAGCTGGGTGCAGCCATTGCTGTGATTGACCGGGATATGAAAATCATATACTGCAATCAGCAGGCACAGAAATTTTACAGCAAGGTATTCGGTGAGCGGGAGTATTTGGGCTATTCGACCAGAAACTGTCACTCTCAGGTTAATCAGCGCAACATTGACGCGCTCTTTTTGATGTTTGCCATGGGAAAGCCCATGAATTTTTACCATGCCAACTTTCCTGGTGCAGAAGGCGGGGAAGTGACAGTACTTCAATTCCCATATTGGGTCAACGGGAAAGTTGAAGGGATTCTGGAAATCAACGTCGAAAGCAGCTTGGCCGCCGGCGGACGCGGTGAGCATCGGCGGGTGTTTCAGGAAACATAAATACTGCCGCCGATGTGCGGAGAAGGGTGTGAGAGCAGTATGAATCGGAGTGAAATTGCAGAGGATATTTTGAATCGGGAATGGAACCTGTTTCAGCAAGTCCAAAATGTGGGCGGACGGGCTTCCTGTCAGGAAGACGAACGGACTTTCCGCATTATGCGTGCTGCGCAGTTTGAGGCGTGGAACGAGGCTATGCTTGCTTCCTACCGGCAGGATTTGATCCAGGCAGAGGAAGCTGGCCGCAACCCGTTGTCTGAGAAGTACGGCTATATGATGCGCTCTACACATCCGCAGGAATATGAACAAATTCAGGATCTCCTGCCGCCGGTGTCGCCGGAAAAAGAGCGCCTTGTGGAGGAAATTCTGGCCATTGAGATCTCACAGACGGCAAAATTCCGCGCGATGTACCCCAATCTTGGACGGCGCGGCAGGCCCCTTACTACAGCAGAGGATCACGATGCGGTGACGTCTGTAGAAACTTATACCAGAGGAGAATTGCAGACCTATTCCGAGCGGACACTGGAACTTTATTTGAATCATCTCCGGAAACTGGAGCAGAACAAGGTGCTGTTTCCGCTGATTGTGATGAAAGCTACTGTGCGAGCCAACGGATACTTTTCGCTGGATGAAGCGGAAAAGGTTTTCCGGTGAAAAATGCAGGCTCTGATACAACAGAATCGTTTTGGATAACAGATTGACAAAGCAGTCACCGGCTGATATGATAGATTCAAAAGAAACAGCACAGCATGCAATGGCGTATGCTGATTGATTTGCGGCACTGAAGTCCAAAAACTCCTGGAGTTTTTGGGCTTTTTTCTTTTTCGGAGCGCTTTCGGAGGAAAATACTGCCGCACCGGCAAATTGGCGTCGGAACAGGGCAATGGTGCGGCTTGGAAGGGAGCATGCGGCTTCGTTTCGAGCCACAGCCATGCCCGTCCGGGGCCGGCGCGCTTGGGTAAATGATCGTGTATAGACAAAAAAGAACGTTCAGAAAAATGAGGAGTGAACACAATGCAGTTTCAAGCAGTATATGAAGAGAAAAAGATGAGCGCGGCAGAAATGGCTGCGCGTATTCCGGATGCATCTCATATTTTTTCGGATATTTTTCTTGCTCAGCCTAAAACGTTGTATGAGGCAATCAATAACCGCTGCCTGGCCGATTCCATGCGCAGCTGCACCATCACGACGTATTTGGATCTGTATCCGCTGGTGTGCTATACGGAGCCGATCCGCTTTGCCAAAAACCTGCAGGGTACATCTGTGTTCTGCTCTGCACTGACGCGCAAGGCGGTGGGCCAGGGCCTGGCAGATTATCTGCCCAATACATACTGGGATCAGCCAGCGCTGATTCGGGAATACCTTGATGTGGACGTGTTCGTGGTTTCGGTATCTCCGATGGATTCTCACGGCTATTTCAGCTTGGGTGTCACGGGTTCGGACTCTGCTGAATACCTCAAGAAAGCAAAAATGATTCTGGTGGAAGTCAACCAGCAGATGCCGTACTGTGCCGAAGCGCCGAAGGTGCATGTCAGCGAAGTGACGGCGCTGTGTGAAGCGGATTATGCGCTTCCTGTGCTGCCCCCGGCCAAGCTGGACGCTGTCAGCACGACCATCGGGAATCTGATTGCTGAGCAGATCCCGGACGGAGCCTGCCTGCAGCTGGGTATTGGATCGATTCCGGACGCAGTGGGTATGGCGCTGAAATCCAAGCGGCACCTGGGCATCCACACGGAGATGCTGACCGACAGCATGATTGAACTGATTGAATGCGGCGCGGCGGACAACAGCTGCAAAGCGATTCATCCTGGCAAAACCATTGCTACGTTTGCCTATGGTTCCAAACGGATGTATGACTACATTGACCACAATCCGTCGGTCGCCATCCTGCCGGTGGATTATGTGAACAATCCCTATACCATTGCGCAGAATGACAATGTAGTTTCGGTCAATGCGGCGTTGGAAATTGATCTGAGCGGACAGGTTTGCGCAGAATCCATCGGAAACCATATGTTCTCCGGTTCCGGCGGACAGTTGGACTATGTGCGCGGCGCATTGATGAGCCGCGGCGGATTGAGCTTTATTGCGTTCCCATCCACGGCCAAGGGAGGAACTATCAGCAAGATCAAACCCTTCCTGGCGCCCGGTGCCGGTGTGACTACGGGCCGGAACGAAGTGGATATGATCGTTACGGAATATGGCATTGCCAAGCTGCGCGGCAGAACGTTCTCGCAGCGTGCCAAGGCTCTGATTTCCATTGCCCATCCCAATTTCCGGGATGAATTGCTCTTTGAAGCCCGGAAAATGGGGCTGATGCTGTAAATCCACAGCAGCGTGGATGCCTGGGCATGTGCAAAAGTCTGTGGATAATGTGAAAAATGTGCAAAAAAAGATAAATTTGCATTTTGGGATCCGATAATTTGGTTTGACTGCTTTTGCGATTTAATGCGCAGGAAGAAGGAAAATTCCGACGGGGTATGGAAAGGAGTTGTAAGAGCATGTACAATGTTCGAAAGGTTACCAAAGACTACTACTGGATCGGCGCCAATGACCGCCGTCTGGCTCTGTTTGAGGGCGTATACAAAATTCCGAAGGGCGTATCTTACAATTCTTATGTGCTGTTGGACGAAAAGACCGTAGTGTTCGACACCGTTGATGCGTCGGCGTCTAAGCAGTACTTGGAAAATCTGGCGCATGTGTTGGGCGGCCGCCGGCTGGATTACGTGATTGTGCAGCATATGGAGATGGATCATGCCGCCACGCTGGGTGATTTGGTCAAGGCCTATCCGGAAGTAACGATCGTGTGCAATGAAAAGGTTGCGCAGATCATGGAACAGTTCTTTGCGTTTGACGTGCGTACACGGCTGCATCTGGTGGCAGAGGGGGATACGTTCTGCACAGGGCAGCATACGTTTACCTTTGTGGCTGCACCCATGGTGCATTGGCCCGAGGTTATGGTCACATACGATATCGGCGAAAAAATCCTGTTTTCGGCCGATGCATTCGGTACATTCGGCGCATTGGACGGTGCGCTGTTTGCCGACGAGGTGGATTTTTTCGGCGATTATCTGGATGAAGCGCGCCGGTATTATACTAATATTGTTGGTAAATACGGCAAACAGGTGCAGGATGTGCTGAAAAAGGCTTCCGGCATTGAGATCAAAATGGTTTGTCCGCTGCACGGTTTTGTCTGGCGCAAAAAATTCAATCAGTTCCTGGAAAAGTATATTCAATGGGCGACCTATACGCCGGAGGAAACCGGCGTCGTGATTGCCTATGGCTCCATTTACGGCAATACCGCCAATCTGGCGGATATTCTGGCTGCTAAGCTGACGGAGCGCGGTATTAAAGTCGCATTGTATGACGCTTCGTATACTGCGGCAGATGAGATTTTGGCTGCCGCGTTCCGGTACAGCCACTTGGTGTTTGCTTCGGCGACCTACAATGCCGGCATTTACATCGCCATGGAGAATCTGCTGCATGATATTGTGAACCACAATCTGCAGAACCGTACGGTGGCTTTCGTGGAGAATGGTTCCTGGGCGCCTGCTGCCGGCGGGCAGATGCGCCGCCTGATGGAACAGTTGCCTGGCACCAAATTTATTGACGCTACGGTGACTGTTCGTTCCTCCCTGAAGGAAAAGCAGAGCGGGGAAGTGGATGCGTTGGTGGATGCCATTGCTGCTACGATCCCGGGTGCAAAGCCGGCAGTACCTTCCAAGGAAAAAGTCATTTCCATGCTCCGCAGCAATCCCGCAGAGCTGCTGACCATGCTGGCGGCAGCGGCAGCCCCCTCTGCCGTTGCCACGCCAGTAGATCCCCTTGCGTTCCAGAAGTTCTCCTATGGCCTGTTTGTTCTGACAGCCCGGGACGGGGCCAAAGACAACGGCTGTATTATCAACACAGCCAGCCAGTTGACGGATCAGCCCAAACGGATTACTATTGCAGTTAACAAAGCCAACTACACCTGTGATATGATTCTGAAAACTGGTGAGTTCAATGTTTCTGTTCTGACGGAGGACGCTTCCATGGAAGTCTTCCAGCGCTTTGGTTTCCAGAGCGGAAAAACCGCGGATAAATTCCAGGGCTGCACCTATGCCGAGCGAGCGGCCAACGGGATTTATTACGTGAAGGAAGCAACGAATGCTGTTCTTTCCGGAAAGGTTATTGCCTCGCAGGACTGCGGTACGCATATGCTGTTTATTGCCGATGTGACTGCAGCGCGGGTGCTTTCCGGTGAGCCGTCCGTGACCTATGGATATTATTTTGCGCACATCAAACCCAAGCCTCTGCCTGCGGCAATGACAGACGCGCCAAAGGTGGGTTGGATTTGTAAGGTCTGCGGGTTTGTGTATGAAAACGAAACGCTGCCGGCCGATTATATCTGCCCGATCTGCAAGCACGGCGTTGCGGACTTTGAACGTATTGTGCCTGCGGCTCCTGCAGCGCCGAAGAAAAAGAGCTGGGTGTGCAAGATCTGTGGCTATGTATATGAAGGGGACGAATTGCCGGCAGATTATGTCTGTCCGCTGTGCAAACACGGTGCGTCAGATTTCATTCAGCAAGGATAAAAACAAGGGATAGTACCCGGAGCGCTTGTGAAGAGGCGTTCCGGGGCCCGTTTGGATTTGCCTGCCGAATCCGTTGTCAAAAGAAAGGATGAGGAACCATTATGAGAAAGCTGGAAGGAAAAGTCACTGTGATCACTGGTGCATCCAAGGGAATTGGAGAAGGGATTGCCAAAGTGTATGCCAAGTACGGTGCCAAACTGGTTCTGGCGGCCAGAGGCGCGCGGGTGCTGGAGTTTGCAGAGGAGCTTCGTGCGGCCGGTTATGAGGCCATCGGCGTTCGTACAGACGTAACGAACAAAGAGAGTGTGCTCAACCTGGTGAAGCAGGCACTGGATACTTATGGAACCATCGATGTTTTGGTGAACAACGCTGGTGTATGTGTGCTGGGCGACCTGCTTTCGACCAGCGACGAGGATCGGGACTATCACATTGATATTAATATCAAGGGTGTCTGGAATGTAACCCGGGCGATTGCACCCATTATGATGGCCAAGCGGGAAGGTAAAATCGTCGTTATGAGTTCGGTCACCGGCGATATGGTGGCCGATCCCGGAGAGGCGGCTTACGCCATGTCCAAGGCGGCGCTGGTCGGCTTTACCAAAGCCGTTGCGCGGGAGATGGCTGATTATAATATTACCGTGAATGCTATTTGCCCGGGCTATGTGCGTACGCCTATGGTGGAAGGAATGGCCAAGCAGTCCTGCCCGGAAAACCCGGAGAGCGTGATTGATGGAATCGCCGCAGGCGTGCCGCTGAAACGGCTGGCACGGCCTGAGGAAATCGGCGAGCTGGCTGCTTTCCTTGGCTGTTACGAATCCAGCTATATCACTGGAGCGCAGATCGTGATCGACGGCGGCAGTACGCTGCCGGAAACATCGACCATGGGCGCATAACAGAGCGTTCTAATAGAAAGCGAAGCAGGGGCGGGAATATTCCGCCCCTGTTTTTTCTTGCCGCAGTGTCTGCGGCTGTTGAGCGCTGCGGCATCGCTGTGCTGAGAAAAAATAATGTTTGCCGTCGTGGCGGACGGTGCAGAAAAACAGGCGCGAACATAGTTCGTGCCTGTTTTTCATTGAATTGGGCGAAGAGGTTGCGGAAGTGCCTTTTGTGAAGGATGCTTCATATTTTGGTTGACAGAACGTGTTTTCAGTGGTAATATGAAGTTGGCTTCACAAGAAGCTTACTTCATATTACGGAGGGGGAAGCTATGAAGACACGAGTCAAGGAATTGCGTACACAGGCCGGGATGACGCAGCAGCAATTGGCGGATCTGGTTCGTGTATCTTCCCGCACGATTATTTCCATTGAAAAAGAGCAGTATAATCCCTCTCTTATGCTGGCATATCGTATGGCTGAGGTATTTGGCGTGAGTGTTGAGGAGTTGTGCTGCCTGAAAGAAAACAAGGAATTGGAGGACAGGGAATATGAAAGTTTACAATAGAAAAGGACTCCTTTTAGGCGGCATATGGATGCTTTTGGCGCTTTGGAATCTTGTTCACGATTTCGGTTCGCCGGATCCGAATGCACTGGTTCAGGTGAGAGACAGTATTTTGTCCGTATTTTTGCTGTTGCTGGGGATCACCTCTTTTTGGAGGGCTTTCTCCAAGAAGGCGACAAGGGAGGATCAAATTGAAGAACGGGATGAGCGCAATCGTCTGATTCGCTATAAAAGCAAAGCGCGGATGCTGGATATTGCGTACGGCATTCTGTTTGTGTTCATGGTTTGCGGGATGATTGGATTTAAGCTGACTGCCAATCCGGTGTGGTTTGCCATCTTGGTTCTTCCGGGCCTGTTCCTGGGGGGATTTCTGATCCTTGAGATTTTTGTTCAGTTGTACTACGAAAAACATGAATAGGAGGAAAGAGATATGAAACAGCACTCCCAGCCACGGCTTGTTAAAGATGAGCGGGACGCACAGATCGATACGCGGTCCAGAAGCGCGGCACTGGATTTTGTCATTGCGGCCACGCAGGTTTTGACGCTCATTTGTCTTGTCAAAGGCAATCCGGCGTGGAAAGGAAGCCTTGCACTTTTGTTTATCGGTGCGGCGACCGCATTGTTTTACAAATATGATCAGTATAAAGAAAGGCTATACATCCAGGTCGGGGTTGTGCTTGGCATCGTTGGCGTAGCATTGCTGGTATGGTTTGGTTTCATGGGCTGATTGTGTCCGATGTGCTGCTGTAGCGGGCGCGGGGGAGGGACCGTCCCCCTGTGTTTTGTGGTATCGTTTTGGTCAAAGCAAAAATCCGAACATTCAACGGCTGCGGCGCCGGGATTCCCTGTCACGAAGTGGAAGGCTCTGCGTCCGGAGATACAGGCGTTTTTCGAGAGTGAGGAAGGACAGTGGGAGTTTGTGGAGGGAAAGTACGGCAGGAACAGGACAAAACGAAACAGGACTAACACACAAGGCGGGAACATCTCAAACGATGCTCCCGCCTCTGCTTATGTCTAGCTGGTAAATAGGAAGTTGTCATTCAGTGGTCAAAGACATATTCGCCTTTTGTCCCATCGTCATTTATATAGTGCCCATCTACAATAGTACGATATCCTCCGCCAAAATTCCACCCATTTTCTTCAATAAACGCAATAAATTTATCAACAAAGTCATCCATTGAAACATCCTCTGGAATTGTAACACAACCTTGAATTTCAATCTCTTTTATCATTACGATTTCTCACCTTTCTATAACTTATGCCGCGCTGATTAAAAGAAGTCAGTAAGAACAGGCTGTTCGCTGCCACAATTATGGGGAAATCATATCGTCAATCATATTCATATCGTAGTCAAATATAGCCCGATAACACATACAATAATCGTCCTCATCATCGTTGATGGTAATGATACAGGTTATCGTGTCTAATGGCAGGTTAAACTCAAAATTTTTATTGAATGATACCATGCTGTCATAAAAGTGGTATTTTTCCATAACCGTATCAAAATCAGCTCTCATATCATCAAGAAATTGCTCTCGCTCATCATTGTACCAGTTTTTCAAGCATTGTAGCATAGCAACTCGTGTTAATTCAAAGATATTTGAGTTGCAGATAAATTGATCGAAAGCATTTCTATTTATTGGGAAATCCATATACACACCTCCAGAATTCTGCTATGTTGCCTTATACGACTCCCCGATAAACCTGCATTTGTTTTATAAAAAATGATACCAGTACAGAGAACAAAAAACAAGGGCAGGAATGTAAATCCTGCCCTTGTTCGTCAAATCACATTTTCATGAAAATGATAAATCCGAACTACATTACCCACTTGGATAATGTAGTTCGGATTATCATGATCTGGTCCGAGTGTTGAGATTCGAACTCAAGGCCTCTTGAACCCCATTCAAGCGCGATACCAAACTTCGCCACACCCGGATGTCAGCTTGTTTATGATACCACAGTTGGAAGCAAAAAGCAAGAGGGAATTTATAAGAAAGTGAAAAAATTTTTGGAGGAAAACAAGTGTTGTCAGTTGACAAGCGCTTTGGTTTATGGTAAAGTATATTTTGCGTTTAGGCGTAATGTGGGGATTCAGACATGGAGAGGTGGCCGAGCGGTTGAAGGCACCGGTCTTGAAAACCGGCGAAGCGCAAGTTTCCGTGGGTTCGAATCCCACCCTCTCCGCCATGCGCAAAGTAAAAAGAAAAGCGTATCAAGCAATCCATTCGACCTGCAGAAGTACCCAAGAGGCCGAAGGGGCTCCCCTGCTAAGGGAGTAGGCCGGGAAACCGGCGCGAGGGTTCAAATCCCTCCTTCTGCGCCACAAGAAACCGCCTTATTTGTTGGAAATAGGGCGGTTTCTTCTTTTATTATCTTGCTTTTGCCTTAAAAAAGTTCCTGCTTATTGTTCCTGTTTTTTCGTTTACCCCTAAATTTACCTCCAACAGAATGTTTACCCCACCAGACGACAAGGTCTGGTGTTTTTTTATACTTTTGGGTCGTTAAGGATCCATAATAGCTTTGCATTCTGACGGCGGTTCTCTGCGTTTGAAATCCGCATCGCACTCGAACAACATGGCGTTACTTTCGGCCCGGAGTGTTGCTTTTATCACTTGACGGAGAAGATGGGATTCGATATGATGAACAAAACCGGTAGGGCAACGCTCCGTGCAGGAGCGCTGTGTTGGGAAAGGAGGACAGGCTCTGTGCGGCTTATCGTTTCACCAGCCAAAAAAATGCGTTCAGACAGCGACAGCTTTGCTGTTGCGGCGCCGCCGCAGTTTCTGGAACAGGCGGAGGAACTGAAAACATATCTTCAGACGCTGGATTATGACCAGTGCCGCGCGCTGTGGCGCTGTAACGATGCCATTGCCGCGCTGAATTTTGAGCGCGTCCGCCATATGGATCTGCGCCGCGCTCAAACACCAGCCCTGTTTTCCTATGATGGCATCCAGTATCGCTACATGGCGCCCAATGTGTTCTCGGAACGAGAGCTTTCCTATGTGCAGGAGCATCTCCGCATTCTGTCCGGGTTTTACGGCCTGCTGCGCCCCTTTGACGGGGTAGAGCCATATCGCATGGAAATGCAGGCAAAGCTGGCAGGGTTTCGCTGCAGTACGCTCTACGAATTCTGGGGGGCGTCGCTGGCGGAGGCGTTGGCTGCGGAGGACGCATGCCTTGTTAATCTGGCGTCTCAGGAGTACAGCAAAGCGGTGCGGCCCTACTGGGGGACACAGCGGCGATGGGTGGAGTGTACCTTTGCCGAGGAGGTGGGCGGAAAGCGCCGGGAAAAGGCCACGCAGGCCAAAATGGCGCGGGGCGCCATGGTACGCTATCTGGCGGAGCGCCAGGCCCGGGAACCGGAAGAGATGCGAGGCTTTGACCGTTTCGGGTTTTCCTATGACGCGGCGGCGTCCTCGCCGGATCATTTTATTTTTGTGAAAGGAGCATGATACCATGCTGCAAGTTGGAACAAAAGCGCCGGAATTTACTCTGCCGGACAAGGATGGAAATCTGGTTTCCCTGAAAGACTTTCAGGGGAAAAAGGTGGTGCTGTATTTTTACCCCAAGGATAACACTGCAGGCTGCACCAAGCAGGCCTGCGCCTTTGGCGCAAATTATACAGCGTTTCAGGCGAAGGGGGCTGTGGTGATTGGTATCAGCAAGGACAGCGCCGCATCCCATGGCCGCTTTGCCGCGAAGTATGACCTGCCGTTCCTGCTGCTTTCCGACCCGGAGCTGCAGGCGATCCAGGCTTACGATGTGTGGCACGAAAAGACGATGTGCGGCAAGACGAGTATGGGCGTGGTCCGTACAACCTATGTCATCGATGAAAACGGCAGGATCGAATGGGCCAAGGAGAAAGTCAAGCCGGAGGTCAATGCCGGGGAGATTTTGGAATATCTGGGCGAAAAATAAAATACAAATAGTGATATTTTGCTTGAAATATCCGAATTTGGATCAAAAAGAGCCGCCCGAACGGGCGGCTCTTTTCTGTCAATGTTATTCGTGAGACTTGCGCTCGGAATCGGACCAGGGATCGGGTTTCTGCGGACGTTCCCATGGTTCCGGACTGGTTCCGGGTGTACCGGCGGATGGAGCTTGCGGTGGTGTCTGCGTCTGGGGTTCCTCTGCCGGTGGAGCGCCATTGTCCAGCGCAGGTGGGGGCGCCGGCGGTGTGCTGCGGGGTGCGGTATTCCATTGGCTGCCTGCATGGTCCCAGCTGCCGGAGGAAGCGGAGGGCGGGCTGTATGGGCCGTTGTAGGGGCCGGAGGTGTGCGGGGCATCTCCGCTGCCGGCAGTCATGCCTTTTTCGGCGCAGATCGTATCGTAAAAGGCGATGTCAGTCAAAGTAATATAAGGAATCAGCCAGATGCCGAGGAAACCCATGGTAAACACATCAAGGATCAGCCAACCCAGGAAGGACAGATCCAGCACAAAAAGCTGCCATTTGTAGCCGTAGGTCTGTTCTTTGCTCAGGTTGATGGCCTCCAGAATACCGAGATCGGGGTTTTCCAGCAGGTTATAAAGGGCGAAGCGGTAGCGGTATGTGGCGATAATGCCAGGAATAATCAACAGCAAACTCCACAGAAAAATAAAAATGCCTGCGACGATTTCCAGCAGGATCACTTTACCTGCAATGGAAAACCCGTCAAACAAGGTGCTCAGCGGCATTTCTTTTCCCCGGCGGATCGCCAGGCAATAGGTGGCGAAGCCTGCAGCCAGGACAATGGAAATCAGCCAGACCAGAATGGTGATAAACCAGTTAATGGGACTTGGCATCAAAACTGTGGAGTAATAGGAGTAAGACAGGTAATAGGGAATGCCGAACAGCTGCAGCATGGTTTGCTCAAAGGCACTGAGGGCGAAAACGATAATGACATATATAAGCCCGATTTGGTATGGACTGACACGGGCAGTGCGCATCAGGTTCCGGGCGGCTTGTTTCGCCTGTGGGCGGTCAATGACCATATATAATCTTCCTTTCTAAATCGGTACAGAGACACGGGAGGATCTGTGCCAATCATAATATTAATAGTATAACATGACACGGTGTATTACACAAGAAGGGAAATCTGCAGTGCCGTATGAATGGAAGAGGGACGGGACGATGGGGCATCCGCCTGCTGCGCGAAAAAACTGACTTGACATCTGCGGCGGGCTGTGTTATATTCAAGAAAAATTTGATCCTGCGCGCCGCCGGGTGCAAAAGCGTTTGTTTCTCTGTCGATAGGCCTTAGAAGACAGAGGGGCAGACGTTCTTTTTTTTGCCCTTTTGCCAGCAGACAGAATCGGAAAGAGGAGGAAAAAACAATGGCTTGGGTTTATTTGGTATTGGCAGGGGGACTGGAGGTGTTCTGGTCCACGTTCATGAAATTGTCCGAAGGATTTTCAAAGCCGGGATATACGGTTCTGACCCTGGTGGGGATGGCTGCAAGTTTTATCCTGTTGGCACAAGCCACCAAGGTGCTGCCCTTGGGCACATCCTATGCCATATGGACAGGTATTGGTGCGCTGGGTGCGGTAATCGTGGGCATTGTGCTGTTTCGGGAACCGGCTACGGCACTGCGTATTTTTTTCGTGGCGCTGCTTTTGGCGGGCATTCTGGGACTGAAAATGACTTCCGGCCACTGAAAAAGGGGCGGCGCCCGTCATGGCGCCGCCCCTTTTGTCATATTTGCCTGTGGGCAAAGAATGTTTCATTACTCCAAAATGGCTCCCCGGTCTGCAGAAGAGACCATTTTTGCATACCGGGCCAGATATCCGGTTTTGATCTTCGGCTCGGGACAGACCCAGTTTGCCTTGCGGCGGGCGAGCTCTTCTTCACTCACTTTCACACAGATCGAACGGTTGGGAATATCGATGGCAATGATGTCGCCCTCCTGCACCAGGCCGATGGGGCCGCCGGAAGCGGCTTCCGGGGACACGTGGCCGATGGAAGCGCCGCGGGTGGCGCCGGAGAAACGGCCGTCGGTGATCAGGGCTACTTCCTTGTCCAGCCCCATGCCGGCAATCGCGCTGGTGGGGTTGAGCATCTCGCGCATGCCGGGGCCGCCTTTGGGGCCTTCGTAGCGGATGATGACCACATCGCCCGCCACAATTTTGCCGGCGTAGATGGCGGCGATGGCGTCGTCCTCGCAGTCAAACACCCGGGCGGGGCCTTCGTGCACCATCATTTCCTGAGCGACGGCGCTCTGTTTGACCACGCAGCCGTCGGGGGCCAGATTGCCTTTGAGTACGGCAATGCCGCCGGTTGTGGAATAGGGGTTATCGATGGGGCGGATCAATTCGGGATCGCGGTTAACGACGCCGGAGAGGTTTTCAGCGATGGTTTTGCCAGTGCAGGTCGGCAGCGTGGTGTCGAGCAGATTGGCCTTGACCAGCTCGGCCATGACGGCGTATACGCCGCCGGCCCGGTCGAGATCTTCCATGAAGGTGTCACCGGCGGGCGCCAGGTGACACAGGTTAGGAGTCCTGGAGCTGATCTCGTTGGCCATATCGAAGGACAGTGCAATGCCGCATTCGTGGGCAATGGCGGGCAGATGGAGCATGGTGTTGGTGGAGCAGCCCAGAGCCATGTCGATGGTTTCGGCGTTGTGGAAAGCGGCCTCGGTCATGATATCCCGGGGACGGATGTTCTTTTCCACCAGTTCCATGATCTTCATGCCGGTGTGTTTGGCCAGACGCAGGCGGGCGGAGTAGACGGCGGGAATGGTGCCGTTGCCCCGCAGGGCCATGCCGATGGCTTCGGTCAGGCAGTTCATGGAGTTAGCGGTATACATGCCTGAGCAGGAGCCGCAGGTGGGGCAGGCGTTTTCTTCGTATTCTTCCACGCCCGCTTCATCCAGTTTGTCGGCATAGTAGGCGCCCACAGCTTCGAACATGTGGCTCAGGCAGGTGCGGCGGCCGTCGTTGAGCCGGCCGGCCAGCATGGGCCCGCCGGAAACAAAAATGGTGGGCACGTTGACGCGGGCGGCGGCCATCAGCAGGCCCGGCACGTTTTTGTCGCAGTTGGGGATCATGACCAGACCGTCGAACTGGTGGGCCATGGCCATGGCCTCGGTGGAATCGGCAATCAGGTCGCGGGTGACCAGGGAGTATTTCATGCCCACGTGCCCCATGGCAATACCGTCGCACACGGCGATGGCGGGAAACTCCACCGGCGTGCCCCCGGCGGCACGAATGCCGGCCTTGACGGCTTCGGCAATTTTGTCGAGGTTCATGTGGCCGGGAACGATCTCGTTGTAGGAGCACACCACGCCGATCAGCGGGCGCTCCAATTCTTCTTTAGTGTAGCCCAGTGCATAGAGCAGAGAGCGATTTGGTGCGGCAGGGATGCCTTTTTTGACTACGTCACTGCGCATGATGAGTGCCTCCTGTATCATGAAAAATAAAAAATACTGCAGGTTGTATGATGATGCTTGCATTGTCTGACTACATAGTATATCATAGAAAAAAAGATGTCAAGGGCAGATGGAGAGTTTTGACCATGGAAAAGAAAAATTTATCTCAGCAGACGATGGAGCGGCTGTATAACACCATTGTGGCGGAAAAGCGGATGCAGCCGGGGGACAAGCTGCCCAATGAGCTGGAGCTTTCGGAACAGCTGGGCGTCAGCCGCGCCACGCTGCGGGAAGCACTGCGGATGCTGATTGCCCGGGGCGTGCTGGAGGTGCGCCGGGGAAAAGGCACCTTTGTTTCCGAACGGGTGGAGGAGATCGAAAATTTCGGCTTTTCGGACGTGGGGCAGTTGCGGGGGCAGTTGAGAGATCTGTTCGAGCTGCGGGAAATTTTTGAACCGGGGGCGGCCCGCCTGGCCTGCCGCCGAGCCACGGAGGAAGAGCTGGCAGAGATCCTGCAATGCGGTGCGGCGGTGGAGAACTGCATTCGGGCGGGAGAGGACCGCACGAATGCGGACCGGGATTTTCACGCCGCTATCGTTCGCGCCACCCACAACGAGTTCATGATGCGCCTGTTGCCGGTGATCAGCCGGGCGGTGATTACCGCTGTTGCTGCGGATAAGCATGGGGAAGAGCTGGCGGAGGACACGGCGCGCGATCACGCTCTGCTGATGGAATTTTTCCGCCGCCGGGATGAAGTGGGAGCGGAGCACGCTATGGCCATTCATCTGCGGCATGGAGCAAATATCCTTGGGGTAGCGGAAGCGGAACGTTCGCTCTGAGGTTTTCCGAAAAAGCCGTTCCTGGTTTTGATATGTAAAGAGTATTTGACATTTTGAGGAGGGTATGGTATATTTGAAAATGTCAAAAGAATTTTACATAGCGCCTATGAAATGAAAGGGGTATTTTTATGGGAAGCGAAGGATTTGCGCTGTGGGGCATGCTGTTCCTGGGATTGCTGGCCGGATGCGTGGTGTTGATTATTGGCATGTTTGTTTCCATGATCCGTATGGATATCGGCGATGAGCGGCGGCAGCTCATTGTGGGGAAAAGCTGCATTGTTTCTTTCACCGGCATCGCGGGATATTTGCTGCTGGAAACGGTTGTCACAATCGTCCGCGCGCAGCGAATGGAGGTCAATCCCTTTTCCGTACTGACGGCTATGGCGGTGATATTTACCCTGGCGCTGGCATGGAACAAGCACAAATACGGAGGGTGAGGCGCTGCTGTGGAAAATCAGATTCATGTCCTGCGCAAACAGCTGGGAATTTCTCAGGAAGATCTGGCCCGGCGCTGCGGCGTTTCCCGACAGACGATCAACGCGATTGAAAACAACAAATACGATCCCACCCTGGCGCTGGCGTTTCATTTGGCCCAGGTACTGGGCACTACAGTGGATGCCCTGTTTCGTCCTGCGCAGTAAGCGGAATGGGATGCAGGATGCGGAGGCAAAAGGAGAGAAGAGAGATGGAACTGGAAACTGCTCTGACGGAATTTTTTGAAATGCGGCCAATTCTGGCACAGGCACGCATGGGCACTTATTTTATCATTCCGCTGCGCTATGAGGCGGGCGCGCTGCGTCATGACCGGATTCAGGCGTTGGGAAGGCCCTGGGACGTGACGACGATGGATTTGAGCGAAACGGTAAAGAGATTGTTTTATGCCGATGACACGGCGTCCATTGGCGGATGCTATCAAATCGACGCGGAAGCGTTGTGCCAGGCGCTGTTTGGCGGGGAAACAGCGCCTGGCATCACGGCTTTTTCCGTTTCCGACAAAAATGGCTGCGCGGAGCGGCTGCCCTTTTCCTTTTACCATGCTTACCTTTACTACTTCCATACGCGGGTGGCGTTTTTGTGTCTGGGCATCGGGTATGGGGATATGCGCGTGCTGCGCTGGATCTGCAATTTGGGGTTTGCCGAGAGCCGTGCCGATTATCATTATAGGGATGCATTTGGCCAAGAGCATGGCTTTGTGCTGGAAAAGCAGCTGGAGGAAGTTCTGCGCAGCTGGGGGTTGGAAGGCTTTTTTGCCTCCGGCAGCACGCTGCTGCTGGAGGCGTATGTGGATAATGTGGCAGTTGTGCCGCAGCGGTTCCGGTCACTGGATACGATCCGGCGGGCGGCTTTCAATCTGCATTTGATGAGCCCGCCGAACGCACTGGCCGAGGATGATTCGGAGGAGGATGTGGACTACGTTTACGCGGTGAAAACGCAGGAGTTGGGAACCTATCGCTGGGGCTGCTGCGTTTCTTCACAAACGATTTCCTATATTATGGCCAATGAAACGCTGGACATCGATGCTGAGATGGCGGCTCAGGCGCAGGACGGCCTTCCGCTGCTTCTGATGGCTCTGTACGAAAAATACACCTGCCTGCGCTTTGCGCAGTTGATTACGGCGGCGGACAAAAAGAGTATGAAACAGCTGCGCGGCCTGAAGCAGGTCATGCTGGAGTTTCAGGCGTACGGCACAGTGGATCCGGCGAATATTTCGCGCTGGCATAACATCAAACGCATTTATCAAGTGGTTGTGGAGAGCAATCGGGTGCCCCAGGCCATTGAGGACGTCAGCGGAAAATTGAGCATTTTGATCGAGCACCAGCGGGAAATTGAACAGGCCAGGAACGATATGGTGGTTAGCGTGATCACGCTGTTTGGTATTATTTCCATTCTTGCTTCGGTGCTTTCGATCATTCAAATTCTGTCGGACGGCAGCCAGGCAGCATGGCTGGGCATGATCAGCTCTGTCCTGCTGTTAGGGGCATTGCTGGTGGTCATGGCGTTTTGGGGCAGGCGAGAGTAATAACTGGCTCAACTGCGGCGCTTTGTTCCGAGCAAGCCGAATCTTTTTTGCGATGTTTTTGTTCCCTTTTACCCTTTGGACTGATTTAGGATATGTGAACATCCTCCTTCCATTAAATGAAAGGAGGATGTTTTGTGAATTCAAAGCTATTAGCTTATATCATATATTGCCATATCAAATATAACAGCAATAAATGGGCAGGGTAAAAAGCATAGCAAGCATATTGGAACCATTTGGAATGATACCCCTGTTTGCCACGATAAAGCCAGATGGGAATTAACGAAAGCAACGCAAAGCTCTGCTGTACGATTTGGAATTCATATCCGGCAAGGGATATAGAATAGAAATAACTGCCAATTACCTTGATATTTAATAGAGCTAAGCATATAAACTGTCCAAGAAAGCACCACCATTTCTTTTCGCGGAAGATATAAAATACCAGAACAGTCAACACACCTGCACCAAAATAGTCAACCATTGCAATTGCCCCAAGAAGATAATCAATCAGCGCGGTTATCACGATGGCTGGCCATGTTAACCACCATTTTCCTTTTACTTTTGCTTTTTCTATTAGGGTTATGGATAATAATGCAATCAAAAAAGTCCAAAGAACATTTTGGTGGAACGGATAGATTGGCGAGCTTCCATAGATCAGATTAAACGGAATTTCAGAGACGATAGCAAAAATAAACAATCTGCTTATATACTTGCGGACATTGGCTGTATGAAAAAAACCTTCCACTATCATAAAAGCAAAAATAGGGAAGGCAACTCTTCCAATACAGGTCATCCACTCTTGGGCAGGGAACAGTGTAGCCCAAAGATGGTCGCACAGCATCAGTATCATTGCCAGAATATGTAGGGAAAATGAACTGATTCCCTTCGTTTTTATTTGTACCATTCAACTTCTCCTTTTTGATTTTCAATCCTTTTGAACGGGAGCTGTATCTTTACAAAACAGATGATTTTTCCATTTATTCACTTCATAATGCATCTTTTGGTTACTTTATCATATTTTTTTATTCATATCAATGTTTGCTGAAATCGACGGAGTTAAAAACCACCAGTCCAAATGTAAAAAGAGAGATTTTTTGTCAAATCTTGCAGAATGTCAGGAAGTATGGTATAATAAATTTATATAGTTCTATCATGATATGATTTGGAAACGGAGGAGGAACTTTTTATGGCATATTGTAAACAGTGCGGCGCGGAACTGGAAGAGGGCGCAGCGTTTTGCCCCAAGTGTGGCGCGGCTCAGAATGAAGCGCAGCAGTCCAATCCGGAGAGCGCACAGCAGACGCCGCCCCCGGCTTCTAGTGTGGACTGGGTGCAGCAGAATTCCTATCAGAGTCAGCCACCGGTGAACGACAGCGGCAGTATCGGCTGGGGCGTCTTGGGTTTTTGTATCCCGATTGTAGGCTTGATCCTATTCCTGGTGTGGAAAGATCAGAAGCCCAGAACGGCAAAAGTCGCAGGTGTCGGCGCATTGATTTCGGTGATTGTCGGCGTGATCTGGTATGCGCTTGTCATTCTCGTAGGCTTGGGCAGTGCCATGATGTATTAATCGGGCATGATTCCCTGGCTGTACCGCGTTTTGCCGATGCTGTTTGGTTGCCATTGCAGGGACGATCGGTCTTTTCACTGGAAAGGGAAGCGTTTTCCACTGTGCGCCCGTTGCACCGGCGAGCTGGTCGGGGGTGCGGCGGCAGCGTTGAGCTATGCCGTTTTTCATCCCGGCCTGGGTGTGTTGGCCCTTTTACTGGTGCCGATGCTTATAGACGGCGGCGTGCAAGCAGCCACGCGGTATGAAAGTACGAATCTGCGGCGGCTGGTCACCGGGGTCTGCTTTGGATATGGTATTGTGTGCCTGTTTCTGTTGAGCACAGGTTATGCGTTCCGTTTCGGGGTGTCCCTGGGCAGCCGGCTGATTTGATGGAAAGAAAAAGCGCGCTTGGGCGCGGCGTTAGCCGCACAGGCGCGCTTTTCTGCTGTATGCCTGGCTGCGGTGCAGTGGAAACCGACGGTTCTACCGCCGGTCGATTGACATTTTTGCGGTGCAGTTTTACCATGAGCGGTGAGGTGAGGACACGATGGAAGAGGAACGGCGGGAGAAAAACCTTGGCTCCTTTGTGGCGGCGCTGCGCCGGGAAAAAGGATGGACGCAGAAAGAATTGGCGGAGCGCCTGCATGTGACGGATAAAGCGGTCAGCAAGTGGGAGCGTCGGGTGAGTATGCCGGACACAGCGCTGCTGATTCCACTGGCGGAAACGCTGGGCGTCAGCGTGACAGAGCTGCTGCGGGGCGAACGCCTGGAATCGGATGCGCCGCTGGCGCAGCGGGAGGTGGAAATGCTGGTGGAGGGGGCGGTCCGCCTCTCGGCCGGGGAACAGCAGCGGCGGCAGGAAGAACGGCAAAAATGGAAACGGCGCTGGTGGTTGTGCTTGCCGCTGGCAGTATTGGGAATGGCGGTATTGCTTCTGTGCGCTCCAGATCCGGCGGTATTCGGCGGCGTGCTGCTGGTGGAAGGGTTGTGTCTGGGGTTTGGCGCGTATCTGTGCTTCGGGATCCGGGATGTGCTGCCGGCCTATTATGATGAAAACCGGATCACCAGTTACAGCGACGGAATATTCCGTATGAATTTGGCGGGCATTGCGCTGAATAACCGTAACTGGCCTCATATTATCCGCACCTGCCGTTTGTGGCTGATAGGGACGCCGGTGGGGTTTCCGCTGCTCTGTCTGATGCTGCGTGCGTTCCTGCCGCCGCTGGGCTGGCTTCCTCTGTCTCTGATTGCGGTGCTGGGCTTTTTTGTGCCGGTGGTGTATGCGGCGAAAAAATATGAATAAAAACAGCGCCGTGCTTTTCCTGTTCGGGAAAATACGGCGCTGTTTTCGGTGTGGCTCAAGACAGGATCATGTCGATGCCGGCATGCAATGTTTCCTCGTCCAGAGCAGATCGGCCTTGAGCAATGAGGAAGCCGTCGGCGTCGATAAAATAGGTGGTGGGCAGTGTGCGCACGCCGTAGGTGACGGCGGCATCGGCGTCCGTGTCGTAGAGGACAGGGAAAGTGAATCCCTGTTCGGTCACATAGGCGGACGCGCTTTCGAGGGTTTCCCGTCCGCCGGTCATATTGACCATAACAAACTGAACCTCATCACCCCATGTATCATAGGCTTTCTGGAAGACGCCCATTTCGCTCTTGCAGGGACCGCACCAGCTGGCCCAGAAGTTCAGCACAATCGGGGAACCGGCAAAATCGGACAGTTGTACGGCGTTGCCGTCAAGATCGTATGCCGTAAAATCGGGTGCAGCGATAGGCTCCGGTGTTGCACTGTCGCTTTCGGGCGCGGACGTGGGAGCCAGTGCGCCGCTGGAGGGAGCGAGCTGGGTGTACAGCACAGAAGCGCCGAGGAGCAGGGCGGCCAGAAGCAGAATAATCCAAATTGTTTTATGCTGTTTCAAGAAAACTTCCTCCGTTTACGATAAAAGTGTGAGCAGGCGGCCCAACAGTCCGGTGGCCATGAGCACGCCCACCAGGATCAGGAAACTGCCGCTGAATAGTTGGATTATGGCATAGTGGCTTTTGATCCAGTCAAAAGCAGATTTGAGCCGGTCGATCAGCACGGCGCTGATCAGAAACGGCAATCCCAGGCCCAGGGAATAGATTAGTAGCATCAGCATACCGCTGAGCACATGCCCCTGCTGGGAGGCCAGCATCAGTGCACTGCCGAGGAAAGCCCCCACGCAGGGTGTCCAGCCCAGAGAGAAGATGAAACCAAGCACCATGGCGGAGAAAAAGCCCAGGTTACGGGTGCGGATGGCTTTGCGGCTGCCCCGGAACAGGTTCAGCTGAAATACGCCCAGAAAATGCAGGCCAAAAAAGATCACGATCAGGCCGCAGACAAGGTTGACAACGTTCTGGTAGGCAGTCAGGAAACTGCCTAGGGTACCGGCCAGCGCCCCCAGCGCCATGAACACCAAAGTGAATCCCAGTACAAAGCCAAAGGCGTGGAGCAGTGTTTTTTGTGTGTCTTGGGCCTCGCTGCCAGCAAAATAAGAGACGTAAATTGGAAGCATCGGCAGCAGGCAGGGGGAGATAAAGGTGATGATACCCTCGAGAAAAACGATCAGATATTGCATGGAGACAGTGTTCCTTTCGCAGATTGGGGAGAGGAAAACCGGCTCGCTGCAATGCAGTGGGCCGGTTTGTAGCATTTGAAGGGAATTATTTGGAAGCGGCGTCCAAACCGGCATCGCCGGACTCGGCGTCTTTCCAGAGCATTTCATTGCGCAGCTTCTCGCCGACCGTCTCCAGGGGATGCTTTGCCAGCATGGCGCGCTTGGAATTGAAGAAGGTGCGGCCGTTCTTGTTCTCGGCAATCCACTTGCCGGCAAAGGTGCCGTCCTGAATGTCGGACAGGACTGCGCGCATGTTGGCCTTGACCTGGTCGTGGTCGATGACCCGGGGGCCGGACACATACTCGCCGTATTCAGCGGTGTCGGAAATGGAGTAGTTCATGGCAGCCACACCGCCCTTGTTGATCAGGTCAACAATCAGCTTAACCTCGTGGCAGACCTCGAAATAAGCGTTTTCGGGAGCATAACCGGCTTCGCAGAGCACCTCGAAGCCGCACTGCATCAGGTCCACCAAGCCGCCGCACAGCACGGTCTGCTCGCCGAACAGGTCGGTTTCGGTCTCGATATCCATGGTAGTCTCCATGATGCCGGCGCGGGCGCCGCCGATGCCGGCGATATAAGCCAGGGCAATGTTTTTGCACTCGCCGGTGGCGTCCTGCTCCACAGCGATCAGGCAGGGTACGCCTTTGCCTTCCACATACTGACCGCGCACGGTGTGGCCGGGGCCTTTGGGTGCAGCCATGAACACATCGACGTCAGCGGGGGGGACAATCTGCTTGTAACGGATGTTAAAACCGTGGGCAAAAGCGATGGCGTTGCCGGCAGACAGGTTGGGGCCGATGGACTCATTATAAATATCGGCAGCGCGCTCGTCGTTGACCAGGATCATAATGATATCAGCCTTCTGAGTGGCTTCGGCAACCGTGTAAACTTCAAAACCGTCCTTGACGGCTTTCTCCCAGGATTTGCCGTGACGCAGGCCAATGATTACATCGCAGCCGCTGTCGCGCAGGTTCTGGGCATGGGCATGGCCCTGAGAACCATAGCCAATGACAGCGATCTTCTTCCCCTTGAGGTATTTCAGGTCGCAGTCCTTTTCATAGTACATTTTTGCCTTCATGTCATAGCAGCTTGCCATAATTAAATTCTCCTTTTTCTTTGTTATTATCGTTGATCGTAGAGCCGCCCCGCTCCAGGGCGACCATACCGGTACGAACCATTTCAAGGATGCCGAAGCCCTGCAGGAGCTTTTGGATAGCGTCCACTTTGGACTCGGCGCCGATAATGGCAATGGTCAGGGAATTGAGGGACACGTCAATGATGGAAGCACGAAAGATGTTGGCAATCTGAATGACTTCGTTGCGGTCCTCACTGTTGGCGGCGCGTACCTTAATCATCACCAGCTCGCGGCGGATGGAATCGTCGGGGGACAGCTCCTGCACCGAATAGACCGGAAACAGCTTGCGCAGCTGATTGGCGATCTGCCGGGCGGAGGCGTCATCCGTATCGATTTCAATGGTGATGCGGGAGATTTTGGGATCATCGGTGGTGCCGACGGCCAGGGAATCGATGTTGTAGCCCTTGCGGGAGAACAGGCGGGACACCTGACTCAGAACGCCGGCGGTGTTTTCCACCAGCACCGAAAGCGTGTGCCGGGTAGTTTCGTTCATGGATCATCGCTCCTTTCCGTTAATCCAGCAGGAAGTCCGTGTTGGGCTTTCCGCCGGGCACCATGGGATGCACCATTTCGTCGATATCGATGGCGCATTCGATCAGGCTGGCTTTGCCGGAGGAGAGGGCCTTTTGGAAAGCGGCCTCAAAGTCTCCGATGTTGCTGACGCGGTAGCCGTCAATATCATAGGCCTCGGCCAGCTTGACAAAGTCAGGGCCGCGATCCAGCGTGGTTTGGGAATAGTGTTTGTCGTACATCAGCGTCTGCCACTGGCGGACCATGCCGAGGGTCTGGTTGTTGAACAGTACTGTGATAATGGGCAGGCCGTAGTGCTGCACAGTAGCCAGTTCATTGCAGTTCATACGGAATGAGCCGTCGCCGGTGGCATGGACAACCACTTTGCCGGGGTTGCCGATTTTAGCGCCCATAGCGGCACCCAGGCCGAAGCCCATAGTGCCAAATCCGCCGGAAGTGATGAGCTGGCCGGGACGGTTGAAATGAAAATACTGCGCTACCCACATCTGATGCTGGCCCACGTCGGTGGCCATAATGGCGTCCCCATCGGTCAGGCGGGTGATGCTGTCGAGCACTTCCTTGGGCAGGAGTTTACCTGGGATCGGCTGCAGTTCCACTTCTTTGTTGGAGAAGACATATTCTTTCCATTCGGGATAGTCGTGGGCGGTCAGCTTTTCATTCAGCATTTCCAGTACGCGGCGGGCGTCGCCGATGATGTGGTGGTCGGTGAGGACATTTTTATCAATCTCAGCGCGATCAATATCAATATGTACGATTTTGGCGTTGGGAGCAAAATGACGAGGTGACAAGGCCACGCGGTCGGAGAAGCGGCAGCCCACGGCGATCAGCAGGTCGCAGCGGGATACGGCGATGTTGGCCGCATGGGTGCCGTGCATGCCCACCATGCCGGCAAACAGGGGATGGTTGCCGGGGCACGCGCCGCCGCCCATCATGGTGGAGATCACCGGGGTATTCAGCGTTTGGAAAAATTTGCGGAATTCCGGCACGGCGCCCTCAGAGCGGATCACACCGCCGCCGCAGAGTACCACGGGCTTTTGTGCGTGCTCAATCATTTCCAGCAGCTTGTCCACATCCTCCTGATCCGGTTCGCGCTCGCGGCTGGTGAGATCGTGGGAAGCGATGTCCATCATTTCTTTCAGACGGCCGTGGTTCACATGTTCGCTCAGCGGAAGGAATTTGTAATCCACCTCTTCAGCGGTTACATTTTTGAGAATATCAATCAGCACAGGGCCGGGACGGCCGCTGCGGGCAATGGCGAAGGCTGTGCGCAGCGTATCGGCCAGGGAAGCGGCGTCGCGCACCAGAAAATTGGCCTTGGTGATGGGCATGGTGATGCCGGTGATGTCTACTTCCTGGAACGTATCTTTTCCAATCAGCGGCTCAGGCACGTTGACGGTGAGGAAGACGACGGGAGAGGAATCGTAATAAGCGGTGGCAATACCGGTGGTCAGGTTGGTGGCGCCGGGGCCGGAGGTGGCGAAGCATACGCCCACCTTGCCGGTGGAGCGGGCATAACCGTCGGCTGCGTGGGAAGCGCCCTGCTCATGGGCGGTCAGGATATGGCGGATTTTGCCTTCATATCCATAAAGCGCGTCGTAGATGTTGAGGATCGTGCCGCCAGGGTAGCCGAACACCGTGTCGACGCCCTGCTCAAGCAGGCATTCACACACGACCTGCGCAGCTTTCATTTTCATAGTTGGATTCACCCTTCCTAAAGTAGGATATTCGTATTCTCCACTATAATTTTTTTGCACTTTCTTGTCAATGTCAAAACCACAAGATTACGGGCTGTTTGCAAAAAAATTTAGTGATTTCTCACAAGGGGCAATTATTTTGGGCATATTTTAAGAAAAATATTAAAAATTTTTGGAAAATCAGAATTATTTTTTGGAAACAGGGGAAGCAGTGCTCCGGACGGGAGCACAGACGATTTCCTTAAAAAAGAAATAAATTTTTGGAGAAACCGGGTAATAAAAGCAAAAAATTCCAAAAAAATACCTGAATATTGTTAAAAATGTATCAATTTCGGTCGAAGGACTTGCCAGTCGCGGGAAAAAGCGATATTATAGATACCGAGTATGGGGTAGTATAGTGCTACCCACAGGTGTTAGATGAGGTGAAAACAATGGCAAAAGCATTTTTTGGCGGCGTTCATCCCAATCCGATGAAAGACGCGACCTGTGGGAAAGCGATTGAAAAGCTGGAAGCACCAGATGAAGTCGTGATTCCCATGTCCCTCCATATCGGCGCGCCCTGCACCCCGATTGTTGCAGTGGGCGACACCGTGAAGCTGGGGCAAAAAATCGGCGAAGCCACTGGGTTTGTATCGTCGCCGGTGCACGCAAGTGTGTCCGGCACGGTCGTTGCAGTGGAGCTGCGTCCGCATTTCAACGGGACGGATGGTATGGCGGTGGTTATTCAAAACGACCATCAGGATACCTTATCCGAGGACGTTAAACCCGTGGAGCATCCGGAATCTCTGAGCGGCGAGCAGTTGGCGGAGATCGTTAAAAACGCTGGTATCGTCGGCTGCGGCGGCGCCACGTTCCCTACCCATGTGAAGATCCTTGGCGGTCTTGGCAAAGTGGATACGGTGATCATCAACGCAGCAGAATGCGAACCCTACATTACGTCCGATCACCGCATTATGCTGGAAATGCCTGAGCAGCTTATCGGAGGCGCAAAGCTGCTGGCCCAGGCATTCGGCGTAACGGTACATATCGGCATCGAAGACAACAAAATGGATGCTGTGGAAGTTTTGCGCAATGAAATTGCCAAGGAAGGTGTGTCCAACATTGTGGTGGATGTGCAGCACACCCGGTATCCCCAGGGCGCAGAAAAGCAGATGATCCAGGCGGTTACCGGCCGCCAGGTGCCTGGAGGGAAGCTGCCCGCGGATGTGGGATGCGCCGTATTCAATGTGGATACTACCGCTGCCATCTATCGCGCGGTCACCACCGGCATGCCCCTGATCCGCCGTATCGTTACGGTGACGGGGTCGGGTACCAACGAGCCGAAAAACCTGGAGGTCCGTGTGGGTACGCCGCTCAAGTGCGTGTTTGATGCCTGCGGCGGCGTAAAGGAAAACACCTTCAAGATTTTGATGGGCGGCCCCATGATGGGCAATGCGCAGTATAATCTGGACGCACCCATCGGCAAAGCGACCAATGCGCTGCTGGCCTTTGCCGGCGACGAAGAAAAAACGGTGGAACATCCTGTGTGCATCCGCTGCGGCAAGTGCGTCACGGTGTGCCCGATGCACCTGGAGCCTCTGATTATGAATATGTATGCCAGTAAGAACCGACTGGAGGAGCTGGAAGCGGCCAATGTGTTTGACTGCATTGAGTGCGGCTCCTGTTCCTACATTTGCCCCGGCCGTGTGCACCTGGTGCACAATTTCCGTACCGGCAAACAGAAGATCAACAATCAGCGCGCCGCTGCCAAGGCTGCCGCTGAAGCTGCCGAAAAGGCAGAAGCCAAGTAATCGGAGGTGCTAAGAGAGATGGATTATACGAAACTGAACCTCAAGGCATCCTCTTCGCCCCACATTCGCAGCAATGAGGATGTCCGCTCGATCATGCTGGACGTGATCATCGCCATGGTCCCGGCGTTGGTGGCTGCGATCTACTTTTTCGGGTTCCGCGCGCTGACGGTCACTGCGGTGTCTGTGGCAGCGTGTGTGTTCTTTGAATGGTTGTACTGTAAAATTATGAAACGGCCCCAGCCCATCGGCGATTTGTCCGCGGTGGTTACGGGTATGCTTCTGGCGTTTACCTGCCCGGTCAGCATTCCCTACTGGATGATTGTAATCGGCGATGCGTTCGCCATCATCATCGTCAAGCAGCTGTATGGCGGTTTGGGCAAAAACTTCATGAACCCCGCTTTGGGCGCCCGTGCGTTCCTGTTTTCCTGGGCCGGCACCATGGGCACCTGGGTGGCCAGCGGATCCCATATGACTGTGGGCGCTTCCACGGAGGCAGCCATTGACGGCATCACCGCTGCCACGCCGCTGTCTTTTCTGCACCAGGGCCTGATGCCCGACGGCACCACGCTGCTGAACTGCTTCATGGGCCAGACCGGCGGTTCCCTGGGTGAAGTATCTGCTTTGATGCTGATCATTGGCGGTATTTACCTGTGCTGGCGCAAGGTTATCACCCTGCACATTCCCTTGGCGTTTATCCTGACGGTGTTTATCATCACGCTTTTGTTCCCTCAGGGCGGTCAGGAACATTTGAGCTGGGCGCTGTACAACGTGCTCAGCGGCGGCGTGATGCTGGGCGCCATCTTTATGGCGACGGATTATGCATCTTCGCCCGTTACCCACAGAGGCCAGATTGTGTTTGGTATTGGCTGCGGTCTGATCACTGTGTTTATCCGTTATTTCGGCACCTATTCCGAAGGCGTGTGCTTCGCCATCATTATTATGAACTGCACTGTGTGGCTGCTTGACCGCTATATCAAGCCTGTCCGCTTCGGTTTCGTCAAGCCGGAAAAGTCTGAGAAGAAGGAGGCGGCTGCGAAATGAGCGAGGCAAAGAAGGAAAAGGTCCAGATGGATCCCAAATATATCCTGAAACTGGCCGGTGTCCTGATGTTGATTTCTGCCATTGTGGCAGGGTTGCTGGGGCTGGTCAATGGCGTGACATGGGAAAAGATTGCAGAAATCCAGGCGCAGAAGCTGCAGGCTTCCCTGCAGGCGGTCTTCCCGGATGCCACGTTTACTGAAATTCCCGTTACAGATGAGCTGGTGGCCATTGCAGACCAGGAGGATGCTGAAAGCGGCCTGTCGGCAATTTACGAGTCCTCTACTGGCGGCTATGCGATCGAAGTGCTTCCCACTGGCTTTAACGGCAGCATTGATGTCATTGTCGGTATTGATGCAGAAGGGAATGTCGCTGGTATTTCGGTGGTCAGCAATGCCGAAACCGCGGGTATCGGCACCAATGTCTGCCAGGACAAACCGAACAAAAACGGTGTGGGCGTGCTGAGCCAGTTTGTTGGCCGCAGCGCCGGTACCGGCAATCTGTTTACGGTTAACTCTGGCAGCAATCAGGTTGATGCGATTTCCGGTGCGACGGTGACTACCAAGGCGATTGCGCGCGGCGTGAATGCGGCGTCGCTGGTTGCAGAACAGCTGGGCTGAGAAGGGGGAGATTAGGTTATGAATTTCGGTAAACAGCTTAAAGAAGGCGTTATCACAAATAACCCCGTTTTGGTTCAGATCCTTGGCATGTGCCCCACTCTGGCCGTTTCTACCTCATTGTTTAATGGCATTGGTATGGGTATTTGTGCAACATTGGTGCTGATGTGCTCCAATCTGGTTATTTCGCTGCTGCGCAATATTATTCCCAACAAGGTACGTATTGCGGCATTCATTGTGGTCATTGCCGGTTTTGTTACCTGTGTGGATCTTCTGCTCAAGGCGTTTGTCCCGGCGCTGTCCGACTCTCTGGGTGTGTTTATCCCTCTGATTGTCGTGAACTGCATCATTCTGGGCCGTGCGGAGGCGTTTGCCTATAAGAATCCTCCGCTGGCTTCCGTTGTCGATGGTTTGACGCAGGGCATCGGTTTTACCTGCGCACTGACCATTCTCTCGGTGGCTCGTGAGTTTTTGGGTTCCGGCACCTTTGGCGGCGGCCTGATCGATGTGAGCAACGGTTTCCACATTGTGCTCGGCGGCGCGGACGGTATCCGCATTTTGCCCGAAGGCATCGGCGCGTCCCTGATCACGCAGCCCGCGGGCGGCTTCCTGTCCCTGGGTATCTTTATTGCCATTGTGACTTTCCTCCTGAAAAAGTCTGAGGAAAAGGCTGCAAAGAAGGAGGCGACTAAATAATGGAAATGTTGACGTCGATTTTTGCCATTTCTTTGGGCGCAATTCTGACGAATAACTTCGTCCTCTCCCAGTTCCTGGGTATCTGCCCCTTTATGGGCGTGTCCAAGAAAATCGATACGGCTGTAGGCATGGGCGCCGCGGTCACGTTTGTCATGGGTTTGGCTTCTCTGGTGACCTATTTCATCCAGCATCTGATCTTGGTGCCCATGGGGCTGGAGTACATGCAGACGGTGGCCTTTATCCTGGTCATCGCCTCGTTGGTGCAGTTCATTGAGATGTTCCTGCAGAAGACCGTTCCGGCGCTGTATACGGCTCTGGGCGTGTTCCTGCCCCTGATCACCACCAACTGTGCCGTGCTGGGTGTCTCTATCAACAATGTGTCCTATGGCTACAATCTGATCGAGTCCGTAGTGTACGGCGTGACCGGCGGCCTGGGTTTCATGCTGGCTATCGTCCTGTTTGCCTCCATCCGTGAGCGGCTGGAGTTTGCGCAGTGCCCGAAGAGTTTTGAAGGGATCCCCCTGGCCATGGTCACTGCCGGCCTGATGGCGTTGGCCTTTATGGGCTTCTCCGGCTTGCAGGTCTGGTGATGGGAGGAGATTGAGTTATGGATATTAATTTTATGAATGTGTTGCTGGCCCTGTTGGTGCTGGGCATCCTGGGTCTGATTTTTGGCCTGATACTGGCGGTCGCTTCGAAGATCTTTGAGGTGAAAACGGATCCCCGTTTCCCGCTGATCATGGACTGCCTCCCCGGTGCAAACTGCGGCGGCTGCGGTTACGCAGGCTGTTCTGCAGCGGCAAACGCGATCATCGAAGGAAAAGCATCGGTCAGTTGCTGCCCCGTTGGGGGCGCGGAAGCGGCGGAGCAAATCGCCGCGATCATGGGTGTGGAAGCGGCTGCCGGCGAGCGCGAGATTGCCCACGTGATCTGCAACGGCGGCACAGCGGCCAAGAAAAAATACGAGTACATTGGTGTGCAGGACTGCCTGGGTGCCATGAAAGTGGCCGGAAACGGCCCGCTGGAGTGTGCATATGGTTGTTTGGGTTTTGGCTCCTGCGTCAAAGCCTGCACGTTTGATGCCATTACCCTGGGAGAAAACGGTATTCCCGTGATCGACCCGGACAAGTGTACCGACTGCATGCAGTGCGCTGCGGCCTGCCCGCGCCACATTATCGTTTCTGTGCCGGTGTCCAAGAAAGTCTTTGTGGAATGTGCCAACAAGCAGAAAGGCGCCGCGGCGGCCAAAGTGTGTGCCAACGCCTGCATTGGCTGCGGTTTGTGCGTAAAGGAATGCAAGTTTGACGCCATTCATGTGGTGGACAATGTGGCTGTGATCGATTATGCCAAGTGCAAAAACTGCAAAGTGTGCACCAAGGTCTGCCCGAAGGACGCCATTGCTCCGGTTCCCACCAAGGAGGAAAAGGAGAAGTATAAGGCGATGAAGAAGGTGCAGGCGGAGAAGAAGGCGGCGGCTGCCAAGGCAGCGGCCGAGGCCGAAGCTGCGAAAAAAGATTCTGCTGAAGCAGCAAAGAAAGAAGCCAAGGAAAATCCGTAAGCCTTGTGCAGATTTTTATCCCCGTTCCGGTATGTACCGGAACGGGGATTTTTTTAGGGAAGAAAGCAATTGTCATTTTCGGCAGGAGGTTTTATAATGGTTTCAACCGAACCATAAAAAGGTGCATTCAATCTGTTCCAGTCAGCAGCTCTGCTGTGAAGAGCGACTATCCGGAAGAAGGAATCGTATGGTAAATGCATTGGCCAGAGAGTTTCATACGGCGTCTTTGCTTCGTTTTGCATTGCCGACGGTATTGATGAATCTGTTTGTGGGGCTTTACTATATTGTAGACGGCGTATGTGTGGCTCGTTTTGCCAGTACGGATGCCCTGTCCGCTATGAATATCACCTATCCCACGTTTTTTACTGCGCTGGCGATTTCCATTATGCTGGCCACCGGCGGCAGTGCAGTTGTGGCGAAAAAAATGGGAGAAGGGCATGGGGAAGAAGCGCGCGGGGATTTTTCTTTCCTGGCGCTGCTTACGTTCCTGGTGGGACTGGCATTCAGTATTGCGTGCCTTGTTTTTATCCGGCCGCTGCTTTATTTCCTGGGGGCCAGCGATGTGCTCTATCCTATGAGCCGCACTTATCTTGGCATTCAGCTGTGTTTTACGCCAGCGATTTTCCTGCAGATGTTTTTTCAGACCTTTTTTGTGACGGCAGGCAAACCCAAAATCGGGCTGCTGCTATCGCTGTGCGCCGGATGCACCAATATTGTGCTGGATCTGCTGCTGGTGGGGTGGCTCCATCTGGGGGTTTCCGGTGCGTCGCTGGCAACTTGCGTGGGCTATTCGATTCCGGCGGTGGCCGGAGTAGTGTATTTTTCGCGGCGCCGGGGGACGCTTTACTTTGTGAAGCCTCGATGCACATGGAACGTACTGTGGCGCAGCTGCAGTAATGGTGCTTCGGAAATGCTGGCCAATCTTTCCACCTCGATTACCACTGCGGTGTTCAATATCCTGATGATGCGCATGGAAGGGGAAGACGGTGTGGCCGCCATCACACTGCTGGTATATACGCAATATCTGTTTCAGGCGTTTTTTACCGGTTTTTCCATCGGGGTGGCGCCGGTATTCAGCTATAATTATGGCAGCGGAAATCGGCAGCGTTTGGCACGGCTGTTCGGCATCAGTGTTCGCAGTGTGCTGGCCGGATCGGCGGGCGTGTTTTTGATTATGGAACTGTTTGCCCCCTGGATGGTGGCGGTCTTTGCACCGCCGCCCAGTCCAGTGTACGATATTGCCGTTGGAGGAATTCGCATCTACAGTACTGCCTATCTGTTTTACGGTACTAATGTATTTACTTCGGCGTTGTTTACTGCCCTTTCCAACGGAAAACTGTCGGCGCTGGTTTCTCTATTGCGGACGCTGGTATTTTTGCTGCTGGGGGTTTTTGCGTTTTCATCGCTGTTTGGAGCCACTGGTATCTGGATGGCGGGACCCTTTGCAGAGGCGGTGACGGTAGTATGGTCTCTTTTGTTTTTGAAGTGCCGCGGGGCGCAATATGGATATCTGCATCCATAAAAAAGATATGGATGGGGACATTTGCAACATCATAAAACGGGAGTGAGGTGGTATACTATAGTAAAAAACAGGCAATCCAGCAAAAAAATATACAGAAAGGGAGAAATTGAAATGAACACCAAAGCATATGATAAGCTGAATTACACCATGGCGATTGTAGGCGCTGCGGCAGATGGCAAACGCCACGGCTGCATTGTGAACTCGTTTGCCCAAGTTACCTCCTCTTATCCGGCCAAGTTCGTTGTTTCGGTCAATACAGAACATGATACGTGCAGCGCTATTGAAGCAGCCGGCAGTTTTGCTGTCACGTTGCTGGCAAAAGACTGTCCTAAGGAGATTGTCAATGCGTTCGGCTACAAGTCCGGCCGCGTGGGCGATAAGTTTGCTGCCTATGAAGCAAAAGAGGACGCCGCAGGCAATCCCTATCTCACCGAGCATATGGTTGCCCGTATCAGCTGCAAGGTAGTGGACAAACTGGCGATCGGCAAATATCTGCTTTTTGTCGGTGATGCCACTGAAGCTGAGATCCTTTCCGACGGCCAGGTACAGACGCTGGATGATTTCACCGGCGCAGGCGCTGCGACTCCGGTGACCGCCACGGTATTCCGTACACTGGAGGCTGATTATGGCTGGAAATGTACGATCTGTGGCTACATTTACGAGGGCGAAGAGGTGCCGGACGACTACCAGTGTCCCATCTGCCGCGCGCCGAAGAGCAAATTTGTAAAGCGCTGAGCAACGAGGACGGTATGCTGGGGCATTTCCGGAAAAGAATGGTGTCAAAAACGGGATCTCCCGCTGTACGGGAGATCCCGTTTTTCTGTGTATCAGAGTATGGGCAAAGGGCCGAAATGGAAGAAAAAGAGAGTTTACAATTTGTTCAAAAACCCTCTCTTGACTTTCTTTGACGATAGAAGTATACTGAATTAGCACTCAGGGATAATGAGTGCTAACAAGGAGTGAAATGGCTGTGGAGGCAGAGCTGTCCGGGCGCAAAAAAAAGATACTCAAAGCGGTTGTGGAGCTGTATGTCAAAACGGCGGAGCCGGTGGGTTCGAAAGCCATAGCTTCTGCGCTGGACAATCGCGTGTCTTCGGCTACCATCCGCAATGAGATGGCTGAACTGGAAGAGCAGGGCTATCTGGAAAAGCCGCACACTTCTGCCGGGCGCATCCCTTCGCCGAAGTGCTACCGGCTTTACGTCAACGAATTGATGGAACGCCAGCAGTTGTCGGCGCAGGAAACGGAGAGCATCAACCGGGCCTTGCAGATGAAGCTGCAGGAACTGGATCGGATTTTGTCCCGGGCCGGGCAAGTGGTTTCTCATTTTACGCAGTATCCTGTGTATGCGTTGGCGGCGGGGAGGAAACAGTTTTCCGTTGCCCGCTTTGACTTGCTGCGGGTAGATGAACAGAGTTTTATCGCTGTGGTGATGACCGATGACGGCCGGGTGAAAAGTAAGCTCCTGTATACACAGGTGCCGGTGGATATGAGCCAGCTTCCAGTTCTGGCGGCGCTGTTGAATAAGGACTTTGTGGGGCAGACCCCGGAAGAAATGGGAAAACGTCTGATGGTGGCAGCAGGGCAGGTGCCTGCGCTGCTGTTTATGGTGCTTTCGCTCACGGTGGAGTATGCCGGGGAAGTGCTGGAGGAGATCCAGCACCGTATGGTGTATACTGCTGGGGCGAATCGGATCCTCGACCTGCCGGAATATCAGGATGTGGGAAAGGCTGGGGCGCTGATGCGTTTTCTCGGCGAGGAAGATGCGGCACTGCCGGTGCCGGAGGACAACGCACCGATGCAGATTCTGATCGGCCCGGAAAACGTGGAGAAGGCGCTGCAGGATTCCAGCGTTGTTGTGGCAAGCTACGATATTGGCGAGGATATGCGTGGTCTGATCGGCGTGGTGGGTCCCACACGTATGGATTATGCCACTGTGGCGGCTCGGTTGGCTTATTTTGCCGACGGATTGGGCCGGATGTTCGATCATAAAAAATTACCGGAACATGAAGAGGATGTGACAACATGAGTGAGGAATGGAACCAGGAAGAGAAAAAGGCGGAGGAAACGGCCGGTGCCGGTGAGGTGCATAAAGAAGAAAAAAAGTGCAAAAAGAACAAAAAGGGTACTGTGACATTCACCGTGGAAGAAGCTGAAAAAATGGAGCAGCTGGCCAAAGAATTGGAGACGATGAAGGATCAGTACCTGCGTTTGGCAGCAGAATATGATAATTACCGCAAGCGTACCGCAAAGGAAAAAGAACAGATTTATTCTGATGCCAAAATGGCCACCGTAAAAGAATTTCTGGGCGTCTACGACAATCTGGAACGCGCAGTGGCCCAGGAGGGCGATGACGATTCGCCGCATAAAAAAGGCATGGAGATGATCTTCCACCAGCTGGAGGAAATTTTGAAAAAGATGGGTGTAGAGAAGATTGACGCTGCCGGGAAGCCCTTTGATCCCGATCAGCATTCTGCCGTAATGCACATTGAGGACGAGACATTGGAGCCCAATACGGTGGCGGAAGTGTTCCAGCAGGGCTTTACCCTGGGCGGCAGGGTGATCCGTTTTGCCGTGGTTAAGGTGGCAAACTGAACGCTGCGAAAAGCAACGGACTGCGGGTGCACCGGCTGTGTGTCCAGTCCAACGCTTTCAACCATATTAAAAACAATTATCTTTCATATACTTTAGGAGGAATTCATTATGGGAAAAATTATTGGTATTGACTTGGGTACGACAAACTCTTGCGTAGCCGTTATGGAAGGCGGCGAAGCTGTTGTGATCGCCAACGCCGAAGGAACCCGCACCACCCCGTCTGTGGTGGCTTTCTCCAAGACCGGCGAACGCATGGTGGGTCAGGTGGCAAAGCGCCAGGCTATCACCAACCCCGACCGCACCATTGCATCCATTAAGCGTCACATGGGTACGGATTACAAAGTCAATGTGGACGGCAAGGCATACACGCCTCAGGAGATCAGCGCCATGGTTCTGACCAAGCTGAAGAAAGACGCCGAGGCATATCTGGGACAGACGATCACAGAAGCGGTCATCACTGTGCCCGCTTACTTCAACGATTCCCAGCGCCAGGCCACCAAGGACGCCGGCAAGATCGCCGGCCTGGAGGTCAAGCGCATCATCAACGAGCCGACCGCCGCGGCCTTGGCCTACGGCGCAGAAAAGGAAGCCAGCCAGAAGATTATGGTTTACGATCTGGGCGGCGGCACCTTCGATGTGTCCATTCTGGACATCGGCGACGGCGTGGTGGAAGTGCTGTCCACCAACGGCAACACCCGTTTGGGCGGCGATGACTTTGATGAAGCCATTATGAAATATCTGGCCAGCGAGTTCCAGAAGGAGAACGGTATCGACCTGAGCAGTGACAAGGTTGCTATGCAGCGCCTGAAGGAGGCTGCGGAAAAGGCCAAGATTGAACTGTCTGGCATGACTACCACCAATATTAATCTGCCTTATATCACTGCGGACGCTACGGGACCCAAGCATCTGGATGTAACGCTGAGCCGCGCCAAGTTCAACGAGCTGACGCATGATTTGGTGGAGGCCACCATGGTGCCGGTGCGCAATGCGCTCAATGATGCGGGCCTGAAAGCCAGCGATATTTCCAAAGTCCTGCTGGTGGGAGGTTCCAGCCGCATCCCCGCAGTGCAGGAGGCTGTGAAGAACATTACCGGAAAGGAAGGCTTCAAGGGCATCAACCCTGATGAGTGCGTGGCCATCGGCGCTGCGATCCAGGGCGGCATCCTGGGCGACGATCCCTCTGCCAAGAAAGATTTGCTGCTGCTGGACGTCACGCCCCTATCCCTGGGTATTGAGACCATGGGCGGTGTGTGCACCCGCCTGATCGAGCGCAACACCACCATCCCCGTGAAGAAGAGCCAGATCTTCTCCACTGCCGCCGACAACCAGACTTCCGTGGAAGTCAACGTGCTCCAGGGTGAGCGTGAGATGGCGCAGTACAACAAGTCCCTGGGTAAGTTCCACTTGGATGGTATTGCCCCGGCCCGCCGCGGCGTGCCCCAGATTGAAGTCACCTTCGACATCGACGCCAACGGTATTGTGAACGTGTCTGCCAAGGATCTGGGTACGGGCAAAGAGCAGCATATCACCATTACGTCTTCCACCAACATGAGCAAGGAAGACATTGAAAAGGCTGTCAAAGACGCTGAGCAGTATGCCGCCGAGGATGCCAAGATCAAGGAAGGCGTTGAGGTGCGCAATACCGCCGATCAGGCGATCTACCAGAGCGAGAAGACTCTGGCGGAAATGGCGGATAAAATCAGCGCTGACGATAAAAACAAGATTGAGACGGCGCTCAATAAGCTGAAGGAAACGGTAAAGGGCGACGATATCGCTGCCATCAAAACCGATACCGAGGCGTTGCAGCAGGCATTCTATGCAGTGTCCGAGCAGATGTATAAAAACGTCAACCCGGACGGTGCAGCGCAGGCGGGCGCAGGTGCTGCCGGCGACGGCGCAGCCCAGAACGGCGGCCAGTATTACGACGCGGATTATAAGGTCGTCGACGAGGATGAGAATAAGAACAACCAGTAAAGAAAGCGAATACCGCTCTGCCAATGGGACGGGGAATTTCCCCGCCCCATTTGGAGCTTGTATGCAAGGTGAATGAGATATGGCTGAACAAAAACGAGATTATTACGAAGTGCTCGGGGTTTCCAAAAACGCCAGCGATGCGGATATCAAGCGTGCGTACCGCAAGCTGGCCAAGGAAAACCACCCTGACCTGCACCCCGGCGACAAGGCGTGCGAAGCGCGCTTCAAAGAGGCCAACGAGGCCTACGAAGTACTAAGCAATCCGGACAAAAAGGCGAAGTATGATCAGTTCGGCTTTGCCGGCGTCGATCCCAATTACGGTGGTGCGGGCGGCTATGGCGGCGGTTTCACCGGCGATTTCGATTTCGGCGATCTGGGTGATATTTTCGGCAGTTTCTTCGGCGGCGGGTTCGGCGGCGGGCAGGCCCGGCGCAACGGCCCGGTGCGTGGGGAAACGATCCGGACCTCGGTTTCCATCAGTTTTGAGGAAGCGGCTTTCGGCTGCGAAAAAGAAGTGGTGATTGAGCGCACGGAGAATTGTTCGGAATGCGGCGGCAGTGGATGCGCCAAGGGGACGACGGCGGAAGTCTGCCCTGAGTGTCACGGAAACGGCACCACACAAGTGCGCCGCCAGACGCCCATGGGTATTTTTGCTACCACACAGACCTGCCCCAAGTGCGGAGGCCGGGGCAAGATTATCCACCAGCCCTGCCCGAAGTGCCGGGGCGTCGGCACCGAACGCAGAAGCCGTACCATCAAGGCAGCGATTCCTGCCGGTATTGACAACGGACAGACCATTTCCCTGCGGGGACAGGGACACGCAGGCCGCAACGGCGGCCCGGCGGGCGATCTGCACATTACCGTTACGGTGCGGCCCCATGAGATTTTCCGCCGGGAAGGGAATTCTGTTCTCTGCGAGGCGCCGATCAGCTTCGTACAGGCAGCGCTAGGCGCGGAAATGGAGATTCCCACCATCGATGGAAAAGTGCAGTACAGCATCCCTGAGGGCACTCAGAGCGGTACGGTGTTCCGGCTGCGGGGCAAAGGCATTCCAAACCTGAACGGTAAGGGCCGGGGCGACCAGTTTGTAACGGTGTACGTAGAAACGCCGCGCAATCTGACGGCGGAGCAGCGCGAAGCGCTGAAAAAATTTGGCGAAACCCTGGGCGAGACCAATTACGGCGAAGAGCGTAAGGGATTTTTCGGGAAAAAGCGCAGAAAATAAACGGATCAGCGGCCTGCGAAGAGGGGGACGGAGTATGTATCTTGCAGATTATCACACCCATTCAACCTGCAGCGACGACGGGCACAATACCATGACGGAAATGGCTGCCGCGGCGCTGTCTGCCGGGCTGCATGAAATTTGCCTGACGGATCATCTGGATGTGGTTACATGGCTGGGCGACCAGGTGCGCGAGCACTCCTGGCGTGCTGCGGTGGAACAGTTTGCCGCAGCACGCGCGGCCCTTGGCAGCCGGATCAAAATTCAGTTGGGTGTGGAGCTGGGACAGGCCACAGAGGATGTTTCCCGGGCGAACCGTTTTCTGGATGACGCGCCCCCCCTTGACTTTATCATCGCATCGCTTCATAATTTGTCCTGGGAATACGGGCGCAGGGATTTCTGCACCGTCGAAGAAGCAGACGAAGTTTTTGCCCGCCGTGCTATCGGTGAATACCTGGATGAAATGCTGGCTCTGGCCCGGTGGGGGCGGTTCAGCGTGCTGGGCCATTTGACGCTGCCGCTGCGCTATTTCAACGAAAATCTGGGTATGCATATGACCTTTAAGGGGTTTGAAGAGCAGGTCGCAGAGATTTTCAAATGTATTATCCCTGCTGGCCGCGGCATCGAGCTGAATACCAATCGGGGCCACACGCCTTTGCCAGACGAGCCGATCCTGCGGCTGTACCGGGATTTGGGCGGTGAGATCATCACGCTGGGCAGTGATGCCCATACGCCGGAGTATGTAGGCTGCGCCATTACCGACCGGCAGGCGTTGCTGCGCGCGTGCGGGTTTGATTACTTCGCCACGTTCGACCGCCTTGTGCCGGTTTACCACAAACTTTGATCCGGGAGGATAAAATCATGAAAATTGCCATTGGCTGCGATCACGGTGGATATGAACTCAAAGAGCACCTGGTTGCATTTTTAAAGGAAAAAGGTTATGAAGTAAAAGACTGCGGAACATACAGCAAGGAGAGCTGCGATTATCCGGTGTTTGGCGAGGCGGCGGCCCGGGCGGTGGCTTCGGGTGAATGTGAGCGCGGCATTGTCGTCTGTACCACCGGTATTGGCATTTCCATTGCGGCCAATAAAGTAAAGGGTATTCGCTGTGCCCATGTATGCGACAGCCTGTGCGCGGAAATGTGCCGCCGGCACAATGATGCAAATATGCTGGCGCTGGGCGCTGGGATTACGGGTTTCAATCTGGCTGAGCGGTGTGTGGAAGTGTTTCTGGCCACGCCGTTTGAGAGCGGCCGCCACGCGCGCCGTGTGGCGGAGATGGATGCGATCGAACCCTGAGCGTCCGGATGTGAAACAGTGCTGATTGGAGGGTGGGAGCTATGGCGACAAAAGGCTACCAGACCTATCGGGGCCGTATGCCGCGGTGGAAAAAGGCGCTGATGGCAGTGCTGGTTTTAATTCTTATCGGTGCGTGTGCTTTTTTGGTTCTGCAGAAATACCAGGTGTTTGATGCCGACGGAATTCATTTGCGTTTGCCTGGTGACGAAAACGAACCCGCGCCGGAGTCTGCCCAGCCGCTGCCGGAAGAAGATTTGGTGATCGACGAGAAGGAGCCGGAAGTGCGGGAACTGCATGGAAGGACATTGGATGCGGCTGCACTGCCGGAGGAGACATTTTCTGTGCTTCTGGACGGAGAAAGCCCGGTTTTGGCCATGAAAGCGGCTAACGGCACGCTGCTGTTCGGCAACACAGAGGAGGCCGCAGCGAACATGGTACGCGAAAAAATTGCGGGTAAACATGCCGTCGCACGGATCTCCTGCTTTGCCGATACCCAGCAGGCCGGTGCGGATACGGCGATGGCACTGATGAGCGTCAGCGGCAGCACATGGAAGGATCCGGAAGGCAACGCCTGGCTCAGCCCCTATGCCTCGGATGCTACGGAGTATTTGACGGCTGTGGTGAAGGAATGCGCAGATCTTGGTTTCGAGGAAATCGTTCTGGATGATGTGCAGTTTCCGGATTACGGCCGGACGGAGCGCATTGTATATGAGCCGGGGCAAGACAGCGATGAGAGCCGCATTGCGGCGATCAATGCTTTTCTGGATGCGGTAAAAACCGCTGTGGGCGATGAGGTTACCCTTTCCATTGCGTTGCCTTCGCAGCTGTTGGAAAATACTGTGAATGGTGCGGCCGGTTGGGATTTGAGTTCCATCGCTCAACGGGTGGACCGAATTTATATGGACGCGGCAGACCAAACGGCGGCGGACAGTGCTCGCGCGGAGGTCTCTGCGCTGCGTACCGATGTGGATGGCACCCGGTTTTTTGTAGCGGAGACGGCACAGCCGATCTCCGGCGGCAGCTATGTGATCGTACCCTGAAATAAGCAAACATTACGTATGCGCGGCCTGTTAAGGCCGCGCGTTTTTTTTCTATTTTGCAGATGCTGCATCAGAGATCTGGATCGAAGCATTCCCGGCGCAAAAGAGCCGGGAATGCTTTTTTGCGCTGAAACGCCGTATAGTTTGGAAGATTTGGGAAAAGAATAACGAACAGAAAGCGGGGCGAGATTGATCATGCTGATGGAAGCAATGCAGCGTGTGCGCGCGGCGGAGGACGCGGCACGGCAGCGGCGGAAGGAAACGGAACAGGAATGTGCGCAGATCCTCCGCACAGCGCAGGAAGAATTGGCGCGGGAAGAAAATGTACTGCGCGCGACTTTGAAGGAAGAGGCAGAAAGGCGACAAGCAGAACTGGAAGCGCGGCTGCACGAAGAGGAGGTGCAGGCTCAGCGGGTATGCAGCGCGGACTGTCAGGCGCTGGCGGCGCGCGGGAAGGGGCGCCTGGTGGAAGCGGTGCGCCGGATTGCAGAGGAGGTGGTGTCTGGATGTCGATCGTGACTATGGAACATGTGTCGTTTGTGGTGGTGCAGCAGGAGTATAGCGCACTGCTGATGCGCCTGATGCATCTGGGCTGTGTGGAGCTGCATACGGCGGCGATAGAGTCGGTACCGCCTCTGGCCCTGCGGAGCGAAGAGGGCGAGTTGAGCCGCGCGCAGCAGGAATATCAACTGCTGATCCAGGCGACAGAAGATCTCCGGCAGATCGGCGGCGTACGTGCTCCGCTGCTGCAGAAACGGCGGGAAGTGGCTGAAAAGCGTATGTGGAATGAAGGGGAGCTGCACAAGGCGCTGCGTCTGGCTGAGGAGATTCGGAGGCATGCCGAAGCGGTGGAGCATGCCCGGCGCGGTCTGGCGAAGCGGGAGGAACTCTGCGCTGCGCTGATACACTGGACGCCGCTGGATCTGCCTCTGGCCGGGGCAGATACAGAATACACCCAGGTGGTGCTGCAGACGCTGCCGGTAAAAATAAACTGGAAACGCCTGCAGGAAGCGGTGCAGGAGGATGCGCCGGAAAGCGTGCTCGTCGAGGTGTCCCGAACCAGAGAGCGGCGCTACGCGGCGCTGCTGTGCCACCGTGTCAGCACGGGAGAAGCGCTGCGCGCTCTGGCTCATGTGGGCGGGCGCAGTGCGTCGCTGGGTGAGTACCGCCGCACGGCCCGGCAGGAAATTGAACAGGCCCGGCGGGAGCAGGAGGAACTGCGTGGTGTGATCGCGCAGAATACACAGCAGCTGCGTGATTTGGGAGCACAGCGCCCGGTTTTGGAGTTGGCGCTGGATCAGGCGCGGACGCGGCTGGCTCTGGAAGAGGCCCGCGCCCTGGGCTTGAGCGACGGTACTGTGGTGCTCCTGGAAGGCTGGATGCCGGTGCAGCACCAGGACGCGCTGGAAAAAGTGCTGCAGGATTTCGCCTGTGCTGTACAGGAGCGTCCGCCGCAGCAGACGGAGCAGCCGCCCACGCTGCTGCGCAACCCGAAATGGATGCGGCCGATCAATGTTGTCACAGAAATGTATTCCCTGCCGGATTACCGGGGCATTGACCCGAATCCACTGATTTTCTGGTTTTACATTTTCTTTTTCGGCTTTATGTTTGCGGATGTGGCCTATGGGCTGATTCTGACAGCAGTGGCTGCTTTTGTGCGGAAAAAATGGGATCCTCAGGGGACGCTGGGGCAGTTGATGGGGCTGGGCGTCTATCTGGGCCTGTCCACTTTTGTATGCGGACTGCTGACCGGAGGCTTTTTCGGCAATGCCATCGAAGTGGTGGCGGGCACCTTTTTCGGGCGTTCTTTGCAGGAGCTGCCGCTTTGGGTGCAGCGCTTCAGTGCAGGATTTGTATTCAGCCCGCTCACGGCACCCATGACGGTGCTCTATACCACTCTGATTATCGGTGTGATACAGTTGCTGTTCGGACAGTTTGTCCACATCTATATGGAGGCCCGGAATGGCCATCCATGGGACGGACTGCTGGACACGGCGCCGTGGTGGGTGTTTTTTGCAGGCATCGCTCTGTGGTTGCTGCGCGGCAGTGCATGGTTGTTTTTGATCGGTGTTTTGTTGCTGGTGCTGACCCAGGGGCGCAAGCGTAAAAGCCTTGGCGGCAAACTGGCTGGAGGACTTGCCAGCTTGTACAGCGTGACGAACTGGCTTTCGGATGTGCTTTCGTATTCGCGCCTGATGGCACTGATGCTGGCCACGTCGGTGATTGCCACTGTAATCAACACGCTGGGTGCGCTTCCGGGGAGCCTGATCGCCTTTATCCCGGTTTTTTTGATCGGTCATCTGTTCAATATTGCGGTAAATCTGATCGGAACGTACGTCCATGCAGCGCGTCTGCAGTATCTGGAGTTTTATGGGCGTTTTTACAAGGAGGGCGGCGTGCCTTTCCGGCCGCTCAGTTACCGCACCAAGTATACGCAAGTGCGTAAGGAGGAAACGTTATGACAAGTTTGGGAACGGGCATTGCCTTTTTGGGCGCCATTCTGGCTGTGGGTCTTGCCTGCGCCGGCTCTGGCCGGGGCGTAGGCCTGGCGGGTGAGGCGGGTGCTGGGGTGATTGCAGAGGATCCGAGCAAATTCGCCCAGTGCTTGATTTTGGAAATTATTCCCGGTACACAGGGGCTTTACGGCCTGGTCATCTGGTTTTTTGCCATGATGAAGATGGGCTTTTTTGCCACCGGTGTGCCGGATTTGAGCCTGAGTGTGGGATTGCAGTATTTTGCTGCGTGCCTGCCTATGGGTATCGGCGGGTATTTTACGGCCATTGCCCAGGGGCGCTGTGCCGCGGCTGGCGTAATGGCAGTGGCCCGGCGGGGCGATCAGATGGCCAAGGGCCTGATTTTTGCCATCATGGTGGAGTTTTATGCGATTTTATGTTTGCTGGCGTCTTTCTTGATGTTGAACAGTTTGTGAGGTGAGCGCGCTTGAAGGGAATTGAAGCGATTGTGGCTCATATTGAAGCAGACAGCCGGCAGGAGTGCGGCGCGCTGCTGCAGGCAGCGCAGCGGCAGGCAGAAGAGCTGCGTGAACACGGGCGGCAGAAACAGGCGCGCTTTGCCGACCGGGAACACGAGCGCATGGAGGAGCATTTGGCGCAGATCGAACAGAGCCGGCGGCAGCTTTTGATTATGGAGCGCCGCAGCGCGCTGCTGCAGGCACGGCAGGCGGTAGTGGAAGAAGCCTTTGCTGCAGCTCGCGCCAGCTTGGAGGGGCTGGATACCGCGCGGCGGGAAAAACTGTATCTCAAGCTGGCCGAAGCGGCGGTGGAACCGGAAAAAGAAGGTGAAGCGCTGGTGTGCCGGGAAGACCGGGCATCGTTCGGCGCAGCGCTGCAGCGGACGTATCCAAAGCTGCGCCTGAGCGCAGAACCTTGCATCGCGGCGGGATTTCTCCTGCGCTACGGCGCTGTGGAAGTAGACTGCACACTGCCGACGCTTCTGGCTCAGGTGCGCCGTCGGAAGAGCGCTCAGGTGGCGGCACTGCTGTTTGGTACGGAGGACGGCGATGAAATGCGATAAAACAGATCCGCTGCTCTACCTTTCGGCCCGGGTGGGAGTTCTGAGCGCCGCGCTGCCGTCCTGGGAAGAGCTTATGCGCCGGCCGGAACGGGAAGAGGCCGCGCCGGAGCGGCAGGATGCGCTGCCTCTCCGGGAAGATGCGCAGACCGGTGCGTTGCTGGAATCTCTGGCCCGGGGCGCGGGGCGGCCCATTGTGGATTTGTTCCGCTTTCCCTTTGACTGTCACAACGCAAAGGTTCTGCTTAAAGGAGCGTTGACCGGGCAGGGCGCGGCGGCGCGGGAACTGCTTTCGCCCTGCGGCAGTGTGCCGGAGGAAACCATGCGCGAAGCGCTGCGAGAGGAAAGTGGTGCCAAGGCGCTGCCGGCATGGCTGCGCCTTGGCATTGCCGAAGCGCGCCACGCCTGGACAGAAAGCCGCAGCCCTCAGTTGCTGGATGCGGCGCTGGATCGTGCTCTGTACCGCGGAATGAGCGAAAGCGCTCTGTACAGCGGCAGCGCCGCTGCGCAGGAGTATGTGCGTGTGCGCATCGATGGCGTCAATCTGCAAACCATGCTGCGCATGCAGGAACATGCGCCGGAAGCGGTGGAGGAACTGCTGCTGGAAGGCGGTACAGTTTGTGTGGCCCGGCTGTTGGAAGCGCGCGCCGGTGGCGCTCTGGCTGCCGTGTTTACCGCCGCGCCTTTGCGCGCGGCGGCGGAGCAGCACAGCGTGCTGCAGGCCGGGGAGGCTGCTGCAGCGGCGCTGGCCCAGTTTGCCCGGCGGTGCAGCGCATATGCGTTCGGTCCCGAAGCGCTGCTGGCATTTTTGCTGCGGTTGGAACTGCGTCGAAGAGGGGTGCGCATGAGTGCGGCGCTGAGAAAGGTTCTTCCTGCCGAGGAAGTGAAAAAGCGGCTGGAGGTGTACGATGGCTGAGATAGGGATTCTGGGCCGCCGGGAACGGGCCGGAACATTTTCTGCGCTGGGTGTACGGCCGTATTACGCGGAAACGGCCCGGCAGGCGCAGGAAGCGTTTGAACGCATGATGAAAGAAGAGTGCGCTGTGATTTTTGTCGATGCGGAGTGGCAGGAAGCGCTGCAGGCGCAGGCGCTGCGCTGCCGCGACCGCGTGCTGCCGGCGGTGTTGTTTTTGCCGGGGAGTGGCGTTGCGGCGGAAGAGGCGCTGCAGGAAGCCGTGCGTCGTGCGCTGGGCACCGATGCGGTATGAGAAAACAAGGAAACAGCAATTTGGAATGGAGGAGAAACCGTTGAAGCAGGGAAGAATCGTAAAGGTGTCCGGGCCGCTGGTAGTGGCCGACGGCATGGAGGAGGCCCATATGGCCGATGTGGTGCGCGTGGGAGAGGAAGGACTCATTGGTGAGATTCTGAATATGACTGCCGCGCGGGCATCCATCCAGGTGTATGAGGATACGTCGATGCTGATGCCCGGCGCGGCGGTGGAAAGCACCGGTGCGCCGCTGTCAGCCGAACTTGGCCCCGGCCTTTTGGGCATGATTTACGACGGCATTCAGCGCCCGCTGCCGGTGCTGCTGGAGCGGAGCGGGGGAAATCTTGCACGCGGCGTCCGTGTCAGCGCGCTGCCGCGGGAGAAAAAATGGCACTTTGTGCCCGCGGTGCAGAAAGGACAGACAGTGCAGCCGGGGGATGTTCTCGGCACCGTGCAGGAGACGGCTGCAGTGGAGCACCGCATTTTAACGCCGGTGGGCCTTTCTGGCACAGTGGATGCGATTGTTCGCGAAGGGGCATACACCGTGGATGAGGTCATCGCTGTGATCGACGATGGAGCGCGGCGGGAGGTAACCATGGTTCAGCGCTGGCCGGTGCGGCGGGGCAGACCCTACCGGGAAAAGCTGCCGCCGGAAACGCCGCTGGCTACGGGACAGCGCGTCATTGATACGCTCTTTCCCCTGGCCAAGGGCGGCACCGCCGCCGTGCCCGGCCCCTTTGGCTCCGGCAAGACTGTGGTGCAGCACCAGCTGGCCAAATGGGCGGACGTGGATATTGTGGTATACATTGGCTGCGGGGAGCGCGGCAACGAAATGACCGATGTGCTCCGGGAATTTCCGGAGCTGACGGACCCGCGTACGGGCCGCAGCCTGATGGAGCGCACCGTATTGATTGCCAACACTTCGGACATGCCGGTGGCGGCTCGTGAAGCCAGTGTGTACACCGGCATTACCATTGCGGAGTATTTCCGGGATATGGGCTATGACGTGGCCGTCATTGCCGACTCCACTTCCCGTTGGGCCGAAGCGCTGCGGGAGATGTCCGGGCGGCTGGAAGAAATGCCCGGTGAGGAGGGCTATCCCGCCTATCTCGCTTCCCGGCTGGCCCAGTTTTATGAGCGGGCTGGTGTGGTGGAAACGTTGGGCAGCGGCACGCGCCGGGGAAGCCTGACTGCTGTGGGGGCTGTGTCGCCGCCGGGGGGAGACCTGAGCGAGCCGGTGGCGCAGGGGACGATGCGCATTGTGAAGGTATTCTGGGCGCTGGATGCGCAGCTGGCGTACCGCCGGCACTTTCCGGCGATTAATTGGCTCAACTCCTACTCACTCTACCGCACGTCGCTCTCGTCCTGGTATCGGAAGAACATGACGGTAGATTTTCCTGCCTTGCGGGAGCAGGCCATGGCGCTGCTTCAGCAGGAGGAAAGCCTGCAGGAGATTGTGCGTCTGGTGGGGCGGGATGCTCTGTCCGAGGCGGATCAGATGACGCTGGAAACGGCAAAAATGCTGCGTGAGGATTTTTTGCAGCAAAATGCTTTTGTGGAGGAGGACGCCTACACACCGCTGCCCCGTCAGGCGCGCCTGTTGGAGCTGATTTTGAGCTGGGATGCACTGTGCCGCGCTGCCCAAACACAGGGCGCGGCGTTGCGCGACCTGCTGGCGCTTCCGGCCCGGCAGGCACTGGGGCGAGCTAAGATGGCGGCGGAGGACGGATGGCAGAGCGCGTATGATGCGCTGGAAAAGCAAATGAAGCAGGAAACGACTGTGCTGAAAAGGGAGGAAGCTGTATGATCCGGGAATACCGCACAATCCATGAGATTTCCGGCCCGCTGATGGTGGTGGATGGCGTGGACGGTGTGGGCTATGATGAGCTGGCGGAGATCCGCATGGAAGGCGGCGGGCGACGCCTGTGCCGTGTGCTGGAGGTAGACGGCAGCCGGGCGGTGGTACAGCTTTTTGAAAGCGCCGCTGGGATCCGGCTCAACCAGGCAGGGGTGCGGTTTCTGGGGCACCCGCTGCAGCTGGGAGTATCCAAAGATATGCTGGGGCGCGTGTTTTCCGGCATGGGCGAGACAATCGACGGCGGTGCGCCGCTGTTGTGCGAGGACTATCTGGACATCAACGGGCGGCCCATGAACCCTGCTGCCCGGGACTACCCGGATGAATTCATCCAGACCGGTATTTCCACCATAGACGGCCTGAATACTTTGGTGCGCGGACAGAAGCTGCCTATTTTTTCCGGTTCAGGACTGCCCCATGCGGCGCTGGCCGCCCAAATTGCCCGGCAGGCCAAAGTGCCGGGCGATGAAAGCAACTTTGCCGTGGTCTTTGCCGCCATTGGTATTACCTTTGAAGAGGCGGAATTTTTCATCCGGGATTTTCGCCGTACCGGGGCGCTGGAGCGCACAGTGCTTTTTGTCAACCTGGCGGATGAGCCGGCGGTGGAGCGCATCGCCGCGCCCCGCATGGCCCTGACCGCGGCGGAATATCTGGCCTTCGAACGGGGCATGCATGTGTTGGTGATCCTGACGGATATCACTAACTACGCCGAAGCCCAGCGGGAGGTATCCGCCGCCCGGAAAGAAGTGCCGGGCCGCCGGGGATATCCGGGATATCTCTATACTGACCTGGCTACCATGTATGAACGGGCAGGGCGTATGCAGGGGAAAAAAGGATCGGTGACGATGCTGCCCATTCTGACTATGCCGGAAGATGACAAAACGCATCCCATCCCGGATCTTACGGGCTATATCACGGAAGGTCAGATCATTTTAAGCCGGGAACTGTACCGAAAAGGAGTTCTGCCGCCGGTGGATGTGCTGCCCAGCCTTTCGCGCCTGAAAGATAAGGGAATCGGCTCGGGCAAAACACGGGAAGACCATGCGGGCGTGATGAATCAGCTGTTTGCCGCTTACGCTGCGGGCAAGGAAGCCCGGGAACTGGCTACGGTCATGGGCGAGAGCGCGCTTTCCGAGCTGGACCGGGCTTATGCGCGCTTTGCCGATGCCTTTGAAACGCGCTATGTAGGTCAGGGCAGCGAGGAGAACCGCTCCATTGAGCAGACCCTGACGCTGGGCTGGCAGCTGTTGGGCCTGCTGCCGAAAGAAGAACTCAAGCGGATCAAGCCGGAAATGATTGAGCGGTATTATCCGGACAAGGAGGTACGTCATGGCGCAGAAAATGGTGAACCCTACACGGATGGAACTGGGGCGGCTCAAACAGCGGCTGCGGACGGCCCAGCGGGGGCATAAACTGCTCAAGGACAAGCGGGATGAAATGATGCGCCGTTTGCTTGAGCAGGTGCGCCGAGCGCGGACGCTGCGTCAGGAAACTGCCCGAATGCTTGCGGCGGTCCGGGCGGCGCAGAGCGAGGCCGCAGCAGCGCTGTCGCCGGCCTTTCTCGCCGGAGCGCTGCTGTGCCCGGCGCAGACACTGCATCTGGAGACGCAGGTGCGCAGCGCCATGGGTGTGGCGCTTCCGGCTTTTTCGCTTTCCGTGCAGGCGCAGCCGGGGCAGCCCTATGGCTATGCCCAGACCGATGGAGCGCTGGATGAGGCGCTGTCGCGTCTGCACGCGGCGCTGCCGAAGCTCCTGGCGCTGGCCGAAGCGGAAAAGACGGTGCACTGCATGGCGCGGGAGCTGGAGGCCGCCCGGCGCAGGGTGAATGCCCTGGAATATGTGCTGATTCCGGAGCTGCAGGAGCAGATCCGGCGCATTTCCATGAAGCTGGAAGAAAACGAGCGGGGTAATCTTGTGCGCCTGATGAAGGTGAAGGAGCTGGTGCTGGCCGAGGCGCGGACGCAACGCTTTGGAGGACAGTGAACGGGAAAAGAGAGAAAAGGAGAAAAAACGGCGTAAACCGAAAAAATCGGCTGGCGCCGTTTTTATTTTTCGCTTGGATTTAAGACTGTTTTCGCGAATAGCCCTTGCGCTGTAAGCCTTTTTCGGATAGAATAACACCATCGTTGTATAGAGAGAGGCGATAACAGATGGAAAAGATATCCGTAGTTCTTGTGGACGGAAACGAAGATTTTCGGGGACTGCTGCAGGAGTATATGGAGCGGGACGGTGCGTTTACCGTGCTGGCATCCGTGGGCGACGGCATGGAGGCATTACGGGCGGTGCGGCGTTTGCAGCCCGACCTTGTTGTAATGGATGTGGTTTTGCCGGGGCTGGATGGATTCGGCCTGCTTTCCGAGATTACGCAGGAGCCGCGGGCTCCGCATGTATTGATTCTTTCAGCTTGGATGCAGGAGGAGAATCAGTATGAGGCGCTGCGCCGCGGTGCAGATTGTTTTCTGCCCAAACCCTGTGATTTTGCATCCCTGATGCAGAACCTTCGCAGTATGGTCAAACACATTTCCTTGGCTTCGGTGGAGAAGCAGCTGGATCAGGAGGAGTTTGTGCTGAAAACGCTGCGGGACATTGGGATACCGCTGCGAAGGCTTGACATGGTGGCCCAAATGATCCTGATCGGTCTGAACGATCCCTCGGCGGTGCATGCGCTGCAGGAAAAAATCTATCGTCCCTGTATGGATGAGCAGGAAAAAGATACGGATGGCATCGAGCATCGTCTCAGTTATGCCATAGGTGAAGCATGGGCCAAGGGAGATACCGCGCTTCAGGAAACGATTTTCGGTAAAGCTGGCCGCTACAGAAATAAGAGCGGCCGGCCCAGCAACGGAAACTTTCTGGCGGGTATGGTCACCTATTGTAAACTGGAACTGAACCGCCGGCGGAGGCAGAGAAACAGCAGTGATTGAAACGGTTCTTGGGGTACTGATCATCCTGTACGGGACGGTATATGCGCTGTTTCTCCTGCGTGCTGTATGGAAAGACCGCGCCAATGCGGCGGAGGAGCCGGGAACCTTCTGGAAAGTCTCCGTATGTGAAGCAGTGGTGTATTTTTTCACTACGATGGGGGTGCCGGATTTTATTTTGAACACCACGGTGTTCCAAAAGTGCCGCTGGGTGGACGACCGGCGGCTGCCGGGAACGCTGGTGGCTGCGGCGGTGTTTCCCAGTGCGTTGATTGCGTTTTCCTATCTATGTCGTGGGACGGGCGGGCTGGACATGACCACAACGCTGCTGTGCGCCGCAGCCATTGCGGCCGGCAGCCTGATGGGAGCGCGGGTAATGACGGCGCTGCCGGCGGAGGTGATCCGTAAAATCATGGCGATTGCCATGCTGGCTTCCATGGGCGCTATGGTGCTCAAACTGGTTGTATCTTCCGGCGCGGCAGGTACCGGAACGGCGCTGGCGCCCTGGCAGATGTGCATTGTGCTGCCGGCGGTTTTTGGCCTTGGGTTTCTCAATATGTTTGGTGTGCCTATGAAGCCGCCGGCCATTGCTTTGCTGCTGCTGATGGGGCTTTCCCCGATCAATACGCTGACGCTGATGCTGGTGATGGGCGTGGTCAGCCCTATGGCCGGAGGGATCCGGGTGCTGCGCAGCGCGCTGTATCAAAAGAAAATTGTTCTGGCGGCAGTGAGTTTCGGGGCGTTGGGTGCCCTGGCCGGAACGGCGTTCACCGTGACGCTGCCTGCCGGTGTCCTGACGGCAGTGCTTCTGGTGATTATGGCGTTTACTTCGGTTTCCATGTTGCGCAAACGTGCATGAAATAGGCAGAACATTCTTCCGCCGCATCTGCGGCGGAAATTTTTTGCCTGTTTTTGGCGAAAAAAGAACGCAGGACCCTTGCGTAATGTCCGGCGGCAGGGTATACTGAACAACAAGATCAGCCGTTGTGGAGGAGGATATACCGTGCCGCGCATCAGCAAGGAAAATTATTATCTTGACATCGCAGAAACTGTGCTCAAGCGCTCCACCTGCCTGCGCCGGTGCTATGGAGCGATCATCGTAAACAACGATGAGATCATTGCTACCGGATACAACGGTGCGCCCCGCGGCCGCAGAAACTGCGTGGATCTGGGATATTGCACCCGCGAGCAGATGCAGGTGCCCCGGGGCGAGCGCTATGAGCTGTGCCGCAGCGTCCACGCCGAAGCCAACGCCATCATTTCTGCCGCCCGGCGCGACACGGTGGGCGGCACGCTGTACCTTGCCGGACGCGACGCCCGCACAGGAGAACTGCTGAGCGATGCCACTTCCTGTGCCATGTGCCGGCGCACCATCATCAATGCCGGCCTGGAGCGGGTGGTCATCCGCCGTACCAATGAGGAGTTTGAAGTGGTTCCGGTGCAGCGCTGGATCGACGAGGACGATTCGCTGGATTTGCTGCGGGGCGAGTGCGGCTGCGGCTGTGACGGCTGAAGCGCAAGAATCTGAACAAAATTGAATTGCTGTGTGTGGAAGCGGTGCAATCTGCAGCTTCCGTCAAGCAGGGAAAATGGGTGAGATTCCCATACAGCAGCCACTGCCGTGAACCGGCCCGCACTCAGGCGGGCCGCCAGCCGGAAGGCCTGCCGCACAGAAAACATGCCATCGTTCCGGGCCATTGGGAAAGAGATGCTGCACAGGAGAAAGGGGAGCAGTGCGCCCATTTTTCCACTGCGCAACTTTGCGGGACAGGTCGTCTGTCCCGCTTTTTTTATGGGTGCAGGCACTGGTGCGGCGCCGGAAGAACAAAGGAGAGACGTTATGATTACATTGGAAGACGGTGCCTATACCATTGAAGTGGCCCTTACAGGGGGCAGCGGTCGGGCGGATGTGGATTCACCGGCCCATCTGACGGTTAACCAGGGCCAGATGCAGGCGCAGATTGTCTGGTCCAGTCCATACTATGATTATATGGAAGTGGACGGCCGGGGGTATGCTCCGATCAATGAAGAAGGGAATTCCGTGTTCAGCATTGCAGTGCCTGCGTTGGATGAAGAGATTGCTGTGTCTGCGGAAACCGTGGCCATGAGTGTGCCCCATACCATTGAGTATACACTGCGGTTTGATTCCGCCACGCTGCGCCGGGAGGGTGTTTCCCCGGCGGATTGGGGCATGGGAACCGTTGTGGCGGTCATGGCTCTGGCGGTCATTGCCCTTCTGGCGCTGCGCCGGCCTCTGGGAGGTCGGGCATGACGGCCCCGGCACGCCGGATCCGGCGGGGAACAGCTGCCGTGCTGACGCTGGCTGCGGCACTACTGTGCCTGGCGCTGGCAGGCTGCGGCATGCAGGCGCAGGAACAGGCCGCCTCTGTGCAGATCGACGGGCTGACGTATGTGGAAACGGTGCCGCTGTCGTATGCTGATCAGTTTACCATCGACCGCTATGAAGGCGGCTATGCGCTGATCACGATTTCCAACGGTGACCGGTTTCTTGTTGTTCCGCCGGGGCAGGAAGCGCCGCCGTCGCTGGAGAAAGACATTGTGACCATCCGGCAGGGCGTGGAAAACCTGTATGTGGCAGCCAGTGCTGCGATGGATTTTTTTGCTGCATTGGACAGCCTTGACGCCGTGTGCTTGTGCGGCCTGCGGGCGGAAGACTGGTATGTGGAAGAGGCCCGAACCGCCATGGAACAAGGGGAGCTGCTGTATGCAGGCAAGTACAGCGGTCCGGATTACGAACTGCTGCTTGCGCAGGGATGTACTCTGTCGATACAGAACACGATGATCGAACATGCGCCAGAGGTGCGCGAAAAGCTTCAGGATTTGGGCATTGCCGTTTTGGAGGACTATTCGAGCTACGAAGCCCACCCGCTGGGCCGGTGTGAATGGATCAAGGTGTATGGCGCGCTGCTGGGCAAGAGTGAGGAAGCCGAGGCTCTGTTTGCAGCGCAGAAAAAGTATCTTGACGCTGTGGCAGAGATGGAGGAGACGGGAAAGACTGCGGCTTTTTTCTACATCAACTCCGCTGGACAAGCGGTGTGCCGCAGCAGCAGCGACTATGTTTCCAAAATGATCGCCCTGGCCGGGGGAGAGAGTGTGTTCCGGAGCCTGGAGAATGACGGCAGTGCCCGCTCTACCGTAACCATGGAGATGGAGAAATTTTATGAAGAGGCCCGGGATGCGGATGTGGTCATTTACAACAGCACGCTGGGCGGCGATGTGCAAACGCTGGAAGAGCTGCTGGGTAAAAATGCACTGCTGGCGGATTTCAAGGCAGTGCGCAGTGGTGACGTGTGGTGTACCGGCCACAATTTTTATCAGGAAACCATGCGTCTGGGAGAAATGATCTCTGAAATGCATACGATTCTGACGGAGCCGGAGAGCGGTGACCTTTCTTTCCTGCACCGCCTGAGGGAGTCCTGAGCCGTGGGAGAAAAAAGTTTTACCGCAGCGCGCCGCCTCCGGTGGGCCTTAGGTTTTGCCTTGCTGCTGCTGGCACTGGCGCTGTTTTTTGTGTGGAGCCTGATGAGCGGCAGCGTGGCGCTGCGGGCCGGCGAAGTGCTTTCGGCGGTGCTCAGCGGCGGCGGGAGCGACCTGGCGGCAGACGTCATCTGGAAAATTCGGCTGCCTCGGCTGCTCGCGGGCATGGTTTTGGGCGGGGCGCTGGCGTTGTCCGGCTATCTTTTACAGGTGTTTTTTCACAATCCCATTGCCGGCCCCTTTGTGCTAGGCATTTCCTCCGGGGCCAAGCTGACGGTGGCGCTGGCCCTGATTTTTGTGCTGCGCCAGCATCGCATGGCCTCTGCGGCGTTCCTGATTCTGGCGGCCTTTGCAGGGGCTATGCTGTCCATGGCCTTTGTGCTGCTTATGGCGCGCCGGGTTCGGGGTATGAGCATGCTTGTCATCAGCGGCATGATGATCGGCTATATCTGCTCGGCCATCACCGATTTTGTGGTGACATTTGCCAGCGATGCCGATATTGTGAACCTGCACAACTGGTCTATGGGCAGTTTTTCGGGCATGAGCTGGGACAATGTGCGTGTAATGACGGCGGTGGTGGCAGCGGCGGGGGTAGGCTCCTTTTTGCTGGCCAAGCCCATTGGGGCGTTTCAAATGGGCGAAGACTATGCTCAAAGCGTGGGGGTTCCTCTCAAAGCGCTGCGGTATCTTCTGGTGCTGCTTTCCAGTCTGCTGTCGGCCTGTGTGGCGGCCTTTGCCGGGCCGGTGTCTTTTGTGGGCATTGCGGTGCCTTATCTCATGCGCGCCCTGTTCCAGACCAACGCGCCCATTGTGCTTATCCCGGCTTGTTTTCTCGGCGGCGCCCTGTGCTGCCAGGTATGCGATATGATTGCCCGCACGGTGTTTGCGCCCACAGAGCTGAGCATCAGCACGGTGACGGCGATCTTTGGTGCGCCGATCGTGCTTGTTATGATGGTGCGCCGAAGGAGGGATGGGCTGTGAGCACGCAGATGCGTTTGTCTACTGAGGCTTTGGCGGTGGGCTACGGCGGCACAGTGCTGATCGGGGACATTGCGCTGCGCGTCGGCGCCGGCCGTGTTTTAACATTGATCGGACCCAACGGCTCCGGTAAATCCACAATTTTGAAGACCCTTTCCGGCCACCTTCATCAGCTGGGCGGTACAGTGCTGCTGGATGGGAAAAAGATGGAGTCCTATTCCCGCAATGAGCTGGCCCGGGAACTGTCGGTGCTGCTGACCGACCGCGCCCGCCCGGAGCGGATGACCTGCGAGGATGTCGTGGCCATGGGCCGCTATCCCTACACCGGATATATGGGACTTTTACGCGCCGAAGACCGGGAGAAGATCGACGAGGCTTTGCATCTGGTGGAAATCGCACCGCTGCGGAACCGGGCGTTTTTGACGCTGAGCGATGGCCAGCGCCAGCGGGTGCTGCTGGCCCGGGCCATTTGTCAGGAGCCGAATGTGCTGCTGCTGGATGAGCCGACGTCCTTTCTTGATGTGCATCATAAGATCCGTTTTCTGGAGATTCTGCGCCGTCTGGCCACAGAGCGGGGCATTGCGGTGGTGCTGTCCATGCACGAGCTGGAATTTGTCCGAAAGATCTCCGATGAGATGGCCTGTATCAAGGAGGGCCGCATTTTGAAAGCAGGCGCGCCAGAGGAGATTCTGACCGAAGCGCTGATTGAAGAATTGTTTGATCTGCCTGCGGAGCTGTACCGGGCGTATTTTACCTCCGGCGCGCTTTGATGGATTCGATACCATATCCTTGTTTTCGGCCGGAGGGCCGGATCCTTGGAAGAATATTTCATACGAAAAAAAACAGGAGGAAAGCATCATGAAAAAGAACAAAAAAATTCTGGCCCTGGCTGCTGCGGCGGCTCTGTGCCTGGCGATCCTGGCGGGCTGCGGAACAAGACAGAATACGCCGTCGTCCTCAGATGAACCTGGCGGCGCAGAAAAAAATGTGATTTTGGTGGTCAGCTTCGGCACCAGCTACAACGACAGCCGTGATAAAACCATCGGCGCAGTGGAGGACGCCATTGCCGCGGCCTATCCTGATTATGAAGTGCGCCGCGCCTTCACCAGCCAGACGATCATTGATATTCTCGCCGAGCGCGAGGGGCTGGAAATCGACAATGTGGAGGAGGCCTTTGAGCGTCTGATTGCCGATGGCGTGCAGCAGGTAGTGGTGCAGCCTACCCATGTGATGAGCGGCTATGAATACGACGATTTGGTAGCTGTTGTGGAGAAATATCGGGATCAGTTTGTCTCTGTGGCAATGGGCGCGCCGCTGCTGAGCAGCGACGAAGACTACAGCCGTGTGGTGGAAGCCCTGTGCAGCGCCACAGCAGAACAGGATCAGGACGGCACGGCTATCGTGTTTATGGGTCACGGCACGGAGCATGAGGCTAATGCATCTTACGCCAAACTGCAGGATGCCTTCAACGCCGCTGGCAAAACCAACTATCTCGTGGGTACCGTGGAGGCTGCGCCGTCCCTCGACGATATGCTGTCTGCCGTACAGGCAGGCGGCTACACCAAGGTGGTGCTGCAGCCGTTGATGGTGGTGGCCGGCGACCATGCAAACAACGACATGGCTGGTGACGAGCCGGATTCCTGGAAGAGCACATTTGCCGCTGCGGGCTATGAGGTTGAGCCAGTGCTGCAGGGCATGGGCGAAATTGCAGATATTCAGCAGATTTACGTGGATCACGTGCAGCAGGCCATCGACACCCTGAACTGACGGACGGCTCCACAGACACACCTGGATTGGATATGGTATGAAAACGCGCTCTGCCGGCGGGAAGAAAACCTTCCCGCCGGCGGAGAAGGCACGCATGGGGGAGGAAAAGGACATGAAAGGAAAAGCGGCCCGCTGGGGCGCGGTTTTGCTGCTGGTTTTGGCGCTGACAGCGCCTGCCGCAGCGGTCGAGGAGGAGCGCACCCCTGTCACAGCCGATCAGCTGTGGGAAGGCAGCTACGCCATCGGCGTGGCGTCCAGTTCATCCATGTTCCGCGTTGTGGCGGCGGAGCTGACGGTAGCTGACGGTGAGATGGAGGTGTGCATGACACTGAGCGGCACAGGTTATGAAAAACTGTTCATGGGCACCAGCGAAGAGGCCATGGCTGCGCCGGATACAGAGTGCATCTACTTTGCGGAGGACGCGGCGGGAAAATACACCTACACCGTGCCCATTGAGGCGTTGGATCAGGACACTGACTGTGCGGCCTGGAGCATCCGCAAACAAAAATGGTATGACCGGGTGCTGGTGTTTGAATCGGACGGGCTGCCGGAAGAAGCGTTTGTCCACACCCGCTTTTTTGCGCTGCCGCTGCTGCTGGCTGCTGCGGCGGCGATTGCGGTTGTGCTGCTGGCGCGCCGACGGAAAAAAAGAACATGAAGACAGTCGGGGAAGAAGCCTTTGCACATTATGTGTATAACGGTCAAACCAGGCTCCGCTGCGGCTATACCACAGGCACTTGCGCCGCTTTGGCGGCGGCGGGAGCCGCACGGCTGCTGCTGACGGGCCATGTCGGCACAGTTGTGACGCTGACCACGCCCAAAGGCGTGACGGTGACGGCATCCCTGGTCGAGGCTATGGTGTTGGAGGACGGCGCTGCGGCCCGCTGCGCCGTGACCAAAGACGCCGGGGATGACAGCGATGTGACAGATGGCATGCTGGTTTGCGCTGCGGTACGCCGCCGGACCACAGGCGGGATTTTTATTGACGGCGGCGAAGGCGTAGGCCGGGTGACGAAGGCGGGGCTGGACCAGCCTGTCGGTGCAGCGGCAATCAACCATGTGCCCCGGGCCATGATTGAAGAGCAGGTGCGTACTGTGTGTACGGCGCTGGGGTACAGCGGCGGTATGGATGTGGTGATTTCCATTCCGGGCGGAGCAGAGGTTGCTGCGCGCACGTTTAATCCCAAGCTGGGTATTGTGGGAGGGCTGTCGATTTTGGGTACCTCCGGTATCGTCGAGCCAATGAGCGAAAGTGCCATTGCCGACACGATTGCGCTGGAGCTGCGTCAGCTTTCCGCTGCCGGTGCGCAGGATGTGATCCTGACGCCGGGCAATTATGGCCTGGATTTTCTGCGCAGCCATGCGCTGGTGCGGCGAGACGTTCCCGTAGTGAAATGCGCCAACTTTATCGGTGCGGCGCTGGACGGCGCGGTGGTGGCGGGTTTTGTGCGGATACTGCTGGTGGGGCACATCGGAAAGCTGGTGAAACTGGGCGGCGGCGTGATGAATACCCACTCCCGGTATGCCGACTGCCGCATGGAGCTGCTGTGTGCCCATGCTGCAGTGTGCGGAGGTGATGCGGCGCTGTGCCGCGCGGTGATGGAAGCGCCCACCACGGACGCGGCGCTGGAGTTCTTGCAGGGCGCGGGCCTTCAGGAGCCGGTGCTGCGTTCGCTGCTGCAGGCCATCGACGGCCACGTGCGTCGCCGTGTGGGGGTGGGGGCCGCTGCTGGCGCAGTGCTGTTTTCCAATCAATACGGCCCTCTGGGCCAAAGCGAGGGCGCACGGGAGGTGTTGGCAGCGTGGCAATGAAAAAAGGAACATTTTACGCCGTGGGTGTCGGCCCCGGGGATCCGGAACTGCTGACGCAAAAGGCGCTGCGTATTTTGCAGGGCTGCGCAGTGATTGCCGCGCCCCGGGGAAAGGGCGGGGCTATGACGGCGCTCTCCATTGCCGCCCGGGCGGTGGATCTGTCGCAAAAGACGATCGTACCGCTGCCGCTGGCCATGGAGCGCGGCGCGGCGGCGCGCCGGATGTGCCACGAGGAGGCCGCCGCGGTTCTGGCTGCGCATCTGGATGCAGGGCGTGATACGGCCATGGTCTGCCTGGGAGACACGTCGGTATATGCCAGCAGCAGCTACTTCCTGGCGCTGCTGCGGGAAAGGGGATATGCGGTGAAGCAGATCCCCGGTGTACCCAGCTTCTGTGCTGCGGCCGCGGCCCTGGGGAGGAGCCTCACGGAGATGGATGCGCCGCTGCATATCGTGCCGGCGGGAACAACCGATTTGGAGGAGGCTCTGGCCTGGCCGGGCAGCAAGGTGCTGATGAAATCCGGAGAGGAGTATGGACGGGCACTGCAGATGCTGCGGGACAAAGGGCTGGACGACCGGGCGGCTCTGGCGGTCAACTGCGGTCTGCCGGAGGAAATGCTGTGCGCCACGCTGCGCTGCGCACCTGCGCGCAGCGGCTATTTCACCACGTTTCTGGTGCCGGCCGACGCAGATGACGCATCGTCATAAACAGGAAAGGAGAAAGCGGACATGGTGCATTTTGTGGGTGCCGGCCCCGGCGCGCCGGATCTGATCACGCTGCGGGGGGCGGCGCTGCTGCAGCGCGCGGACGTGGTGATCTACGCGGGCAGCCTGGTGAACCCGGCCTTGCTGGAAAACACGCGGCCGGGGGTAGAGATTTACAACAGCGCGGAGATGACACTGGAGGAGGTCCTGGCGCAAATGCAGGCAGCGGAAGCGCAGGGACAGGATACTGTGCGCCTGCACACGGGGGATCCCAGCCTGTACGGTGCGGTGCGCGAGCAGATGGATGCGCTGGATGCGCTCGGCATTCCCTGGGATGACACGCCCGGCGTTTCCTCCTTTTGCGGTGCGGCGGCGGCGCTGGGAGCGGAATACACGCTGCCCGGCGTCAGTCAGACGCTGATCGTGACGCGCCTGGCTGGGCGCACCGGCGTTCCGGAACGGGAAGCCCTGCCTGCCTTGGCCGCTCATGGCGCGTCTATGGCGCTCTTTCTCTCTGCCGGCAACTTGGAGGGCGTGCAACAGGCGCTGCTGGAAGGGGCGTACCACGAGGACACCCCCGCTGCCATCGTGTACAAAGCCACCTGGCCCGACGAGTGCGTGGTGCGCTGCACGGTGGGTACGCTGGCTGCCGCCGGTGCAGCGGCGGGCATCACCAAAACGGCGCTGCTGCTGGTGGGGGCATTTCTGGGCGCAGAATATGCGCGCAGCAAGCTCTACGACCCGGCGTTTACCACGGCGTTTCGAGAGGGGCGGGAGCGGTGAAGATCGCGCTGCTGTCGTTTTCGGCACAGGGCCAGGCGCTGGCCGGATATTTGGCAGAGAAGTTGGGCGGCACGGCGCAGCGCTGCGGCGGGGCGGTTTCCCTCTCCGGCTGGACGGAGAAGGCCTTTACCGCGTACGACGCGCTGGTGTTTGTGGGGGCGGTAGGCATTGCCGTACGAGCCATTGCGCCCTTTGTGCAGAATAAAAGCACAGATCCCGCTGTGGTGGCGGTGGACGAGGCGGGGCGCTTTGCTGTGCCGCTGCTCTCGGGCCACCTGGGCGGAGCGAACGACCTGGCCCGGCGCATCGGTCGGTTATGCGGAGCGGTGAGCGTCATCACCACGGCCACTGATGTGAACGGTGTGTTCGCTGTGGATGAATGGGCGCGGCGGCAAGGCTGTGCTGTGGTGAATCAAGACGCGATCAAAACGGTGTCGGGCCGGCTGCTGGCGGGAGAGCTGGTGCGGGTGCGCTGCCCCTGGCCCATTGCCGGCGCCGCGCCGGCGGGCGTGGAGCTGATTGGACAGAAAGAAGCGCAGGTGTGTGTCGCTGTGCGCGGCAGTGCGGAGGCGGATGCGCTGCGCTTGGCGCCGCGCATCGTGGCGTTGGGCATTGGGTGCCGGAAAAACACGCCTCATGCGGCGTTGGAGGACGCCTTTGCTCAGCTGGTGCGCCGCAGCGGCGTGTGGGAGCAGGCTATTTTCGGCGCGGCCAGCATTGATGTGAAGGAAAACGAACCGGGTCTTCTGGCGTTTTGTGCAGCGCACGGCTGGCCCTGCCGGTTTTACAGTGCGGCAGCTCTGGGCGCAGTGGAGGGTACGTTCACTGCTTCGGCCTTTGTGGCACGCACGGTGGGAGTGGACAATGTATGCGAGCGCAGTGCGGTGCTGCGCAGCGGAGGAACACTTCTGCACCGCAAGGAAACCATTGGCGGTGTGACGATGGCACTGGCTGCGGCGCCCTGGGCGCCAGATTGGAGATGGCAATACGATGGGACATAAGGTATATGTTGTGGGCCTCGGTCCCGGCGACGGCGTTTACCTGACGCTGCAGGCCCGCGCAGCCCTGGAAGCGGCGGACGTTCTGTGCGGCTATACGGCCTATGTGGCGCTGGCTGCGGCGCAGTTTCCCTGCAAAGAAACCTATGCCACCGGGATGCGCGAGGAAATTGAGCGCTGCCGCTGGGCGCTGGCAACGGCGGCGCAGGGCAAAACTGTGGCACTGGTGTGCAGCGGCGACGCGGGAGTATACGGTATGGCCGGGCTGCTGCTGCAGATGGGAAAGGAATTCACGGACGTGGACATTGAGGTGGTGCCCGGTGTCACGGCGGCTTTGTCCGGTGCGGCGCTGCTTGGCGCGCCGCTGGGGCATGATTTTTGCGTGATCTCCCTGTCGGATCTGCTAACGCCCTGGGATGTGATTGAAAAACGCCTGCGCTGTGCAGCGGCGGGGGATTTTGTTCTGTGTTTGTATAACACTGCCTCCCGCAAACGTGCGGACTATCTGCGCCGGGCCTGCAATGTCCTGCTTTCCGCTGGAAAAAAGGCGGATACGGTGTGCGGTTTGGCGCGCAATATTGGCCGGGAGGGCGAAAGGGTGCACCTTCTGACTCTGGAGGCGCTGCGCGAAACGCCGGCGGATATGTACACCACGGTGTTTATTGGGGCGTCATCCACCATAGCTGAAGGTGGGCGGATGATCACGCCTCGGGGCTATGAAAGGAAGGAAAAACTGTGAAGGTCGTTCTGTTCGGCGGCACCACAGAAGGACGGATGCTTTCCGGCGCGCTGGTGGCGCTGGGTGCACAGGTCACTGTGTGTGTAGCCACGGAGTATGGCTGCCGGGAGCAGGGTACATGCTCCGGCGTTTCCGTGCGCACGGGCCGGCTGGAAGAAGCGGAAATGGAAAAGGTGCTGCATGGTGCGGCGCTGTGCGTGGACGCCACGCATCCCTATGCGGTGCGGGCCAGCGGAAACATCGCCGCAGCCTGCGCGCGCGCCGGAGTACCCCGGCTGCGCCTGCTGCGGCGGGAAAGTCCGCTCCCGGCGGACGCGGCAGTGTTTTCCACGGCGCGGCAGGCTGCGGTACACCTTGAACAGACAGAGGGCAACATCTTTTTGACCACTGGAGCCAAAGAGCTGGCCGCCTTTGCCGGTGTGGATGTGCAGCGGCTGTATGTGCGTGTGCTCCCGTTGCGGGAAAGCCTGGAAGCGTGCGCGGCGGCGGGAATTTCCGGGAGCCACATTGTGGCCATGCAGGGTCCCTTCAGTCAGGCGCTGAACGAGGCGCTGCTGCGCCAGTTTTCCATTCGGTTTCTTGTTACCAAAGACGGCGGCGCGGCGGGGGGCTTTGCAGAAAAGGCTGCGGCTGCTGCGGCTGCTGAAGCACAGCTGATCGTGCTCCGCCGTCCGCGGGAAGAGGGCGCAGACTATAACACGGTGCTGCGCCGATGCAGGGAGGTACTTGAATGCAGGTGACATTGATTGCTCTGGGCAGTGGAGCGGAGGAGACGCTCACAGCGCAGGCCCGGGCTGCACTGCGGGCGGCGGCGTGCATTCTGGGCGCGCCGCGGCTGCTGGAAGGACTGGGGCCGGAGTATCCGGCCCGGCGCATCGCCGCTGTCCGGCCCGAGGATCTAATAGCGCTCCTTCTGGCCGAAAGCGGACCCTGTGCCGTGGTGTACAGCGGCGATATTGGATTTTATTCCGGTGCGCGGCAGATGTTGCTCCGGCTGCGGGAGCAGGGAATAGAGGCGCGTGTACTTCCCGGCCTTTCCAGCGTGCAGCTGCTGGCGGCCCGGCTGGGCCGGCCCTGGCAGGACTGGACGCTGTGTTCGGCTCACGGGACAGACTGCGATCCGGCGGCGGCGGTGATGGAAGGCAAAAGTACGTTTTTTCTTACCGGCGGCGCGCTGGGACCGGCGGCGTTGTGCGCACGTTTGAGTGAAGCGGGCCTTGGGCGTTTGCCGGTAACGGTGGGCGAAAACCTTGCCTGTGCCGGTGAGCGTATTGTGTGTGGTACAGCAGAGGAGCTGCAGGCGGAATCTTTCGCGTCCCTTTCCGTGCTGCTGGCCGAGGCGGCGCCTTGTGCGCCGCGGCGCGCGCCCGGCTGGCCCGACGCAGCTTTTGTGCGCGGTGCGGTGCCCATGACCAAACAGATGGTACGTGCGGCGGTGTTGGCGCAGTTGGGTGCGGCGGAGCGTGGCGTATACTGGGACGTGGGCGCAGGCACGGGCAGCGTGAGCGTGGAACTGGCAGTTCAATGCCGCCGGGGTGCAGTATACGCCGTGGAGCGCCGCAGCGAGGCCTGCGCGCTGATTCGGGCCAATCGGGAGAAGTTCTGCGCCTGGAACTTGCGCGTGGTAGAGGGCCGTGCGCCGGAGGCATTGGAGGAACTGCCCGCGCCGGAGGGCGTGTTCGTCGGTGGCGGCGGCGGGGCGCTGGATGCGATTGTAGCGGCAGCGCTTCAAAAAAATGCACGGGCGCGCATTGTGATCTCCGCTATCGCCCTGGAGACGGTAGGGCGGGCCATGGAGGTCCTGCAGCGGAACGGCTTGACGCCGCAGGCGGCGCAGCTGAGCGTGAGCGAAACGAAAGGCGCCGGAGGACTCCATTTATTGCAAGCAAACAACCCGGTGTTTTTGATCGCAGGAGGGGGAAATGATTGAGTGGCTGGTGGCTGCCCCAGCTTCGGGCGGCGGAAAAACGGTGCTTGCCTGCGCTCTGCTGCAGGCGCTGAAAAGGCGTGGTCTGTCTCCTTGTGCGTTCAAGTGCGGGCCGGATTATATCGATTCCATGTTCCACCGTGCGGTGCTGGGTGTGGCCAGTTGCAACCTTGATTTGTTTTTGAGCGACGAAACGGCGGTACGCCGTCTGTATGCGCGCGGCTGTGCCGGGCATGGTGCAGCCATTGTCGAGGGGGTCATGGGGCTGTATGACGGTCTGGGCGGTGTCACGGATCGCGCCAGCGCCTGGCATATGGCCGATACGCTGGGACTCCCTGTGCTGCTGTGTCTGCGGCCTAAAGGCAGCAGCCTGACCCTGGCGGCTCAGGTAAAGGGCTTGCAGGCGTTCCGGCGGGACAGTCACATTGCAGCTTTGTTTTTAACGGACTGCTCCGCTATGCTGTACCAAACGCTTTCACCGATGCTGGAGCGGGAAACGGGCCTGCCCGTGCTGGGGTACCTGCCTCATATGGAAACGGCGGTGGTGGAAAGCCGCCATCTGGGCCTGCGTACCGCTGGGGAGATCAAGGATTTGGCGGCGCGCCTGTGCGCTGTGGCGGCGGTGCTGGAGGAGACGCTGGACTGGCCTCGTTTTTTTGCGTTAGGCCGCGGCCCGGCGCGTCCGCTGCCGGATCGGGAAACGGAGCCGGGCGCGCTGCGTGTGCCTATCGCTGTGGCGCAGGACGAAGCCTTTTGTTTTACCTATGCCGAAAGTCTGGACATGCTGCGCCGCTGTGGGGCGCAGCTGCTGCCTTTCCGACCCCTGGACGACCGGGCGTTGCCGGAGGGAGCCTGCGCGCTGTATCTTCCCGGGGGTTACCCGGAGCTGTATGCCCGGTCGCTGGCGGAAAACGAGGCTGGCCGCTGCGCGGTGGCGGCAGCGGTGACAGGTGGCATGCCCACAGTGGCCGAGTGCGGCGGCTTTTTGTATCTGGGGCAGGCGCTGCAGGGAACGGATGGGCAGTGGTATCCCATGGCTGGTGTGCTTCCTGGAAAGGCGGAGCGAAAAGAAGGCCTGGTGCGCTTTGGTTATGCCCGGCTCGCGGCGGAGAAGGAGAGCCTGTTGCTGCGCGCAGGAGAACGTGTACCGGTGCATGAGTTCCATCATTGGGATTCCACGGAAAATGGCGTGGATCTGGGTGTGGAAAAACCTTTGACTGGCCGCACTTGGCGTTGCGGGTTTACCACAGACACGCTGTACGCCGCTTTCCCCCATCTTTATTTTGCCGGGCATCCGGCGCTGGCGCAGCGCTTTGTGGCTGCGGCGCGGCGCTATAGTGCAAAAAAGGAGAAACAGACATGAAAGAACAAAGCAACGGCGTACCTGCTGCGCTGCCGACCCTGCTGCGGGCGGTGGAAGCAGAACAGGCATCCGGCTGCGCGGCGGCGGAGGCCGCCCGGGTGGAGGCGCACCGCCGCTGGGCGGCGGTGGCGAAGCCTTTGGGCAGTTTGGGGCTGCTGGAGGCAGCAGTGGAAGATGCTGCGGCATTGGGGCAGAGCGCAGAGGTGCGCTTTGACACACGTGCAGTGCTGGTGCTGTGCGCCGACAATGGCGTGGTGCGCCAGGGTGTGAGCCAGGTGGACAGCACCGTTACCGCAGTAGCGGCGCGCAGCATTGCCGCGGGCCGCTCCAGTGTGGGGCAGATGGCTGCTCTGGCGCACTGCGATGTGATTACGGTAGACATGGGGATGCAGAAACCTGTGTCCGGGGCAGGACTGCTGGAACGCCGCATCGGCGCAGGCACCGCAGACATCACTGAGGGGCCTGCCATGACCCGTGCCCAGGCCGAGCAGGCTGTTCTGACCGGTGCGGCGCTGGTGCGCACGGAACAGGAACGTGGGTGCACGTTGCTGGCTACCGGTGAAATGGGTATCGGCAACACCACCACCAGCGCGGCGGTGGCCTGCGCCCTGCTGAGACAGCCGGCCCGGGCTATGACGGGAAGGGGCGCGGGTCTCTCCGATGCGGGGCTGCGGCGCAAACGCTGGGCTGTGGATACTGCCCTGGCGGTGAACCGGCCCGACCCGGCCGACGCACTGGATGTGCTGGCCAAAGTGGGAGGCTTTGACTTGGCGGGGCTGTGCGGCGTGTTTTTGGGCGGGGCGCTCTATCGCGTGCCGGTGCTGATGGATGGGTTCATCAGCGCTGTGGCGGCGCTGTGTGCTCTGCGCCTGTGTCCTGCGGTGGGAGCGGCGGTGTTTGCCAGCCATGTGTCGGCCGAGCCGGGCCACAGCGCCGTGCTGCGGGCGCTGGGAAAAACGCCGCTGATTGCGGCGCAGATGCGTCTGGGGGAGGGGACCGGCGCCGTGGCGGCTATGCCGCTGCTGGACATGGCCTTGGCGGTGTACCGTGGGACAACTTTTGATGTCTATGGCATCCCGGCTTATGTACCGCAGGAGGGCGCGCAATGACGACGCTGATAATCGGCGGTGCGCGGAGCGGAAAAAGCGCTTACGCCGAGAGCCTGTTGGCGGCACTGCCTCCTCCGCGCTGGTATGTAGCTACCATGCAGCCTTGGGACGAAGAATGCCGCGCCCGTATTGCAAAACACCGCCGCGCCCGGGCAGGCAAGGGCTTTGAAACGCTGGAATGCAGCCGTGCCCTGGCGGCGCTGCGTCTGCCCCGTCGGGGCAGTGCGCTGCTGGAATGCCTGGGGAACTTGGCGGCCAACGAATTATATTCCGCCGGCAGCGTGCGGGAAGAGGAGGCGGTACTGACTGCGCTTCTGGCCGGTGTGGCGGCGCTGGAGGAACAGTGCGAGCACCTGGTGATCGTCAGCAACGAGGTATGTCTGGGCGGCGAAGAGTATGCCGGGGACACAGACGCATATTTGCGCGTGCTCGCCGCCGCTCATCGGGCGCTGGGACAGCGGGCCGGTCGGGTGTGCGAAGTGTGTGCCGGCCGGGCGGTGTACTACAAGGGAAAGGGGCCGGAACAGTGAAAACGATGCTGGAAACGCTGAGCGTGGCTTTTTCCATGTTTTCGGTGCTGCCGGTGCCGCGCTGTGCGTGGAGCGAAAAAAACATGCGCTTTGCCCTGTGTGCTTTTCCGCTGGTGGGTGCGGTCGTCGGCGCGGCCTGGTGGCTCTGGTGCGCGGTGTGCGCTTTGGTGCCGGTGGGGGATGTACTGCGGGGGGTGGGACTGTGCCTGCTGCCGGTGCTGCTTACCGGCGGCATCCATCTCGACGGCTATGCCGATGTGTGCGACGCCCTGGCCAGCTGTGGCGCGCCAGAGCAGAAGCAGGCCATTTTGAAAGATCCTCACTGCGGGGCCTTTGCGGTAATTCGGCTGTGCACGTATTTTGTGGCTTCTTTTGCTTTGTGTGCGGCGCTTTCACCCACTGTGCCGGCGTTGTGGACACTGGGGCTGGGGTTTGTGTTTTCCCGGGCGCTGTCGGGGTTTGCGGTGTGCCGCTTTCCCCTGGCCAGGCATACGGGCCTGGCCCACGCCTTTTCCGCTGCCGCCGACCGGCGGTGCGCCGGGCGCGTTCTGTTGCTCCTTGCCGCGGCGGTGGGAGCGGCCATGGCGGCGCTGGGCGGATTGCTGGGCGCGGTCGCTGTGGCGGCGGGGCTTCTGGCGTTCTGGCGTTGCCGCGTGGTGGCGCAGCGACAGTTCGGCGGGCTTTCGGGAGATCTGGCGGGCTGGTTTGTGCAGCGTGCGGAGCTGTGGATGCTGTTGGCTGCCGTGATGGTGCAGCTGGCGGAAAGGACGGTGCTGGGATGATTTTGCTGATTGGCCCGCTGCACGGCGGTAAGCGGGACTATGCCTGTGCCCTGCTGGGCTGCGGGCGGGACGAACTGGGGCGTTATGCCTGCTGGGATGTACAGGAGCGGGCAGCGGGATGTGAAAACCTTGAAGCGCTGGCTCGGGAGCTAAGCGCGTGGCCCGTGGTCATTGCCACGGAAACCGGCGGCGGGGTGGTGCCGTTGGACGAGGGCGCGCGGGCGGCGCGGGAGGCGGCCGGGCAGCTGCTGTGTTTGCTGGCCCGGCGGGCTGACCGGGTGGTACGGGTGTTCTATGGTTTGCCCCTGACGCTCAAGGAAAACGGGGCGGAGGACGTATGAGGGTATATCTCCTGCGCCACGGCGCCACGGAGGCCACCGCCGAAGGTCGCTATTCAGGGCGGCTGGATACGCCGCTGTCCCCGGCGGGGCGGCAGGCCCTGCATCGGGCGGCATTTTCGCCGCAGTATGTCTATGTATCTCCGCTGCGCCGGGCCGTGGAAACGGCGGCGCTCTGGTTTCCGGAAGCGAAACAGATTCCGGTGCCGGAGCTGCGGGAAATGGATTTCGGGATTTTTGAGGGGCGCACCTGGCGGGAGCTTTCGGACAACGCAGCCTACCGAGCCTGGGTGGACAGCGGCTGCCAGGCGCCCATTCCTGGCGGGGAAAGTAAAGCGGTTTTCTGCGCCCGGGTGTGCAATGCCGTTGCCGCTCTTTTGGATTGGGAAGCGGCACGGCAGACGGACACGGTGGTGGTTGCTCATGGCGGCACGCTCATGGCAGCGTTGGAGTGTTTTGGCCTGCCCCGTCGCGCCTACTTTGACTGGCGCGTCAAACTCGGCGGCGGTTTTGTACTCGACGGCAGCACATGGGCAGAAAACAGGACACTAAAAGTATTAAAGGAAGTAAATATTACAAATGGTGATTGATTTATGAGCGTTGTGGCCGCAGCATTATGCGGTTTTGTACTGGATCTGCTGTTGGCCGACCCTCCTGCTTTTCCCCATCCGGTGGTGTGGATGGGCCGGGCTATCGGGGTGCTGGAGCGCTTTCTGCGTCCGCGCTTTCCGCAGACACGGTGCGGCCAGCGCGCCGCTGGCGCAGTGCTGGCGGCTACGCTGCCGGTGGGTACGCTGGCGCTGAGCGGAGCGGTGTGTCTTGTGACTTGGCGCATCCATCCGGCGCTGGGGTTTGCCGTGCAGGTGCTATGGAGCTGGCAGGCGCTGGCGGTGCGTGGTCTGGCGCAGGAAAGTCGGCGGGTGTATGAACAGCTGCGCCGGGGCGATTTGGCTGCGGCGCGCCGAGCGGTGGGCCGCATCGTAGGGCGGGACACTGAAAGGCTGGACGAAGCCGGAGTGACCCGGGCCGCCGTGGAAACAGTGGCGGAAAATTTCGCCGACGGTGTGGTGGCTCCGCTGATGTATCTGCTCCTCGGCGGCGCGCCGTTGGCGCTGTGCTATAAAGCAATCAACACTATGGACAGCATGGTGGGCTACAAAAACGAACGCTATATTGATTTTGGCCGGGCCGCAGCCAGGCTGGACGATGCAGCGAATTATCTGCCATCCCGGCTGGCGGCGTTGCTGTGGATTGCCGCAGCCTGTTTAACCGGGCAAAATGGCTCGGGAGCCTGGCGTATTTGGCGGCGGGACCGGCGCTGCCATGCCAGCCCCAACTCAGCCCAGACCGAAGCGGCATGCGCCGGCGCGCTGGGAGTGCAGCTGGGTGGGCCGGCGTACTATTTTGGTGCGCTGTGCCCCAAAGACACCATCGGCGATGCGGCACGTCCCGTGGAAGACGAGGACATCCTGCGCGCCAACCGGATGCTCTATACTGCCGCACTGCTGGCGCTGGCGGCGCTGTGCGCTCTGCGGGCGGGGCTATGGTATGTTTTGGTGCGCTGAAAGGAGGAAGCATGGAAGAGCAAATAATATCCCTGCCCCACGGCGGAGATTGGGCGGGCTTTGCCGCGGAATGCGGCGCGCTGCCGCTGGATTTTTCCGCTTCAGTCAGCCCTTTGGGACTGCCGGAGGGGGTGCGTGACGCAGCGGCGCAGGCACTGAGGGAGGCTGACCGCTATCCTGATCCCTTGTGCCGCGCCCTGCGGCGCGCCATTGCGGCGGAGGAAGAGGTGGAGGAAGAGATGGTACTGTGCGGATGCGGGGCGGCGGATCTCATCTGGCGTGTAGTTTGGGCGCGGCGGCCCCGGCGGACGCTGGTGCTTGCGCCCACCTTTTCTGAATACGAAAGCGCGCTGCGCGCGGCGGGTTGTGTGGTAGTGCACAGTGCCCTGCGCCGGGAAGCGGGCTTTACCGCCGGGGAAGAACTGCTGGATGCCCTAACGCCGGAGCTGGACATGGCCTTTTTTTGCCAGCCCAACAACCCCACTGGCCGAGTCCTGCCCCCGGCGCTGCTGGAAGCGGCGCTGGCGCGCTGTGCCCAGGCAGGTATTTTCGCTGTGGTGGATGAATGCTTTCTGGATTTTCTTGACCATGCGGCGGCTCACTCAGCAAAGCGGTATATAGCAACGCAGTTCGGCCTTTTAGTGGTGAAAGCGTTCACCAAACTTCACGCCATGGCGGGGCTGCGGTTGGGGTATGCCCTTTGCGGCGATCAGGCCTTTTTGGAGCGGATGCGCTGCAATGGGCCGCCCTGGGTCGTGTCGGCCCCAGCCCAGGCGGCGGGAATTGCGGCGCTGCGGGAGCAGGATTATGTGGCACGGGTGCGTGCCCTGATCCGCGCTGAGAGGCCCCATCTGGCGGAAGGGCTGGCGGCGCTGGGGTGTGAAGTGATCCCGGGTGAAGCCAATTTCCTGCTGTTCCGCGCGCCGGTGCCCTTGCTGGAGCCGCTGCGCAAACAGGGCATACTGCTGCGTGGCTGCGCAAATTTCCGCGGACTTGGCCCGCAATGGTACCGTGCTGCGGTACGGCGGCCGGAGGAAAACCAGTGCCTGCTGGGGGCAATAAAAACCGTAGTGGAGGAGACGAGGACATGAGGCGGCGTGCAAAGTGTGTTATGGTGCAAGGCACCATGTCCGGTGTGGGCAAAAGCCTGCTGTGCGCGGCTCTGTGCCGCATCTTTGCCCAAGACGGCTGGCGCGTAGCGCCCTTTAAGAGCCAAAACATGGCTCTGAACAGCTGTGTCACTGCCGAGGGCCTCGAGATGGGGCGGGCGCAGGCGGTGCAGGCCCGCGCCGCCGGTGTGGAGCCGGATGTGCGCATGAATCCGATCCTTCTTAAGCCCAGCAGCGACACGGGCAGCCAGGTGATCGTACACGGCGAGGTGTGGGGCCAGATGGATGCAGCGTCTTATTTTCGTTGGAAAAAGAATCTGTTGCCGGACGTGCTGGCGGCCTATGATTCCCTGGCAGAAGAATATGATCTGGTGGTGATTGAGGGGGCAGGCAGCCCGGCAGAGATTAATTTGAAGGCGGACGACATTGTGAATATGGGCTTGGCCCGGGCGGTGGATGCACCGGTGCTGCTGGCTGGGGACATCGACCGGGGTGGCGTATTTGCCCAGCTCTACGGTACGGTGGCTCTGCTGGAAGAAGTGGAGCGTGCGCGCATTGCGGGATTGATCATCAATAAATTCCGGGGCGACGCAGCGTTGCTGCGCCCGGGGCTTGTTCAGCTTGAGCAGCTTACGGGCAAGCAGGTGCTCGGAGTGGTGCCCTATCTTCCGGTGGACATTGATGACGAAGATTCCCTGGCACCCCGGCTGAGTGCCCGGCAAACGGAAAAGGCGCTGGATGTGGTGGTGGTGCGCCTGCCGCATCTGTCCAACTTCACGGATTTTACTCCTCTGGAGTCCCATTCGCTGCTGGGCGTGCGGTATGTGGCGGATATACGGGCGCTGGGGCTTCCGGATTTTGTGCTCCTGCCCGGCACCAAAAATACGATGGACGATCTGCTGTGGCTGCGTCAGAGCGGGATGGAGGCGGCGCTGCTGCGCCTGCATGGGGCCGGGGTTCCCATTCTGGGTGTGTGCGGCGGTTATCAGATGCTGGGAGAAACGGTGGACGATCCCGAAGGTACCGAGAGCGGTCGTTCGCGCAGCCTGCGCGGTTTGGGGCTGCTGCCGGTGCGGACGGTGTTCACCGGCGAAAAAACACGCACCCGGCCTGTCGCTGTGGCACTGGCGGAACCCTTTGCCGGGGCGCGGCTGGAAGGGTATGAGATCCATATGGGCCGTACAGAAAGCCGGGGTGCTCCTTTCTGCACGCTGGAAGATGGGCGCAAAGACGGTTGCTGCCGCGGTCTGGTGTGGGGAACCTATCTCCACGGTCTGTTTGACACCGGGGCGTTGACGGAGCGTCTGGTGCAGTTTTTGTGTGCACGCCGGGGCATCCCGGCGACCGCGCCGCCGACTATCAGCCATCGGGCTTATGAGGAGCGTCAGTTTGATGCTCTGGCCGACGGCGTACGTGCTGCGCTGAACGTGGATGCAATTTATCAAAGCATGGGGGTATGATGCAGACAATGGAGCGCAACACGGAATTGGGGCTTGTCCACCTTTACTGGGGCGGAGGCAAGGGCAAAACCACTGCCGCTTTGGGCTTGGCGCTGCGGGCGTTGGGGGCGGGCCATTCTGTAGCGGTGGTGCAGTTTTTGAAAGAAGGGAACAGCGGCGAGGTAGCGCTGCTGCAGCAGCTCGGCGCCCATATATTCCGCGGCAAGGGCTGTCAAAAGTTTGTCCGTCAAATGAGCGCAGCAGAGCGGGAACACGCCGCCGAACTGCAGACGGCGCACCTTCGTATGGCGCTGGCGCTGGAACCGCAGGTGCTGATTCTGGACGAGGCCTGTGCCGTTTGGCAGCAGGATATGGTGGATCGGGCGCTGCTGTACGAGGCGGTGTTGGAGCGGCCTGCCGGGCGAGAGGTTGTGCTCACTGGCCGCGTGCCGGCGGACTGGATGCGCTTGTGCGCCGATTACGAAACGGAGTGCCGTTGCTGCAAGCACCCCTATGAAAGGGGGATTCCAGCCAGAAGGGGTGTGGAGTTTTGAAAATTGTTTATCAGCAGGGCGCAGATATCGAGCGCGAAAGCATGCGGATCATTGACGAAGAGCTTTGTCAGCGTGGCGTATGCCTGCCGCTGGAACAGGAGGCAGTGATCAAACGCGTAATCCACGCCACGGCGGATTTTGACTATGTGCAGACCCTGTCGTTTACAGAACATGCTGCGGTGCGGGCCAGAGCGGCTTTTGCCACGGGGGTGTCTCTGATTACGGACACCAATATGGCCCTCTCCGGCCTCAGCAGGCCAGCTCTGCGCAAGCTGGGCATGGAAGCGCTGTGCTATATGGCGGACCCGGCAGTGGCTGCCGAAGCGAAGGAGCGCTGCCTCACCCGGGCGGCGGTGTCCATGGAGCGGGCCGCTCGGGAGTATCCCGGCGCGGCGGTGGCAGTGGGCAACGCCCCCACGGCGTTGTTGGCTCTGTGTGAACAGATTGCATCGGGCTTCCGCCCGGCCCTGGTCGTTGCAGTGCCGGTGGGTTTCGTCAATGTGGTGGAGAGCAAGGATCGCATTTTGCGCCTGTGTCGGGAGCAGGAGATCCCCTGCATAGCCGCGCTGGGGCGCAAGGGCGGCAGCACGGTGGCCGCTGCGATTTGCAATGCGTTGCTTTACCAAGCTGCCGGTGCTCTTGACCCCGTGGGCCGCGCTGCAGCGCTGGAAGAAAAAAGAAGATAAAAAAGCAGCCGCGTATGCGGCTGCTTTTTGTGCGCCCGCCGATAAAAGCGGGGCAGATACGTTCGTTTGGCCTTGACTGAGACTGGTTTGTACGGCCTGATTTGAGCGTATTTCGGCGCAAAGCCATTAAAAAATGCGGAAGCCAGTTGGCTTCCGCATTTTTACTGCGTAGTTTAATCTGTCACAAAAGGCAGCAGAGCAATCTGACGGGCGCGCTTGATTGCCACGGTCAGCTCGCGCTGGTGCATGGCGCAGGTGCCGGTGGTGCGGCGGGGCAGAATCTTGCCGCGCTCGGAAATATAACGGTGCAGCTTGGCTGCATCTTTATAATCAATCCAATCGCACTTGTCGGCGCAGAACTGGCAAACCTTTCTGCGCTTGCGGGTGCGGGGACCTCTGTTCTCGCGTTCCATAGCCATTTCAGTTCCTCCTTTTCTTGAGTATCAAGGTCAGAACGGCAATTCGCCGTCCACATCGTCGATTTCAGCGAATTCTGACGCTCCTACGCTGGGAGTGCCGTAACCGCCTTGAGGCGGTGCGCCGTAGCCGCTGTCGGCCGGTGCGCCATAGCCGGGGGCGCTGCCGTAGCTACCGCCGTAGGACGGGGCATCGCCGTCACGCTTGCTGTCGCCGAAATACACATTGTCAGCGACAACCTCTGCGGCCACACGTTTGTTGCCGTCTTTGTCGGTCCAGTCGCGCATTTGCAGACGGCCTTCCACCACGGCCATGCGGCCCTTGGTGAAAAAGCGGCTGACAAACTCTGCGGTGGCCCGCCAGGCAACTACGTCGATCCAGTCGGTGGAGCGTTCGCCGGTAGACTTGTCTTTGAAATCCCGATCCACCGCCAAGCGGAAAGACGCCACAGGGACGCCGCTCTGCGTGCGCCGCAGTTCGGGATCACGGGCCAGGCGACCCATGATGATAATGCGATTGAGCATACCGCTTCCTCCTTATTCGCCTCTGCAGACGATCATGGAGCGCATGATGCCGTCGGTAATGCCGAACACGCGGTCCAGCTCGGCGGGGAATTCAGCGCCGCTGCTGAAAGACATCAAGACATAATAGCCTTCCGTCTGGTCGTCGATTTCGTAGGCCAGCTTGCGCTTGCCCCATTCCTCGACTTCAACAGCGCTGGCGTGCTGCTCGGCAAGAGCCGTGAACTTTGCGACCAGAGCCGCAGTCTCTTCTTCGCTCTTGGTGGGATTGACGATGTAGACAACCTCATACTTTGCAGAAACCTTAGCCATTTTCAGTACACCTCCTTCTGGTCTTTTGGCCCGCACTCTCCGGTGCGGGCAAGGATGCTGCCCTGTACGGGCAAAAGCCTGTATATTAAAATACAAGCTATATTATTATATAAGATCTAGAAAAATTGTCAAGCCCTCAAATTGTTTTTTGCCTAAAAAAGTCCGGTATCCGGGAAGAAAATTCCAAAAGAGCCGCCATTGACTTTTTGCTGCGGACACTATATTATATTAAATTAAAAGAAAAAATGCCGCGAAACTGCGCAAAAAAGAACGGCACGAGGAGAAAAAATGGTTCTTTTCTGTTTTTTTGCGCAAACGGGGGGAAATGATACATTTTTGAAACATCCCCGGCGGACAATGAGATACACGGCGGCCCTGCAGTGGCTGGTGCGGACGGAGCGGGATGCTCCGTCTTTCGTGCGTTTATTCAAAAATCAGATTTCGAACTGAGGAGTATTGCCTATGGTTTTTTCCAGCTTGTTTTTTCTATATGTGTTTTTGCCGCTGAACCTGTTGTTCTATCACCTGATGCCCTCTATGCGTGCCAAGAACACGGTGATGATGATCTTCTCGCTGATCTTTTATGCGTGGGGAGAACCGGTGTATGTGTTTTTGCTGTTGGCAATGGCCTTTGCCGACTGGATCCTGGCGCTCTACATCAGTGCCCAGCCGGTGCGCTCGGCGGCGGCCAAGCGCGGGGTGGTGCTCACATGTCTGGTCAATCTGGGCCTGCTCGGTATTTTCAAATACGGTACATTCTTTTTGGAGAATACGCATAATCTGTTCGGCTTTCCCGACTCGGTGGTGCAGATTGCGCTGCCCATTGGTATTTCCTTTTACACGTTCCAGCTTCTATCCTATGTGGTGGATGTATATCGGGGCGAAGTGCGGGCGCAGAGGAGCTTTCCGACGCTCCTGCTGTATGTGAGCCTGTTCCACCAGTGCATTGCCGGCCCTATTGTCCGCTATAAGGATATCAATGCTGAGCTGCTGCAGCGCAAGGCCAGCCGCGCCGATATCTCCTACGGTGTCACCCGCTTTACGGTGGGGCTGGCGAAAAAGGCGGTGCTGGCCAATGCTTGCGGTGCTTTGGCCGATCAGCTTTTGGTGGCGGATTCTGTCGGCACGGCCGAAGCGCTTCACACGATTGCTCAACGGCCGGTGCTGGCCCTGTGGGTGGGCGCATTTGCCTTTATGCTGCAGATCTATCTTGACTTTTCCGCCTATTCCGACATGGCCATCGGAATGGGTCGCATGATCGGCTTCCACTACCGGGAAAATTTCAATTATCCCTATATTTCCCTGTCCATCACCGATTTCTGGCGGCGCTGGCATATTTCTTTGAGCAGCTTTTTCCGGGATTACGTTTACATCCCTCTGGGCGGAAACCGCTGCAGCGCGGGCCGGGTGGTTTTCAATCTTTTTGTGGTCTGGTTTTTGACGGGTTTCTGGCACGGCGCCAGCTGGAATTTTATGTGCTGGGGGCTGTACTACTTTGCCTTTCTGCTGCTGGAACGGGCGTTCCTGCGCCGTGTTTTGGAACGTGTGCCGCATGTGTTCGGACATGTGTATGCGCTGATCGTGGTCTATTTCGGCTGGGTGCTGTTCAAGTTTACAGATTTTTCTGTGCTGGGCGCGGTACTTTCCGGGATGTTTGGACATACCGCTGCCGGCGTTTCCAGTTTTGAAGTACTGGCGCTGGTGCGCAGCAACCTGCCAATTTTGCTGATTTCAACCTTGGCCTGTACGCCTGTTGTGCCTTGGCTGGGCCGGCGGCTGTACGAGCACAGCGCACACTCGGGACTTGCTTGGGGCATTTACCGCACGGTGGTGGTGGCGGCGCCGGTGCTGTTGCTCCTGCTGGCCACCATGACGCTGGTGGGCGACAGCTATAATCCGTTTCTGTACTGGAAATTCTGATCGGAGGAAAGCCTATTATGAGAAAACAGAATCGTTCCCCCTATATCAGATGGGAAGGGACGCAGATGCAGCAGGAGCCGGAAAAGCGGGTGGGAAGCTATCGCAGCGTACAGATCGGCGTGTTTTTTGCCGCGTTGTTTCTGCTTGCCGTGATATCCTGGATCATTCCGCTGCACCCGAAAACTTCGGAGGCGGAGAAGCGTGATTTGGCGCAGTTTCCCGCGTTCAGCTGGGCAGCGCTGACCTCGGGCGATTATTTTGACGATATCAATACCTGGTTTGCCGACACCTTTCCGTTCCGGGACGTATATGTGTCGCTGAACGGCCAGTTTAAGGCGCTGCTGTCGCCCTCCGGCACTACGGTACACGGCGAAGTGGGGCAGGGCGATGAGATTCCCGATCAGCCTGTCGCGCCTCCGGCGGACGACGCCTCCACGCAGGAACCTTCCGGGGGAGAAGAAGCCGATCTTCCTGCCAACGGGGAAGAGGAACCATCTCATGAGATTGAAGAGCCGGATATGACCGATGTTCCCGTGGAGACGTTGGGCGCCATTCTGATTGCTGGTGATACGGCGTATGAGTATTACAATTTCAGCCAGAGTGCGGCGGATATGTACACCGCAGCTGTCAACAAGGCTGCATCCCAGTTGGCCGGCAAGGCGAATGTATACGATATGATTGTCCCTACCAGCATGGATATCACACTGCCGGCTTCGGTGCGCAAGAGCGTCAATTCTTCCGACCAGCGCAAAGCGCTCGATTATATGTATGGATCGTTGTCGGAAGCGGTTCGGAAGGTGGATGTGTACGACACGCTGCGCAATCACCGCGATGAGTACATTTATTTCCGTACCGACCATCACTGGACGGCGTTGGGTGCTTATTACGCCTATCAGGATTACTGCAGGGCGCGCGGGACGGAGCCGGCGGATCTGGAAAAAGACTTTACCGCGGTGGAATACCCGGGTTTCCTGGGGTCGTTTTACAGTGATTCGGGCAAAAATGCGGCGCTTGCCGGCGGCGATACGGTAACTGCATATAAGCCCAACGACACCAACAGTCTGCGTTTCACAGCCAGCGATGGGAGCAGCGTGCAATGGATGGTGGTGTCTGATGTGAGCACCTGGAACGCTTCATCGAAATACTCCTGCTTTATTGGCGGCGACAATCCCTGGACGGTGATCGAGAACCCCAACAAGACGGACGGCAGCACTTGCATCGTCGTCAAGGAATCCTTCGGCAACGCCTTTGTTCCCTTCCTGGTTCCGGATTATCAGAAGGTGTATGTGGTGGACTACCGCTATATCAGTAAAGTGAAGAGTGAAAAACTTGCGGCTCTGGTGGAAGAGACCGGTGCGACGGATGTGCTGTTCCTGAACAATGTATCTGCTACCCGCAACGAAAGCCTGATGAAGGCACTGTCTTCTCTGGTAGGATAACAAAGAAAAGCAAACGCCGCCTTTCGTTAAAACGAAAGGCGGCGTTTTATTTTATTTCTGCTTGCAGCGGGCAGCGGGAATATTTGCTGGGGGAACTCTTATAGATGATCTTCGTTCAGCCGGGAAGAAGACTCCTCGGAGGAGGGGGCCGGCGTTGTCGGCGGTGTGCTGTCGGCGGACGGCTCCGGCGACACCTCTGCCGGTGCGTCGTCCGCGCTGCTGCGCATTTCGCCGGCAGGGACGGCAGAAGGATCTTCTGCTGCTGCGTCGTCGGACTGTGCCGCCGGTGCAGGCTCTGCTGCAATAGGTTCATTGTGAATAAAAGACATCATTTCCGCGCCGGTGATTGTCTCTTTGATCAACAGGTATCCTGCAATCTCGTCAAGCAGGGTGCGGTTATCCTCCAGGATCTGTACGGCTTCTCCGAAGCAGTGCATCAGAACAGCATGAATCTCATCATCCACTTCAGCAGCCGTATCCTGAGCGCAGGTCAGGCCCATCTGGCCGTCCAAATACTGATTCTGGATCGTGGCCAGCCCCATTACACCGAATTTATCGCTCATACCGTACATGGTAATCATTTTGCGGGCCAGGTCGGTGGCGCGCTCAATATCGTTGGATGCGCCGGTGGTCATGGTGTTGAATGCTACTTTTTCTGCGGCGCGGCCGCCGAGCAGGATGCGCAGTTCAGCATAGATCTCGTCGCGGTCCATCAGGAAGCGCTCTTCCTCGGGGGTCTGCATGGTGTAGCCCAAAGCGCCCTGGGTATGGGGGACGATGGTGATTTTCTGCACCGGTTCAGTGCCTTTCTGCATAGCTGCCACCAGGGCGTGGCCCACTTCATGGTACGCCACCAGACGCTTTTCCTTTTCCGTAAGCACGGTGCCTTTCTTTTCGCTGCCGGCAATGACCGTTTCAAAAGACACCAGCAGATCGTTCTGGTTCACCGCGTGACGGCCCAGCCGCACAGCGCGCAGAGCTGCTTCGTTGACCAGGTTGGCAAGGTCGGCGCCCACGCACCCGGCGGTGGCCTGGGCAATCTTGTTGAGATCTACGTCCTCGCTCAGGCGGATATTGCGGGTGTGCACCTGCAGCGTAGCCAAACGGCCGGCCAGATTGGGACGGTCCACAGTGATGCGCCGGTCGAAACGGCCGGGGCGCAGCAGGGCTTTATCCAGCACCTCGGGGCGGTTTGTAGCACCCAGCACAATGATACCTTTGCTGGGGTCAAAGCCATCCAGTTCGGACAGCAGCTGGTTGAGAGTCTGTTCGCGCTCGTCGTTTCCGCCGAATTTGCTGGCGTCGCGGCTCTTGCCGATCGTGTCGATTTCGTCGATAAAGATAATGCAGGGAGCCACTTTGGCTGCTTCCTTAAAGAGGTCGCGCACACGGGAAGCACCCACGCCCACGAACATTTCCACAAAGTCTGAACCGGAGATGGAGAAAAAGGGAACTTTTGCCTCGCCGGCTACGGCTTTGGCCAGCAGGGTTTTACCGGTGCCCGGCGAACCGACCAGCAGCGCGCCCTTGGGCAGCTTTGCACCGATGGCAGTATATTTTCCTGGGTTGTGAAGGAAATCGATGATCTCCACCAGACTTTCCTTGGCCTCGTCTTGGCCCGCTACATCGGCAAAGGTTACGCCGGTGGATTTTTCCATATATACCTTGGCGTTGGCCTTGCCTACATTCATCATGCCGCCCATGCCGCCCTTTCCGCCTACGCCGCGGAACATAAAGAACGTAAGACCCAGGATCAGCAGGAACGGGGCCATGCTGAGCAGTACACTGAGCACCGGAGACATTTTGGCCACATAAGGTTTGGTGTAAGGCACATCATGCTCGTCGAGCAGGGTAAAGAGGTTGGAACTGTTAATGATGGAGGTGTACAGGGTAATGTTGCCGGTGTACTCCTGTCCGTCGGGATCCGTATAGATATACCCTTCCACAGGGGTGATGTTGATAAGTTCATCTGTGAAGGAAACTGAGGCGACCTCATCGTTTTTCACCATATCCACCAGATCGGTGAACAGGATCTCAGCTTTTGCCGAACGGGCATCGTTGTTGCGCATGGAGTAGTTGGCCATATAGTTGATGATAACGGTCAAAAACAAGGCCCAGGCGATCAGCGTGACCAAACCGGTCATATTACTGTTTTTTCGTTTTTTGTTTTTCTTGTCGTTGGACGGCATAAAGTGCCTCCTTTAATCTTGTTGTAAAAATCAGAACAGAACATAGGCGCGCTGCGGATTGAAAAAACTACAGAGAATACAGTTAATATTAATATATACTAGCACAATTTATGCCGGGACACAAGTTTTACTGACGCGGCAGTTGTAAAATTTCTGTTAATAGTCTTTTTTCCTCCGGCAGTTTGTGCTATACTCTATGCTGTATAATTAGCAGAAATTTATCCATGGAAACATGGATTGCAGGAGAGTCGATTTATGGAAAAGAGAGACCGGCAAAAGGCTGGAGAAAGAAGTCAGCGCTGCGGAAGAAAAAGAGTGGGCGCGGTGTTGGAACAACGGTACAGCGCTGCGCAGGAGCGGCCCGGCAGGGAAGAAGAGGCCGGTCAGGAAAGTTTGGCGGACGGTTTGATCGAAGGACGCAACGCTGTTACAGAGGCCTTGCGCGCTGGCGCTCCGATTGACAAAATTTATGTATCCCGCGGTGATACGGACCGTACGCTTTCCAAGATTGTGGCACTGGCCAAACAGTCGGGAATTGTGGTGGCCGACACGGACCACCGCAAGCTTGACGCCATGAGCCGAACCCATGCCCATCAGGGCGTGATTGCAGTGGCGGCGGTGCGGGAATATGCTTCGGTGGAAGAAATCCTGCGTGTTGCGGAGGAAAGAGGGGAAGCGCCTCTGCTTGTTATATGCGATGAGCTGAGCGATCCACATAATCTGGGGGCGGTGATCCGTACGGCGGAGTGCGCCGGCGCTCACGGCGTCATTATCCCGAAGCGCCGCAGCGCGGGCCTGACGGCGGTGGTGGCAAAAACCAGTGCCGGTGCGGTGTCCTATCTCCCTGTGGCGCGGGTGGCCAACCTTCCGGCGCTGCTGAAAGATCTGCAGAAACAGGGCATTTGGGTGTTCGGCACCGCTGCGGATGGAAATACGGATCTGTACCACGCAGATCTGAAGGGCCCCGCAGCCATCGTGATTGGCAGCGAGGGCGACGGGATGAGCCGTCTGGTGGCTCAGGGCTGCGACTTTTTGGTCAGCATTCCGATGAAAGGGAACATCTCTTCGCTGAATGCGTCCGCCGCAGCGGCGATTCTACTGTATGAGGCGGTGCGCCAGCGTATGGGCTGAGCGAGGAAAGAAACAAAAAAGGAAAGCGCTTCCATGGAAAAGAACGACTTGGACAAATTCATAGAGCGAAGCGACGCTTTTGACACCCGCAAACTGCTGGAAGGCGTGGATCTTTCCAATGTGGCGGAGGAAATCGACCTGGAGGAAATTCTGGCCGAATATGGGAAACGGGGGCACTTAAAGGACTTGCCGGAAGCGGAGAGCGACGAAGTGTGGGTCAATGAAGGATACCGTCTGAAACCTGTCCACGCCCGGGAGGAAAAAGCGGCACCGAAAGAAGAGCAGGCGCCGTTTGTCGCTGCGGCGGCAGAGGGGCAGGCCAAGGCTGTAAACGCGCCTGCGCCGCCGGAGCCGGAAGCGTCGGAGCAAACTGCCGGATGGGATCCGGAGCCACAGGCGCTGTATGAACCGGAAGCCAAGGCGGGATCCGAACGTGCGCAGGGCGTCCCTCTGGAGGACGTAATGGCGCAGGTGGTGGACGCGGTGATGGAGGAAGAAGAGTCCCGGCGCCAAGTGGCGCAGCCGGTGGTTCGGCGGGGGCTCTTTTCCAGAAAGCTGCGGCGCTTTGAAGATACGGAACCGGTTTATGTGCCTGCGGAGACAGAGCCGCTTTCAGACGAGGGCGAATCCTATGTGGAAGAGCCGGAGGAGGAAGACGACTTCGACGATCTTCCGGAACGCGACAGCGGCGCGGCGTCGGCGGACTATCACCGGCGCTATAAAAAACTGCGCCGCCGCGGCCGCCCGGCGCTGTTGGCTGCGCTGCTGAGCGGTATATTGACGGCTGTGCAGTACAGCGGCGCGGCGGAGCCATATGTTTCGGCTGAGCAGTTTGCCGCGGTCGGTCTGACGCTTCTGGCGGTGCAGATGGTGATCTGTCTGCCGGTTTATGTCCGGGCCGTGGCGGAGCTGGTGCGGCGGCACTGTACGCCGGAATTGCTGGTGGCGCTGTTTGCTGCAGTTTCCGCCGCTGACGGCGCGTCTGTCTGGCTGATGGACGGCCGCGGCATGCAGCAGCCGTTTTGCTTGGTGGCGGTGGTGGCGCTGTATTTTACGCTGCGCGGCGAAATGCTTCGCCTGCGGGGCCTGCGGGATTGTTGCCATATGGCGACTTATGATCAGTCGCCTTATGTGGTTTCCAGCGTGAAGGGCGGTTACCGCAAGCAGGAATGTTCCACCGATGGGTTTGTGGGGATGACGGAGCGGGAAAGCGAGCAGCTGGGCTGGTATCATGTGCTGCTGCCTGTGATCTTGACGGCCACAGTGGTGTTTGCGCTGCTCACAGCGTTCAACCGGTTCGATACGGCCAATTTCCTGTGGTACTGGTCGGCCATTCTGGGGGCGGCTTCCTCTTTTGCGTTTACGGCGGCCTTCGGCACGCCGCTGGGCAAACTGGCCCGCCGGCTGCAGCGGGACGGCTGTGCGGTTTCCGGTTACAGCGGCGCTCAGGCGATGAGCCGCAAGGGCAGTATGATTCTGACGGACAACGATCTTTTCCCTCCGGGAACTGTATTTATGAACGGCATGAAAGTCTATGCGCACGATGCTATTCAGGCAGTGGGGTATGCCGCCAGTATGGTGAACGCTTCCGGCAGCGGCCTGCGTCAGGTGTTCGGCGACTTGTGCCGCAGCCAGGGTGCCCATACGTATCCTGTGGAAGATTTCAGCTTTTATCAGGAAGGCGGCGTGGCCGGCACGATCCGGGGAGAAAGTGTCATCCTGGGCCGTTCTGACTTTATGGCGCAGATGGGTGTGCGCCTGCCCCGGGAGATCAAACTGCCCACTGGCGTGTTTTTGGCGGTGGATCGGGAGCTGGTGGCGGTATTTGCCATTAAATATATGGCTTCGGACAACGTGGACGCGGCGCTGCAGGCAGTGCTGCACAACGGTATCTGCCCGGTGTTTGCCGTGCGGGATTTCAATATCACGCCTGCGCTCATCAAGCGTAAGTTCAAGGTTAATACCAAAAAGCGCTGTTTGTATCCGGAGCTTTCTGACCGGTTGGCGTTTTCCGAAGAGGAGCACGAGAGCAGCGGCCGGCCGGCAGCGCTGCTGTTTCGCGAAGGGCTGATGCCTTATGCCGAAACGGTGGTGGGCGGTAAGCGGATGTACGGCGCGGTGCGGAAAAACTGTGCCTGGGCGCTGATCGGCAGCATCTGCGGCACAATCCTGGCGTTTTACCTTGCTTTTGCCAGCGGCTTTCAGGTGCTTTCACCGGCGCCGTTGCTGGCGTTCCAGCTGCTTTGGAGTGTGCCGACGGTTCTGGTCAACGGTTGGGTAACGCAATATTAAACAGGAAAACTGCACGAAAAGACAAAGAAGCGCGGGAGAACGGCCGTTCTCCCGCGCTTCTTTGTCATGTTCGCTCCGATGGCACCATGGAACGGTGTTCCTCTCTTATGGTATCGGAAAGTACGATGAAGCCAGCGCACAGCTGCCTTTTTTGTCTGTTTTACCTAAAGTTGGTTGGCATCTCTGAACAATCTGCCAAAAACAACGGCAGCTGCGGTCTGCCTCTGAAAGATTTTGGTGCTTTTTGACAGATTTCACTTGTGCATTTTGATGCTCTGTTGTATAATCAGCATAATTGGTAGAACACTTTCGATGGAGAAGGACAGCAAACAAAACTGTATGGCTGTGTGTTTCCGAAGTGCGGGCCAAAGATCACAGTATAAGGAGAGAGCAACATGAGCTACACTGCAAAAGATATTCGTAATGTCTGTCTGCTGGGACACAGCGGCACCGGTAAGACCTCCCTGGTGGAGAGCATGCTGTACATGACCGGCAGCATTGACCGGCTCGGCAAGGTGACAGAAGGCAACACCGTCTGCGACAGCGATCCCGAAGAAGCAAAGAGACAGATTTCGATCTCTCTGGCTGTGGCGCCGGTTAAATTTAAAGGCTGCAAAATCAACGTACTGGACACTCCGGGTTATTTTGACTTTTCCGGCGAGGTGATGGAAGGGCTGCGCGTGGCGGATGCCGGCATTATCGTCGGCAGTGCCAAGGGAGGTCTTTCCGTGGGCACGGAAAAAGCGTGGAAATATCTGCAGGAGCGCAATATGCCCCGTGCAATCTACATTGCCAAGACCGATGAGGAAAACGGCGACTTCAACGGCGCCTGGCAAACGCTGCGCGAAAAATTCGGCCGCAGCGTGTGCCCGGTGATGATGCCGCTGTGGGATGAGGAAAAGCACATTGAAACGCTGCTGGACATCGTCTACCGCCGGGCCTATCAGCTCGAGGGAAAGCGCCGCAAGGAAGTGCCCATCCCTGCCGACAAGCAGGACGTGGTGGATGAGCTGTACGACCAGCTGTGCGAGTCCGTGGCTGAAACCAGCGAAGAGTTTATGGAAAAGTATTTTTCCGGCGAGCCGTTTACGCAGGAAGAGGTCATTCAGGGCCTGCACAACGGCGTCAAGGATCTGACACTGTGCCCTGTGGTATGCGGTTCGGCGTTCACGGGTCTGGGAACCCTGACGCTGCTGGACTGCATCATCAAGCTGTTCCCCAACCCTGTGGAGATCCCCAACCGCAAGGGTACGGATATGCACGGCAATAAAGTGGAAATCGACATCACGGAAGACGGCGCGCCCTATGCTTTCGTTTTTAAAACGACTTCGGATCAGTACGGCCGTTATTCTTACATTAAAGTGATTTCCGGCCGCTTGACCCCCGATATGTCCGTGGTCAATGCCCGCACTGGCAATATCACCAAGCTGGGTCACCTGTACACCATGTGCGGCAAGAAGGCCACTGAGGTGCAGGAGGTTTGCTGCGGCGACATTGCCGCCGTGTCCAAGCTGACCGACACCCGGACCAACGACAGCCTGTGCGATCCCAAGCACCCTGTGAACCTGACGGCCATTCCATTCCCGGTGGCTAACTATACCATGGCCATTGCACCCAAGACCAAGGGACAGGAGGACAAAGTGGCCAACGGCCTGGTGCGCCTGTCGGAAGAGGATATGACGTTCCACTGCGTCAATAACGCCGAAACCCGCCAGATGGTGCTTACCGGCACCGGTGACATCCAGCTTTCCGTTCTGTGCGCCAAGCTGAAGGATCGCTTCGGCGTGGAGGTTACCCTCAGCCCGGCCCGCGTGCCTTACCGTGAAAAGATCCGCAAAAAGGTGAAAGTGGAAGGCAAGCACAAGAAGCAGTCCGGCGGCCACGGTCAGTACGGTGACGTGTGGATTGAGTTTGAACCCTGCGACAGCGAAGAGTTGGTATTCGCCGAGAACGTGTTCGGTGGTTCTGTGCCCAAGAACTTCTTCCCCGCTGTGGAAAAGGGCCTGCGCGACAGCGTGCAGCACGGCGTACTGGCAGGTTATCCTGTGGTGTATCTGAAAGCCACTCTGGTGGATGGCTCCTATCATCCTGTGGACTCCTCTGAAATGGCCTTTAAGACGGCGGCGTCTCTGGCATACAAGGCTGGTCTGGCTCAGGCGAATCCCGTGTTGCTCGAACCCATTGGAGAGCTGCACGTCATCGTTCCCGACTCTTACACCGGCGACGTGATGGGAGACCTCAACAAGCGCCGCGGACGTGTGATGGGTATGAACCCGGTGGAAGCCGGCGAGCAGGAGATCGTGGCCGAGGTTCCCATGGGTGAAATGGGCACTTATGCCATTGACCTGCGCTCTATGACGCAAGGTCGCGGTATGTTCACCTATGCATTCCTGCGCTATGAAGATGCGCCTCCTGCTGTGCAGGAAAAAGCCATTGCTGAAGCCAAGCAGATGCAGGGCGACGAGGAATAAAAAACACTGTTAGATTCGGATGTAAAACACCGGACGCTGTATTATTGCAGCGTCCGGTGTTTTTTCAGTTTTCGATTTGAACGATGTCCAGCGCGGCATCCAGTAACAAATTGATCAATTCGTTGCGGGAACGGTTGGTTTCACTGGACAGCGCGTCCAGACGCGCAATCATCTCGTCCCGCATGCGGACAGAAACGATTTTGTAGCCGTCGTCGCCCCGGCGTGCAGCTTTCTTTGTGATTTTGATTTCCTTAGCCATGCTGTCACCTCGTTTTGTAGCTATTAGTTTAGCTTGACAGACGGTTATTTAATAGACTATAATTATATAGTATATATAAAACTATAAAAATATAGTGAAAGAAGGAGAGAGTTTTATGGAATGCAGACAGTGTGGGGCAAAGCTGCCTTCCGAGGCGGATTTCTGCCCGCTCTGCGGCACGGCGGTGCGAGGTGAAGCCGCAGAGGCTTCGGCACAGGACTGTGCTGCGGTGCAGGAGGGGAATCTGGAACAGGCTGCGGCAGAAAGCGCAAAGAAGCCGCAGTCCCTGCAGTTTGGTCCAGTGGTATTTGATGGCATCGAGGCGGTTGTCGGCGCAATTTTTATTGTGGCCGGGCTTTCATTTTTTGCTGCTTCCGGCATTTCGGTTGATAGCGCGTCCTTTGGTGCGGATTTCTATACCTATACCTACGGAGGCATTCAGGCTGCGGTCCGGCTGCTGGGGATCCTGGCCAGAATTCTGTCCGTGCTGATGGTCCTGACAGGTATTTTGATTGCTTGCCGTGCGATCGGGCGGATGTTTGACCGCCGGAAAGGCGGCGTATGATGGATTCTTTTTGCTGCCGCTGCGGCGCACGCCTGTCCCCCGGGGCGCGCTTCTGCCACCGTTGCGGCCATCCGTGCCGCCCGCCGGAGCGTACCGGGAGCAGTGCTGCGGGGAAGAGCATGGACTGGGAGGGAACTGCGGAAAAGGGGCTGGCGTTGCTACGGCGCTATTGGCTGGCGGCGGCGCTGGCGGTGGTGATAGTGTTCGGCGCCGGGGTGCTGTTGTGGCAGAACACTGCCCGCTGTGCGGTTTCCGGCTGCGCCGGCCGGGCGGAATACGGCCGTTATTGCAGCGCGCACGTCTGCCTGAGTGCCGGCTGCACCAACTGCCGTACCAACGGGAAGTACTGCGCGATCCACCGGAGTGTGGATCCGGCTTCCCTGCCTGCGCAGATCGAGATCTCCAACGTCCGTATCACGGAGCGGGGAAGCTACACGGTGGCCACCGGAACAGTTACCAACGTGGGCGTTTATACCTATGAGTTCGTCAAACTCAAGGGAACGTTCCGGGACAGTTCGGATACCGTGCTGGATACCGACTGGACTTATGCGGTGGGGTCGGAGGGACTGGCTCCGGGAGAATCGGCGACGTTCCGCCTGTCCGTTCCAGAGGATTATCGGATTCGCGAATGTTCCGTATCCATTATTGATTGCGACACAGTTCTCCGAGCTGGTCGTTTTCATTGATTGAAAAAGAGAGGAGAATTGAAATGTATTGTAAAAAATGTGGTGCTTTGCTGCCGGACGATGCCGCTTTTTGCGGAAAGTGCGGCGCGGCAACCGCCCCTGTGGCGGAACAGCCCGCTCCTGCGGCGCCCCCCGTCCCGGCGGACCAGATGCCGCCGGCCGCGTCGGTGAATTCTGCGCCTCCCGCCGGAAAAACAAAGGGGATCGTAATGCCGCTGTGGTTGTGGCGCTGGCGGTTATCTGCATTGCGGCCCTTGCCCTGCTGGGTGGTGGCGCAAAGGCGGAGCCTGTGATAGGCCACTGGGAGATGTATGCGGTGTACGACAGTGACACGGAAAGCACGCAGATCGCCCCGCGCAACGCCGGCTACTTCGTCGAATTCCGCAAAGATGGGTCGGCGACGTTGCAAATAGGGGACGATCTGGCCTATGAATGCAGCTGGAGTTTCAATCAAAGCAAAAGCGATGAGGAAGATCGGTATTACAACATGCAATGTGATGACATCCCTGGCTTTACGGCCATGCTGACCGATTTAAGCGGGGTGGACAGCGTGGTGATTGTGATCCCCGGCCTGCCGTACGGCATGGTATTTCAGCAGACATAAAAGACTGCTTTCGGCCGCCGCGTTCCATGCGGCGCAGTAAAACGGCACAGTGCTCCGGACGCTTTTGTGTTTCGGAGCGCTGTGCCGTTCTCGCCTCTGGAATCCGTGCGAAAAAAATGAAAAAAGGGGTTGACATTTTTCCGGATAAAGCTATAATATAAATAACGATAATTGTTATTGATTATGGACGAAAGGAGAACAACCATGTCGACCATGCGCCGACACAGCAAAAAGCGTGATGCAATTCTCAGCTGCATTCGCCGTAGTCATCTGCATCCCTCGGCGGAATGGATCTATACGCAGTTGAAACCGGAGCATCCGGATCTAAGCCTCGGCACTGTGTACCGTAATTTGGCGCTTTTCCGTGAAAGCGGAGAGATCGTCTGTGTGGCGACAGTTCACGGTGTGGAGCGGCTGGACGCTGTCACGGAACCGCATGCGCATTTTATCTGCGAACAATGTGACGCAGTGATCGATGTCGATGCGCCCTGTGATGATCTCCGCCAGGAGCTGGAGCAGCAGTATGGCTGTACCGTCCAACGTAGCGAAATGCTTTTCCGCGGCGTTTGTGCACGCTGTAAAAACAAGGATATTTGAGTGGCAGCATTTGGCTGCGGCTCTGAATATTATATACTTATTTCTTTGACAATGGATTTTGAAACAGAATTTTTAAGGAGGAAACAATTATGAAAAAATGGGTCTGCTCTGTTTGCGGTTATGTGTATGAAGGCGAGAATCCCCCTGAGAAGTGCCCTGTGTGCGGCGTTCCGGCATCCAAGTTTACTGAGGTGCAGGGTGAAATGAAGCTTGCAGCAGAGCATGAGTACGGCATCTATGCCAAGACGGTCAAGAATAACCCCGACATCAGTGATGAAGATAAGAAGTACATTTTCGATCAGCTCATGGCCAACTTCCAGGGCGAGTGCTCCGAGGTGGGTATGTATCTGTGCATGGCCCGCATTGCGCACCGCGAAGGTTATCCTGAAATCGGCCTGTATTGGGAGAAGGCTGCTTATGAAGAGGCTGAGCACGCAGCCAAGTTCGCTGAGCTGCTGGGCGAGGATCTGGAGCCGAATATGAAGGCCGATACCAAGAGCAATCTGGCTTGGCGTGTGGACTGTGAATTCGGCGCCACCCAGGGTAAGACGGATTTGGCTGGCTGCGCCAAGAAGAACGGTCTGGACGCCATCCACGACACCGTCCACGAGATGGCCCGCGACGAGGCGCGCCACGGCAAGGCTCTCAAGGGCCTGCTGGAGCGTTACTTCGCTTAATCAAAAGCCCATTATCCGTGCTGAGATACGCTGTGATAATGGTGCAAAGCCATTAAAACAAGCGAAAATCAGAACAAAAGATACGCAGTAACAGAAATGCGGTTCACATGAAAGTGTGAACCGCATTTTTTCGTCTATATGCTGGCTCGGCAAACTCTTTGGGCACTTTTTACCGGAATCATTTCTGCTTACTATTAGTTCTCATTCTGGTGCGCCCTCAAAATGAGGGCAATTTTCAAATCGTGTCCGGGTACCACCGCCATTATGTCGCCTACTGGCGGGTAAAACTGAGGTTCCTCCGATCGTGCGGGCTATGGACGATGACACTGCCATCCTGCTCATGGTGGACAGCAACCTACAATGGGGGGCTAATTCCTCCGGAAAAGTCTTCGCTTATAATCGATAAATCAAGAGATATTTTTACAGAAGAAGTTGGAAAAAGTGCTGAACAGATTTCTCGCTATATTTGTTTCATCTATCTCGACCCAGAGCAGTTAGACCGTGTGGACAACAAAGGCGCAGGATTTAATAGTCAAAAGTCACTTCTAGTGTTGAATTGCACTATTCAAAGCGCTCTTTTGGAAGCGTCTGGGTGAATACTGGGAGCAATCGCAGAAACTGGCTGTACATATATAGGGTGGACACCCGATTCTTTTTGTGCTAAAATGACTTATATACATAATTGGTCACAATGAAGTTATATATACCAAGAGACTGTGAATAATTTTTGTAACAGCCAATTAACTCAGTGCGGACACAGGCGCATCATACCTGTAAATATAAATCAAAGGAGAAGTTCAGAATGAGAAGTATCACACAACTTGAACTGCAATATGCGCATCGGTTTTATGGATTTCAAGGGGAAGCCCAGTATCTGCACGGACATACAGGTGTTTTGACCATTGAGGTGGAAGACACGATCAATGTCGGTGTAAACATGATTTTCCCCTGCAACGAAATCCTAAAAACGGCTTGGAATGTTTTGAAGAATTTTGACCACGCCTTGGTGCTTCGTGCAGATGATCCGCTGCTGCCCGCAATTCTGGATGTGTATGAAAAGCAGGGTATCAAGGGGGGAACTCCAAATAATACAATGACTGGCCCTGCGTTTCAGACAGAGTTAGCCACGGCGTACCCTGAGTGCCGCTTGGTGGTCACAAAGGAGACAATGACGGTAGAGGGCATGATCAAAATTGTCCATGACCTCTTGAAAGACAAGTTGAACATCGTTAAGCTGACGTTTTCCAGTGGCGTGAACAAAGCGTCTCAGGAATATATGTCTCATTTGGAAATTAATCGTTGCCCGCTGTGCGGTGTTGCACTGAACGAAAACGGTGCTTGCCCAAAGTGTGGGTATCAGAAAAGGTAATTGATTTTATAAGATGCTGAAAACGAGTCAGCAAACAACGTGCGCGCCAGCAATTGGCACGAATGTTGTTCTGTTTTGGCGTTTATATTGTTCTACTGGTCATGTTATGTAAATTTTATCCAAACAGAAGTTCGTATCCCTGTATGTACATATGAGCCTATCGATAAAACAATGAGAAAATATTTATAAAAGTAGGGATTACATAGAATTCGTGGTTTCTCAAGAATCCATTCTATTTTTCTGAAACAGGATAGTTTTTCTTGGGAAAGGAAAGCACTGGCTTTCTTGGTGGAAATGACTACTATTTTAACCATTCTTCTGGACATTGGAAAGTGCATGCGCTATAATGACTATTAATGGAAAAAGGTCACATAAAAGTGACCATTTAATTTGCTTGAAATATGACCGATTTAATACAATAGTCATTTATAGAGGCAAAGACGCCACAAGTATGCCGCATATAGATTACCTGAGCAGAAGAAATTGTTTAACAAAAACGGTTGCAAAAATGGTTCAAATTTCTTGGTTTATTCGTAGGTTTCTAAATACTTGTGTCTCCACAAGCCACATAAGAAGCGTATCTGATGATCAAATACTCAGAGCACTGTATTTGTGGGCTCTGTTTATATAATAAAAATTGAAATGAGGAAGTGATTGAATGAGAACAAGCCCAAAAAAATGGGAGCGGCTTTCAGCAGTTATACTGACCTTCGCGCTGTTGCTCAGTATACTGCCGGCGACCGCTATGGCTATCAGCACGGGGGACAAGTCGATTGATAATGAGGTACATTATCAAGTGAATGGGGCCATTGATGCCGGTGTGCGCTATTGGTCAATGGAGTATGATGAGGTTGATACGGACGGCAGTATCCTGCTGAACGGCAGTAAATTTGCCGACCGTTCCAACCAGTGGGGCCTGAGTAATACAGAACCCTATGCAGGGAGATTTCTGCTTAATTTCCACAGAGTTGAGTTTTATGAGCAGATCAAAAATGTTTCCATCGTGAGTGGGAACAATGTGACTGAGTTCGATAAAGAAGCAAACGGTGCATTGTGGACCGTTCCCATCAATACCCGGACATGGGCTTCTGGTAAAATTGGAGTAGTGACGAATTCGCAGATCCGTATTACGCTAAAAAATGGGCAGACGCTGGAAAGCCTTCAGTTGGAAAATACGCCGATCAGCTTTGAGACATTTGCTGTGACCGGCTCCGGCAATCCTGGTGGGAGCAGCATGATGGTCAACAGAAGCTGGGATCAAGGTTTTATTCTGGCGAATAACCAAAACAGAAAGGACGAACAGAAAACCGGATTTCTAACCGGCCCCATGAGCAACCGGATCAGTCTGGATTATAACCAACTTACAGGACAGATGGTAATCAAGTCGATCCACAGTTTCAAGCCAAATGTAAAAATGAGCACCACGGATCTGTATTGGGTGGTGTACATCAAGGAACAGATACCCAAGGAGCTGCTGCCTTATATTGATACGGCGAATATTCGGCTTGGGGCTACGAATGAGGACGGTCGGGGCGACAAGCCGGGATCGGAGTTCCGAACAGATACGCCAGTCACCATTGATATTGACTCCAATGGATTAGTCGATACGAGCCGTGTCAGTGCGATCAGCATTGCACAGAGTGACACCCGTGATGCGTTGAACGCGGCCCGTAACAGACTGGAAAAGTCAGTTTTCTCCGTAGCGACTGGTCAAAACGCGAATTTTACCATCCAGTACCCCCTGCGAGAAAATGTTTCGGTCCGTGATTTTGCCATTTTTCTGAACCAGTACATTACGGAGCATGATAATCAGCTGCTGTTTGATTCCTGGCTGGAATCTGATTATCCAAATGAAAAGGATGGATACGGCCTTGTCTATGCGGGCACGTTGGATCATGGCGCACCCTATAAGCATCTGACAGACAGCTATGCGAATGCTTATATTCCAATGAACGACAGTGATAAGGATGGCTTGTGGGATTTCATTGAAAATCAGGTTGGCTCTAACATGAATCTGGTAGACACGGATGGCGATGGTGTACCGGATGGCAGTGAGCTGCTGGATGACAGCACCGATCCGGTCGATGCAGCAGACTATAAGGCTGCAGCACCGCAGACAGGCAGCACTGTCCTTTATGGTGGGATAGAGAATACCATCGAAGGAACCGCGCCAAAGCTCGTCTATCAAGATCCAGGGGATAAGGTCATTGAGGTCCCGGTCACCTCCCAGCAGGCAGGCAATGCGCTTGTGAAGCTGCAGGGATATGACGATACCACAAATACCTTTACAGATGTCATTTATGGCAGTGCCGTCATTCCTTTTGACCAGCTGCAGGCCGGAAATTTTCGTATTGATTTGGCCAAGGATGCGCTTACTGCAGTGGCAGGAGAAAAAGTAGTCCTGGTTAGTTACAGCCCCAATGGTAAAAACCCGGCAATGGGTGTTCCGCTTCAAGTGCTGCATCTGGATAAGGTAATTCCGGTAGACCCGAATCATCCCGGTACCGTGCCGGACGGATATGTGACAGTGACATTCGACCCCGGCCAGGGAAGCTGGAAAGACGGCACCAAGCCCAGCAGCTACTACGTACAGAAGGATGTGGAGGTCACCCCGGCAGATTTCCAGGCGGTGACGGATAACCTGGAGGCCCCGGCTGACCACATCTTCAGCAAATGGGATGGATTCCCTGAGAATGGACAGTTCACCGCAGATGAGCAGTTGACGGCATCCTTTGCGGACAGCCGGGAGATCATCGAAGTGACCCCGAAGGACCCGGACCAGCCCTTCAACCCGGAGAATGCGGATGACGGGAACAACAGCCAGAAAACCCCGCAGGGATTCGTGCGCGTCATCTTTGAGTCCGGTGAACACGGAACCTTCGGGACCTATGCCGGTGGCCAGGACAAGGTAAAGGTGGCCTACGATGTAAAGGCCGGCCAGACCTGGGAAAAGATAGCGGCTCCTGCAGTGACGGCGAAGCCTGGTTATACCGCCAAGTCCGGCGCGGAGCTGTGGAATCCCCAGCTGCCCGGAGAGGCGGAAACCGTAGCAGGCGGCACCTACACCGCACAGTATACGAAGAACAGTGGCGGTAAAGTTTTGTGGTATCAGGAAATCTATCTGCAAAACCCAGACGGTACCTTTAGTCGCTGGAGTTATGGCCATGGTGGCTTTGCCAAAGCAAATACTACGGTGCGGATGGACTTGACGGCGTTTGACGGTCAGAAAACCGCCTGGGGAGATACATTAGGTGTAGAATATGTATTTGATGCAGATAATGCGAAGAACAGATTGTCTGATATTGTTGAAAACGCTGGAAAGCAGACACCGCTCTGTGCTTATTATAAACGAGCACCGCATACAGTAACATACCAGTATGAGGGGACAGTCCCGGATGGGGCTCCAACTGTACCGGCAAAGGTGGACTCTTGGTATGGAGCCAATGTCTCGATTGCAGAGCCCCCCACACTGGCAGGTTATGTGTTCTCCGGCTGGACAACGGACACCGCAGGTGCAGTGATCGACAAGGGCATCCTGACTATGCCCAATACCGATGTTGTATTGAAGGGCATTTGGACAAAGGATGTTGCTACAACTGCTATGGTGACCTTCCGAATCGCTAACGGTACCTGGGCAGATGGCTCTACGGCAGATAAGCAAACGCTCATCCGTCTACACGATGGTAAGGGCACGCTGGATGCTGCCAGCATTCCCACCGGTATGAAAGCCAACAGCGGCTATACCGGTGGTGTGTGGGATGTACAGCCGAATACCTCGCCCGATGCGGTCACAGGCGATGTGGTCTATACCTATTCGTTTAAACCAAACAAACCTGGGATGACATATCGAGTCATGTTCAAGTTTGTTAGTTTGACCAAGGACGAGAATGGACAACCGAAAGAACTGCCTCAGGCGGTACAGGATCTGCTTCCGGCTTCGATCACCGGCCTGAAGCGGAACGATACGGTTATCTATCCGATTTTGGACAAAACGAGCGTTTCTGTAGCCGATGGCACTTGGGTGTTCGCTGGCTGGCCGGGCGGCACATCTGCCACGATTACAGGGAATATTCTGGAGGTTGGTGGATGGCGCTTTGAGGCCGCCCCAAAAGTATTTTTCCCAACAATGGGAATTATGATCGAGGGACAGAGAATCGACGTGCCAGCAGAGGGACCTGTCGGCTCCAATGCAAATCTTCCGGAGATGTTCCGTCCAATTACTATTACACTGGGAACGGTTGAACGCTCTTTCGCCTCAAATACAGTGGGTGGTGCAGGTTCTCCGCTCACTATACGGTTTACGAATTACCCGGATTCCCAGTTCTCCGAGGGAGATTATCCCCTTACAGTAGGTAATCTGCCGGAGGGCTACACCTATGAGCTTTTGGTCAATGATAACGCTGTTCAAAGCCCTATACACGTAGATGATAACCTGTCCAATATTATGTTGAATATTCGGAAAACATACACGTTGGCTTACGATACGAACGGTGGAAATACCGACGGCCCCGCCGCCCAATCCGGGCTGCTTCCGGACACCTATCCGTTAAGCGCCACCAAACCGACCCATGCTTCAGTCGATGGAAAAGCTGTTGTATGGATCGGCTGGACTGCGGAACAGGATACTGCCATTTACGAAAGAGAGACAGCCTCTTTTAATCCCTCGCATTTGCTGACTACGGTTACCATCTCCAACCAGGATGAGACGGTATATGCGCTGTGGGGCTATGATGAAAACGGCAATGGGACAGCAGATGTGCTGGAAGAGACCGCAACGATCACGTTCCGAATCACGAACGGTACCTGGGCAGACGGCTCTACGGCAGATAAGCAAACACTCATCCTTCTGCACGAGGGTAAGGGTACGCTGGATGCTGCCAGCATACCCACCGGTATGAAAGCTAACAGCGGCTATACCGGCGGCACATGGGATCGACAGCCCGATACCACTGCGGATGCCGTGACCGGCAGCTTGCTTTATACCTACTCGTTCCGCAGAGACGGCGGCTATGGAGGAAATGGCGGTCACGGTGGGAGCACACGTTATACCCTCACCTATGTGTCCAATGGCGGCACAGAATATAAAGCCGAGCGGTATGATTCCGGTACTACGGTCAAGCTCAATAAAACGCCCGTGCGCGAAGGCTATCTCTTTACCGGCTGGTACGCAGATAAGAAACTCACAGATGAGATCAGTCACATTAAGATGACCGGGAACAAAACCGTGTATGCGGGCTGGGAAAAGAATGCCCCTGCACTCCATATCCCGGATATGCTCAATGGGGATGACCATTTTGCCTATGTGGCGGGGTATACGGATGGTACAGTCCGTCCAAACGCTAAGATCACGCGGGCAGAAGTAGCGATGATTTTCTATCGGCTGCTGGACGAAGATGCACGCGTAGCAAATGAAAACGATAGCAACGCTTTCTCAGATGTGACCGATGGTATGTGGTTTAATACCGCAGTTTCAACAATTGCCAGATTGGGCATTGTGAAGGGGCGCTCCACAGAGATATTTGAACCCAATGCGCCAATCACTCGTGCTGAATTTGCAACAATCTGCGCCCGCTTTGACCATTCCAAGGTAGAAAGCACTGAAAGCTTCTCCGATATCCATGGGCATTGGGCGGAGAAATTCGTTGAGCATGCCGCTGCACTTGGCTGGGTCAATGGCTATATGGATGGCACATTCCGCCCCAACGCCACCATCACCCGCGCAGAAGCGATGGCGATGATCAACCGTGTCCTGGGTCGGCTGCCGGAGAGCGAAAAGGATCTGCTCCCCGGTATGAAGACTTGGCCGGACAATGCAGACCTCAGTGCATGGTATTATCTGACCGTCCAAGAGGCTACCAATGGTCATACATTTGAACGGAAGGCAGATGGTGTCCATGAGCGGTGGATCAAATTGAAGTAATAGAATTGTTTGTACTGATAAGGGGCTGGCAAGAATGGCTTCCTGCACTTACTGTATTGGAAACCAAAATCTGCAAAGATGTGATACCATTGTAATCACTACTTCGGAATATGTGATAGGTTCTGGAAAAGTAGGAACATGTCCCTTTGAATGAAGCATATCCTAAGATGCAGATGAGGGAAATTCAAGGCTGCTTTGAAGGCGTATCCATTTTAAGTGATAAAACAGCTCCGTGCCATGATTGGCATGGAGCTGTTTTATATTACAGTATGACAGTATAGACTGACTCAATGTTCAATTACATAGCGGTGCATGGTGGCAAGCAGAATATCTAGAACAGCGTCATTCTTTTCCTCAAACAAATAAGGCGCGTATTGTGTCATTCCGTAAGAGAGATAGATCATAGCGGACAGGTTACTGAGGACTTTGGGATTACAGACGGCTGGATCTTTCCCAAGAAGTTTAACCACCTTAATATAGTGTGCTTCTTCAAAATCACGAAACCGTTTCCACTGTTCTTCACTTACTTTAGAGTAGATATAAAATAAATCCATATAGTTCGTTGTACTGGCTTGTAAAAAAAGTTTTTTATAAAGCTGGCTGAGTTCTTCAAGTGAAGAACCATCTTTATGTGCCTCAGAAAGGACTTCCAAGTTCTTTGTCATCTGCCAACTGATTGCCTGCAAAAAGAAATCTTCTTTCGACTCAAACAGACGATAAAAATATCCCTTAGATGAACCAATCAAATTCACCAGATCATCTACGGTTACATTCTTATAGCTTCGCTCAACAATCATTTGCAATCCTTTTTCGAATAATGTATTTCGTTGTGTATCTTTTTCGATATCTGAAAATATTTTTGGCATATCGATTCCTCCGAGCTTGTGTCGCTTTTATTATAATAGATATACTTGGGAATGTGAACTGTTTTATTCTTATAAAATAGACAAAATTGACAGTTTAGATGAATCCGGTTTATCGCGCGCATAGGTGACCAAAGATCGCTTTCTTTTGATGACTATTTATGATATTAAGTCATTTTTATCTGGACATTTGAGTTGCGCTGTAATATAATTACTATATTATTAAAGTAGTTATAAGTTATCGCGTTTTATTTTTTTTGTTCCGTATATGACTAAATAATAAAATAGGTCATAAAAGAGGGGAGTAGAAGCATGAATAAGAAAGAACTGGGCCTTGTATTAGCACGCCGTATGAATATTACACAGGTAGAGGCAAAGCGTTTGACAAACGCACTGTTTGATATATTGATGGAAGAGATTAGTTCTGGGGTATCCGTTAAGATATCGGGATTTGGAAGCTTTTATCTCAGACCAAAACTGCGTGGTTCGTTCCGGAGAAGGATCGTATTCCGTCCAGGGAAAACGCTGAAGGCGCATGTGGAGGAAAAGGATGGGGAGCGGAAGAACGTTGGATCATCAGAGGAGATATGATGTGGGTAGAGACCGATCAAATACAAAAGTGAGGTAAGGGTGGCATGATACAGAAAAAGCGCTGGCTGACTGGAGTGCTGGCCGCTGTGCTGGCATTTGTTATGCTGTCCTCGGTTGTTTATATTGCGGTTCAGTCCAACCATGATTGCACTGGTAAGGACTGTGCCGTCTGCCATCATATTACTGCTTGTGAACATTTGCTTAAAAGCTTTGGAATGGCAAGCGCTGCTGCGGTGATCCCATTGGCGGTTACCAGAATCATGCATAGGGTCATTTTGCTCTGTTCGGAATTTGTTTGCACCTTTACATTGGTTTCGCTCAAGGTGAAGCTTTCGAATTGAATAGAACACGATTAAAGGAGGAGTCTGCCCGTTTGGGGCAGTGCGCCGCCGCCTTTGTACAGTTGTATCTATTTTTTGAAATTCGGAGGTTTATTTACCCTATGAAAAAGTATTTTAGGCTGTTTCTTGCCCTGACGATGATGGTTGGTCTATTCACTGCCTGCGGCCGCGAAAATGCTGCAAAAAGCAGTGAAGATCAGGCTGACAAACTAAATATCGTTACAACAATCTTTCCTGAATATGATTGGGTACGTGAGATCTTGGGGGACAACGCAGAAAATGCTAATGTGACGATGCTTCTAGATAATGGCGTCGATCTTCATAGCTACCAACCCACCGCAGATGACATACTTAAAATTGCGGATTGCGATCTTTTTATATATGTGGGCGGCGAATCGGATGACTGGGTTGAGGATGCGTTGAAAGAGACTACTAACAAAAATATGAAAGTCATCAATCTGCTGGATATCCTTGGAGATGGTGTCAAGCCCGAAGAAATGGTTGAGGGGATGCAGGAAGTGGAACATGACCATAGCAAAGAAGTTTCTACGTTCGAAGATAATCAGGTACAGGACAGAAGTCTTTCCGACTGGGCGGGCAGCTGGCAGTCGGCTTACCTGTTCGCGCTTGATGGAACGCTGGACAAGGCATTTGCCGCGATGGCGGACTCTGGTGAAATGTCTGCCGAGGAATATAAAGCATACTACCAAACCGGCTATAAAACTGATCTGGTGGATGTGACGATCCAAGATAACCACATTACCTTTACCTATGAGGATGGCACAAATGCTGCATCTGACTACCGATATGTCGGATATGCTATCCAGAACTGGTCAAGTGGAACCAAAGCTGCGATGTACCGTTTTGAGAAAACGGATGCAAAGTCTGCGGCGCCGACATATATCGAGTTCAATGACCATATGATCGAATCTGCCGTAGCAGAGCATTTTCATCTTAGAATGAGCGACGAAAGCTTTGACGCAATTGTTGATCCGGAGCGTTCTTGGCCAACCTTTTTCCCGGCTGACCTAACGGGCGAAGAAATTTGCGAACATATGATGGAGCATGGACATGAGGAAGAAATGGACGAACATGTTTGGCTGTCAGTGAAGAATGCCAAGGTGCTTTGCGGTGCGATTTCTAACGCGCTGCAAGCGTTGGATCCCGATCAAAAAGATGAATATGCTGCCAATACCACGGCTTATGTAGAAAAGCTTTCCGCGCTGGATACTGCGTATCAGACGGCTGTGGATGGTGCGGCACGAAAAACAATTTTGTTTGGGGATCGCTTCCCGTTCCGTTACCTGGTCGATGATTATGGGCTGAATTATTATGCTGCCTTTTCTGGCTGTTCAGCAGAAAGCGAAGCGAGCTTTGAAACAGTATCCTTTCTTTCGGGAAAGGTGAATGAGCTGAATCTTCCCTGCGTGTTGACCATTGAAGGCAGGCAGCATAAGATTGCAGATACTGTGGTGCAGAATACGGATGGAAAAGACCAGATGATTTTGACTATGGATTCTATGCAGAGCATTTCTGCCGATGATGTAAAAAATGGGATCACCTATCTTTCAGTGATGGAACAAAACCTTGGCGTGCTGAAGGAAGCGTTGGGCTAAGGGGGTGATCACATGGCACAGCTCATGTGTGAGGGGCTTTGTGTTGGCTACGATGGGAAAGCGGTCCTGAAAGATCTTAATTTTGAGGTTGCTGCGGGCGATTATCTCTGTATTGTTGGAGCAAACGGTTCTGGTAAAAGCACTTTGATGAAAACGATTCTTGGACTTCAGCCTCCTGTCAGCGGTAGTGTGATAATGGGTGATGGGTTGCAGAGGAAGGAAATCAGCTACCTTCCGCAGCAGACAGCCGTCCAAACGGATTTTCCGGCATCCGTGAGAGAAATTGTGCTCTCTGGCTGCCAGGGGCGATGCGAAGGCCGGCCTTTTTATACCAGAAGAGAGAAGCAGCTTGCGTTGGAATCCATGGAGAAAATGCAGATTTCCCTGCTGTCGAAACGCTGCTATCGAACACTTTCCGGTGGGCAGCAGCAACGGGTGCTGCTGGCACGCGCGTTGTGCGCCGCACGGAAAATACTACTTTTAGACGAGCCTGTTTCCGGCCTTGATCCCACAGCCGCAGCAGAAATGTATTCTATTGTTCAAAAACTCAATGACCGGGACGGAATCACTGTTGTGATGATCTCGCATGATATTTCAGCGGCATTGCAGTATGCCAGCCATATTCTGCATATTGGGGAGACCACGTTTTTCGGAACAAAAGCAGCGTATCAGGCTGAGTTCCCTCCGATATGGAGGAAGGAAGGTGAGGTGCAGTGATGTCTGCTGCGGAAAAGATAGCTTTGTACTGGGCGTATCCGTTTGTGCGCTATGCATTGGTGGTAGGTGTATTGATCGCCTTATGTGCTTCGCTTTTGGGGGTGACACTGGTACTAAAACGATTTTCCTTTATTGGGGATGGTCTGTCCCATGTAGCGTTTGGGGCTATGGCTGTGGCCGCTGTGCTGGGATTGCACAACGATATGCCGCTGATACTGGGGATTACCGTCGTTTGCGCGATTCTACTGCTTCGCACAGGACAGCATGCAAAAATCAAAGGTGACGCCGCAATCGCGATGATTTCAGTAGGGGCGCTGGCGATCGGATATCTGCTGATGAATCTGTTCTCCACATCCTCTAATCTTTCCGGCGATGTGTGTAGCACGCTGTTTGGCTCCACCTCTATCTTAACGTTGACAGAAACAGAGGTTGGACTATGCGTGGCGCTTTCTGCCTTGGTTTTACTCACGTTCATATTGTTCTACAACAAGATTTTTGCGGTAACGTTTGACGAGAATTTTGCAAAAGCTGTGGGAATAAAGGTGAAATTCTATAATCTGTTGATTGCTGTTATGATTGCTGTTGTCATTGTATTGGCAATGAATCTGGTGGGTTCACTATTGATTTCCGCGCTTGTAATTTTTCCGGCATTGTCTGCCATGAGAGTCTATCAGAGCTTTCGCACAGTCACCATCTGTGCGGTGCTGCTGTCGGTTTGCTGTGCAGCTTTGGGAATCTTCACTGCTGTGCTGGCGGGAACACCGGTAGGTTCAACGATTGTAACGGTTGATATGGCGGCGTTTCTTCTCTTTTCAATTATCGGCCGTTTACGGTTAGGGGGGAAAGTATGAAGAAAATCCTTTGCTGGATGCTGTCCCTATGGATCGCAGCCGCCCTTTGCGCCTGCGGAATCCCTTCTCACACCAACGCTGAGGATGAAGCTGCTATTTCCGATGCTGGGCTGGCGGAAACAGATAGTGCGGCCGCCTCGAATCACGCGGCGCAGCCTACGGAGAAAATCGAGCCGACGCAGGGCACTGACAGCGATGTGGATGTAGACCTGACGGTGATAAGCAATACAGTGGTTTACTCTGAGCTCTATAATATGCTCTATTATGATCCGGAGCATTATATTGGTAAAACCGTAAAGATGAGCGGTGAATTTGCAGCCTATCAGATGGTTGTCGACAACGTGATGCAACCTGATCCGGTAGCTTACGCCTGTATCGTTTCAGATGCCACTGCTTGCTGTGCGGAAGGCATGGAGTTTATTCTGGAAGCGAATAGTGTTTATCCGGAGGACTATCCCGCGCTTGGTGCGGAGATCACTGTCACTGGCGAGTTCCAGCCTTACGAAAAAGACGGTATAAGATGGTATCATCTGACGGATACACGGCTGGAGTTGGGCTAAGTACTTCCAAATGAATTAGAATCCATTTCTTTGATTTACCTGCGAAGAATGCTCGCTCCAGAAGAAGAAAAAGTAAGCCCGCATAGGAATAGGCGCTGATCCAGGCCGTCCTGTGTGGGCTTCTTTCGTAGATTTTAATCTGTATAAATCGTTTGATTGTATGAAAAACTTGTTAAGAAATTTTGTTTATTTAATGTAGATATTGGATTGGTGTATCATATGTTCGGTATATGCGGTGGCGTCCATGCTGGATAAGGAATACCCAGACAACGACACAGCGGTTTCAGAAATCGCTTTAATTGATTGTCTATTGATTGTTGGGCAAAGATGTGCAGACAGTCAACGAAAGCAGCACGAACACATTTAGCGATGTAATCGAGGCCATGTGGTGCAATATGGCTATTCCACAATTGCAAGATTGGAAATTATCAAAGGTCGTTCTACAGAGGGCTTTGATTCCAATACGCCTATCGCTTGTGCTGAATTTGCAATGATCTGGGCCGGATTTGAACGGCCTAACGTGGAAAGCCATGATAGCTTCTCCAATATTCATGGACATTGAGCAGAGAAATTCATTGAACGTGCTGCCGCGCGGGGCTGGGTCAATGGCTATACGGATGGCACGTTTCGCCCCAATGCTACAATTACATAGCGATGATCAACCCTGTGCTAGGCCGACTGCTGGAAAGTTGAACAGGATTCGCTCCCTGACATGAAAACATTCCAGACAATGTGGGTTATGGTATTACCTTACTGTTCGGAAGGTTGCAATGGCTATCCATTTGAGCGAAATGAAGATGGAGACCATGAGTGGTGGAGTTAATTGACCGCGAATCTGGACTGGAACCAGTATCAGTAAATTGAAAATGCTTAGTCTAGGTACAACAGCCCGCTTCATAGACAAGTTGTAAGTTTCCTGTATTGACAACAGGAGCAGGATAGCCTAATACCCATCTGATTTGAAAGAGGCTCCCGTGTGATAAAAATTGCACGGGAGCCTGTCTTTATCCGATATGCGAATCTCTGTATCATAAAACAGCAGAGTTCGGTGTTATTGCAGGGGGCAGGGCGGTTAATAAGCTATCCTGCTATTTTACTGACAACAAGCATATTAAAAATTTTCGTAAATGTGGCAACGCTGTTTCGAGGGAACGCATTAGTTAGTATCTGAACAAGAAAGAACCCATCTCCGGCGATGAGATCGTGCGGGAGGGGGTGAGATTGTGCGATGTTCCAGAGCGGACATCAATCGGATCGAGGGTAAGTTTGACAGCTTTTGCAAAACAGTATTAAAAAATCGAGCCAGAGATTGGTATCGTAAAAAGGAGCGACAGCAAAAACGGGAGATCCTGTTTTCAGATGTATCACCAGGTCTGCATATAGAACCATCCTGCTTCGATTACATCATGTGCATCGAATGTCAGGCATTTTATGCACTGGATCGAATGGTTATGATTGAAAATGATCTGTTAGCCAATGCCTTGCGAATGCTTTCGCCCCGAAAGCGGCAGCACTCATACCATAGATATGTTCTGCCGGATTTTGGATTGTGAAGTAGGCGATATTATGAAATATGTGAAAGATCAAGAATCGTGAGGGACACGTTGTGCGGCGGGAGGGCGCTGCGGCGTGTCCTTTTGCTGATGGTGCTGTGGTGCTGCGGCAATGCGGCACCGGGAATTCTTTCCTTGCGCGCCGCAGCGCGCTGTGGTATGCTATACGAAAATTTGTGTTTCGCTGCAGCGAAGCAAAAGGGGGCGGTTTTGGATGACGGCAACGCCGAAGGTGGCCGCAATCCATGATATTTCCGGCTTTGGGCGCTGTTCGCTGACCGTGGCCCTGCCGATCCTGTCGGTGATGGGGGTGCAGTGCGCCGTGCTGCCCACGGCCTATCTTTCCACCCATACGGCCTTTCCTGATTTTACTTTCCTCGATCTGACGGAAGAAATGAAAAAGACCATGGATCACTGGCAGACGCTGGGGTTGCGTTTTGATGCCGTATACAGCGGTTTTCTTGGCTGCACTGAGCAGATCGGCGTGGTGGAGGATTTCATCCGTCGTTTTCGCAAGGATAATGCTCTGGCCGTTGTGGACCCGGTGATGGGTGACAACGGTGTACGTTATGTGACGTATACCGACGAAATGTGCGAGGCCACGTGCCGCCTGACGGAAAAAGCGGATGTGATTACGCCGAATTTGACCGAAGCAGCCTTTTTGCTGGGGGAGGATTATGAAACCCTGCCCCGGGACAAAGCGGGATATGCAGAACTGTGCCGCGCCCTGTCCGGCGGCGGCGTGCGGAGCGTAGTGCTTACCGGCGTCAGCGACGGGGCAGATACTTTGGGCGCGGCAGTATTTGACCGGGAAACCGGACAGGTGGAGTTTGCCCTGACAGATCGTATCCCTGGAGAATACCACGGCACCGGGGATGTATTTTCCAGCGTGCTCACCGGAGCGCTGGTGCGGGGCCGGAAGCTGACCGAGGCTGCGGCGCTGGCGGCAAAATTTGTCCGGGACTGCGCTGAGCGCACCTTCCCGCAGGGAACGCCTATGCGGGAAGGTGTGGACTTCGAGCCGCTGCTGTATACCATTGGGGCAGATCGGCTGTGAAAAGGAAAAAGAAAAAAGCGGACTGCAGTGCAGTCCGCTTTTTTTATGAGCGTTAAAATTGCCAGTTTTCTGCAGATTGATCTGCAGCGTTAACCGCTTCGTAATCCGCCCAGGTCAGTTCTCCGCTGGATTGATCCCACCAGAACCAGGAACCAGGCACAACGCTCGTGCGGCCGCAGCTGTCCTCAATGACGGCGGCGGGGCAGAGCAGGTCGCCCGGGTGCAGCGTGATCTCCAGCATGGGCAGGTAGTAGAAGGTTCCGGGGTAATCGCCATGGAAGCTGTCGGGCTGGGCGCCGGGTTCTGCCCAGGCCAGCAGGCGCTGATTGAGAAACAGCCCCACCCGGAGTGAAACGATCTCGGCTGGCGGAAGCGCTTCGTTTATGATCGGAGCGGCTAAATGGCTGTCGTCGGCTGTAAAAAACTGCCCCTGCAGCGTCAGGAGCCCGTCGCTGCTCACCTTGTGATACATCAGGTTATAGTCCTCTACGGAAACAGAGGGAAAGGAACCGCTGTAGAGGCTGTCATACTGCATCAGAAGCTGCGTTTCCTTTTTGTCACCGCTGAGAAAGGTGACGTTGAGGCGGATATCATCGGTCAGAGGGCAGGTCAGTTCTGCGGAAAATTCCTGGCCGGAGGGGGTGGTATCGGTCGTTTCGGCGGAGGTGCTTGTGCCGGTATCTGCACTGAATACGGCCTGCATGCCGTCCACATAGGTTTTTGGCACGGCCCGCAGGGCGAAGGTCACGGTGCCTGCCGCCGGATCGGCGCGGAGCAATTCGGTGCTGTAGTCGGCGGTTAAAGTATTCTGGCTCTTCAATACTTCTTCCACGCGGTTGGAAATGCCGCCGATCTGATTGGATACGGTATCCTGAATGTTGACGATGCTGTTTTGCAGATTCTGATACTGCTGATCCAGCCGATTCAACTTCCCGTTCAGGGTGCTCAATGCCAGCAGCACTGCGACGGCGGCCGCAGCGGCTGCGACATAGGGCCATTTTTTCCTTTTCGCTGTTTGGGGCAGGGCGGCAATGTAGCGCGAAGCAATTTCTTCCGCCAGTTTCGTCTGCTGTTCGCTCAATTCGCCGGGTGCGGTTTCAGGATCGGACTGGGCGTGCTGTTCCTCCACACCCAGAAGATATCCCACCGAAACGCCGAAGAGTTTGCTCAAGGCAATCAGTTTTTCGATTTCCGGCAGGGAGGCATTGCGTTCCCATTTGTAGATTGCCTGGCGGGATACGTTGAGCTGCTCACCCAGTTCTTCCTGTGAAAGTGTGTGTTCCTTGCGCAGCTGGGCGATGCGTTCTCCAACGGTCATGTGGTTCGCCCTCCTTTCGGGATTCAGTATAGCCAAAAGGGATAGTAAAAGCCACCAACCGGGGCTTGTCTTTTTGTCAACCGCCGGTTGACAGGCGGCTTTTTCCGGTTTGATTGGCGCCGTTTGCTGTCGGCGGTGCGGCGTGCCTGTTCTTTCGTCTCTGGTTCAGTATAAAGCACCCGGAAAGAAAGCACAATAAGAAAAGAATACAGAAAGAAACGCGATGCCCTTGCAAAGCAATAAACCCTAAAGTATAATAGGTTTACCAACTGCAAGGAGGGATCTGGCGTATGATGATCTCGACCAAAGGGCGCTATGCGCTGCGGATCATGACAGAACTGGCCGCGGCAGAGGGAGAGGATTTGGTACCTCTGAGAGATGTGGCGCGCAAACAAGAAATTTCTGAAAAGTATATGGAGGCCATCATAAAAAGTCTGGTGAAGGCAGGATTGGTGATCGGGCTGCGAGGAAAAGGCGGCGGTTACCGCTTGGCCAGGCCGGCCGGGGAATGCACGGTTTGGGACATTTTAGAGGCTGCGGAGGGATCGCTGGCCCCTGTGGCATGTCTGGAGGCGGACCGTACTCACTGTGCCCGGGCGGACCAGTGCCTGACGCTCCCGATTTGGAAAGGGCTGGAACGCACCATCCGGGACTATTTTTCCGGTATCACTCTGGCCCAGCTCCTGCGGCAGACCGAGGACGGTTCGCAGCAGGTTTAAGGCAGGCGCTGGAGCGGCAATGAGCGGGGCGGCATGCCCCGCTTTCCAAAATTCAATAAACCTATTGACTTTATAGGTTGAATATGGTAATATTCCTATAAAAGATATAGGTAATAAAATTTCAGTTAAATTACACGTGCGCACAAGCATGCGACTTTACAGGAGTGAAAGAACCATGATATATGCAGATCACGCTGCCACCACAAAGACCAGCCGTGCGGCAAAAGAGGCCATGATTGCCTGCATGGAAGAACACTGGGGCAATCCCTCCAGCTTATATACGCTGGGGCAGGAAGCCAACGAACTGCTGCAAAGTGCTCGGGAACGCATCGCCGGATGCATTGGCGCCGCCGCGCGGGAAATCTATTTTACCTCCGGCGGCAGTGAGGCCGACAACCAGGCAATCCGCAGCGCGGCCTACTGGGGCGCGCGCAGGGGCAAGAAACACATCATCTCTTCGGCCATCGAGCACCATGCGGTGCTCCATACGCTGGAACGGTTGAAGGAGGAGGGCTTTGAGATCACGTTGCTGCCTGTTGGGGAAGAAGGGATTGTTAAAGTGTCGGATGTGGCCGCTGCGCTGCGGGAAGATACAGCGCTGGTGACCATTATGTATGCCAATAATGAAATCGGCACCCTTCAGCCGATTCGTGAGATCGGCGCGCTGTGCCGGGAAAAGAAAGTGCTCTTCCACACGGATGCCGTACAGGCTGTGGGCCATGTTCCGGTAGATGTGCAGGCGGATCAGATTGACATGCTGTCCCTGTCTGGCCACAAGTTTTGCGGTCCGCGGGGCGTGGGTGCGCTGTATGTGCGCCAGGGGCTGCCGCTGCGCTCCCTGATTGAAGGCGGCGCCCAGGAGCGCGGCAAGCGTGCCGGTACAGAAAATCTGCCTGCTATTGTGGGGATGGCGACGGCACTGGAAGAGTCCTGCGCCCACATGGACGGCGATGCGGCCCATATGAGCACTTTGCGCGATCATCTGATCGCGGGGATCTCCCAAATTCCTCACAGTGCCCTGAACGGCAGCTGTGACCATCGCCTGCCGGGCAATGTCAATTTCTGTTTTGAAGGTATTGAGGGTGAGTCGCTGCTTCTTTTGCTGGACGACAGGGGTATTTGCGCATCCTCCGGATCGGCCTGCACTTCCGGCTCTCTGGATCCCAGTCATGTGCTGTTGGCTATCGGCCGGCCGCATGAAGTGGCGCACGGATCTCTGCGTCTGAGTTTGGGCAAGGAAAACACCATGGAAGAAATGGATACGATCATCCGCGAGGTGAAAGACGTGGTGGCCTATTTGAGAAAGATGTCTCCCGTGTGGAGAGAATTGGAAAAAGGAGCGAGAAACTATGTTATACAGTGAAAAAGTTATGGATCATTTTCGCAATCCCCGCAACGTGGGCGAGATCGAAAACGCCGACGGCGTGGGCGAAGTAGGCAATGCCAAGTGCGGCGATATTATGAAAATGTATTTGAAAATTGACGATGGTATTATCTGTGATGTCAAATTTGAGACCTTTGGCTGCGGCAGTGCCATTGCCACCAGTTCCATCGCCACGGAGATGATTAAAGGTAAGCCCGTGGAGGAGGCGCTGCAGTTGTCCAATAAAGCTGTGGTAGAGGCGCTGGACGGCCTGCCGGCCTATAAACTCCACTGTTCGGTGCTGGCGGAGGAGGCTGTCAAGGCTGCGGTAAAAGATTATTATGATAAAAACGGAATCGCTTACGATCCGGCGCTGTTCAAGGAAGCATCTTGTGCCCACTGCGCGGAAGAATCATGAGAAAAGCGCAAAGCCGGGAAAGCAAATCTGCTTTCCCGGCTTTATCGTTTGGAGGCTGTGTTGTAAAATACCCCGCTTCCGCTGAAATGGCGGAAGCGGGTGCATTTAAAACTGCAATGCTTTTTCTTTCATATACCGGCGCAGCCAATCGCCGGTTTCGGGATGATCCAGGGCAATTTCCAGCGTAGCTTCCAGGAAGCCGCAGAGGTTTCCGGTATCATACCGGCGGCCTTCAAAGTCCACAGCGACCATGCGCTCCTGATGGCACAGGGTCTCAAGGCCGTCGGTCAGTTGGATCTCCCCGCCGTAACCGGGGGCCTGGGTTTCCAGAATATCGAAGATTTCGGGCGTCAGAACATAACGGCCCAAAATGGCATAATTGGAAAATTTTTCCTCCGGAGAAGGCTTCTCATTCAGATCCGACACGGAAAACACCCGCTCTTCCAGCTCTGACACGGCTACGGAGGAATAGCGGCTGATGGCTTCGTCGCTGACCTGCTGTACGCCGATAGCGGAAGCCTCATATTTTTCCGCAGCCCGAATCAGCTGGCCGATCACAGGGTCTTTGGCACGGATGATATCATCGCCCAGCAGTACGGCGAAAGGTTCGTTGCCCACGAATCTGCGGGCTTGATAGATGGCGTGGCCCAGGCCAAGAGTCTGCTTCTGACGCACAAAAAAGATGTTGGCAAGGTTAGCGGGCTTGTGAACCAGTTCGATCAGATCGTCTTTTCCGGCCCGGCGCAGCTTATCTTCCAGTTCAGGGGCGTAATCAAAATAATCTTCCATCACGTCCTTGCCGCGATTGGTGATAATCAGGATATCTTCAATGCCGGCGGATACGGCTTCTTCCACGATGTACTGCATCACAGGGCGGTCCACCATGGGCAGCATCTCCTTGGGAACGGTTTTGGTCACCGGGAGCATGCGGGTGCCGAGGCCCGCGGCGGGGATCACGGCTTTTCTTACTTTCATGAGCTTCAAACCTCACCTTTGTTCATTAAAATCAGGCCGCGCACTGCGCGGCGGTTATACCTTGTCTGCCGGAAGCATTTGGCGGAAGAAGTGGATTTTTGGCAGCCCGATCAGCAGTACGCCGCCGAATACGTAGCAGGCGATCAGTTCGCCCAACCCCACCGTCAGCGCGTTGAACGCGAATGCTGCAGGGAATGCAGGGCCGAAACCTGCACTATACCACCCCAGGAGAGCGCCAATCATCAAAGCATTGGAAAGTACAGGCGGAAGCGGTGCAAACCATTTCCATTTTGCGGGGAGCTTTGCAGTGATGCAGGCGGCCAGCAGCGTAGCCAGGGATCCGCAGATGATATCCGGCGCGCCGTAAGGACTCAGCAGGTTTGCGATCAGGCACCCAACAAAAAGCCCCCACTTGGCTTCCGGAAAAAAGAATGGGAGCACGCACAGCGCTTCGGATACCCGGCACTGGACCGGGCCGTAGGTGATACCAAAGACCGAAGCGGTGAGGGTCAGGACTGCATAGAGTGCGCCGATGACGGCGGCCAGCGTCAGCTGGCGGACAGAGTAATGTTTCATGTTTTCGATGTTCCTTCCATTTTTTGTTTAGAGAACGGGCCGCTCCTTTTGGGAAACAGGAGCGGCTCGAACGAACGCCGGTGCCGGCCTGCGTACAGGCGGCCGGAGGGGCGCTTGGACAGGGTGTGGAAACCTGTCGTGCCTATTCTATCACAGCGTCTGCAAAAAATCTACCTTCTTTTGCCTGTTTTGGTTCTTAAGATTTGATTATGCCGCCAGATTATGGTATACTATATCAGATTTTTTTGCACCGCACCGTTTTTTGGTGCAGAAGGGAGAGAAAAGGAACTATGACAAGTGCAACCATCTGTATTTTGATTGCCATTGTGGTCTATCTGGTACTGATGCTGTACATCGGCGTGCGTTTTGCAAAGAAAAACAACAACGCCGACGACTTTTATTTGGGTGGCCGAAAACTCGGCCCGCTGGTCACAGCCATGAGCGCTGAGGCCTCGGACATGTCCAGCTATCTGCTGATGGGTCTGCCGGGCCTGGCTTATCTGACGGGCATCTGCGATGTGGGTTGGACGGTAATCGGCCTGGCCGTGGGTACATACCTCAACTGGCTTATCGTGGCCAAGCGCATCCGGCGTTACAGCGCGCTGACGGACTCCATTACTGCGCCGGAGTTTTTCTCCAAGCGCTTTGGTGATGACAAAAATTTGCTGCGCGCTTTTGCGGCGTTGGTGATCATCGTGTTTTTCGTGCCGTACACTGCATCGGGTTTTGCCGCGTGCGGCAAACTGTTTTCCAATCTGTTCGGTATGGATTATATGCTGGCCATGATTATCAGTGCGGTGGTCATTGTGGGCTACACCGCCCTGGGCGGATTCCTGGCAGCCAGCACCACCGACCTGATCCAAAGCTGCGTAATGACAATTGCGTTGGTAGTGGTGCTGTGCTTCGGCGTGAACGTGGCTGGCGGGCTGGACGCAGTGGTGCAGAATGCCCAGACGCTGCCGGGCTACCTCGCCATGAACGCCAGTTATGACGCTGCTTCGAATGCGGCGGTGCCATATGGGCCGCTGACAATTGTCTCCACGCTGGCTTGGGGCCTTGGTTATTTTGGTATGCCTCATATTCTTCTGCGGTTTATGGCGATTGAAAATGAGCAAAAATTGACCACTTCCCGCCGTGTAGCCACGGTTTGGGTTGTGATTTCCATGTTTATCGCCGTTTTAATTGGCATGGTGGGCTTGGGGATGACCAATGTCGGCGCCCTGCCTGTGCTGGAAGGCTCCGCTTCTGAAACAGTGATCGTGCAGATCTCCAGCTTAATGGCAGAGCACGGCGTGCTGCTGGCGCTGGCTGCGGGCGTCACGCTGGCAGGGATTCTGGCTGCTACCATGTCCACGGCGGATTCCCAGCTGCTGGCGGCGTCCTCCAGTGTTTCCAAAGATCTGATGTGGGGCGTGTTCAAGGTGAAGATGACGGAAAAGCAGTCCATGCTGATCGCCCGCTCGACGCTGCTGGTCATTGCGGCGATCGCGATTATCTTGGCACGGGATCCCGACAGCTCGGTCTTTAAGATCGTTTCTTTTGCCTGGGCGGGTTTCGGCGCGGCCTTCGGTCCGGTAGTGCTCTTTGCGCTGTTCTGGAAGCGGGCCAATAAATGGGGCGCGCTTTGCGGCATGATTTCCGGTGGCGTTCTGGTGTTTGTCTGGAAGTTCCTGGTGCGGCCTTTGGGCGGTGCGTTTGATCTTTATGAACTGCTGCCTGCTTTCCTGCTCAACTGCGTCGTGCTGGTGGTGGTGTCGCTGTTGACAGCGCCGCCGGAGAAAAAGATTGTGGATACCTTTGAAGAGTATCGGGCGATGGGGAAATAACATCCTGCGTTCCCCCTTCCGAAAAGAAGCACCCCGGCTTTCTTTCATGAAAGAAAGCCGGGGTGCTTCTTTGGGATACAGGCTTAGTCCAGAAGGATATACAGGAGCGCTTCCGATGCACTGCTGAGAACGGAAGGATCTTCTGTGTAGGCGCTGCAGGAAATGCCGGCTTCCGAAAGCGCAGCGGAGACGCTTTCTGCCGACTCGGCCGGGACGACGTAATATACTGCCTGAACGCCATCCGCCAGTGCAGCGGTGAACGTGACGGTGCTGTATTGGGCAAGGATGCTGGCGGCAGAGGCATCCGTGGTATATACGGCGCGATAGGTTTCTCCGGCGGGAACCAGCGTATCGCTGATGCCGCCGCCCGGGACAATGGAGCTGCTGCCGTCTTCCGGAGCTGTACTCTCTCCGCTGGGCGGCTCTGCTGTTTCGTCGTTGTCTGAGGATGTTTCCGGCGGTTGAACGGGGGGCTGTGCCGGGGGGAGATCTTCCGGCGTGCTGTCCGGCTGCTGCAGGGCAGTTGTTTCATTCTCATTGGCCTGCTGTGGGAGCGTCTGATCCTGATTCTGCTGCGGTGGGGGAAGCTGGGCCTGGCCGCGCTCCAGGATGCCGCCGGAATACGCCAGCAGTACCAGCGCAAGGCAAAGCCCTATAATGGTGAAGCGGCCGATGGCCGGACGGAAATGCCAGCGTTTTTTCTGTTTGCCGCTGTTGGCGGAGAAATCACCGGGGCCACTCTCCTGTTGAATACGGTGAATAATATAGGAGGCCATGTCGCCGGGCACCTCGTGTTTCATCACCGCCAAACCGTGGTGAATGGCGCTCATAGCTCCGTAATAGCCCCGGCAGCCGGGGCATTCGGCCAGATGTGCCGAGAGCGCGCGCTTTTCTTCACTGGTGCACAGGCCGTCTGTGGCGGCGGACAGCGTGGAAAGATAGGACTTGCAGGCGCGGAACTGTGCCGGTGCGGTCTCGTTTCCCTCTGTGCTGGCGGGGAAAAAACCGCCGCTGAGCATGATCTGCCGCCGCACCAAGGCACGGGCACGAAGCAGGTCAGCGTGAATGGCTTGTGCGGTGCCTCCGAGAATATCTGCGATCTGCGTGTCGGGTACGTTGCCCATTTCGTGCAGCAGCAGGATCTGACGCAGACGCATCGGAAGGGCATGCAGCGCGTCCTCGATGTCTGCCTGCAGTGCGATGTGCTCCATATTGGTACGCGGATCATAGCGCAGGGGGCCGAAAGGGAAATTCAGAGTATCTTCATCGGTTTGGGCGTTCAGATTTACCCGGTGCCGCCGCTGGCGTTTAGCCAGTTCCGTGCAGTCGATGCACACCAGCTGCAGAAGATGCGTGTGAAAAGACAGATTTATGGCCGGAAGAAATTCCAGCTGCCGCCAGGCGGTGATAAAGGCGTTTTCAGTGACGGTTTGAGCATGCTCTTCGCCAATCATGGCCCAGGCAAAACGGTAGACGGCAGCCTGGTGCAGATGGATTAGTTCTCGATAAGCCACCTGGCTTCCCTGGGTGGCCGCAGCCAGCAGATCCCGTTCGTTGACAGATGCCATGTTCATGGTGCAATTCCTCCTCTGGGGGCTTCATCGGACAGATCCCGCTTGATGCCCGCAGTGATACGGTAAACGTCTTCCATGGTGTTCATGGCGACGATTTGTTCTTTGTAATAGTTGGCATAGGGCACGCCCTTAAGATACCAGCAGTAGTGACGCCGGGCTTCCAGCACGGCAATTTTTTCGCCTTTGTCAGCGGCGGCCAGTTCAATCTGGCGCACGGCGGTGTCACAGCGCTGGGCGAGAGGCGGCAGCGGAGGAACGGGGCGGCCATCCAAAGCGGCCTGGGCCTGCTGAAACAGCCAGGGATTGCCGAATACGCCCCGGCCGATCATGGCCATGTCTGCGCCGGTCCATTTCAAAATCCGCACAGCGTCCTCTCCGGTGAAGATATCGCCATTGGCGATAACGGGGATGGAAATGGCGCGCTTTACTTCACCGATAGCGTCCCAATCGGCCCGTCCGCTGTACATCTGCACGCGGGTGCGGCCGTGGACAGCGATGGCGGCTACGCCCGTGTCTTCCAGGGCGCGGGCCAGTTCCACAGCGTTCAAATGCCCCCGATCCCAACCGATGCGCATTTTGACTGTGACCGGCACGGGAACGGCTTTGACCACGGCTTTCGCCACCTGCAGCGCTTTGGGAATATCTTTCATCAGCGCGCTGCCGTCGCCATTGGAAACCACTTTTCCCACAGGACAGCCCATGTTGATGTCGATCAGATCGGCTCCGGAGTATTCAAGAGCCAGCTGGGCGCCTCGGGCCATGCACTCCGGATCGCTGCCGAAAATTTGGGCTGCGGCGGGATGCTCGCCGGGAAACTGCTTCAACAGTCCCCGGGTTTTGCGGTCCTGGTAACACAGAGCCTTGGAGCTGACCAGCTCCGTGCAGGTCAATCCCGCCCCCAGTTCACTGCAGATCTGGCGGAAAGCAAGGTCTGTTACGCCGGCCATGGGTGCCAGCGCCAGGCGTGAAGGAATGTCAATCGATCCGATTTTCATGTGCTGTCGGCTCCTTTCGTTCCAAGTCAGGATATGCTGCCGATGGGGCAGAGGATAAATATACAGTCTGCTATTATAACAAAATCGTCTGAAAGTGCAAGGGAAAACATAAAAAAGAGACGAAAAAAGGGGAAACCGCCGCCGGCCAGTGCAGGTTTTGATCCTGCACTGGCCGGCGGCGGTTAGTATGGAAGGAAAAATCAAAAAAGAAGGGATGGGACACGAGAAGAAAGAACCCAGATCAGAGCCATGAGGACAGCGCCTGCGGCGGCCCAGAGGGGGGCTGGAATCCGGAGCGGTGGGCGCGGGGCGTTGCGGGCCGCACAGCGTCGGGCGATACGGCAGGCTTCTTCCACCGCCACGCTCGGTACGCCGGAGTCCGGCCCGGATGTATCGCTGCGCAGGATAAAGATGGCCTCATCAAAATACCGCCGGTCGGGACTGGATACTACGATAACCCGACGGGAAATGCCTTTTACCATAACTGTGTCCGCTCCTTTTGCCGCCGTTTCGGGCTTTTGCAGTCAGTATGCCCAGACTGCGGCGATTTTATACCGCTTGGACCGGATGCTGCGGAGCGGGACTCAGGCGCAGCACCAACAGGCTGGCGTCGTCGCTGCGGCCGCCGTGGCGGAGGCTTTCGTCCATCAACGCAGAGGTGAGGGAATGGATATCTGAGCCTTCCCACTGGGAAAAGAGCGTTTCCAGCCATGCGTCGTCGCTGCTGTCGGCAAAGCCGTCGCTGATCAGCAAAACGATGTCGCCGGCGCTCAGATGCACTGTGGTGGCGTCCGGGATCCGGTCGCTGCTGCTCAGCCCGGCGGGCAGCACGCTGCCGGTGACACGGCGGACGCTTTTGCCATGGCGGATATAGGAGGGGGCGGCGCCAAATTTATAAAAGGAGACGGAACCGCTTTCCGGCGTCATGGCCAGCAGGTCGATGGTGGTGAAGCTGCCGCTTTCGTCTGTATGAAGGGTGAGAGCGCTATTGAGCGTTTTCAGGGCGGTGGATGGTTCAATACCTGCTTTCAGGAACTGCTCCAGCAGCCGTACTGTCATAGCCGATTCCCGGCGGGCATCCTCTCCGCAGCCCATGCCGTCGGATAGGAGCAGAAATACTTTCCCGTCTTCGCTGCGGAATGTAGATAATGTGTCGCCGCTGACGCTTTCACCCGCTTTGGCTCGTCCGGCGGTGCAGATATCGCACACGGGGGCTTCGGCAGAGGCGGGGACTGCGGCGCCGCGTTCCACCTGATCAGCAGATTCGGACAAAAGTTCGGACAGCCGGGCGTATTGTTCCCGGGCCTGCGCACGGGTACTGCTGAGCTGACGCGTGTACTGCCGCCGCATCAGAAGCGCTGTGAATTCGGCGTTCACTGCGGCGGTAAAATCGGAAAAGCGCAGGCAGCGGGAGGAGAAGTGGGCTGGAAAATCGGAGGGCAGCACGTGGCCGCGGCTGTTGAGGGGTTCTGTCACATCGTTCAGGGCGTTGTAAGTGGTCACATAATCTGCGTCCCAGCAGGTAGCGCACAGGGGGCAGGCCCGGCAGATCTGGTCGGCTGCCCGATCAAATACTGTGGCCACATTTTCGTCGTTGACTGGTGCGGTTCCGGCCCGGCTCAAACTGTCGTAAAGGTCGCGGAAGACTGAGGCAGCGCCCCGCAGCTGTTTCTCCAGAGCGTTCGGTGCGCCGAGTGCGGCGGCTCTGTGCCGGCGGCCTTTCTGAAACAATTTTTCCGGCAGCAGGAGGAACAGTACGCCGGCAATGGCGGTTTCCAACAGGGTATAGACCGCTGTCTCGGGGCTGCACCAGAACAGAGAGAGCACGGTGCCGAAAAGGAACAGCAGCGTGTAGCGCGCCCGGCCGCACCGGCGCAGGCCCGCCGTCATGGCCGAAAGAGCGTAAGCCATGGAGAAATACAGCGTGCCGGACACGGCATCCATGCTCAGGCCAGCGCACAGTCCGGCGGCGCAGCCCAGACCCATGCCGCCCAGCCGCCCGGCAGCCAGTACCAGCACGATGGAAAAAATACGGCCCAGGGAAAACCGGCCTGCCAGGGGGATGGCGGCCACGGCAATCAGTAGAGAGATTGCCAGAACAAAAAGAGCAAAAAGCTGCTGTCGTTCCAGAGTCTCCGGTGCGTCGATCTGAATTGCCAGCGCCATGCGGTAGCAAACGGCGCAGCCGCCGGCCAGGAAAATCTCCAGCAGGAAATAGGCTCCGTCTGTATTGAAGACGCCCTGCGGCATCAGATACACAAAACCTACTACTGCGGTGCAGGCGGCGGTAATCAAGGGGAGAAAGGCATGTTTCCGGTAGAGCTTCGTATCAAAAAAGGCGACGGACACCGAAAAGATCAGGATGGCGGCGGCAATATATTTTATGGCGGCGGTGAAGGGCATCATCAAAAGCGCGCCCACCAGAAGGCCCAGCAGTGCCGAAAGGCCCTCCATGCCGGCACCGGCGGCGGCCACAAAGCCCAGGCCAAAGGGAGCGTATGCGCCGAAAATCTGACTGCCTGAGAGTATGGCGGCCAAAAGAAACCGGATGGCACAACTTAAAGCGCGGCTTTTTTCCACCGCGGTCAGCGTTTGTACAAAGTTCATGGCTTGTCCTCCTTTTTCTGCCCATTGTACAAAGGCTTGCGTGCAGATCGCGTCGGGAAATAAAGCCGCCGCAGAAAAGGGAAAGCTGCGGCGGGAAAAGGGAGGAAGAACGCTGTAAAACCATGAGTTGTGGGTATTAAAAAAGTATACCGGAGAGGGATGGTTTGGAAAAGTGCATAGAAGGAGGAGCGGCCCGGTGCTGGGAATTATGGGTTATCTGGTGGTTGTTACGGCCTTTGCTGGCACTATGACGCGCCTGGGGCCGCGCTGTCTTCGTCTGACCGATACCGGTGTTTTTCACCGCTGATTGCAGGGTGGATTTTTGTATATAGAAAGCATAAAGATGCTATAAAAATTATATATAAAAAGGATGTAAGTCCTTGGAACGTCAAGAAAAAGATGCTATATTTACTGCTGTAAGTTTACAGAGTGCATACATTTTGCCGGAGAAAACCGGCGCTGGTAGAGAAAGGATTGTATTTTTAGGGGGGTAAAATTTTATGAAAGCAATCACCAATCTGTCTGTGCGTGTCATTGAAAGATGGCTGCCGGATGCATTCCTGTTTGCAATTATTCTGACAATCGTTGTCTTTATTGCGGCGATGGTCGGCACGGGCGTTGGCCCGCTGCGGGTTCTGTCTTATTGGGGCAGCGACAGCGGTTTCTGGGGCCTGTTGGCATTTACCATGCAGATGTGCCTGGTCGTTGTGCTGGGTTCTGCTCTGGCGCAGGCGCCTGTAGTGAACCGGCTGCTGAAAAAGTGTGCCGGTCTGGCTCACACGCCTAAGCAGGGTATCCTGGTTACGGTTATCGTTTCCGGTATCTGCATGTGGCTGAACTGGGGCTTTGGCCTGATTGCCGGCGTTCTGCTGGCGAAAGAAGTGGCCAGAAAGATTCCCACAATCGACTACCGTGTTCTGATCGCTTCTGCTTATTCCGTCATCTGCATGTGGCACGCGGGTCTGTCTGGTTCGATTCCGCTGCAGATCACCACGCCCGGCGCCTTGGCTGCGGTGGGCTACACCACAGACATGAACATGACGGTTTCTACTGCGGAGACGATCTTCTTCCCGGTGAACCTGGTGCTGGTGGTTCTGGTCATTGCAGCCTGCGCTGTTGTCATGGTCGCATCCCATCCGGATGCTGAGCATACGATCACTGTGGATCCTGCTCTGCTGAAAGATGAGGAAGTCCGCACTTATGAAGTGAAAGTTCCCGCTGATGCCATGGAACAGTCCAAGATCCTGTGGGCGATCACCTGGATTGCGGGTTTTGTGTACATCGGCTACTATTTCTATAACACCGTCGCCAATGGCAACAGCGTGTTGTCTGCTCTGACGCTGAATATCGTCAACATGATCTTCATGTTCCTGGGTATCCTGGCTCATGGCAGCCTGCGCCGTTATATCGATGCCATCGGAGATTCCGCCTCCAGCGCGGCGGGCGTTATCCTGCAGTTCCCCTTCTATGCCGGTATCATGGGCATGATGGTGGGCGCAAACGATCAGGGCGTGTCTTTGGCGCAGATCATCGCTGATGCATTTGTGGCCATCTCCACTAACATGACATTCCCGATGCTGACTTTCCTGAGCGCCGGTATCGTGAACTTCTTTGTTCCTTCCGGCGGCGGCCAGTGGGCCGTTCAGGCTCCTGCCATGATGCCCGCTGCAGCGGAGATGGGCGTTTCTGCCTCCCGTTGCGCCATGGGTATTGCTTGGGGTGACTGCTGGACGAACCTGATCCAGCCTTTCTGGGCGCTGCCTGCCCTGGCCATTGCAGGCCTGAAAGCCCGCGATATTATGGGCTATCTGGTGGTCTTGACGGTTGTGGTTGGCATTATCGTCTGCTTGGGCTTTGTGGTCTGGGCTATAGTATAAGACCAGCAAGCCTGTTGCTGCTCTACCAGAATATGCACGTAAAAAAAGAGAAGCGCCTAGGCGCTTCTCTTTTTCTTTTGGACGCATTCGCCTCAGTGTTCTCAGTACCATTTGGGGACAATGGATGAAATAGAAGACCAATTTTTCAGGAATATAAAAAATATAGAAGTATCAGGTACTTTAAGCAGAGAGATCCGTGACACAAATGGTTTTAATACAAAAGCGAAAGAGAAGTATGTCCATTAAAATTCTTCATGATCTATGACAGGCATACACGCAGGATAACTAACTAATGATGGTCAGTGCTCTATAGCGTGGCATTGAAAAAATGCACATGAGCGAAATACTATGGGGGTAAGGGATAAGCAGATAGATGGAATGCAGATTGATTATTTAGCCGGTAAGTGTCAAAGAGCGCCGCCAAGGAAGAAGTGGAGCCTCTTATGATGCGCCCCGATGGAACGATCTGTATGGGCTTCATCTTGCCTGACGCCGGGAACACAAAAGAGAACTGGGAATTTTAGAGGAGGCTGCGCCAGTGCCGCAACAAAAACAGGCCGCTGCTTCCTAAGAAAAGAACGGAATCGGGGATTGCGGGCTGGAGTTCGGTATGGTACAATAAATTCCATACAAAACGCTGGTGGGCGTAGTTTACAGGAGAGGATTGTGAATCATTTGGAGGCAGTAAGAAAGTATAAAAAAATGTATAAGCAGCTGCTGGCAACGGCGGACGAACTGGCCGGCCGGATTGAATCCAATGACGTACTCTGCTGCGACATTACCTTGGCGCAGCCGGGAGCGTTGCTGAATGCGGTGGCAAAGCATGTAAAAGAGAAGGGCTTGACCAATGTCAAACAGCATATTCTGCTGGACGTTTATCCCTATGAAATGTATCAGGATGCGGAGCTGCTGGGGAAATACACCGGTGTTTCCTGGTTTTCCAGCGGCGGCGCTCGCAAGGCTGTCAGCAATGGCCTGGCCGACGTGATGCCGTGTTATTACCGTGACATTCCAAGTCTGTTCACCCAATATGTGGATGTGGATTATTTTGTAGCGGCGGTGTCTCCTATGGATAAGCACGGCTACTTCAGTATGAGCACAGTGGGATCTGCATCGCAGGCGCTGTTACACAAGGCAAAGCATATTATTGTGGAAGTCAATAAGAATTTGCCCAGAGCCTTGAATTCGCCGATGGTACATATTTCGCAGATCGATGGCCTTTATGAAAATCATGTGCCCTTGGTCTGCCTGCCTAAAGCAGAGATCGATGAAACCAGCAAGACAATCGGCGGCTTGATTGCCGAGCGCATTCCCGACGGTGCGACGCTGCAGCTGGGGATTGGCGCTGTACCGGATGCTGTGGGACTGGCACTGAAGCACAAGCACGATCTGGGCATCCATACGGAGATGTTTACGGACAGCATGGTGGAGCTGATCGAGTGTGGTGCGGTGAACAACAGTAAAAAGCCCATTCACACTGGAAAAACGGTGGCCACCTTTGCTTTTGGCTCTCAGCGGATTTATGATCTGATCGACGATAATCCGGCGTTTGAACTACTGCCGGTGGATTATGTCAATGATCCGGCCGTGATTGCGCAGCATCCGAATTTTGTTTCCATCAATGCCGCGCTGGAAGTGGACTTTTATGGGCAGGTCTGTGCAGAATCCATCGGTACCAAACATGTTTCGGGCAGCGGCGGCCAGGTGGATTATGTCCGCGGCGCGACGCAGTCGCCCGGCGGTATGAGCTTTATCGCTTTCCCGTCTACGGCCAAGGGCGGCACGGTCAGCAAAATCATGCCGACCCTGACACCTGGTGCGATTGTGACAACTAGCAAAAACGACGTAGATTACATCGTTACGGAATTTGGAATTGCAAAACTGCGGGGTAAGCCGCTGTCGGAGCGGGCAAAGGCTTTGATTTCCATTGCGCATCCGAATTTCAGGGATGAACTGACCTTCGCTGCAAAGAAGCAGGGTATTTTGATCTGAATAAAACAGGCCCTCATTCCGAAGGGGTTCAACTCCGCCCTGGCGCATTGCGCCGGGGTGGAGTTTTACTATTGCGTACAAATATCCGTATATTGCATACTTATAAAAAATATATATATTTTTTATAAAAAGAGAATAAAGATGCAATAGCCGGTTAAAAAGTTTACAATTTGTTCAATAATTAATTTTTCAGGGATAAAATTGATAAAATAATAAAGAAAAGAGGAAAAAATGCGATTTGACAATCGCGAAAAAAGCTGGTAAATAAGATACATGTTATAGCGTTGTGTATAAGGTCAAAGAAATTAGGGGGGTAAAATTTTATGAAAGCAATCACCAATCTGTCTGTGCGTATCATCGAAAGATGGTTGCCGGATGCATTCCTGTTTGCGATTGTTTTGACGATTGTCGTCTTTATTGCGGCGATGATCGGCACGGGTGTTGGCCCGCTGCAAGTTTTGTCTTATTGGGGCAGCGACAGCGGTTTCTGGGGGCTGCTGGGCTTCTCGATGCAAATGTGCCTGGTTGTTGTGCTGGGTTCTGCTCTGGCGCAGGCGCCTGTGGTGAACCGGCTGCTGAAATCGTGCGCCGGTCTGGCTCATACGCCTAAGCAGGGTATTTTGGTCACAGTAATCATTTCCGGTATCTGCATGTGGCTGAACTGGGGCTTTGGCCTGATTGCCGGCGTTCTGCTGGCGAAAGAAGTGGCCAGAAAGATTCCCACAATCGACTACCGTGTTCTGATTGCCGCGGCTTACTCCGTCATCTGCATGTGGCATGCTGGTCTGTCCGGTTCCATTCCTCTGCAGTTGACAACGCCTGGCGCACTTGTAACAGTGGGCTATACCACGGACGCTACCATGACGGTTTCCACTGCGGAAACGATCTTCTTCCCGGTGAACTTGGTGCTGGTAGTCCTGGTGATCGCGGCCTGTGCGCTGGTCATGGTTTCCGTTCTGCCCGATAAAGAGCACTCCATCTGTGTGGATCCTTCCTTGTTGAAAGAAGAAGAAGTCCGTACTTACGAAAAGAAAGTTCCTGCTGATGCGATCGAACAGTCCAAGGTCCTGTGGGCAATCACTTGGATTGCAGGCTTGGTTTATGTTGTTTATTACTTTGCCAAGATCGTGATGAACGGCGGCGATGTTCTGTCCGGCTTGACGCTGAACATTGTCAACTTTATTTTCATGTTCCTGGGTATTTTGGCCCATGGCAGCCTGCGTCGCTACATCGATGCGATCGGCGATGCGGCTTCCAGTGCTGCTGGTATTATCCTGCAGTTCCCCTTCTATGCCGGTATTATGGGTATGATGGTGGGTGCCAATGAGAACGGCGTATCCCTGGCTTCGATCATTGCCAATGCGTTCGTTGCCATTTCCAACGATGTGACATTCCCGATGCTGACCTTCCTGAGCGCCGGTATCGTGAACTTCTTTGTTCCTTCCGGCGGCGGCCAGTGGGCCGTTCAGGGTCCCGTCATGATGCCCGCTGCAGCAGAGATGGGCGTTTCTGCAGCCCGCTGCGGCATGGGTATTGCCTGGGGTGACTGCTGGACGAACCTGATTCAGCCCTTCTGGGCACTGCCTGCCCTGGCTATTGCAGGTCTGAAAGCCCGCGATATCATGGGTTATCTGGTGCCTTTGCTGATCGTTGTTGGTATCATCGTCTGCTTGGGCTTCCTGGTTTGGGCGATTATCTAATAATTGTCGAGGACGTATCGATTTCTTTATACACACGCGCAAAACGGATGCCCGAAAAGGGCATCCGTTTTTCTCACCAACTTTGTTAAAAATTTTACAAACTTCGACAGAATTTTATAAAATATTTATGCCGTCTTAGAGTATAATGAAAAAGACAAGAAAGGGGCAGCATGTATGAAAGAGCGGTGCAGACGGGTATGGAAGACGCACAACGCACTGTGCAGCTGGATCCTGACAGCGGCGCTGCTGTTTCTGGCTTACGCGATCTGTGCCACGATCCTGCATTTTACACGAATTGATAACGATGCACCGGTGGTATTTGTGCTGGCTGTGGTTGTGATCTCCCGGATCACATATCATATGTATTATGGAATTGCGGCTTCCATTGCCAGCACCTTTGCCATCAATTATTTTTTTACCTATCCTTATAATTACTTTACGCTGAACATTGTGGGCTATCCGATTGATTTTGTCTGTTTCACAATGGTGACGCTATTGGTGAGCGTGCTTACTTATCAGCTGCGGGGAGAAACGGAGAAAGCGATCCGCCACGAGCAGGAAACAGTGGAGCTGTACGAGCGCAACCGAAAGCTGGAGGAAAAGCGCGCAGAGGCGGAAATGGAGGCGGCGAAGGAAAAGATGCACGGCAATTTGCTGCGGGCGGTATCCCACGACCTGCGCACCCCACTGACGGCAGTAGCAGGATCCAGTTCTGTGCTGATGAACGACGCGCGCCTGAAGCCGGAGGAACGGCGGAACCTGGCGGAGGACATCCACAAGGAGGCGTTATGGCTATCTCAGATGGTGGAAAACCTTCTTTCCATAACAAAGTTCCAGGGAGATGAGCCGGTGCATCTGAATAAGCGGGAAGAACTGGCGGAAGAAGTGCTGGAAGAGGGAGTCACGCGGTTTCGGCGGCGTTTTCCCAAGCAGCAGGTATCGGTTACGGTACCAGAAGAAATCCTGTTGGTACCAATGGATGCAATGTTGATTGAGCAGGTGCTGATTAACCTGCTGGAAAATGCAGTGCGCCATTCCGGTGTGCAGGCGCCTGTGGAATTGGCAGCTTGGCGGGAAGGGGATCGGTGCTGGTTTTCTGTGCGCGATCACGGTGTGGGGATTGCAGAGAAAGATCTGCCGAATCTGTTCAGCGGCGTTCTGCATGACACGGACACCACGCGGGGGATGGGCATTGGCTTGTCCGTCTGTATGTCGATTCTGCTGGCTCACAAGGGTATGCTGAGTGCAGTAAACCATATCGACGGCGGCGCGGAATTTCGATTTTGGCTGCCTATGGGAGCTGGACAAACGGAGGAGAGAGAATCATGAGTACCAAGCGTTTGGTTATGATCGTTGAAGATGAAGCAAGCATCTGCAATCTGATTTCAACGCTGTTGATTTCCAATGATTATGCTGTAGTCACGGCTGAGAACGGTCACAGCGCACTGACATTGATTGCTTCCCACAATCCGGATTTGATTTTATTGGATCTGGGGCTGCCGGATATGGACGGCATGGAGGTGCTGAAAACCATTCGCACCTGGTCAGCCGCTCCGGTGATTGTCGTTTCCGCCCGTGGGCAGGAGGCGGAAAAGGTGGAAGCATTGGATGCCGGCGCGGGAGATTATATCGTCAAGCCTTTCGGTACGGACGAACTGATGGCCCGTATCCGTGCCACGCTGCGCTATACGGAGCGGATGATCAAGGGCAGTATGGTGTCCGATATATTTGAGGTGGGCGATCTGCGGGTGGATTTTGGCAAACGTGTGGTGTCTGTGGCTGGTAAAGATACGCATCTGACACAGATCGAGTTCAAGATTCTGGCGCTGCTATGCAAAGACGCGGGCCGCGTGCTGACCTATGAATACATTTGCCGCAACGTGTGGGGACCGTACAGTTCTCGGGATAACCAGATTCTGCGGGTGAACGTGGCCAATATCCGCCGTAAAATTGAGAAGAACCCAGCGCAGCCGCGTTACATTCTCACGGAAGTGGGCGTGGGATACCGTTTGGTGGAAGAACTGAAAGATGAGGTAAATTTGTAAGCAAAAGTGATAACAAATCGAAAAGCACTGCCCATTTATTACAATGGGTAGTGCTTTTTGCATGGAAAAACAATGTTATGGATGCTTCTGGAAAAAAGAGCGGGTGGAATCCATATCCCGCTGAATCTGAGTTTTCAGCTCGTCCAGAGAAGCAAACTTTCGTTCGGCCCGCAGGCGTTTGTAAAAATCTACACGCAGTGTCTGGCCGTACAGATCGCTGCTGAAATCCAGAATAAAAGTTTCCACCGTGACATGGGTGGAGCGATCCACTGTGGGCCGAACACCCACATTGGTCACGCCCATATAGGATGCTTCGCCAATCTGGACACGGGTGGCATAAACGCCGTGCGCCGGTGTCAGCACATGGGGCGGCACGGTCAGGTTGACCGTGGGAATGCCGATGGAGCTGCCCAGCCGTTTACCGTGTTCCACGGTATGGGACAGGCAGTGGGGATGGCCCAAAAATTCCGTGGCCCGTTCCATGTCGCCTTCAGCCAGCAGCGTGCGGATATAGGTAGATCCCACTTTGATGCCGTCAATTTCCATCAGGGGAATAATGTCGCAGCCGATACCCAGCGTTCTGCAGGTTGCGGCCAACTTTGACGGATTGCCTTCGCCGCGATAGCCAAAATGGAAATCCTCCCCGCAGACCAGATGACGCGCACCGTACTGTCCGTAGAGCATTTCTGTGAGAAACGTTTCCCAGGGCATGCACATCATGGCTTCGTCAAAATGGGAAAAGATGACTTCCCGGATCCCATAGAGCCGATGGATCAGATCGGCCCGGTCCTGGGCGGAGTTGATCAGTTGTACGGGGGTGTCGGCGTATAAGTCGCTGGGATGCCGGTCGAAGGTAAAGACCGCAGGGCGGAGAGCAAGTTCTCCGGCCCGCAGGATGGCGCGTTCCATCAGCTGACCGTGACCGCGGTGGATTCCGTCGAAGAAGCCCAGCGCAATGGCGCGGTGGGCAACATTGGTCTGTTCCAAATCAATTCACCTGCTTTGCTGCATTTCTACTTGGAAAAAACTTTTGATTGTGGTAAGGGTTGTTCCGTCGCTGCGGCACAGGGCCAGAAAAGCGCCGCTCTGACTGTAAGCCCGGTAGTCGCCGGACGGCAGGCCACAGCAGGGAGCTGCGGCGCCGTTACGCACTTTTTTCTCCGCTGCTGGAGACAGGACGGTTTTTGGATAATCGAGAAACAGGGATTCTGTGGGGAGAAGAAAGGCGCTGGGAGTTGCGCAGGAGGAGAGTTGCTTCAAAGGAACTGCCTGTTCCAGCGTAAAACCGCAGGCCATAGTGCGGCGCAGGTTGGTCATAACAGCGCCGCAGCCCAGAGCCTGTCCGATATCATGACAGAGGGTGCGCACATAGGTGCCTTTGGAACAGCGTATCCGTAGCCGGAGATCTCCGGTGGGCGCCGGTTCCAGCAGCTCCAGTTCCCGGATCGTAATCTGGCGGGCGGGGCGCTCCACTTCCCGCCCTTTGCGCGCCAACTGGTAGAGTTTCTGCCCGTGAATTTTGATGGCGGAATACATGGGGGGGATCTGGTCGATTGTCCCTGTAAAATGGGGGAGAAGGGCGGCCACAGCTGCTGCGGGGGCGGCGGGGACAGGATGCTCTTCCAGCACGGTGCCGGTGCTGTCCTGGGTGTCGGTGACCTGCCCGAGGCGCAGCGAGGCAACGTATTCTTTGTCGCTCTTTTCAGCAAATTCCACGGCGCGGGTGGCGCGGCCGATGAACACGGGCAGCACGCCTGTGGCCATGGGATCCAGCGTCCCGCCGTGGCCGATGCGTTTTTCGTGGAAGATTCCCCGGAGTTTGGCGCATACGTCCATGGAAGTCCAATCGGAAGGCTTGTCAATAATCAGGATGCCGTCTGGCATAGCATTACCTCCTGTGTGCTGTAGGGCTGTTGTGCCGGAAGCCGAAGGGGCTTTGAGCAGGACGCTGCCGGAAAAATGCGGTGCAGCGTATCAATAGAAACATTCCGCCGGCACAAAGTCGGCGGGATATGCCGCCACGAAAACGCGCGTCAGACATCCGGAAGGGCTACTTGGGCGATGGCTTCCAGCGCGCGGCGTTTGGCTTCTTCCAGGGAGCAGTTCAGCGTGGCGCCGGCAGCCTGGGCATGTCCGCCGCCGCCCAGCAGGCGGCAGGCTTCGGTGGCGTTGATGCGTGCGCCGGTACGCAGGCTGATTTTGCTCTCGCCGTCGGCCAGTTCACGGATCGTTAAGGCACAGTCCACGCCTTCGATTACGCCTGCCATAGAGGCGATTTCCTCGGCATCGTCCGCCCCGGCGCCGACGCTGCGCAGCAGCGCCTGAGGCACGGTGACCACGGCAATGCGGCCGCTGTCATGGTACTCCACAGCTGACAGAATTGCGCTTTCCAGCGCAATACGTGCCTGGCTTTTGGTACGAAAGTGGCGCTTGTTCACGCCCTGGACATCGCAGCCCGCCTCGATCAGCGCTGCGGCCACGCGGTGTGTATTGGCGGTGGTGTTGTTATAGACGAAGCAGCCGGTATCGGTAGATACGGCGCAGTAAAGGGCTGTGGCAATCTGGGGGGTCATGACGCTCAGGGCGCAGACCAGCGCATAAACGATCTCACCGGCCGCTGCTTTATCGCTCTGGAGGCATGCGGCTTTGGCAAATCCTTCGTAAGAGGGGTGGTGATCAATGGCCAGATCAATGTGTTTCCGATACGGCGCCGCGTTTTCCGGGAGCAGCCCCAGACTGGCCACGTCGGTAGATACAATACATTCAGGAATATAGTCTTCCGGTGCATGGTAGCAGGTGACATAATCGGCACAGGTGGCCGTCAGCTCAGGGTTGGCGAGCACATAGGCGGTTTTGCCGATTTGCCGCAGCGCGCCGCACAGCGCAGCGGCGCAGCCTACGGTATCGCCGTCCGGCCGCACATGGGTCAGGATCAGGAAGCGGTCGTGCGCTTGGAGCCAACCAGCGGTTTCTTCAATCGTCATGGGGTTTCGTCTCCCTCCTCCAGCAGGCCTTCTTTCTCTTCGATGCCGCGCAGGACTTCCAGAATATGGGTGCCGTGGGCAATGGAATCGTCGGCTTCAAACACCAGCTCTGGCGTGTAGCGTAGCTGCAGGGCAGCACCCAGCTCCCGGCGCAGGTATCCTGCAGCGGACTTGAGTCCCTTCAGCGCCTCTTTTTCCTGTGTTTTATCCAGAGCACTGACATAAATTTTGGCATAGCGCAAATCGGTGGTGGTGTCCACATGCGTGATGCTCAGCATGGTATCTTTCACCCGGGGATCCTTCACGGTACGCAGCAGGGAAGCGAGCTCTCGCTGGACCTCTTCGTTGATGCGGTGAATACGGTTTTTAGCCATAGGGCAAATCCTCCTTGTGGAGTTCATTCGTGTTGTTCATTTTGGGGCGCAAGCGCGCTCAGACGGTCAGGGTGACGCAGGTCTGTTCCCGTTCTTCCAGCTGCGCCAGCGTGTCTGCGGCCAAATTGGAGAGGCTTCCTGTCAAACGAAACGCGCGCACATGGACCTCGCCCACCCACAGATACCAAAGCTCCACCTGCTCGCCCGCGCTGCAGTGCCGGGATAGATAGTTCCGCAGCAGCGCGGCGCCCGGTTCGCTGGCATGCAGTTTCACTTCATATCGGCAGGGCTTCATGGAAAGGCCCAGATCTTCCACTGCGCTGCGGTAGTACGCCAGCGGCTGAATGGAAAAGCAATCTTCACTGTCATGTTTCGGACCATTCGGAGGCAGCGGATGATCTGTGCACAGCAGAGTAATGCAGCTCATGGATGCTCCTTTCGGTAAAAAAGCAGGGCGGGCGTCGATACCCGCCCTGCCGGCTGTTGCAACTATGGTTGGGAAGGGGACTTACTGCTTGATTTCTTCCATGATAAAAGCTTCGATCTGATCGCCTTCTTTAAGGTCGTTGAATTTTTCAATGGACAGGCCGCATTCATAGGATTCGGCTACTTCCTTCACATCGTCCTTAAAACGGCGCAGGGAAGCCAGCTCGCCTTCATGAATGACCACGCCATCGCGCACGATACGCACGGAGCAGCCGCGCTGGATCTTGCCCTCCTGCACATAGCAGCCGGCGATGGTGCCCACGCCGGAGACTTTGTAGGTCTGACGGATCTCGACCCGGCCGATGACGGCTTCGCGGAATTTGGGGGCGAGCATGCCCTTCATGGCCGCCTCCATTTCATTGATGCAGTCGTAGATCACGCGGTACATGCGCATATCCACGTTGCTGCGGGCGGCGCTGTCGCGCGCGGCGGCATCGGGGCGCACGTTGAAGCCGATGATGATCGCTTTGGAGGTGGCGGCCAGCATCACGTCGCTCTCATTGATGGCGCCGACGCCGGAATGGATTACGCGTACGCGCACCTCTTCGTTGGTCAGCTTTTCAAGGGACTGCTTGACTGCCTCGGCGCTGCCCTGTACGTCGGCCTTGACGATCAGGCTCAATTCTTTCATTTCGCCGGAACGGATCTGGCTGAATAGGTCTTCGAGCGTTACTTTCTGCACCGGCGCACTGGCGGCGGCGCGCTCATCGGCCTTGCGCTGCTCCACCAGCTCGCGGGCCATGCGCTCGTCGGCCACGGCGTTGAACGTGCAGCCGGCGGAAGGAACCTCGGCCAAGCCGGTGATCTCCACGGGAACGGAGGGACCGGCGTCTTTCAGACGGCGGCCCTTGTCGTCCACCATTGCACGGATGCGGCCCACGGAGGTACCAGCAATGATAATGTCGCTCTGGTGCAGTGTGCCGTTCTGCACCAGCAGAGTGGCCACGGGACCGCGGCCCTTGTCCAGACGCGCCTCGATCACTGCGCCGGAAGCGGCGCGGTTGGGATTGGCTTTCAGCTCCTGCATCTCAGCTTTGAGTGTGACCATTTCCAGCAGGTCGTCCACACCCATGCCGGTTTTAGCGGAGATGGGGCAGATGATGGTGTCGCCGCCCCAGTCTTCGGCCAGCAAGCCGTGCTCGGTCAGCTGGGTCTTGATGCGTTCGGGATCAGCGGAGGGCTTATCCATTTTGTTTACCGCCACGATGATGGGAATCTCTGCGGCTTTGGCGTGGTTGATGGACTCGATCGTCTGGGGCATGATGCCGTCGTCGGCGGCTACCACCAGGATCGCAATGTCAGTGACCATGGCGCCGCGGGCGCGCATGGCGGTAAAGGCCTCATGGCCCGGCGTATCCAGAAACGTGATGGGCTTTCCGCTAATCTCCACGGTGTAAGCGCCGATGCCCTGGGTGATGCCGCCGGCCTCGCCGGAGGCCACATTGGCTTTACGGATATAGTCCAGCAGGGAGGTTTTGCCGTGGTCAACGTGGCCCATGACCACCACGACGGGGGCGCGGGGGACCAGATCTTCGGGCTTATCCTCTGCGGTGTCAATCAGCTTTTCCTCAATGGTGACGATCACTTCATGCTCCACTTTGCAGCCCATGTCTTCGGCAATGATGGCGGCCGTGTCGAAGTCGATCACCTGGCTCACCGAGGCCATGACGCCGTTCTTCATCAGGGCTTTTACCACTTCCGCACCGGTTTTTTTCATGCGGGAAGCTAACTCGCCCACGCTGATCTCGTCAGGAATTTCCACTTTGAGGGGGGCCTTCTTGGCAATTTCCAGCTGCAGGCGGCGCATTTTTTCCTGCTCCTCCTGGCGGCGCTTGTTGGAAAAAGTCATATTGCCGCCGCGGCGGTTATTGTTGCGGAATTTCTCCTTGCCCTGCTGCATCTTACCTGCGCGCTGGCCGGCCTTGGAGCTTTCGGCCATGTCCTGCAGGCGCTCGTCGTATTTATCCAGATTGACATTGGCTGCTTTGCGGGTATCTACGATCTTGGTCTTAGGCACGCGGGAAGTCGCCGGCGCAGCAGGGGCTGTCGCCGGTGCGGGGGCTTTCCCTCCGCTTTTGACGGCAGAGGACTTTTCTGCGGCGCCTGCGGCCGGCTTCGTTTCTTCCTGCGCCGTCTGAGGTGCTTTGGCTGCCTCTTTTTCCGCCGATGAATGGGCCTCGGCCTGGAAGCTGTCGGCAAAAATGACCTCGATGCTGGAGATCTGGTTTTTCTGTGTCAGGTAATCGAGGACGATGGAAATTTCTTCCTCTGTCATCACCGCGCTGTGGCTTTTCGGAGGAGTGGAATATTCCGAAAGAATATTCATGATGTCCTTCGACGGCAGGTTGAAGCTCTTTGCAATATCATGTACTTTGATTTTATTTGTCATAGCCAAATAAAGCCACCTCCAAAGTTAATTTTTCAGGTTGATTGTTTGTGCGGCCGCTTTTTGGCGCGGCGTGCGCGGATGCGCTTATCTTTTTCCTGCAGCCGCTGGACGGAATCATCGTAGATGCCCGGACAGCATACCGCGAGTTTTTGCACTGCCGAGGCGGCCAGGCCGGATTCGGTAATGGCCAGCATGGCGCAGCTCCCGCGGCCGCAGGCCGCGCCCAGCTCTTCTTTGGTAAATGGAACGGAAAGTACCTCGGCATGGCTGGAAGCAGTTGCATTGCGTGCACGGCGGATGCTGTTTTCGGCGGCATCGGCGGCCAGAAAAACTACCCGGGCTTTACCGTCTGCGGCGGCGCCGCTGACACCGTCTTCGCCAAGCTCTGTCCGGCCCGCTCGCTTGGCAAGGCCCAGCAGATGTAAAAAACCGGTTTTTGCCTCAGGTCCCATTGGCGGCCTCCATCTGCGCAAGCAGCGCTTCGTAAATCTCCGCCGGAATTGCGGTTTCAAATGCACGCTCCAGCGCCTTTGTCTTCCGGGCGCGGGCAAGACATGCGCCGTCGGGACAGAGATAGGCGCCACGGCCGGGTTTCTTGCCGACAAAATCCAGGCTGATCTCTCCTTCGGGGGATTTTACAACCCGGATCAGGTCGCGCTTGTTTTTCATCGTGCGGCAGCCCACGCATTGCCGCTGCGGAATCTTCTTCGGTTTGAGCAATCCTTATCCGCCTCCTGCGCCTGTTGTTATACTTCTTCGCGTACCGTGTCCGCGCCTTCCTCATCTTCGATGACGATGCTGGCCACGTCACCCAGCGTTACGGTTTCGGTTTCTTCGTCGTGGAAGGACTCAGGCTTGATGTCGATTTTATAACCGGTCAGCCGGGCAGCCAGACGGGCATTCTGACCTTCTTTGCCGATGGCCAGGGAAAGCTGGTCGTCCGGCACGATGACGCGGCAACCCTTGCCGTCGTCGGCCATCCACACGTCCAGCACGTCGGCGGGAGCCAGGGCTGCAGCGATGTATTCTGTGGGGTTTTCGCTGAACTTGATAATATCGATCTTTTCGCCGTTCAGAGCATCTACCACAGCGGCCACGCGCTGACCCTTGGGACCAATGCAGGCGCCGATGGGGTCAATGTTTTCGTCGGCGGACCGCACGGACATTTTGGTACGGGAGCCGGCCTCGCGGGCCACATTTTTCACTTCCACAATACCGTCGTAGATTTCGGGGACTTCCAGTTCGAACAACCGCTTGACCAGGCCCGGATGGGTGCGGGATACGACGACCTGGGCGCCGCGAGTGCCGCGGCGGACTTCCACCATGTACACTTTCACGCGCTCTCCCTCGGTGAATACTTCACCGGGGACTTGTTCGCTGGCAGAAAGGAGGGCGTCGGTGGCCTCAGAGGCGGTGCCGATACGCAGGCTCACATTGCCGTTGCGCGGATCGATGCGCGTGACCGTACCGGTGAGAATCTCATGTTCCTTGCCGGAGAACTGGTTGTAGATCATGTCGCGCTCGGCTTCCTTCAGCCCCTGGATGATGATCTGCTTACCGTTGCCGGCAGCGATGCGGCCGAATTCCACATTATCTACGGGCAGACTGACCGTCTCGCCCACACCGATGGAGCCGGCGATGGCTTTGGCATCGGCGCGGGAAATCTCGCTGCCTGGGTTTTCAACCTCGTCCACTACGGTTTTCTGAATGTACATTTTCAGCGTGCGATGTTCCTCGTCCACACGCACCAGAACCTCTTCCACATCGGGGTGGTCGTGCTTGTAAGCGTTGATCAGAGCCTGGGTAATCTTATCCATCATGTAGTGCTGGGGAATACCTTTTTCTTTTTCCAGCATATCCAGTGCGGCGAAGATCTCCTCCACCTTCATGCCTTTGCGGCTTTCCTGTTCTTTAACAGATCTTTTCATAGCAAATAAAAACCTCACACCATTCTGCCGCAAAAAACGCGGCAAAATAAATTTTTATCAAAAGCAGTTCGCTTGGTTAAAAATCGACGCGCAACCGCACCAAAGCAACGTCGCCTTTTTCGAAACGGAGTGTTTCCTCGCCAACTTTCAGCAGCACGGCGCCGTCTTCATAGCCTGCCAGATCGCCGGCAAATTCCTTGCGCCCGTCCCTGTTTTTGTACAGGCGGACGGTGACAGGACTGCCCAGAAAACGGGCGAAATCAGACGCCCGCTTGAGCGGACGCTCGGCGCCGGCAGAGGACACTTCAAAGGTATAGCTGCCCTCAATGGGATCTGCCTCATCCAGGAGGTCGCTAACGCGGCGGGAAATGGCTTCGCAGTCGTCGATGCTGACGCCGCCCTCCTTGTCGATATACAGCCGGAGATACCAGGTTCCGGCCTCTTTCACATATTCTACATCCCACAGTTCGCACCCCTGTGCGGCGATGACAGGAGCAGCCAGCTCTGCAGTGAGTTCCGTAACTTTTTTCAATCCAATCCCGCCTTTTTTGAAAAATGTCCAAGCTGTTGACTTTTGAATTTTGACCAACAAAAAGAGCGGACTGCAAAGTCCACTCTCCAAAAAACCTTTACTAACAATGCTACTGTACCATAAAATCCCGATCAATGCAAGGTTTTTCCGGGATTTTCTTTTTTATTATATGTAATTTTTTTAAACTGAACCATAAAATAGCGATAAAAGAGGGAGATTCGGCGCTTGAAACTGCAAACGTCATGTGTCCCTTTGGAATTCATAGCAGCACTGATTCGGAATACGAAAAATTGTTTTAAGGAAAAGAAACAGCCTGCCTTATAACGGGCGGGCTGTTTGGTTATCTTTACGTTTTTCTTTTTACCATTCCGGCAGACCCTGACGCTGCAGGGCAATGGCCTCTTCCACCGACATAGGCGCGGGGTTGGGCAGTTCCAGGAAATCGCGCAGCTCCTGAATGCCGCGGCCCGTAATGGAATCCACTTCAAAAATACGGGAACATCCTGCGGCCTCCAGCCATTGGCGCACCATGGGGACATTGGCTTTGGGGGAATCTACCTTTGTGATAATTCCGATCAGCGGGCGGTTCAAGCAGGCGGGAAGGCCCGGCACTAAAACACAGAATGGTTCGTCTGCTCCAGCGATCAGCCCTTCGAGGTCGCACTCAAAAGAGTAGCAGTACAATGCCTTGCAGGCCAGGGATTTCATTTCATAGTATTCGCCCGGCGTGTCGATCAATATGTCCCAGGTATTGACATACTGCGTTTTATCGTATCTGGTTTTTTCTCCTTTGAGGGCCTGGATCAACGTGGTTTTGCCTGCCTCGCTGCGGCCGCACAAATACATTTTTCGCATGAAGATCCCTTCCTGAGCGATGTGTTATTGCTGTGAAAGCGTGCAGACGCGGAAATGGAGATCATCTCGGAAAAAGCGCAGATTCTCTTCCATGGCGGCGTCCACTTCCGCTCTGGACCCGGTGATGATCAGTGCACCGCTGAAACGGTCCATAAACCCCACGTCCACTTCGCCGGCCTTGACGGCCACGTCTGCCGCGATCACGGCAGATTCCGCCGGGGAAAGCTGCAGAATGCCAATGGCACGGCCTTCCTGGTCAAAATCGGCATGAAAACCGATTTCCAGACAGAGATTGGTATAGACTGACGGATCGGGTTTCCCGATCACATGGGCCAGGGTGATTTCCCGGCCGGGCACCGACAACTGCACTACCCGGGTACGCTGCCCGTGAACCTGCTTGAAAATGCTGTCCAGTACCTGCTGGCGCGTCATGCGCTGCTGTGTTGCTTGCTTCATACTGTCTGCGCGCTCAGCGCTTGGTGATGGGGCAGGAGACATAGCCTAAGGTGTTGTGGAAATAATCGACGATTTCTTCCACAGCAGTGGTCACTGCGGACAGCTCGCCGGTGATGATCAGGGTCCCGCTGAAACGGTCGGCAAAACCGAGGTAGACCTCTCCGCTTTTCACGGCAATATCCGAAGCGATGACAACAGACTCCGGCGGCGTCATGTTCATGATGCCAATTGCGGAGGAGTGATAATCAATGTTGGGGTTCAACCCAAGCTTGACATATACAATGGGGGCAGGGCCGCCGATGATATGGGCCAGCGTGATCTCTTTGCCTGCTACAGTTTCCTGCACAATACGTACCTGCTCCTGCGGAGCGTTGGATTCATTCATATCTGCACCTCGATCCAAGGATGGTTTTCTATTATTTATTATCGTCTTCCTGGTATGCAAAGTCAAGGGGCGGCGGGAAAGTGGGCATGAAAGTACGTCTTTTACAAAAAACTGCAACATAGGCCGCGCCAAAATACAGCAGCGGAGAAGCAGGCAAATTGGCCAAAGCGGCGAAATGTCGATGGGGAGGGCGCTGCCCTGCGTGGAACAGGAAGGAAAAACCCCGGAAAACCAGTGGCTTTCCGGGGCTGAAGTGTATGCATTTCTCAGCGCTTGGAGAACTGAGGCGCACGTCTTGCGGCTTTGAGACCGTACTTTTTACGTTCTTTCATTCTGGGATCGCGGGTCAGGAAACCGGCCTGCTTCAGAATGGTGCGGTATGCGGGATCTACGCTCAACAGGGCGCGGGCAATACCATGGCGCAGGGCGCCGGCCTGACCGGAAACGCCGCCGCCGGAAACTGTGGCGGAGATGTCCACCTTGCCCACGGTGCCGGTGGCTTCCAGGGGCTGACGGACAACCATTTTCAGGGTTTCCAGACCAAAGTATTCGTCAATGTCACGGCCGTTGATAGTGATGGTGCCGTTGCCGCCCTCAAACAGGTGGACGCGGGCAACAGAGGACTTTCTTCTGCCGGTGCCGTACATATAAGGCTTTTTGCTCGTATACATTCTCGTCTACCTCCTATTAGTCGACTGCATAAGCCTCAGGCTTCTGAGCCTGCTGCTCAAAGTTTGCATCTGCATAGATGTGCAGACGGGACAGGGACGCGCGGCTCAGGGAGTTCTTGGGCAGCATGCCGCGGACCGCCACGCGCATGGCTGTCTGGGGCTGTTCCTTCATCAGGATGCGGTAGGGGGTCTCCTTCAGACCGCCCACCCAGCCGGAGTGGGTGCGGTAAAACTTCTGGGTGCCCTTTTTGCCGGTCAGCACGGCCTGAGCCGCGTTGATGATGATCACGTTGTCACCGCAGTCGGCGTGGGGAGTATATTCAGGCTTGCGCTTGCCGCGCAGCAGGTCGGCGGCCACCACAGCGGTCTTGCCCAAGGGCTTGCCGGCGGCGTCCAGAATATACCACTTGCGGACGGTTTCGCCCATTTTTGCCATATAAGTGGACATATTGATTTTCCTCCATTTATTTGAATTTCCTTTTGAAAACAATGCAAAAGCTTTCCATCAGCATGGAAACATGGAAAGCATGTTTATTTATACCACGCGGCGCACAGTATGTCAACAAAAAAATTGAGTTTTTTATTGTATTCTTTTTATATCTCGTGATAACTTATTTTTTCTCTTGATATCTCATTTTTGTATTTTCTTTTTGAGGGGGCGTGCCGTGGGAAATTTCGCCGGGGCAGCTCTTGTATATTTTTGATAATGTGTTACAATAACCACATATGCAATTCGGACGCTGCCTGCCGTACGGCGGCTTTCGGACGGCTTGTTCGCCGAAAACGAATGTGGCAGAGTGCTTTGCCAATTTGGTAGATGAGGGAGGGGATCTATCCATGAAAAAAGTTGCAGTGATTACAGACAGCAACAGCGGCATTACTCAGGAAGAGGCAAAAAAACTGGGGATTACAGTGCTGCCGATGCCGTTTTTTATCAATGACGAGCTGTATTATGAAGATATTACCCTGAGTCAGGAGGAATTTTACCGTTTCCTGGCACAGAATGCGGACGTCAAAACATCACAGCCGACGCCGGAGGCGGTGCTGAATTTATGGGACAAGGCCCTGGAAGCGTATGACGAGGTGGTGTATATCCCCATGTCCAGTGGTCTGAGCAGTTCTTGTGAAACGGCGAAAATGCTTTCGCAGGACTATGAAGGCCGCGTTTTTGTGGTGGACAACCAGCGCATTTCCTGGTCGATGAAGCAGTCTGTGCTGGAGGCGCTTGTGCTGGCGCAAAAAGGGTATGAAGGCCGCCAAATTCAGGAGATTCTGGAGCGGGACGGACGGCAGGCCAGCATTTATATCACGCTGGATACGCTGAAATACCTCAAGAAAGGCGGGCGCATTACACCGGCAGCGGCAACGTTTGCCACGGTGCTGAACATTAAGCCCGTGCTGCAGATCCAAGGTGACAAACTGGATGCTTTTGCGAAAGTGCGGGGCCTGAAACAAGCCAAAAAGACTATGCTGGACGCGCTGGAGAAGGATCTGACCGAGCGTTTTGCCGGACAAAGCATGTACATCCGCGGCGCATACACCTGTGCGGAGGAAGAAGGCAAAGCCTGGATTGAAGAAGTGAAGGCGCGCTTCCCGGGATATCCTGTTTATATGGATCCGCTGTCGCTGAGCGTGTCCTGCCACATCGGCCCCGGCGCAGTGGCGGTGCTTTGCTGCCGTGAGCTGCCGGAGACAGGCTGCGTGGATTATCAAGCGTTTGCGCAATAAAAGGCATACATAAAAAACAGCCGCGTTCCGCCGATAGCGGAACGCGGCTGTTTCCGGAAGGATGAAAAGAGAGGCTGTCCTGCCAGCTATGTACTATAAAAATACCCACTGCATCAACACCAGCAGCGCCAGGCCAGGCAGTCCGAGAATGCCTACGATAAGTGCGTTGACCAGGTTTACGGCAATGTGCAGTCCCAGAAGGGGGCTGAACAGGTCCAGGGCAATCAGTGCCAGAAAGCCCAGGGCGGTGTTGGCCCCCACCCGCAGCGCCAGCCGCAGCGGCGCGGAGAACAGCTTAAAAGCGATCAGCGCCAGAAAAAGCACAGCAATGGCGATAAAGAATTGTTCGGCAATGTTCAAGGTTTCGGCCCGTCCTTTCCGCCCTCATATTTCGCGGCCAGGAAGAGCGCCGATGACGGCGCTGCCGCCGCGCTCCTTGACGCGCCGCAGCAAATAATTGTAGCGGCACTGCAGGGAAGAGATCTCGTATACGCAGGATTCGATCAAATCCGGGTCGCTGGTAAAGTTAAAATGATTGTAGGCAAGATCAATTTCCCGCTGCGTGCGGGAAAGGGAGCGCAGCAGTTCGTCAAGCTCCATGTCTTCTGACGTCCGTTTTTTGAAACGCACCAGTTTGTCACCCACTTTTATCCACTCCTTGTACCTTGTACCATTAACCTATGTTCAGTTTGGACAAATATGCGCCGGGATATACAAATGTTCCAAAAATTTGCAGGATGTGGTAAAATGGCAGCAGAAAGCAGCGCCGATGAAAGGAGCAAAAGGGAACGATATGAGATGGGAAGAACGCTATATGCGCCGGGCACTGGAGCTGGCGCAAGAGGCGGCGGAGTGCGGCGAAGTGCCAGTGGGCTGTGTGATCGTGCTCCACGGGGAAATCGTGGGAGAAGGGCGCAACCGGCGGGAGGAGCGGCAACGCACATCTTCCCACGCGGAAATGGAGGCCATCGAGGCGGCCAACGCCCGCCTGGGCAGCTGGCGGCTGAGTGAGGCCGAACTGTATGTCACGCTGGAGCCGTGCCCCATGTGCGCCGGTGCCATTTTAAATGCCCGCATTGGCCGGGTGTATTACGGCGCGCGGGATCGCGCCATGGGCGCGGTGGGCGGTGTGAGCAACCTTTTTATGGAGGATTATCCAAACTGTCCTGCTGTGGTGGGCGGCATCCTGGCGGAGGAGTGTGCCGCTGTCCTTCAGCGGTTTTTCAGTGAGCTGCGTACCGGGGAATAACAGGCGCTCTGCGACAGAAAGAAACTTTTTTCGAAATTTCATAATTTTGTAACAATTCATGCTTTGTTTTGTAATAATCCAAAGGTATCCTGTGTACATGAAGCAATTGAACATTCTTCTTTTCATCAAAATCTTCCATCCAAATAAAAAACGGGAACGGCAGCGCCGTCCCCGTTTTTTATTGTGCTCCGGCGAGGTGTCAGCCGGGGTGTGCAGCTTGTCGCGGTACGGAAAAGCGGGGCGCCCAAAAAGGGCAGCCCCGCAGAGGGAGTATTTCAGATGGAGCGATGCGTCGTTTGCGGGCTGGACGAAAAGAGAAGACAGAATGCACCATGCAGCTGCCACAGGGCGGCGGCCAAATATGCAAAAAAACGGGGCGAAAAAGTCACTGCGCAACAGTCGGCCAAGGCGATGAGGCACAGGGTGCCGCCTGCGAGCAATGCGAACATGGTACGCCGAAGCTTGGGCCATCCGCAGGCTGCGCTGGTGAGAAAGCAAGCGCTCAACGAAGTGGCGCACAGGGCCAGCAGCGGAGGCCAAAAATCCGGCAGAACCGGATCGGAAGCGTGGCGGCTGAACAGCACTGCCAGCCATCCGGTGGAGCAGCAGGTGATTTCTGCCAGCGCCAAGGCGGCATGTGTTGGAGAGGATGACAACAGCAGAAGGCAGAGTGCAGTCAGCAGGCAGAAAGCGACAGCCAGCAGGCGGAACGATCCGTCGGGCTGATCGAAGTACAGAAGCGCAAAGCCCCACAGCGCGATCAGCGCGGCACACAAACGAAGCAGTATCCGATGGGGAGAACTATACAGCGTATGGTGAAAGGAACGGGCATCCTGCGGCGGAGGCAGCTGTGCCAGCAACGCGGCAAGAATCAGCATTGCGGCAGTTAAAACGGCCAGCGCTGCCGCGGGAGGAAAGTCGGTTCTGGGCAGTGCCGCCGCTGTGAACCCAAGACGCAGCTGCGCTGCCCGTAAAAAAAAGCCGCAAACGCCCAGGATAGGAAAAAGCGCATAGAGTATGCGCCATTTGGTTTGGTGTGCCATAAGAACGCTCCTGTACAACCCGGCGCAGCAGCGCCTGCTGTCAATGTATCGAAATAAAGTAATAATAAGTATAGCATGGCATCTACAGATTTGCAATGTGCCTGCTGGAGCATTTCTGCAAGAAGTAGAGAAAAGGGACCGCCCGCCGGGCAGTCCCTTGTATTTTTATAAAGGTCAGGTCAGTGCGTCCTGCTGGGTTGTCCATTCGATGAAACTGCGCACCAGTTCCAACTGCTGGGGCGACAAAGTGCGCAGCTGTTCGGCCACGCTGCGCCATTCGTCCTTCTCTGGGCGGGCAGCGCCCACCAGAAACTCATCTGGTGTGGTATCCAATGCGGCAGCCAGACGCATAATCGTTTCAAGTGAGGGAACGGACGTGGCACGTTCAATATTGGATAAATACTGGTTGGTAATATCGCATAACTCTGCGACTTTTGCTTGGGTCAACCGGAGCTTTTTTCTGCGCCGGGCGATTCGCCGCCCGATCATGTGATAATCCAGAGCCAAATGACGCCACCCTTCCAATGTTCTGTTGCTTTATGATAGCCACATAAGGTGCAAAATGGAAATGGTCTATAAATTTATTTATAAACTTGTAATTATATATTTTGTAATTTATAATTAAAAATATGAATTTATTTTATGTGTCTGTACGGAAAATGAGTAGCAATGCGGCCAGGGGAGCGGACAATTATGAAGCGCAGCAATTATATTGGTATTGCGGGGAGTGCGGCGGCGCTGCTGGGGATATTCCTTCCCTATCTGCCCGGCGTTTCTTTTTTTCGCTCGTTGGAAGGGCTTCCGGCACAAGTTTTTGCGCCGCTTCTGGCCTTTTTCCTGGTGTTGGCCGCTGTGCTGTATGCGCTGGGGCGGGAGGTGTTGCCGCGGGTAATCATTTTGTGTCTGTTTTTTATGGTGCTGGTATTTCCAGTTTATGCGGCCATGAAGTGCGGACTGCTTTCGGTCCTGTACCTGCTGCGCATCGGCGCGTGGCTGCTCCATCTGGGACTGGCGGTTCTGGTGGCAGAGATCTTTCTTCCCATAGATTGGCTGGCAAAAAGCCGAGGGAATGTCCTTGACAATTCGCCTGTCCGGTGATATAGTGTCTTCGTTAAAATGGCTTTGACGGAGAAAACAGTCGCCAGTTCGGCGCGCAGAGAGGGGTGCAGTTGCTGTGAGCGCCCTGCGCAGGAAGGCGGATCCGAACCACTCCCGAGCTGTCCGCCGAACACAGCGTCACTTGGAAGAGCTGTCAGTAGACCGGAACGGGTCCTCCCGTTACAGAGGTCACGAGCGACGAAACTGTCTTTTATGTGTTTCGTAAGCAGGGTGGAACCGTGGAGCGCTTTTGGTATGCCCCACCCCTGAAATGTTGTCAGGGGTGGGGTGTTTTGTTGCCCTTCCCCGCAAACATAGTGAGGAGGAACTTTTATGAGCGAAGAAAATAAGCAGTACACTTTTGAAAACGAGCAGTATCGCAAAACCTATTGGCACACCTGTTCTCACGTGCTGGCGCAGGCGGTCAAGCGCTTGTGGCCCAGCACCAAGCTGGCCATCGGTCCAGCGATTGAAAACGGATTTTATTACGATCTGGACAGCGAGGAAACATTTACTCCGGAGGACCTTTCCAAGATTGAGGCGGAAATGCGCAAGATCTGCAAGGAAAAGCTGAAGCTGGAGCGTTTTGAACTGCCGCGCACGGAGGCGTTAGCATTGATGAAAGACGAGCCCTATAAAGTGGAGCTGATCAACGATTTGCCCGAAGATGCAGTGATTTCTTTTTATCAGCAGGGTGATTTTACGGATCTGTGCGCTGGCCCCCACCTGGACTCCACCGGCCGCATCAAGGGCAACGGCATCAAGTTGACGGCCTGCAACAGCGCCTACTGGCGTGGTGATTCCAGCCGCAAGCAGCTCCAGCGTATCTACGGTATTGCGTTCCCCAAGAAGGAGGAACTGGATGCCTATCTGGAGCAGCAGGCAGAAGCCCTGAAGCGTGACCATAATAAGCTGGGACGCGAATTGGAGTATTTTACCACGGTAGACGTCATTGGTCAGGGACTCCCCATCCTGCTTCCCAAGGGTGCGCGGGTCATTCAGCAGCTTCAGCGCTGGATTGAAGATACCGAGCAACGTCGAGGATATCTCCTTACAAAAACGCCTTTGATGGCTAAGCGGGATCTGTATCGGATCAGCGGCCATTGGGATCATTATTTGGATGGCATGTTTATTCTGGGTGATCCTTACGATGAAACCAAGGAGTGTTTTGCCTTGCGTCCCATGACCTGCCCGTTCCAGTATCAGGTTTTCCTGAATCGTGCCCGCAGTTACCGTGATCTGCCCATGCGTTTGGGCGAAACGTCCACACTGTTCCGTAACGAGGACAGCGGTGAAATGCATGGACTCATTCGTGTGCGTCAGTTTACGATTTCCGAAGGTCATTTGATCCTGCGTCCCGATCAGCTGGAGGATGAATTCCGCGGCTGCTTTGAGCTGGCTAGCTATTGCCTGGAAACGCTCGGGTTAAAAGAGGACTGTTCTTTCCGTTTCTCGCAGTGGGATCCTGCAAATCCCGGCAACAAATATGAGGGTACTGCCGAGCAGTGGGAGCATGCTCAGAGCGTAATGAAAAAAATTCTGGACGATTTGGGAATCGACTATAAAGTGGGAATTGATGAAGCGGCTTTCTATGGTCCCAAGTTGGATATTCAGATTAAGAATGTGTTCGGCAAGGAAGATACGCTGATCACAATCCAGATCGATATGCTGCTGGCAGAAAAGTTTGGTATGGAGTATACGGATGTTGACGGCACGAAAAAGACGCCCTATATTATCCACCGTACTTCTATGGGCTGCTATGAGCGGACCTTGGCGCTGCTGATTGAAAAATACGCTGGCGCTTTGCCCACATGGATGGCCCCTGAACAGGTGCGTTTTCTGCCCGTAACCGACCGCGCCGGCGATTATTGTGCTGAGCAGGCCAGAAAGCTGGAGGATTTGGGATTCCGTGTGGAAGTGGATTACCGCAACGAGAAGATCGGCAAAAAGATCCGCGAAGCGCAGATGGACAAAGTACCCTATATGGTGGTTGTGGGCGATCGGGATATGGAAAACAGCACGGTTTCACCTCGGCACCGCGCCGAAGGCGACCTGGGTGCTATGAGCATGGAGGACTTTATCGCCCTGCTGAAGGACGTGGTGGACTCCAAGGCGAAAAAATAAGCGCTGCCTGGTGCGTGAAAACCGGTCAGAAAAGGCGGGAGCCATTCCACTCCGGAATGGCTCCCGCCTTTTGTACATGAATCGGTCGGTTGTTCGGTATGCTCTGCGGTGGAAAAACGAAAAGGATCAAAGTGCATCCAGGATGACGACTACGGTCAAAGTGTCTGTGCCACGCAGAATCGTTAGCTCCATTTCCTCGTCGGGGCTGTGGCTGCGGCGGACGGCGAGCAGATCGCTGGTGGTTGTTACGGTTTGACCGTCGGCGGCAGTGATCACGTCGCCGGGCCAAACACCGGCTGCTTCGGCGCAGCTGCTCTCGTTTACCGTGACGACGAACACGCCCTGTACCTCATCGCCGGGTTCGCCGATGGCCTGCACCGTGATGCCGAGGCTGGTGTCCGCTAGGGAATGGCCATATTGCAGGATCTGATTGGCAAGGTAAGCTGCCGTTTCCGTCGGAATGGCAAAGCCGAGACCCTCGACGCCGGTTTCGCCGGTGCCGGCGCTCATTTTGGCGGCATTGATGCCGATCACCTGACCATATTCGTTGATCAGCGGGCCGCCGGAATTGCCTTTATTTAGGGCGGCATTGGTCTGAATCAGGGTCATAGTGCGGCCGCCGATGCGTACATCCCGGTCGATATAAGAAACGATGCCGTCCGTCAATGTGCTGCGCAGTTCCAAACCCAGCGGGTTTCCGATGGCGTAAACCTTATCACCCACGGAAAGGGTATTGGAATCACCCAGCTCTGCCGTAGGCAGACCGACGGCGTCAATTGCTTTGAGCACTGCTATGTCACGCATATAATCATATCCCACCAGCTTGGCTTCGTATTGGCGGCCATCGCTGAGCAGTGCGGTGCAGTCGGTAGCGCCATCGATCACATGGGCGTTAGTGAGGAAAAAACCGTCGGAGGTGAACAGCACGCCGGTGCCAATGGAGGCGCCGCCGCTGCCGTCGGCGGCGATCACCGAAACCACGGATGGATTGACTTTTTCGAAAACTTCGCCCGCGGTCAGGGATGCGCCGTGCTCTTCTGTAAGCACCAGCCTGGTGCTTCCGCCGCTGATGGTGGGGATGGAGGTTTCCATGCCGCCGTCGCTGAGCAGGGGAGCGGAGTCATTGCCGTGGTGGGCATCATAGTAATCCGGCGGGCCGACCAGCACGCCGTACAGAATACTGACGCCCAGCAGCAGTGCAAGCAGCAGTAGAAAGATCACCAGACCGCGCCGACTGCCCCGCGCACGACGGGGAAGACTGTCGATCCAGGGGTTTCGGATCCCCGGGCCGGCGTTCGGTGCCGGCGGCGCGGGCGGCTGTGTCTGCGCCTGCCACAGAGCGGCTTGCTGCGGGTTGACCGGTTGGTCTGCGTAGCGTTCGGACCAGGATAATTTGTTTCGGTTCATACCATACTCCTTATTTGGTCATGGTAACGGTGAAAGTGAATGTGGTCACGCCGTTTTCGGAGGTGACGCGGATTTCCTCGCGGTGCTGATTCAGAATGGTTTTTACGATATAAAGCCCGAGGCCCACGCCGTCTTTGTCCTCGCTGCGGGATTTGTCGCTCTTGTGGAACCGTTCAAACAGCAGAGGAAGTTCTTCGGGCGCTATGGTATCGCCCTGATTCTGAATGGCGACCAGCGCTTTGCCGCCCCGGGTACCCAGCGCCAGCTTCAGTGTGGATCCCTGCGGCGCGAATTTGGCGGCGTTTTCCAGAAGATTGTAGATTACCTGGGTAATCAGGTCGGGGTCACCCAGCACCCACACCGGCTCGTCGGGGATTTCGGCGGCCACATCGAGTCCGCGGTCCATGATTTTCTTTTCCATGGAAATAATGGCGCAGCGCATGCTCTCACAGATATCAAAGCGCTTTTTATCGCGGATCACATCGCTGGCCTGCAGGCGGGAGATATCCAGCATGCGGCGCACCAGGCGGGCCAGACGCTTGGTTTCATCCGAAATGGTCTGGAGGTATTGGTTGGCCTTTTCCGGCGGAATTGTGCCGTCGAGGATGCCGTCGGTATAACCGCCAATGGTGGTCATGGGGGTCTTTAATTCGTGGGAGACATTGGCGATAAATTCCCGGCGCTGCAACTCAGTGCGCTGCAGGGAATCGGCCATGGCGTTGAAGGAATCGGCCAGTTCGTCGATCTCGTCGATGCTGCCGGATTTGACCACGCGCTGGTCAAAATTGCCGCCGGCAAAACGGCGGGCCGCCTTGGCGATGTCTTGCAGGGGCTTGGTCTGCTGGGCAGTTACCATGGAGCACGCCACCACTGCAGTCAGAAGCACCGTCAGTGCGGTGAAGAAAAAGATCCCCGCAAAAGCGCGCCACATTTCCGTCAGATCTGTGGAATCCGACACCATGGCAACAATGCCGGTGATCTCTCCGTCGTATTGGTTCACCACCGGCATACAAATAATGAACTCCCGATGGTGGTATAGATTGCCAAGATCCGTCATACCAGAGTATGTGCCGTTGGTGAGCACCTCGTATACGATAGATTCGGGCAGGGACACGCTTTTTCCCACCAGGTGCTCGTCGGAAGAGAGCAGCACGGTGCCGTCGGTCTGGCAGATTAATACATCATCGCCGGACAGATCGGCAAGATATGAGGCGAGCTGACGGAAATTCAGCGTACCGTAGCCGGTAATGTCGCCTCCGGCAAAATAGGCACGGGACAATTCCGAAATCATGGCTACGTCTTTTTTCATGGTGCTGCGCTTTTCGCTCAGGGAATAATTATAGCTCAGAGCTAAAAAGGATACCGCCAGAACGGTCATTGCCAGGGCCACCATACCTGCGGTCAGCAAGAACTGGTGCCAGTAAAGACTTTTTGAGCGCAAAGAGGAATCACGCCTTTCTCCGGTTGGTTTTTCCTTTCTGCGCGCAACGCGGAAAGAAAACGGCCAAGTGACTGTTCTGGCCATGACGCAAGGTGCCAGGCATGGCTGGGCAGATTGCGTGCCGATGCCATCGACTGGAACAGTAATCGTTTATTTGGAGGCTTCGACGCCGTCGGCCAGTTCAAACTTGTATCCCACGCCCCAGACGGTTTTCAGCGTCCATTGGTTGCTGACGCCCTCCAGTTTTTCGCGCAGGCGCTTGATGTGCACATCTACCGTGCGGGAGTCGCCGAAATAATCAAAGCCCCACACTTCATCCAGCAGCTGGTTGCGGGTATAAACCCGGTTGGGGGACTCGGCCATGTGGTAAAGCAGTTCCAATTCTTTGGGGGGCGTGTCGATCTTTTGTCCATCCACCAGCAATTCATAGGAATCCAGATCAATGACCAGTTTGTCGAAGGTCAGTTTTTTGCGGGTGTCGGTGGGCAGCTCCGTGCGGCGGAGCACCGCGTTGATCCGGGCCAGCAGCTCTTTCATTTCGAAGGGTTTTACCACATAGTCGTCAGCACCCATGTTGAGGCCGTTGATTTTGTCGAAAGTTTCCCCCTTGGCTGTGAGCATAATTACCGGTACGCGGGAGGCTTCCCGCACGCGGCTGAGCACGCTCCAGCCGTCGAGCACGGGCAGCATCACGTCCAGGAGGATCAGATCCGGCGCGGCCTTGGCAAACTCTTGCAGCGCTGTGCCGCCGTCGGGGGCAATACGAACGCTGAACCCCTCCTTTTCGAGATACATCCGCAGCAGATCTGCAATGTTATGGTCATCCTCCACGACAAGAACGCTTCGCGCCATGTGCCAACACTTCCTTTTTGTGCGCCGCGCTTTTTGTCGGGCGGCGGTCATTCATTCTGTTTCGCTTCTATTATAATGGGTTTGGTTTGATTTTCTTGAACATTTTGTAAATTTGCGTTGGTTTTCTGTTTCAGCTGCAGGCCGTTTCGGTAACTGCGCGAACGGTGTAGCCACCGCTGCTCCAAGTGCTGCACAGAAGGTTCAAGGCGGAAGCGCTGATGTTGTCGCCGTCCATCAAAAGCTTTACCGAGCCGGAGGCGTTTTCGATGCGCCGGGTGATGCGCTGCGCCCGGCTGGAGGCGGTGGTGCCCAGGGACTGGCCGGACAGGGAAGGGGTATAGACGGCATAGCCCGCCGAGTGTACTGCATCGGCAGAATCCGTCAGCACCATGCGCGTCACGGTGCCAGTGCAGCGGCGCAGCTGTTCGTTGCCGGCTTGCAGCCCGGCCATGTCCGCATCGTTGAGTGCCAGCGCCAACCGATGGCCGGAGGCGACGATTCGCCGCAGTAAGTCGTCCTGCCCGTCCAGTTCTGCCGGAGAGAAGAAAAAGGTGGCTTTGTAGCCGTAGCGATCCAGGGTGTTCAGGATGGCGGCGGTGTTCTGCGGGTTGTCGGCGCGGATGCCCAGCAGGATGCGGGCCGTGGTTTTGGAGGGCTCTTCTTCCGTTTCCTGCGGAGGATCGGGCGCGATGGGATCGGTAGTGGTCTCGTTGTCAGGCTTTGGCGTGGGGGTGGGCTTTTTGCTCTGTTCATAGGCGTTGTAACGGGAGGCCATCAGTGTGGAGGCCGCGTCGATGAACTGGCTGTCAGAGAGAACGGCCGTGTCGCTGCGCACCCGAACCATGGGGGCCAGAGCTGTGTCGAGCACCGAATAATTCAAAGAAAAAAAGCTGCTGACAAAGGAAAGCGGGAAGTAAACGGAGCCGTGGCGCGCAATAGCGCTGGCGCTGTAGTAAGTGCCGAGCTTGTTATTGGCGCCGCCCCGGGCCAGGTCAAACTCCAGCACTTTGTTGCTGCTGTACAGAATCGCGGTTTGGGCCGAAGTGTCACGGACGTAGGAAAGCCCCAGGTCATAGGAGGAGAATACGCTGCTAGGCAAATAGAGGTTTCCGCCAGACCAGAAAGGCATGGTGCTGTCGTTTAGGGGGCAGAGGCTGTCGTTGACTGCGGTAAAATAAACGTTGCCGGCTGCCAGAGGGCGCGCGGCCAGAAGCGGCGCGCCCAGCGAAAGCGAAAGCGCCAGTGCCAGCAATATGCTCCAAATGCGCCGTTTCACAATAGATCCCTCCCCCTTCTATCCTTTCCGCTATTTTAGCATATTAGTTGTCGCTTGCCAAGGTTTTCGGGGTGTATGGGGCGACGGTGACGCCGGTATAATACCACTCCAGAATTTCCAGATAAGTTTTCCCCTGCTGGGCCATGGTATTGGCGCCGTACTGACTCATGCCGACGCCGTGACCGTAGCCGGTCACATGAAATACAATGTTCCCGTCCTCGGCTGCCACAGTGAAAGCAGCGCTGCGCAGCGCGAACAGGCTGCGCACCTGGGTGCCCTTTACAGTGACGCCGCCAATGGAGATGGAAAGCACCATGTCGGAATCGTTGCGTGTGGGGGCGCCGAACCAGGTGTTGGCACTTCCGGAAAAGTCCGCCTCAGGGAACTGGGACAAGAATGTGGATTTGAATTCTTCCTGGGAAAAGGTGGCAATGCTGTAGTAATTGGGCACTTCGTTTTCGCCCTCGGGGCTTTGCACGCTTTGGAGATAGGGCAGATCATTGATCCAAACGTCGCCGGAGTTGTTGGTCTGCCCGCTGGCGGCAGAGAAAAAGGCAGCCAGGATCGGCTTGTCCTGATACAGGATCGTCATTCCGTCGGTTTCGCGTACGGCGGTGGCGATTTTGGCGCTGTAGTAGTCTGCGTTCTCGCCCCAGGCGGCCTGGGCATCTTCTTCGGTTTTATAAGCCTGGCAGCAGTTGATGTTATTGCAGATGTCAGCATCGGGATGGTTGGCTACAGGTCCGTTTTCCACTTTATAGAGCGTTTCTGTCCGGGCGGCTACGGCCTGGGCTTTGAGGGCCTCCAGTTCAAAGGAAGCGGGCATCTCGGCCCGGAGCACGCCCTGTACATAGCTGTCCAGGTTCATTTTTTGTACTGTGTCGCCGATTTTTACCCGGATGGAGACCGATGAGTCGGATACGCCGGGATCGGGTACGGTGATTTTTTCTTTCTGGGTGTTGGGAAGGATACTGCGGCCGGCCAGGCCCATGAGACCCAGGGCGAATACCACAGCGATCAGCATCCATGCGGCAATGAGGCTTTTTTTCATAGTGAAGCTCCTGTTGTGATTGAGGTAATGACTGACGGAACAGGCTGAGCGGGAACACGCGCGGAAAAGTATACAGGCATAACGGTTTCAGCGGTTTGCGATTGTTCAATATCATACCATATTCGCGCCAGGGAGAAAAGATGCCGCCGGGAACTGGCGCTGTCCGGTATTTGAGAGCTGCGAGCGGCGTTTACGGTTGCGCCTCCGGTGCGGCGGACAGCTTTGCACGCCATTGATCTGCAGCGGCCCGATAGGCGGCATCAGCTTTTCGGCAGATAAAGTAATAGACCACATTGGCCTGTGCATCCGTAATGGGGATGGCAGTTCTGCCCTGCAGCGCATCGGTTCTGGCAGTGGAAAGGTTGGTCGAAAAACAAGGAAGCGCGGATTCCCGTACCAGCTCCCGAAAGGCGAATTCATCAGTCTGGATCAGAAATTTGGATACCGGCATGCAGCGGCGGCACAGTTCGATCCAAAAACCGATTTCTGAACGCAGCAAGCAGGTTAGGCCGTTCAGTTCCGCAAAGGTTAGACTGCCCCGTTCCGCGAGTGGATGATTCGGCGGTACGTACACGAACAGACGCTCCCGAACAACAGGCAGACAGGCAAGAGCGCGATCCTCTTCCGGGTAGGGAAGAATACCGATTTCACAGCGGCCGGAGAGAACACGCCCGGCAATGGAAGCGGGCGGAGACAGCCGGGAGGAAACCGTTCGCTCCGGAAATGAGGCGGACAGAACCGGCAGCAGAGACCACAGCGGCGCAGGTGCACAGGATTCCACGGCAATCGTGTGGAGCCGGGCGTGATAGGAGTGCACCTGTTGCACGGCGCCTGCTGCGGCGGAAAGAAGGTTTTTGGCCTGCTGTACTGCCTGCAGCCCGGTTTCATTCAGCTCAATTTTATTTTTACTGCGGCGGAACAGCGGGACACCAAAAGCTGCTTCCACATGTTTCATAGTGCGCGTAAGCGTTGGCTGGGATATATGAAGCGTCTGCGCGGCGCCGGACAGGGTACCCTGCTCTGCAAAAGTGACAAACTGCTCAAGCTCTGATAAATTCAGCATCGTACCCTCCGTTTGCTATTCATTCTGTGAAAGCTGTTTTTCAATATTGCTATTGTACAATGTTTGAAACATCCTGTAAACTGTCATATGAAAAAAGCAGATAAAAGTAAGTTACATCAGAAGAATAGAAGGAGGCCATTTTGATGGAATATGTAACGTTGAACAACGGTGTACAGATGCCGAAATTAGGCTACGGCGTATACCAGACGCCGCTGGAAGAAACAGCACGCTGCGTGCTTGAGGCGATGGAGATTGGTTACCGCAGCATTGATACGGCGCAGGCTTACGGGAATGAGGCTGGCGTGGGGCGTGCGTTGGAAGAAAGCGGTCTGCACAGGGAAGAACTGTTTCTTACCACAAAAATTTGGATCAGCAATGCCGGTTATGAAAAAGCTAAAGCGTCCATTGCGGCTTCGCTGGAAAAGCTGCGCACCAATTATATTGATCTGTTGTTGATCCATCAGCCTTTTGGGGATTATTATGGCAGCTACCGCGCGATGGAAGAGGCCTGGCGGGCAGGAACAGTGCGAGCTATCGGCGTTTCCAACTTTTATCCAGACCGCTATCTGGATCTGACCCATTTTGCCGAGATCCCGCCAGCGGTCAATCAGGTGGAGATGCATGTGTTCCAGCAGCAGAAAACCGCGCGGACTTATCTGGAACAGCACAACACGCAGATCATGTCCTGGGGTCCCTTTGCCGAAGGGAGAAACGATTATTTTCGTAACCCTGTACTCAATGCTGTCGGAAAAGCTTACGGTAAAACGGCTGCACAGGTGGCGCTGCGCTTTTTGCTGCAAAGCGGCGCGGTCGTCATTCCAAAATCCACCCACAAAGAACGGATGGAGGAAAACTTTCAGGTGTTTGATTTCACGCTCTCGGAAGAGGATATGGTGCGCATCGAGGCTTTGGATAAAGCAAAAAGCCTGTTTTTTGCTCACGACGATCCGGCCGTGGTGGAATGGTTTTTGAGCAGGGGATAAAGGGACGGGTGCGCAATGCGCGGCGGATTTTGCAAAAAATTGCCTTCAAGCCTTGCATTTGGCGGCGTAAGGGCTTATAATCCAATCCAAGGCGGCTGAAACTGCCTGCAGAACAAACCACAAGTGAAGAGCCGGGGGGGCTGCCGCGCAGCTGAGAGTAAGGCGAATGAGGCCTTTGACCCTTTGAACCTGTTGGATCATGCCAGTGTAGGGAGTGTTGTATCTGAAGTTGCGCCGCACCTGTGTGCGGTTAAATCAGGACACCTATTTTGGCACAAACTTGCCGGGTGTTCTGATTTTTTTATTCAGGAGGAACATATATGAAAACCAGTATCGCCATCCAAATTGAGCCGAATATGCCCAATGATCAGGAAGCCGTCCGCGTAGTGGACGCTGTGATCGACTACATCCGCTCTACAGGTCTGCACTATTATGTCGGCCCCTGTGAAACCGCCATTGAAGGCGACGATCTGCATCAGCTGCTGGATATTCTCGAACATTGTGTATATGTGGCCGCCCAGGCGGGCAGCGCTAAAGTATCCGGCTATGTGAAACTGGTGTATAAGGAAGAGGGCAGCGTGCTGACCATCGATGAAAAAGTCACGAAGCATCACCAGTAAGCTCCCGGCGGCGCTGGCGCTGGTTGTGGTTGCCGCCCTCTGGTGCTTTGCCAGCGAGGGGGGATGGGTGCCTGCGTTCATGCTCCCCTCGCCCCGCGCGGTGGTGCAGGCGTTGCTTTCCGATGCGCCGGTTTTGGCGGCTAACGCCGCTGTGACGCTGCAGGAGGCGGCTTGGGGGCTTTTGATCGGCATCGTTGTGGCTCTGGTGCTTTCCACGCTGATGCACCGCGTGCGCTGGCTCTACCGGGCGCTGTATCCGATTCTGGTCATCACCCAGACGATTCCCACCATCGCCATTGCGCCGCTGCTGGTGTTGTGGATGGGCTTCGGCATGGCGCCCAAGGTGACGCTGGTGGCGCTGACTACTTTTTTCCCCATCGCCGTGAGTTTGCTGGAGGGCTATGCCAGCACCGACCGTTCCGCCGCCGATCTGCTGCGCGCTATGGGTGCCAGCAAATGGCAGATTTTTTACCATCTGGAGTTTCCGGCAGCGCTGAGCTACTTTTTTTCCGGACTCAAGGTGTCTGTATCCTATGCCGTGGTGGGAGCGGTCATTTCCGAATGGCTGGGTGGTTTTGAGGGCCTGGGCGTGTATATGACCCGGGTGAAGAAAGCCTATGCTTTTGACAAAATGTTTGCGGTGATTCTGGTCATCATTGCCGTAAGTCTGCTGCTGATGCTGCTGGTGCGAATCTTGCGCCGCGCGGCGATGCCCTGGGAAATATACGAAAAGACAGAAAGGAACGATTGAATCGTGAATGATAAAAAACGCATGGCCGCTGCAGCACTCGCCGGCGCCCTGGCGCTGAGCTTGACTGCCTGCGGTGGAAGTGGAAAAAATGCCGGGCCCGATTCTGCCGGTTCGGACAACAATGGCGCGGCGGAGCTGACCGATGTGACGATCTGCCTGGATTGGACGCCCAACACCAATCATACGGGCCTGTATGTGGCGGCGGCCAAGGGCTATTACGAAGATGCAGGACTGAATGTATCCATCGTGCAGCCGCCGGAGGACGGCGCCACCGCCATCTGCGCCGCCGGCCAGGTGGAATTTGCCGTGACGGTACAGGATTCCCTGGCCTCTGCCTTTGCACGGGAAGATCCCCTCGGGGTGACCGCCGTGGCGGCGCTGCTTCAGCATAATACGTCCGGTATCATCACTCGGGCCGAGGACAGTATTGAGCGGCCCAAGGATTTGGAAGGTTATACCTATTCCACTTGGAATAGCCCCATTGAGCTGGCAACGATGCAGCAGGTGGTGGAAGCCGACGGCGGTGATTTTTCCAAAGTGGATCTGATTCCCAATAATATTGTGGACGAGGCCGGCGCGCTCAAAGAGCACCAGACTGACGCGATCTGGATCTATTACGGCTGGGGCGGCATTTCCGCTGAGCTGCAGGGGCTGGATTTCAACTATTTTTATTTCAAGGATCTGGACCCGGTGTTCGATTACTATACCCCGGTGATCATTGCCAACAACGACTTTTTGGCCGAGCATCCGGACACGGCAAAAGCGTTCCTTTCTGCTACAGCCAAAGGGTATGAGTATGCGATTGCCCATCCGGAGGAAGCGGCACAAATGCTGATCGAAAGTGACACCACCGGCTCCCTCAAGGACAGTGCCGAGCTGGTGACGGCCAGCCAGAAATGGATGGCCGATCAGTATCAGGCCGAGGCAGAGCGGTGGGGTTATATCGATCCTTCCCGCTGGAATGCTTTCTATCGCTGGCTGAGCGACAACAATTTGGTGGAGCAGCCGATTCCTGAGAACACCGGCTTTTCCAACGACTATCTGGCCTGATGGAAAAGGAGTCTGCGGTGCTTTGCGCCGACCATATTTCGAAATGGTATGATGGACGCTGTATCCTGAAGGATGTGTCGCTGCACCTGGAAACGGGAGAGCTGGTATGCCTTCTAGGCGTCAGCGGCGCGGGGAAAACCACGTTGTTTCACACGCTGTCGGGACTGGAAACACCGGAGGAAGGCCAAGTGTTTGTCTCCGGGCAGGAGATCACCGGGAAGCCCGGCTCAATCAGCTACATGCTGCAAAAAGATCTGCTGTTGCCGCATAAGAGGATGCTCGACAATGTGGCGTTGCCTCTGGTGCTGCGAGGGGAAAGCAAGCAGGCCGCCCGGGAGAAGGCCCAGCCCTATTTTGCGCAGTTCGGCCTGGAGGGAACGGAGGCACAGTACCCGGCTCAGCTTTCCGGCGGCATGCGCCAGCGCGCGGCGCTGCTGCGCACGTTTCTCGGCTCCCGCGGTGTGGTGCTGCTGGACGAGCCGTTTTCGGCACTGGATGCCCTGACCAAGAGGGAGATCCACCGCTGGTACATGGGTATGATGGATTCTTTGCGCCTGACGACCCTTTTTATTACCCATGACATCGACGAGGCCATTTTGCTTTCCGACCGCATTTACATTCTTTCCGGACGGCCCGGTGCCATCATAGCAGAGCTGACGATTTCCCCGTTCCGTCCCCGCAGCCTGGATTTCGGTCTGAGCGCCGAATTTTTAGCTTATAAAAAACAGATTCTGGCACTGCTGAATCAATGAGCGGGCCGGAGAAAGCATATCAAATCCCCGCGGCTCAGCCGCGGGGATTTTTGCGTGTTCATTTGCCAAAAGGTGTGTTGTATTTTTCTGCATCGGCGGCGGTGAGGGGGCGGATGACGCGGCAGGGGTTGCCTGCGGCCAACACACCGGCAGGAATATCGCGGTTGACCAGGCTTCCTGCGCCGATCACGCTTCCTGCGCCGATGGTCACGCCGGGCAGCACCGTCACCCCTGCGCCGATCCATACATTATCACCCACGGTGATGGGATAGGCGTATTCCAGCCCCTGGTTGCGCTGCTGAATATCCAGCGGGTGGCCGGCGGTGGCAAAGGTGCAGTTTGGTGCGAGGAATACATTGTCGCCAAAGACTACCTTGGCGTCATCCAGAATAACGCAGTTGTGGTTTGCGTAAAAATTTTCGCCGATTTCGATATTGTAACCGTAATCACACCAAAAAGCAGGCTGGATCAAAAAATGGGCGCCGGTTTTTCCGAAAATCTTACGGAAAGCTTCCTGCCGTTCCTTCAGGTGGGAAGGCGGAATCTGGTTGCAGGCATAACAAAGGTCTTTGCAGGTGGATAATTCTGCAGCCAGCTCGGGGTCATAGTTGTTATCGTATAGAAGACCCAGTGTGCGTTTTTCTTTTTCCGTCATGGTTTGTACCTCCTTTTGGGGCTGCGGCGGCTGGTCATTTTTCCTCATTTTACCATACTGCAGTTTGACGCACAAGAGAGAAGAAAAGAAAACAGATATCGACAAAAAGACGGCCTTTTGCTACAATAAGATTAACACAGCTGCCGCAGTACGGCAGCGATGCATTGATGGGAGAATGAAGGAGGAATTGTATGAAAACGATCATAAAACGGGCTCTGGCGCTGTGCCTGACGGCGGCAATGACGGCCCTGCTGCTGGCTGGATGCGGTCCGAAACAAGAGATGCCGTCTTCCGGAGGCGAAGACACAAGCATCGTGCTCACCGATCAGGCGGGCCGTACGGTAACGTTGGAGAAGAGCGCCGACCGGGTGGTTTCCGTCTATTATCTCTCTACCTCAGTTCTGGTGGCGCTGGGCGCTCAGGATAAAGTGGTGGGTTTGGAGCAGAAGGCCGATTCCCGGGTGCTGTATCAAATGGCTGCGCCGGAGCTGATCGATCTGCCTGCCGTGGGCAGCGGCAAGGGCGTGAACGTGGAGGAAACAGCGGCGCTGGAACCGGATGTGGTGATTCTGCCCATGAAGCTGGCCGAGCAGGCAGAGCAGTTTGAGAAGCTGAATATTCCCTGCCTTGTGGTGGATCCGGAAACGCTGGACGGTTTCTGGACGACGGTGGAGCTGCTGGGTGAGGCCACAGGTACGCAGGAGCGTGCGGAAGAACTGATACAGTATCAGCGCGGGATCATGGAGAGCGTGGCGACACGCTGTGCTGAAACAGAGGAACGGCCCAGCGTGTATATTGCCGGCAGCGATTTTCTGCGCACGGCCGGCAGCGGCATGTTCCAAAATGAACTGATCGAGATGTGCGGCGGCGTCAATGCGGCGGCGGAGCTGACGGACGCATCCTGGACGGATATTTCGCCGGAACAGCTGATCGGTTGGGATCCTGAACGGATCTATATGGTGTCTTATGCCGAATACACCCGCGACGATGTGCTCAACGATACCCGCTTTGCCTCTTTGCAGGCTCTGCGTGCGGAGGAAACGAATTTCCTGGTGTTCCCCAGCGCCATCGAACCATGGGATTATCCCACAGCATCCATGGCTTTGGGCGCGTTGTGGCTGGGGCATCAGCTGCATCCGGATATGATTCCAGAAGAAGAATATGTAAGCGAGGCCCAGAACTTTTACCGTACCTTTTTCGGCATTGAGGTCGGGGCGGAACTGCTGCTGGCCCATTGAGCGGTATGAAGCGGCGGGCTGTGTGGGCGTTGGCGCTTTTCTGGGCGGCGCTGCTGGTATGTTCCGTCTGCCTTGGGCGCTATGAGATCGCGCCGCGGGAGGTGGCGCATATCTTGCTGGGAGGCCCGGCCGATCCCACTGCTGCGGCACTGCTGTTTTCCATCCGGCTTCCGCGGCTGGCACTGGTGGCGTTCAGCGGCGGTGCTTTGGCCGTGGCCGGTCTTGTCTATCAAACGGTGTTTTCCAATCCGCTGGCCTCGCCCGATGTGTTGGGCGTGGCCAGCGGGGCGTCTGTGGGAGCTGCGGCGGCGATGCTGCTTTTTCCGGGAGCATTTATACTGCGCCAGGGCATGGCTTTTGGCTGCGGTCTGGCCGCTGTGGCTGCGGCATTGTATCTGGCCCGCTTTGTGCGGCACAACCGCGTGCTGGGGCTGGTGCTGGCAGGCATCGTTGTGGGCGGGGTGTCGGAGGCGTTGCTGATGATGCTGAAATTCTGCGCCGATCCGCAGCGGCAGCTTCCCGCGATTGAATATTGGCTGATGGGCGGCTTTCAAAATGCCCGTTGGCGGGATGCTGCGGCGGTGGCGGTGCTTATGCTGGCTGCGGGGGGGCTGCTTCACCTGCTGCGCTTCCCGATGAAAGCGCTGTCTCTGGGCGATGAGAGGGCCTGGGGCCTTGGCATTTCTCCGCAGCGGCTGCGGCTGGGGGCTGTGGCTTGCGCCACGGTACTGGTAGCGGCAGTGGTCAGCGTGGCCGGCGTGGTCAGCTGGGTTGGGCTGATTGCGCCCCATATGGCCCGGCTGCTGGGTGCGCGGGATATTGTAAAAAGCATGCCTGCGGTGTTTTTTATGGGCAGCGCCCTGCTGCTGCTGGCGGATCTTCTGGCACGCACGCTGAGTGCTGCGGAGATTCCGGTGAGTATTTTTACATCGTTTTTCGGGGCCTCAGCGCTGGGCATCTTTCTGGTGTGCGGCGCGCTGCAGAGAAAGGGGGATGCCCTGTGACGCTGCGAGCGGAGCGTGTGTGCTATGCGTATGGCACGGCGCCGGTGCTGGCGGACTGTTCGTTGACGCTGCGGCCCGGTGAGCTGGTGTTTTTGCTGGGGGTCAACGGGGCGGGAAAATCCACGCTGCTCAAGCTGCTGGCCGGTGTGCTAGACGTGCAGCAGGGCGCGGTATATTGTGGCGATGAGGCGCTGCATCGTATGCCTCCGCGCCAGCGTGCGCGGTGTGCCGCTTATCTTCCGCAGTTTACGCCGGCAGTGGGCATGACGGTGGAGGAATACGTGCTGCTGGGAGCCGTGCCATATCTTTCTTTTGGAGCGGTGCCGGGAAGGGGTTGGCGCGCACGGGTTGCAGCGGTGCTTTCGGAGATGGAGCTTTCGGCGCTGGCCGGATGCGGTATGGGGGAAATCAGCGGCGGCGAGCGCCAGCGTGCAGCCCTGGCGCAGGTACTGTTGACACAGGCGCCGTTTTTGCTACTGGACGAGCCGACCGCCCATTTGGATGTACGCCGTCAGCATGAATTTTTGCAGCGTCTGCGCGGACTGAGCGCGCAGCAGGGGAAAGGAATCCTTGTCAGCGTGCATGACCCGAACCTGGCCCTGCGCTATGCGGAGCGGGTGGCGGTGCTGTCCGAAGGGGGGCTGCAGGAAGTCGCGTGCGCACCGACGATGGGACCGGAACTGGAAACGCGCCTGCGCCGGAGTTATGGTGCTGCGCTGCGCTATACCACGGGAGAATTGTTTGATTGGATAGAAGAAAGGGGATAAACCTTGTATACGGCACGAAATTACGTTCGTCCTGCTACGCTGGAGGAAGCCTGGGCCTTGAATCAAAAACGCGCCAATGCTGTTTTGGGCGGCGGCTGCTGGCTGCGGCTGGGCCGGCGGCGGCTGGATACGGTCATCGATTTGAGTGGCCTGGGACTGGAAGAGATCCGGGAGGAAACGGGGGCGGTTGTTATCGGCGCCATGGCGACATTGCGCCAGCTGGAACAAGATGAGAGACTGCAGGCCGCCTTTGGCTGCTATTTCCAGGACTGCACTGCCCATATCGTGGGAGTGCAGTTTCGCAACTGCGCTACCGTAGGCGGCAGCGTGCGCGCACGTTTTGGGTTTTCCGATCTTGTAACCGCTCTGCTGCCGCTGGGGTGCACAGTGCTCCTGTACCGGGGCGGGGAAATGCCGCTGGAGGAATATCTGACCATGGGCTACGACCGCGATCTCCTGCTGGGTGTGCGTGTGCCGTTGGACGGCATTGCCTCAGCGGCCTATGAAAGCGCGCGCAACAGTGAAACGGATCTTCCGGTGCTCACCTGCGCGGCTGCTCGGCGCCCGGAGGGATTCTTCCTTGCTGTAGGCGCGCGCCCCGGACGGGCGATGCTGCTGAAGGGACGGGAGGAAACGGCGCTGATCGAAAAGGCAGCGGCGCTGCCTTTTGGAAGCAATCTGCGCGCTGGTGCAGACTACCGCCGCCATTTGGCGCGGGTATTGGCGCGCCGCGCCCTGAAACGGCTGAAGGAGGCGGAAGCATGAAAATCACACTGACGCTCAATGGCGTAAAACGCACCGATGAGGTGGCAGCGGACTTGACGCTGCAGCAGTATCTGCGGCAGAAAGGCTGTGTGTCGGTCAAATGCGGGTGCGAAACGGGCAACTGCGGACTGTGTACGGTGCATTTGGACGGCAAAAGTGTGCTGTCCTGCACAGTGTTGGCCGCGCGGTGCGACGGCCGCACGGTGGTCACGCTGGAAGGCGTACAGGAGCAGGCGGCGGCCTTCGGCGCCTTTCTGGCGGACGAGGGCGCCGAACAGTGCGGATTCTGCAGTCCGGGGTTCATCATGAACGTATTGGCCATGGAACGGGAACTGCACGAACCGACGGAGGATGAAATCAAGGCGTATCTGGCGGGGAACCTGTGCCGCTGCAGCGGCTATCAGGGCCAGATGCGGGCCATACAGAAATATCTGGCAGCAAAGGGGGAGCGGGGATGAGCTATGTCAGCACAGGCGTTCGAAAAAAGGACGCTATGAGTTTGGTTACCGGAAAGGGTGTGTACACCGGCGATACGGTGCCCGCCGGGGCGCTGCGGCTCAAACTTCTGCGCTCACCCCATGCCCATGCCTTCATTCGTTCGATCGACGTTTCCAGGGCAAAACAGGTGCCCGGTGTGGTGTGTGTACTGACTTATGAAAACGCGCCCGGCAGCCGTTTCACCACGGCAGGACAGACCTATCCCGAACCGAGTCCCTATGACCGCCTGATCCTGGACCGGCTGCTGCGCTGCACAGGCGATCCGGTGGCCATCGTGGCCGCGGAAACGGAAGAGGCTGCTGAGCGGGCCTGCCGCTTGATCCGGGTGGACTATGAGGTGCGCCGCCCCCTGTTGGACTTTACGCAGGCGCTGGACAATGAAATTATTGTACACCCGGAGGAAAACTTCCGCGCGCTGTGCGATGTGGGCACGGATGCCCGGCGCAATCTGGTGTCCACCGAAGGCTTCGAGGCAGGGGACGTGGAGCAGGCGCTGGCGCAAAGCGCAGTGGTGCTGGAGCGTACCTATAACACAAAAGCCAACAGCCAGGCCATGATGGAACCCTTCTGCACGTATACCTATTTTGACGAATACGGGCGCCTGACCGTGGTTTCTTCCACTCAGGTGCCTTTCCATGTTCGGCGCATCCTCTCCAATGCGCTGGAGATGCCCAAAGGGGAGATCCGCGTGATTAAGCCCCGCATCGGCGGCGGCTTTGGGGCCAAACAGAGCGTGGTCAGCGAACTTTTCCCGGCTCTTGTGACAAAGAAAACGGGACGGGCGGCTTATTTGTGCTACACGCGTCAGGAAACGTTTACCAATGGTTCACCCCGCCACCAGATGCAAATGCGCGTGCGCATCGGAGCGGATCGGGACGGCACCATCCGTGCCATCGATCTGCATGCGCTTTCCAACGCCGGGGCCTACGGTGACCACGGCCCTACTACCATCGGTTTGGTGGGGCATAAGTCGCTGTCGCTTTACGGAAAACTGAAAGCTTCCCGCTTTCAGTGTGAAGTTGTGTATACCAACACCATGGGGGCGGGAGCCTACCGGGGCTACGGCGCCACACAGGGTATTTTCGCGGTGGAATCGGCGGTGAATGAGTTGGCGGCGGAACTGGGAATGGACCCCTGCCGCATTCGTGCACAGAATATGGTGCGTCAGGGGCAGATCATGCCGGCGTACTACGGGGAACCGTGCAGTAGCTGTAATCTGGACCGCTGCCTGGAACGCGCTGCGGAATGGATGGACTGGGAACATAAAAAAGAACCCCGGGTGCTGCCCAACGGCCATATCCGCGCGGCGGGCGTGGCCATGGCGATGCAGGGCAGCGGCATTTCCGGTGTGGATATTGCCAGTGTGGAGGTGCGTCTCAATGACGGCGGCTTTTACACATTGCTGGTGGGCTGCTCCGACATGGGTACCGGGTGTGATACGATCCTGGCCCAAATGGCGGCAGACTGCCTGGACTGTGAATTGTCGGACATCTCTGTGCGCGGCGTGGATACGGATCAGTCGCCCTATGACACCGGTTCCTATGCCTCTTCCACTACTTATGTTACCGGCGGAGCGGTGGTGAAAACCTGTGCTGCACTGCGCCAGATGATTTTGGAGGAAGGGGCGCGTCTGCTGGGTGTGAAGGCTGAGGAGGCGGAGTTTGACGGCGAGCGGGTTTCTGTGCCGGGGACGGACCGCTCTGTCAGCCGCGCAGAGATCGGCTGGGCCAGCTTTGAAGGCCACAGCCGGTATCTCTCCGCCTGTTTGTCCCATTCTTCGCCGGTGTCTCCACCGCCTTTCATGGCGGGCATGGCGGAAATCGATCTGGATCCGGAAACCGGAAAAGTACAGGTGGTGGATTATGTAGCTGTGGTGGACTGCGGTACAGTGATTAATACAAATCTGGCCCGGGTACAGACTGAGGGCGGCATCGTGCAGGCCATTGGTATGACGCTGTATGAGGACGTACAGTATGACGAAGCGGGACGGATGGTGAACGATTCCTTCCTGCAATATAAGATCCCCACCCGGCTGGAAGCGGGTTCGATCCATGTGGAGTTTGCGCCCAGTTATGAGCCAACCGGACCGTTCGGCGCCAAGTCCATTGGCGAACTGGTGATCAACACCCCGGCCCCAGCCATTGCAGAGGCAGTCCGCCGTGCTACGGGACAGATGTTTCGCAGTTTGCCGATCCGTCCCGAGGACATCGCCCTGGCATTGGCGGAGGAGCGGGCGTGACTGATTTGATCCTGCTGGCAGCGGGAGCGGCACGCCGTTTCGGCAGACAAAAACTTTTGGAAGAGTTCGAGGGAAAGCCGCTGTACCGCTATGCCTTCGATGCGGCCCGCAGCCTGTCGGGGGTGCGGGTGCTGGCGGTTACCCGTGCAGGGCTGCTGGACGGCGCTGCGGTGGACTACGGATTTGAACCGGTCTTGGTGCCGGAGGAACAGGGAATCGGCCTTTCGGTGGCGGCGGGAGCCGCCGCCGCTCGTCCGGAGGCGCATTTATGCTTTTTCGTGTGTGATCAGCCCTATGTGACAGGGCAGCATCTGCGCTCCTTTTTGGGAGAATTTTATAAAAGTGGAAAGAGCATGGGACGAATGCGCACCGGCGCGCGCTTTGGGAGCCCCACGATCTTTGCCCCGCAATTCCGTCCCGCGCTGATGGCCCTGACGGGCGACGAGGGCGGACGGAGGCTCTTCGCAGGCCGCGAGGGGGAAATCTATTACCATGACGCTGCACCGGAGGTGCTCCTGGACTTTGACCGGCCCTGGGCGAACCGCGGCGATGCGTAAAAAAGAAGGCGGCGGCGCGATCCCGGCAATGGATCGCGCCGCCGCTTTTATAAGGGAGAAAATGGGTTTTGAAAGAAATTGAGATTGTTATGGGTTATGAATGAAGATGTATGTGCGAATGGAAAGTGTTTGATGAAGTGTTGTGTTTTTTACAGGAGAGATGATGTGTTCATGCGTTGGCCAGACCAGCACCCAGTGCGCGGCACTGTTCCAGCCCATCGGCATCCGGCGCTTCGTTCACAATCAGCGGCTCGCCGCACAGGAATGCGCCGTCGTCATCGGCGCGCTGCGCCCAATCGCGCATCCACTGACCGTCGCCCCAGCCGTAGGAGCCGAACAGGGAGATGTTCTTTCCTGTGAGGCGGGACTCCAACTGCTGGAAAAACGGTTCGAACTCGGCTTCTTCCAGGACCTCGTCGCCCATGGCAGAACAGCCAAGCGCCAGTTTGTCATACGAAGCCGCCGCATCGGCGGTGGTTTCGCTGACGTTTAGCAGTGCAACTTCTGCTCCGGCTCCTTTGGCGCCCTCGGCAACGGCTTCCGCCATGGCTTTGGTGTTGCCTGTGCCGGACCAGTAGATCACTGCGAGTTTACTCATACGCTAACCTCCTTTCATGGAATAAGATGGTATCTCACGCCGCTGCACGGTTTTTCAGGCCGTTTGCAGCAGCTGTGAAATCGTGTTTCCTGCCGCCAGCATTCTGCACAGGCAGAGCCGGCAGGCGTCATAGCAGGCGAAACGCTCCCGTGCTCCATCCACGTCGCCGTAAACTTTCCAGTAGCCGCAGAGTTTGCACTCGCTGCTGCCGGCGATAAAGGCTTCTACGTCCTCGGGCGGATAATCGAGAAACAGTCCAATCTCGTGCGGAAAATCCCCGCCGGGGGTAAACCGTTTCTTCAGCCGCCGCAGCAGAACGCCCAGGCAGTCCGTTTCAGGATAGTCGAAGCGCTGCAGCAGCGCCTTGGCACCGGCGGTATTCAGCCGGCTGCGCAGCAGAGCGGGGCGAAATACCAAGATTAAAGATCTCTGAGAAGTTTCGCGCAGAATCAGGAAACGAAGGCCTGTGCGGTACAGTGTCCGGTTGTAGCGACGAAGCGCTTCCGGCAGCTCCGGAAATTCTTCCCGTGAAAGAGACAGAAGGCTGGCGGCCTTGGCGCCCAGCAGGGTGGGTGCACAGTGCTCGGCCAAACGATGTTCCAGAACGTCAGGTATCACAGGCGGCTGACTCCTTTCTGCTATCATATAAAGTTAGTTAAAGCTAACTGCTCCCCTAAAAGAAAAGGGCTGCTGCAAGAAGCCCTGTTTTCAGGTGGTTAGTTAAATCTAACTCATGACTGTATCCTATCAGAAAACGGCGGTATTGTCAATCCCTTTTTTGGAAATTTTTCAAACAACCAAAAAGCTCCGCCAGTCCTGTGGATAGAAGCGGCGGAGCGGGAGGTTCAAGAGTTTGGCAGAGAGGAAGGAACGGAAGCCGTTTGCCGGAACGGAGGCAGGGAACCAAAGAGAAAATGAAGATAACGCAGCAGGGCATAGCCGACCATAACACAAGCCACGATGGTTTCACCGGCCAACAGAAGGGAAAGAATAGAAGGAACTGCGAAGCCGGAAGCGGAGAGCAGAGTCAGGAATTTCTGTAATGCAATGGCGGTGATGACAAATGGGAAAGTAAAGGCCGCATAACTGGGGAAAAAGGGAAGGCGCAGCAGTTTGGGCAGCTGTGTGAGGACGATGATATAAAGAATCTGTGCAGCGACCTCTAAAATCAGCGCGAAGGCCAGGGAAGGGGCGGTAGCCGTTGTGAGATAGCCGGCCAGACACAGGCTCATGGGGGCGGTGTAGATACAAAACAGCGGTTTGGCACTGTCTGCCATGGGAAGCCTGCGGCAGCGAACCGTGACCAGAACCAGCATGGCGAGGTAGGCCAGGAAACCGAACCAGAAAATGCCGTACCCCAGTGCAGTGCGGTCAAAAGAGGCCGAGGTGACCGACGCGACCACAATGCCGACATAGGTGATAAAATAGGTGGGATATACGTCGCTGAGACGGAAACGGCGCAGATAGGTCCAGCTGAACCAGAGAATCAGCGCACAGTGGCCGGCGACAGCCGCGTACCAGAGGAAAAGGGACGCTGTGGGGAAAAAGACGCAGGTATAGGTAGAGAGCTGCATCAGCGTCATGAAAAACGTGGCGGAAACACTGGCAATTATTGGGTTGGAAAAGTCGTTTTTGATCTTTTCCGGGAACAGGATCAGCTTTGCCAGCAGCAGGAAGAACAGCAGAGCGGCTGCTGTGCCGCAGCCCCAGCGCAGGACAGGGGAAAGGCCGGCGAGCAGATTGCCCAGAGCGGTCAGACCCAGCGTTACCCCGGCAAGAGGAACGGGGACCTTTTCAATCACGCGTTTCATATGCAGTACCTCGTTTCTTAATATAAGCTGCCCTTACCATAGCACAAAGTATAAATCACGTAAAATTATAAATATTGATTTATAAATAAAAATATTTTATAATGATGCAGTCTATACTGGTTTTAGGGAGGAAATTGCATGCTGGATTTCCGAATGGATACGTTTTTGGCCCTTTGCCGTACAATGAATTATACACGGGCTGCAGAGGAATTGAATATCACGCAGCCCGCCGTTACACAGCACATTCAATACTTGCAGCGGCACTACGGCGTGAAGCTGTTTCAATACCGGGACAAGCACCTGTTTTTGACGGAGGCGGGGGCTGCGCTGCGCAGTGCGGCGCTGACCATGGAGCACGATGAACGGGAACTGATGGAACACCTGCCGCTGCTGCAGAAAGGTATGCAGCATCTGCGACTGGGAGCCACGCTGACGGTGGGCGAATACGCGCTTCCGCCGCACTTGGGACGTTATATGAAGCGTCATCCCGATGTGGCGCTGCACCTGGTGGTCGGCAGCACCCGGCGCCTGCTGGAGGGCCTGAACCGCGGCGAACTGGACGCGGCGGTGGTGGAAGGGTATTTTGCCAAGCGGGAGTATGATGCGATCCGGTGGAGTATGGAGCCTTATGTATGTGTATGCGCGGCGGGAAGCGCACTGGAAGGGCCGATGGAGCTGGAAGATCTTTTCACGCAGACGCTGATCCTGCGCGATCCGGAGTCCGGCACCCGGGAAATTTTGGAGCGCGCTTTGCTGGAGCGGAATTTTCAGCTGTCAGACTTTCGGCGGGTGGTGGAAATCAACGATTTGACGGTCATCAAGCAGCTGGTCGAACAGAATTGCGGCATCACCTTTTTATACCGCCGTGCTGTGGAACGGGAGCTGGAGGAAGGACAGCTGCGCCAGGTCTTTCTGCGGGGCTGGGAGGTGCAGCACGAATTTACCTTTCTGTGGAGAAAGGGCAGTGTTTTTGAGCAAAATTACCGCCGGCTGTACGCACAGCTGTGCCAGAATCAGGAGGAATAAGTATAAACATGGAATTTATGATATTGGACGCTATCCAGACGCTGCGCACGCCGTGGCTGGATGGGTTTATGGTGTTTGTCAGCAGCCTCGGAAACAAAGGGGCGGTCTGGATTGCACTGGCTGTGGTGTTGTTGGCGTTTCCCAAATACCGTCGTTTGGGTGCAGTGGTGGCTTGCGCGCTGGTGCTGGATCTGGTGGCGTGCAACTTGGTTCTGAAGCCCCTCGTTGCCCGACCGCGTCCCTGCGACATCAATACAGCACTGGATTATCTCATTGCCCGCCCCCATGGATGGTCCTTTCCTTCGGGGCACACGGCGGCGTCTTTTGCGGCGGCGTCGGCACTCTGGTTTGGAAAGAGCCGGTTGTGGATCCCCTGCGGGATTTTGGCTGCGCTGATTGCGTTTTCCCGGCTTTACCTCTATGTGCATTTTCCCACAGATGTGCTGGGCGGCGCAGTGGTTGGTATTCTCTGCGGTGCACTGGGGGCGTTTGCGGTGCGCCGGGGTGCGGCACAGCGGAACAAAGGGTAAACGGAAGGCGGGATTTGGGGAAAATGCACAGAAAGAAAGTGCAGAAAAAACACGATTTTTTCGTTTTCTTCCCGGTATTTTGTGCGAAAATAATTGCAAAAGCGAATCAAAGGGAATATAATAAAAAACTGTGCTTATCTGTGGACAAGGGGGAGCAGCGGCTGAGGCTGTTTCCAGCGCCCCGTCCAATACCATATTATTCAATTCAAAGAAACAAAACCGAAGCGGCGCCGGCCGGGATACGGTACAGCCAGTCTGTCAGAACGTAAGCCGGGCGGCACATTATCATTGAGGGGAGCCTTTTGCATATGCAGGATCAGAAGTTAAGAAACGTAGCTATTATTGCCCACGTTGACCACGGCAAAACCACGCTGGTGGATGAAATGCTCAAGCAGGGCGGCGTGTACCGCGAAAATCAGGAAGTTGTGGATCGTGTTATGGACTCCAATGATCTTGAGCGCGAACGCGGCATCACCATCCTGGCCAAGAATACCGCCATCCGTTACGGCGATGTGAAAATCAATGTGGTGGACACCCCGGGCCATGCCGATTTCGGCGGCGAGGTGGAGCGCATCCTGAAAATGGTCAACGGTGTCATTCTGCTGGTGGATGCCGCTGAGGGTCCCATGCCCCAAACCCGCTTCGTACTGTCCAAAGCCCTGGAGCTGGGCCATCGAGTGATTGTGGTGGTCAACAAAATCGACCGCCCCGACCAGCGGATCCATGAAGTGATCGACGAGGTGCTGGAGCTTCTGATGGATCTGAACGCCACCGACGAGCAGCTGGACAGCCCCATGCTGTTCTGCTCCGGCCGTCAGGGTACCGCGTCTTATTCACCCGATACTGTGGGCACTGACCTCAAGCCCCTGTTTGAAACGATCCTCAACTATATCCCTGCGCCTGAGGCAGACATAGAGGCGCCGTTCCAGATGCTGGTATCCTCCATCGACTACAATGAATTTGTAGGCCGCATTGCCATTGGCCGCATTGAGCGCGGCACCCTGAAGCAGAACCAGGAGATTGCTGTATGCAACTACCACGATGCGGATGCGCCTGCCAAAAAGGCAAAGGCTGTCAGCCTTTACCAGTTTGAGGGCCTTTCCCGCGCGCAGGTAAGCGAAGCTTCTGCCGGCAATATTATTGCTCTGTCCGGCATCGGCGAAGTGACGATCGGCGACACCATCTGCGATCCAGCCCATGTGGAGCCGCTTCCCTTTGTGAAAATCAGCGCTCCTACCATTGAGATGACGTTCTCAGTCAACGATTCCCCCTTTGCCGGGCAGGAGGGCAAGTTTGTTACCTCGCGTCAGCTGCGCGAACGCCTGTACAAGGAAACCATGAAGGATGTGTCCCTGCGCATCAGCGAGGTGGAGGACTCCATGGATGCTTTCAACGTGGCTGGCCGCGGCGAAATGTCTCTGTCTATTTTGATTGAGACCATGCGCCGCGAGGGATATGAGTTCCAGGTGTCGCCGCCCCGTGTGCTGTATAAGGAGATCGATGGAAAGAAATGCGAGCCGATGGAACGTTTGGTAGTGGACGTGCCGCAGGACTATGTGGGTGCAGTGATTGAAAAGCTGGGCCAGCGCAAGGCGGATCTGCTGGAGATGAATCCCGTGGGCAGCCGTATGAAAGTCGAGTTTCTGATCCCGTCCCGGGGCCTGTTCGGCTACCGCAACGAGTTTTTGACCGATACCAAGGGCGAGGGCATCATGGCTTCCGTCTTTGATTCCTATGCGCCTTTCAAGGGCGAGGTGTCCCGGCGCAGCCAGGGTTCCATGATTGCCAGCGAAACCGGCGAAAGTGTGACCTACGGCCTGTATAATGCCCAGGAGCGCGGCACGCTGTTCATCGGCGCCGGCGTGAAGGTGTATGAGGGCATGGTCATCGGTGTGCAGGCCAAGACCGACGATATGACTGTTAATGCCTGCAAGCGCAAACAGCTCTCCAACACCCGTGCTTCCGGCTCGGATGACGCATTGCGCCTGACGCCCCCGCGCCAGATGAGCCTGGAGCAGTGCCTCGAGTTCCTGGCTGATGATGAGCTGTTGGAAGTCACGCCGAAAAACCTGCGCATCCGTAAACGTATCCTGAACCATGCCGACCGCATGAAGGCCATGCACGGCAAGAAATAATTTTTGAGTGGTTTTAGATGGACATCCCCCGGAGAACGCGTTTCTTCGGGGGTGTTTTGCTAAATGGGTCTGATCTTTCGACACTTTGCAGCGATGTTCATACTTGGTTCATGATTTTTTCCTCCGCTTTCGATATAGTATTGTATACTGCTCATTTTTCACTTGCGGAGCAAAACTTGAAACAGAAGAGGGGAGAGGCGGTCTGTGGCATATTCCTACTGGGAGTTGGCGCTGTATTTTTTCTTTTATTCTTTTTTGGGCTGGCTGGTGGAGGTCGGGATCTATGCCATTAAGGAAAAGCGAGTGTGCAACCGCGGCATACTGACGCTGCCGCTGAGTTTTTCCTACGGCATTTCCATGGTGTTGCTGATCCTGCTGCTGCCCACCCTGGAAAGCAATTACATTTTTCAGCTGTTGATGGCGCTGATTGTATCTTCGGCGGTACGAAACCTGGCGAATTTTTTGATCGAACGTCTGGGTAAGGGACGTATTCCAAAAGACAGTGACTACAGTATGTTCAGCGGCGAACTGGGAAAGAGCACGGTGGCGCTGCTGATTGCCCTGGGGTTCCTGTTTGTATATCTGCTGGTGCATCCTGTGGTATTCTTGGCGGTTCACACGCTGCCCCAGTGGCTTTCCATCCTTTCCGTGATCGTGTTGGCAGTTTTGTCCTGCGCTGATGCGGCGGTGCTGCTGTATGTGTTCCATATCGATGACCGGGACGGAGAAAACGAGCAGCGGCGCAGGGAGTACTCCCGGGATAAAGCCCGCTTTGGCCGGCGGATCTATCAGCTTGTCTGGGGCCGCATTGAGCGGGCCTACCCCGGCATGGAAAAGGCTCTTCCGGGGGAACGCTGTCATGTGTTTGCCCAGGGAATCTGCTTTGATAAGCTGATCTGGATGTTTATGATCTGCGCTCTTCTGGGCGATTTGATCGAAACGCTGTACTGCAAGCTGACCATCGACGTGTGGATGAGCCGATCCAGTGTTATCTATGGACCGTTCAGCATTGTCTGGGGTGTGGGCGCGGTGCTGCTGACCATTGTGCTGCAAAAAGTGGTGCAGAAGGACGACCGCTATGTGTTCCTGGCAGGCTTTTTCCTGGGCGGCGCTTATGAATATCTGTGCAGTGTGTTTACGGAAGTGTTTTTAGGTACGGTTTTCTGGGATTACAGCGATATGCCCTTGAACATCGGCGGCAGGACCAACCTGCTGTTCTGCTTCTTCTGGGGCGTACTGGCGGTCATTTGGGTCAAGGTCTGTTATCCGCGGCTGAGTGGCTGGATCGAGCGGGTGCCCCCGGTGCCGGGCAAGATCCTTACATGGATCATGCTGCTTTTTATGATCTGCAATATACTGATTTCCGCTGCGGCCATGACCCGCTATACGGACCGTATGGCGGGAAAGGCGGCGGATAACGCGGTGGAGTTGTTTTTGGATCAGCGCTATAATGATGCGCTGGTGGAATTTGTGTGGCCCAATCTGCGGATCCGGGACAGAGCAAATACATAAATACTAAAAGCGTCCTTGCATAAAAAAACAGGTGTGGAGGAAACGCTGGCGGAGAACAGTTGTTTAGAGGTTCTGTGCATTGACATTTTTCGTGCTGTTCTTTATTATGGGGCAAGTGTCCTCCTTGTGGGGATAAAGATAGAAGGCGGCCTGTGGGCGGCAGAATTTTAGCGCGGCGGCATCGAAACCGGTTACGCTGGAGAGAAAGAGGAAAGAGTATGAAAGGATTTCTGCGTAAGTGGAATGAAATCAGTCTGATCAAGCGCATCGTGTGCGGCCTGGCGATGGGGGCGGTGCTGGCGCTGCTGCTGCCGGATATCTATGTCATCGGCTTGTTGGGCACATTGTTTGTGGGCGCCCTGAAAGCCATTGCGCCGTTGCTGGTTTTTTTCCTGGTCATTGCGTCTCTGGCGCGGGCGAAAGCGGGAGCTGGCAATATGAGCCGTGTGGTGGGGCTGTATCTGATCGGCACCTTTCTGGCGGCGCTGACAGCGGTTGCGGCATCGTTTCTGTTCCCGGTGAATATTACGCTGGCAGCTGCAGCCGCGGGATATGAGGCGGCTTCCGGCATTGGCGCGGTGCTGGAGTCCCTGTTGATGAAGGTTGTGGAAAATCCTGTGGGTGCGCTGATCAATGCCAATTATATCGGCATCCTGGCCTGGGCGGCGGTGTTCGGCGTGGCGCTGCGCCGGGCAGGAGAAGCGACCAAAGAGCTGTTTGGCCACATAGCCGACGCGCTGACCCAGGTGGTGCGCTGGATCATTGCCTGTGCTCCCGTCGGTATTCTGGGACTTGTGTACAGTGCGGTGTCGGAAAATGGGCTTGGGATCTTTACAGAGTATGGCCGGCTGCTGCTGCTTTTGGTGGGCTGTATGCTGTTCATTGCTCTGGTGGTCAATCCGCTGATCGTGTTCTGCAATACGAGGAAAAACCCCTATCCGCTTGTGTTGAAATGTTTGAAAGAGAGCGGGATTACCGCCTTTTTCACGCGTTCTTCGGCAGCCAACATCCCGGTAAATATGGAGCTGTGCAAAAAACTGAAGCTGGATGAGGACAACTATTCGGTGTCCATTCCGCTGGGAGCCACCATCAATATGGGCGGCGCTGCGGTGACCATCACTGTGATGACGTTGGCTGCGGTGCATACGCTGGGCCTTTCCGTGGATCTGCCTACAGCACTGATTTTGAGCGTGCTTTCAGCGGTGTCTGCTTGCGGCGCTTCCGGTGTGGCTGGCGGTTCGCTGCTGCTGATCCCTTTGGCCTGCTCCTTGTTTGGCATCCCCAATGACGTTGCCATGCAGGTGGTGGGCGTGGGCTTTATCATTGGCGTGATCCAGGACTCTTGTGAGACAGCGCTGAATTCCTCCACCGATGTATTGTTTACGGCCTCGGCGGAATATGCTCAATGGCGCAGACAGGGAAGAGACCTGCCGATCTGAAGCGTAGAAAAAAACGCAGAACCGGAATTCCGGTTCTGCGTTTTTGCTTGAAGATTGCTTTTACGCTTTGGTATAGAAGGGTTCCACACCCTCTACGGCGCTGCGGGAGAATTCGTCTTCCAGTGTGATCAGATCCAGATACATGTCCTGCAGATGCGGCATGGCGGCGCTGGATACCTCACCGAAATCGCCGTGGGTATCGGTATCTTCTGCGTCGATGATCACGAGATAGCTTGTCTCGTCCTCATTTTCCATCAGACGCAGCCAGGCGCGGCGGATGCTGTCGTTTGTAGCCATATAGTCCGCCATGGCCTGCACCAGTGCTGTGGGGTACGGTTCCGGAGTGCGCAGCTGCGGACCGGCATCTTCCTTTTGCTGGAACATCTGCTCGATGGCCAGTTTGCCCACGAAGGCTTTTTGCACCTGCAGATAGTTTACCATATCGCGGTCCAGGATGAAATTCGCGCCGTAGGGATCGACCACCAGACCCTGTACCCGGCTGTCCTGGGCGACCATTTCCGCATAGCTGTCAAAATCCAGCACCACGGAGCCGGAATCCTTTTCTTCCGTCCATTTGGACAGCTCGTCCAGATCGGTGAAAATGGGGTAGAACAGATTGCCTTTTCCGGTGGTGAGCACAGGAAAATCGTATTTCTGCTCGCCGGGCTGGCTGTCTTTGGCAGGGTGGACGGCGGAGAGAAAATGGGCCTGATTGGCGATGTGATCGAGGGCTTTTTGCTGCAGGTCGGCGTCTTCACGGAAACGTAGGGTTGCCAGCATTTGTTTTAGTTCCGGGTTGGTCACAATGGTTTTTGGTTTACTCATGATGCAGGTCTCCTTTGCATACCGTTGTAGATTTGTATATTGCTTTACAGCATGGGGAAGCGGCTGTTCTTATGTGTAAGCACGGCGTCGTACAGGGCGTCCACGGCTTCGGGGGTGGTTTTCTCGCCGAAGCTGATACGGAATGCGCCAGCGGCTTCCTTTTTGGAAAGGCGCAGGGCGGCAATTACATGGCTGGGCTTTCCCTTGTGGCAGGCGCTGCCGGCGGAGATGCAGATGCCCTTGTCGCCCAGCTCACTCACCAGATTCTGGCTGGGATAGCCCGGCAGCGTCAGGCACAGGATGTGAGGTGCGTCGGGAGTGCCCAGCACCTGCACGGTGGGGATGGACAAAAGCCGCTCCAGAGCATAGTCCCGCATGGCGCGGGTATGAGCGAGGATCTCCTCCAGCTGATCGGCGCGCTGTGCGACGGCTTTGGCAAACCCGGCGATCTGGGCGGTGGCTTCTGTGCCCGAGCGCAGGCCCTGTTCCTGGCCGCCGCCGCGCAGCAGCGGGATCATTTTGCTCTGCAGCGCCGGGGCGATATACAGTGCGCCCACGCCTTTGGGGCCGCCGATTTTATGGGCACTCAGGGAAATGAGATCTGCCCCGTCCTCCTGCGCGTGCAGCGGAACTTTCAAAAAGGCCTGCACCGCATCGGTGTGCAGCAGCGCCCGGCTCTTTCGGGCTTTGAGCTGGCGGGCGATCTCCGCGATGGGATATACGTTTCCCGTTTCATTGTTTACAGCCATGATGGATACCAGTGCCGTGTCCTCCCGCAGGGCCGCCTCCACCTGGTCAGCGGTGATGCGCCCGGCGTGGTCGGGCTGGAGATACGTTACCTCATACCCCTCTTGGGTCAGGGCCTTGCACGGTTCCAGTACGGCGCTGTGTTCCACGGCGGTGGTGATGATATGCCGCCCGGTGTGACGTCCGATATGCAGCGCTGCGCGGATGGCCCAGTTATCACTCTCGGTGCCGCAGGAAGTGAAATACAGTGCTCCGGCGTCGCAGCCCAGGGCCTGGGCGATAACAGCGCGCTGGGCGGCCACGGCATCCCGCGCTTCCCGGCCCAGAGGATACTGGGCGGAAGGGTTGCCGAAAGCCCTGGTCAGCGCATGGACCATCGCTTCGGCCGCTTCTGGCGCCACCGGCGTGGTAGCGGCATAATCAAAATAATACATGGAAAGAAAAACGCCCCAATCTTAAAACTTTAGGCTTGTCCAGCCGTCGCTCATAACGTATAATATTATAATTATGTTGCAAAGAAATGACAAGGGGGAAGAGAAAACTTTGAAAATCGCCCTTTACACGCTGGGCTGCAAGGTGAATCAGTACGAGACTCAGGCTATGGAGCAGGAGCTGCTGCGCCGGGGCCACACGCTGGTACCCTTTGAGGAAGCCGCGGACGCCTACATCATCAATACCTGTACGGTGACGGCAGTCAGCGACAAGAAATCCCGCAATGCCATCCGCCGTGCGAAAAAACGCAATGAAAATGCTGTGGTGGGTGTGTGCGGCTGCTATGCCCAGGTGGCGCCGGAGGAACTGCACGCACTGGGGATTGACGTGCTCTCCGGCAGCGGCAACCGCATGGGCTTTCTCGATCTGCTGGAGCAGGAATTTGCCCAGCGCCGTCCTGTGGTGGCGGTGGATGACGCCATGGCCCGGCGTGTGTTTGAGCCGCTTCCTGCCGGTGGATTGGCCAGCCGCACCCGTGCTATGCTAAAAGTAGAAGACGGCTGCGTAAACTTCTGCTCGTACTGTATCATCCCCTATGCCCGGGGCAGGGTGCGCTCTCTGTCGATAGAAGAGGCGGTGGCTGAGAGCCTCCGCTTGGCCAGGGAGGGATACCGGGAAATTGTGCTCACGGGCATTGAAATTTCCTCCTGGGGCCGGGATCTCAAAACGGGGCAGACCCTGACCGATCTGGTGGAGGCAGTGTGCCGGGCGGTACCGGAAGTGCGCATCCGTTTGGGCAGCTTGGAGCCGCGCACGGTGACGGAGGAGTTTTGTATCCGCTTGGCGGCGCTGCCCAACGTGTGCCCCCAGTTCCATTTGTCTCTGCAGAGCGGGTGCGACGAGACGCTGCGGCGCATGAACCGGAAATATGACACAGCACGCTATTTTGAATCGGTACAGCTGCTGCGCGATTTTTTTGATCGTCCCGCCATCACTACGGATCTTATTGTGGGGTTTCCGGAAGAGACGGAGGAGGAATTTCAGAAGACCCTTGCGTTTATTCGGCGCTGCGGCTTTGCGCAGATGCATGTGTTTCCCTATTCTATTCGTCCGGGCACGCCGGCGGCGCAGATGCGTCAGGTGGACGCAGCGGTGAAAGAGGAGCGCGTGCGCCGCGCCGGCACCGCAGCGGAACAGATGCACACGGACTATCTGGACGGCTGCGTGGGGAAAACCTATCCTGTTTTGTTTGAACGGGAGGAAAACGGCATGTCCCTGGGTCATGCACCGAATTATATGGAGGTGTGCGCCGCCGGAAGCGGCCTGCACAATGCGGTGCGCGCCGTTTCCATAATGCAGAGAAAAGGTGCTGTGCTGCAGGGAGAATTGGTTTGATTGCCCATTGTGCCGCGCCCTGAAATTTGATAAAATGGAATACAAAGACAGGAAAGAGAATTATATGAACGAAAACTTTTTTGCCTATATCTCCCGCATGCGCTACATCACGCGCTGGTCGCTGATGCGCAATTCCTATTCCGAAAATATCCAGGAGCATTCCCACATGGTGGCCGTGCTGGCCCATGCCCTGGCGGTGATCCGCAACCGCTGTTTCGGCGGAACCGTGGACGCGGGAGCTGTGGCTGTGGCGGCGCTGTATCACGATGCTTCGGAAATTCTCACCGGTGATCTGCCCACGCCCATCAAATATTATAACCCCGCGATCCGGGATTCGTACAAAGCAGTGGAATCCGTGGCCCAGGACCGGCTGCTTTCCATGCTGGGAGAAGAGCTGGCGGAGGAGTATGAGCCAATCCTCAAGGAAAGCGACGTGGATGTAGCGAATCTGGTGAAGGCAGCGGACAAGCTGTCGGCCTATATCAAATGCGTGGAAGAGGGTAAGGCGGGCAACAACGAGTTCCGCGCCGCTGCGGAGCAGATTCTGGACGCCCTGCGCCAGAACCCCCTGCCGGAAGTGCACTATTTTATGGAGCACTTCCTGCCGGCCTTTGAGCTGACGCTGGACGAGCTGAACGAAACCTGAAGGAAACTGAAATCAGAAAAACAAAAAAGGAGAAAGCGAGCATGAAAGCAATCGTTACCGTGATTGGCAAGGATCAGGTGGGCATCATTGCCGGGGTATGCACAAAACTGGCGGAGTATCAGGTGAACGTGCTGGACATCAGCCAGACCGTTATGAACGACTATTTCACCATGATGATGGTGGTGGATACCGAGCAGTGCGCACAGCCTTTCGATACCCTGTCCGCTGCCCTGGCGGACTATGGCCAGAACCGGGGACTCAGTGTGCGCATTCAGCGTGAGGATATTTTCAACGCGATGCATAAGATTTAAGAGGGTGTTTTGTTTATGATGAATCAAAACGATATTCTCAGCACGATCCACATGATCGATCAGCAGCATCTGGACATCCGCACCATTACCATGGGCATTTCGCTGCTGGACTGCTGCGACAGTGATCCCAAGCGGGCCTGCGAGAAAATTTATGACAAAATCACCCGCAGCGCCAAAGATTTGGTGAAAACCGGAGAGGCCATCGAGGCGGAATTTGGCATTCCCATTGTAAACAAACGCATTTCCGTCACACCCATCGCCTTGGTGGCCGGCGCGTCGGAGACGCGGGATTATGTGCCCTTTGCCGTGGCGTTGGACAAAGCCCGGGCGGAAACGGGCGTCAACTTTATCGGCGGCTTCTCCGCGCTGGTGCAAAAGGGCATGACTGGGGCGGATCTGCGGCTGATCCGTTCCATTCCCGAGGCCCTGGCCACCACGGAACTGGTGTGTGCTTCGGTGAACATCGGCTCTACCAAGGCGGGCATCAATATGGACGCTGTGGCCCTGATGGGCGAAGTGATCAAGAATACGGCTCAGCGTACCGCTGACGCTCATGGTTTTGGCTGCGCTAAGCTGGTGGTGTTCTGCAACGCAGTGGAGGACAACCCCTTCATGGCAGGAGCCTTTCACGGCGTGTCCGAGGCGGATCAGGTCATCAATGTGGGTGTTTCCGGCCCCGGTGTGGTTCATCATGCGCTGCAGAGTGTGAAGGGAGAGCCTTTTGATGTGGTGGCGGAAACCATTAAAAAGACGGCGTTCCATATCACCCGTATGGGCCAGCTTGTGGCGCAGGAGGCATCCCGGCGTTTGGACGTTCCTTTTGGCATTGTGGATCTGTCCCTGGCGCCCACGCCGGCCATCGGTGACAGCGTGGCCCGCATTCTGGAAGAAATGGGTTTGGAAGTCTGCGGTACCCACGGCACTACGGCGGCACTGGCGATGCTCAATGATGCGGTGAAGAAAGGCGGCGTTATGGCGTCTTCCAGCGTGGGCGGCCTGTCTGGCGCGTTTATCCCCGTCAGCGAAGATGAGGGTATGATCGCGGCTGCGTCTTCCGGCACGCTGACGCTGGACAAGCTGGAAGCCATGACCTGTGTGTGTTCGGTGGGCCTGGACATGATTGCAGTGCCCGGCGACACGTCGGCGCAGACCCTTTCGGCAATCATTGCCGACGAGGCGGCCATTGGTATGGTGAACACCAAAACTACGGCGGTGCGTCTGATTCCCGCGCCGGGGCTGAAGGTGGGCGACACGGTGGATTTCGGCGGTCTGCTGGGCAGCGCGCCCATCATGCCGGTGCATGGCGAAAGCGCTGCGGCTTTTATTGCCAGAGGCGGGCGAATCCCCGCGCCGATGCACAGCCTGAAAAATTGAACAAAGTTTCAAAGCAGGATGCTTGCGTGCAAGCGTTCTGCTTTCTTTTTCAGTGTTGCGGATATGGCAAAAAACGCCTTTATTTTTCGTGCAATTCTAACAGAACGGAATCCGGCGTTTCTCCTTGACGGATTTTTGATGCAGTTGTATAATTTGTACAAACATGAAAAGGATTCAAGGAGATGTTTCTGTAAAAAAGGATAGAAGAACGTCGAAAATTTTTCCATTTTTTCGAAAAATGTTCTATAGAATAGAATTGTCTCTGTGGAAAAGACAAGGAGCTGATAAACATGGGAAGAAAAGACAGTCTCGCCTTTAACAGCCATGTGTTTCACGAGGGAACCATGGCTCAGGGGTATGAGTTTTTCGGCGCGCACGCGGCACAGCGCGAGAGTACGGACGGTTATGTGTTCCGCGTGTGGGCGCCCCATGCGAAAAAGGTGGCCGTGGTCGGCGATTTCAATGATTGGGACGCCGAAAAAAACCCGATGAGCATCGTCGAGCGGGAAATTTGGGAAGGGTTTGTGCCAGGGCTGCAGGAGTATGATCTTTACAAGTTCGCCATCACCGGCCCGGATGGGGAGATCCGCATGAAGGCGGATCCCTATGCCTTCCACGCTGAGACGCGGCCCGGCACGGCTTCCAAACTCTATGATATCCGGGGGTATGAATGGCACGATCAGGCGTTTCGGGCGCAGCGGCACCGGCGCAAGATCAGCGAAGCACCTATGAACACTTATGAGGTGCATCTTGGTTCCTGGAAACGCTATGAAAACGGCGATTCCCTGAGTTACCGGGATCTGGCCGAGCAGCTGGTGCCTTATGTGAAGGAGCTGGGATACAACTACGTTGAACTGCTGCCGGTAACAGAGCATCCGCTGGACGCCTCCTGGGGCTACCAGTGCACCGGTTATTTTGCCCCTACCTCACGTTACGGCACGCCCAAGGATTTTATGTATTTTGTGGACCAGTGCCATCAGGCAGGTATTGGCGTGGTACTGGACTGGGTGCCGGCTCATTTCTGCAAGGATGCATTCGGCCTGTATGAATTTGACGGTGTGCCCTGTTATGAGTATGCGGATCCTAAAAAATGGGAGCACTACGGCTGGGGTACCCGGGTGTTCGATTATGAAAAGCCGGAGGTCAAATCTTTCCTGCTGTCCTCAGCGGAGTACTGGATCACCCAGTATCATATTGACGGACTGCGAGTGGATGCTGTGGCGTCCATGCTGTATCTCGATTATGACCGCAGGGACGGTCAGTGGACACCCAACCGCAAAGGCGGCAAAGAAAATCTGGAGGCCATCGCCTTTTTGCAGGATCTCAACCGCATGGCGTTCCGAACGAATCCCGATGTGCTGATGATCGCGGAGGAATCCACGGCTTGGCCTATGGTGTCCCGCCCGGTGGACGCCGGCGGGCTGGGATTCAATTTGAAATGGAATATGGGCTGGATGAACGATATGACCCATTACATCAAGCTCGATCCCTATTTCCGAAAGGACAATCATCGGGACGTGACGTTTTCCTTTATGTATGCCTTTTCTGAGAATTTTGTGCTTCCTATGTCCCACGATGAGGTGGTGCATATGAAAGGCTCGCTGATGGGAAAGATGCCCGGCGATGAAACACTGAAAGCTGCCGGTGTGCGGGCGTTCTACTCTTATATTCTGATGCACCCGGGTAAAAAACTGATCTTTATGGGTGCAGAGCTGGGCCAGATCAATGAATGGCATTATGAAGGCCAGTTGGATTGGGCCTTGCTGAATGAGCCTCTGCACGCAAAGCTGAAAACATTTTTCGAAGCGGCGAACCATTTTTATCTGGACACCAAAGAGCTGTGGGAAGTGGATTTTGACTGGGAAGGCTTTGAATGGATTGTGGCCGACGACTGCAATAATAATGTGGTGGTGTTCCTGCGGCGGGATAAAAAAGGTAAAGAAGTGGTCTGTGCGGTGAATTTTTCTCCAGTGGAACTGCACCATTACCGCTTCGGCGTGCCACAGAAAAAAGAATATGTTGAAATTTTTAATTCCGATGATCCCGCGTTTGGGGGCAGTGGCGCAGGCAATCCTGCGCGGGTGCGAACGGAATGGATTCCGTCCCACGGCCATCCCTGCAGTGTGGAGGTCACGATTCCTCCCATGGCCGGCATGGTGCTGCGGGGAGAGGGATACCTGCGTATGCCGAAGAATAAGACCGTTGACCAGAAGCTGGTCACAGTGAAGAAAATTCCGGCAAAGGATATGCCCATAAGACGCTCCGGGCAGGCTTCGGCTAAAGAACGCGCCTGAGCAAGCGGATAAGAAGTATTGACAGGAAAGGATTGGCAGACGATGAAAAAAGAGGTTGTTGCGATGCTCCTGGCTGGGGGCCAGGGCAGCCGGCTTTATGTGCTGACGGGCAAAGTGGCAAAGCCGGCCATACCATTTGGCGGAAAATACCGCATTATCGATTTTCCTCTGTCCAACTGTGTCAATTCCGGTATTGATACGGTGGGTGTGTTGACGCAGTATCAGCCCCTGGAACTGAACAGCTATATCGGCAGCGGACAGCCATGGGATCTGGACGGCAGCGACGGCGGCGTACATATTTTGCCGCCCTATGTTTCCCAGGGCGATCAGGGTACCTGGTATAAGGGAACGGCCAATGCCATCTATCAGAACATTGGTTTTATTGACCTGTATGAGCCGGAGTATGTGGTGATTCTGTCCGGCGACCATATTTATAAAATGGACTATGCGAAAATGGTCAACCGACACAAGGAAAGCGGGGCGGCCTGCACCATTTCCGTGATGGAGGTTCCGTGGGACGAGGCGCCCCGTTTCGGTATTATGAATGTGGATGAAGAAGACGGCATCGTCGAGTTTGAGGAAAAACCGTCCCAACCAAAGAGCAACCTGGCTTCTATGGGGATTTACTGCTTCTCCTGGAAGGAGCTGCGGCATTACCTGGTTGAAGACGAGAAAGACGCGGATTCCCAGAATGATTTCGGGAAAAATATTATTCCCAATATGCTCCGAGACGGCAAGAAAATGGTGGCGTACCGCTTTGCCGGATACTGGAAAGATGTGGGTACGCTGGACAGTCTGTGGGACGCCAATATGGATATGCTGGCCCGCAACGGTGGGTTGGATGTATTCGACAGCGAATGGCCGATCTATGCCCGTACGCCGCGCAAAGCACCGGCCTATCTCGGTGCGCGGGCCATGGTAAGCCACAGCGTGGTCACGCAGGGCAGCATCATTGAGGGAAGTGTGGAGAACTCTGTGGTAGCCCATTCCGTCACAGTGGGCAAAGGCACCAGCGTGCGCTACAGCGTGGTGATGCCCGGCGCGGTGATTGAAGACGGCGCGTCAGTGGAATATGCTATTCTGGGCGAGGGCGCGCATATTGGTCCGGATGCCAGGGTAGGCGCACCGCCGGAGACGGCGGAAGACCCGTCCGCTTGGGGTATTGCTGTGATCGGGCCGTTTTGCCGGATTGCGGAAAAGGAAGTTGTGGCCCCTGGCAAAATGCTGGACAGCGATCACAAGGAGGTGCTGAGAAAATGACCCGGATGCATGGTATCATTTTTGCCTACGGCAAATGCCCGAAACTGCAGACGCTGGTGGAGCAGCGTGTGGCAGATTCCATCCCCTATGCGGCCCGCTACCGCATTGTGGACTTTACCATCTCCAATATGGTCAATGCCGGCGTGACCGATGTGGGCATTATTCTGCAGGATAAGTATCAGAGTATGCTGGATCATCTTGGCTCCGGCAAGGACTGGGATCTGAGCCGCAAGCACGGCGGGCTGCGTCTGTTGCCTTCGGTGCCCAAGATCGATCCCAGCCGGGAGTTCCGCGGTAAGATGGAGGCGCTGGCTGCCATTGAAAGTTATGTGCAGCGGATCCGGCAGGAATATGTGGTTCTGGCCAACGGTGCGCTGATCTGTAATATGCCGCTGGGGGATGTGCTGGAGGAGCATATCCGTTCCGGCGCGGACATTACCTGTGTCTGTGCGCCCGGCGGAGACGGGAAAACCACCAGCTATTTGATGGACGAAGACGGCACGATCACCGATGTGGTCAGCCGCGGCGAGGTGCGGGGCGGCTGCGATGCGCTGGAAGTGTATATCATCAGTAAAAAGCTGTTGCTGGAGCTGATTGCCGAATGCGACGGGCACAATGAGTACAGTTTCCACCGCGCTGTGCTGCAGGGGATGAAGAACCGGCTCAAACTGCACGCTTATGTGTTCCGGGGATATGCCGCCCGCATCATGAGCGTGGACAACTACTATAAACGCAGTATGGAGCTGTTGCGCGCGGAAGTGCGCGCGGATCTGTTCTTGCCGGAGCGGCCCATCCGCACCAAAGACCGCAGCGATGCCTCCACCTATTATGGCCCAGGCAGCACGTGCGTCAATTCGCTGGTATCCGACGGCTGCATTATTGAGGGTCAAGTGGAGGACAGCATTATTTTCCGCGGTGTCCGTGTGGAAAAAGGCGCAAAAGTCTGTGGCTGCATCGTGATGCAGGACACAGTGATCCGCGCTGGTGCCACGCTGAAATATGCCATTGCCGACAAAAATGTTACGATTACGGAAAACCGCATGTTGATGGGGCACAGCAACTATCCGCTGGCCATTTCCAAGTTCAGCATCGTTTAAGACGGTGTGGATCTTGTTCCGGCGGCTATCGAAACAAGGGAAGAAATGGCGCTGGAACGTTGGAATTTTGTAAAAAAAGTCACTCGTATCTCCCGGAAGGAACTGCTATAATAAAACAGCCCGGCGCGCTCCGCCATTCCGGTGGCGGAACGGCTGGACATCGGATCGGAGGAAAAGATGAAGGTATTATTCGTAACCAGCGAATGCGTTCCATTTTGTAAGACTGGCGGATTGGGCGATGTGGCCGGCAGCCTGCCCCAAGCGCTTGCTGCCGGTGGCGACGAGGTGGCGGTAATTCTGCCGCTGTATCAGACCGTGGCGGATAAATATGTGGAAGAGCTGACGTTTGTGAAATATATTTACGTCACCTTGGCCTGGCGCAGTGTATATTGCGGCCTTTTCCGCTGCGAGCGCGGCGGCGTCACCTATTACTTTATCGATAATGAGCACTATTTTGCCCGGCCCGATCTCTACGGTTACTACGATGACGGGGAGCGCTTTGCTTATTTTTCCCGTGCTGTGGTGTCACTGTTGACGCATCTGGACTTTATGCCGGAAGTGATTCACTGCAATGACTGGCAGACGGCCCTGGTGCCCATCTATCTTTCGGACGATGCTGTGCGCTGGGATGTGCTGCGCAGTATCCGAACAGTGTTTACCGTGCATAATATTGAGTACCAGGGGCGCTACGGCCGCGAAACGCTGGAAGATCTTTTCGGCCTTCCCTGCGGCTGGTTTGACGGAGGTACGCTGGCTTTTTCCGGTGATGTGAATCTGCTCAAGGGCGCCCTGCTTACCGCAGATGCGGTGACGACCGTCAGTCCGACCTATGCCCAGGAACTGAAATACGCCTATTTTGCCCACGGGATGGAAGGCGTAATGAATTTGTGCGATTGGAAGCTTCACGGCGTCCTCAACGGCATTGATATGGATCGTTATAACCCAGCCGTGGATCGCTGCCTGGTGCAGAATTACTCGGTGGAAGACCTATCCGGTAAGGCCGCATGTAAGGCGGCGCTGCAGCGGGAAATGGGGCTGCGGGAGGATCCGAATCTTCCCATTGTGGCGGTGGTCAGCCGCTTGGTATCCCACAAGGGCCTGGATCTGATCTGTGAAACGCTGGACGGCATGATGGATCTTGGCATCCAGTTTGTGGTGCTGGGCAAAGGCGATTGGCAGTATGAGGAATTTTTCAGCAATGCACAATACCGCTTCCCCGGCATGTTGGCGGCCCGGATCGAATACAATGAGGCGACCTCCATGCGGATTTACTCTGGCGCAGATCTGTTCCTGATGCCGTCCAAGAGCGAACCGTGCGGATTGAGTCAGATGATTGCCATGCGTTACGGAACGCTGCCGATTGTCCGCGAGACCGGCGGGCTGAAAGATACAGTGCATCCCTATGAGGAATGGTGCTGCGGCGGAAACGGCTTTACCTTTGCCAATTACAATGCCGGTGATATGTGGTATGTGGTGCGCGAAGCTGCGCGTTTGTTCTGGGACAACAAAGAAGCCTTTGCCGTGCTGCAGAAGCGCGCCATGACTGAAGATTTCAGCTGGGCAGGCAGTGCAAAGGAATATCATCAGATTTACGAGCAGATCCGTTAAAGGCAGGGAGGGTTCTGGCCGCAAAGTGAGCCGCCTTCCGGGTCTGCCTGTCGTGCAGGTGTTGTGTACGGTTGCGGAAGCGTCTGTTTCCGGAACAGGGCGTTTCCTTTCTCTGCCGCTCAGCGGCGGAATGTTCCGGCGTTTTAAAAACGGGGGACCCCTCCGGGGGTCCCGTTTTTGGTTTTCCCCCTTGGGTAAATTGGAATTGAAACAAAACAGGAAAGGACGTTTTCCCATGCAGCAACTTTATACAGTTCAGGATATGGAAGAGGCGATCCGCGGCAAGCTGCGCCTCAATTACGGCATTTCAGAAAAAGATGTCAACGAGGAATATTTGTTCAAAGCCTGCGCGTTGGTCCTGCGGGATATGATGGCGCTGCACGGCGCAGAAACCATGGACCGCGTGGAGCGTGCCCACGAGCGCAGGGTGCATTATCTCTCTCTGGAGTTTTTGATGGGCCGCAGCCTGATGAAAAATGCCTATAATCTGGGCGTTCTGGAGGCGATGAACGGCGCCATTGAAAACATGGGCTTTAAGAGCGCGGATATTTTTGAAATGGAACCGGACGCGGGTCTCGGAAACGGCGGCCTGGGCCGCCTGGCCGCCTGCTATCTCGACTCTATGACCACGCTGGGGATTCCGGCCACTGGCTATTCTCTGTGCTATGAACTCGGCATTTTTAAACAGCGCATCGTGGACGGCCAGCAGGTGGAACTGCCCGACGACTGGAAAGCAGTGGGTGGAGCATGGCTGATTGCCAAACCGGAAGAGCGCGAAGAGGTGCGCTTCGGAGGAAAGCTTCGCGAAGTGTGGCATGACGGCCATCTGCATGTGGTGCATGAAGATTACAATACCGTGATTGCCATTCCCTGTGATATGGAGATTGCCGGCTACGGCACTGACCATGTGAATACCCTGCGGCTGTGGGAGGCCCGTTCGCCCCGTACGCTGGATATGGCGCTGTTTTCCTCGGGCCAGTATGTCCGTGCCACGGAAGAACAGACCATGGCACAGACGATTACCAAGATTCTGTATCCCAATGACGAGCATATGGAAGGGAAGTCCCTGCGTCTGAAGCAGCAGTATTTCTTTGTTTCCGCCACCGTGCAGTCCCTGGTGCGCAAGCATGTGGAGGTCTACGGAACGCTTAAGAATTTCCATGAAAAAAATGTGATCCAGATCAATGATACCCACCCGGCCATGGTCATTCCTGAATTGATGCGCATTTTGATGGACGAAGCCGGCTATTCCTGGGACGAGGCTTGGGAGATTACCCGAAATTCTGTGGCCTATACCAACCATACCGTACTTTCCGAGGCACTGGAACGCTGGCCCCAGACGCTGATCGAAAGCCTGCTGCCCCGCATCTGGCAGATCATTGACGAAATCAGCAAGCGCTATCAGAAAAGCGTGGAGGAGTTTTTCCATCACAACAACGCCATCACCGAGAAAATGGCGGTGGTATGGGGCGGCGAGGTGCGCATGGCCAATTTGTGCATTGCCGGCGGCAGTGCTGTTAACGGCGTGTCGGCCCTGCACACGGAGATTTTGCGCACGGATGTGTTCCGCGAAGCCTGCCAGATGGAACCGGCAAAATTCAAAAATGTGACTAACGGCATCGATCACCGCCGCTGGCTGGCTCAGAGCAATCCTGGCCTGCATGGGCTGATCTGTGATCTGACCGGTGGGGATCGGTACCTCCTGCATCCTATGGAGCTGCAGAAATTGGATCAGTATGCCGGGGATGCCCAGGTGCTTGCGCGTCTGGGAAGCATCAAGCGCGGGAACAAAGAGGCTTTTGCACGCGCTGTCAAGCGCAGCTCCGGCGTGGTGTTAAATGTGGACGGTATTTTCGACGTCCAGGTTAAGCGCCTGCATGAATATAAGCGCCAGCTGCTCAATGTGATGCAGATCATTGCCCGCTATCAGCAGCTGCACGACGATCCGAACCGGGATGTTGTCCCCCATGTCTATTTGTTCGGCGCCAAGGCGGCGCCTGGCTACAAGGTGGCGAAAGATATTATCCGCCTGATCAATGTGCTGGCCCGGCAGATCGACAGCGATCCGCTGTGCCGCGGCAAGCTGCAGGTGGTGTTTCTGGAGAATTACTGCGTATCTCTGGCGGAAAAGCTGATGCCTGCAGCGGAGGTGTCGCAGCAGATTTCCACCGCCGGCAAGGAGGCCTCCGGCACCGGAAATATGAAATTCATGATGAATGGAGCACTGACCATCGGGACTTTGGATGGCGCCAATGTGGAGATGCACGATGTGCTGGGCGATGAAAACATGTTCCTCTTCGGCCTGCATGCCGACGAGGTGGCGGATATGAAGCGCGGAGGGTATGATCCGTCGCTGTTCTATCAGCGTGACGAGATGCTGCGCCGTGTGGTGGATCAAATCCGCGATGGTTTTGGCGGCGTCTGTTTTGAGGAGCTGTATGAGCGGCTGCTCTACAATCGCTACGGTGCGGCGGACGAGTATATGCTCCTGGCGGATTTTTCCGCCTATTGTGACGCGGAGCAACGCATGGTGGCAGCGTATCAGGATGCAGAACACTGGAATCGGATGTCGCTGCACAATATTGCCCGCAGTGGTATTTTTGCTGCGGACCGCTCGGTGGCGGAGTATGCCGATACGATTTGGAATGTCCATCATAAATAAACCGAAAGGCTCCGGCAGCCTGGGACGCTCAGGCTGCCGGGGCCTTTTTGCACGCGGGCGAGAATAAGCAGGCACCGGAATGCAGCAGTCTGCAGGTTCTGCGCTGGCTGCAGCCCCTTGCAAAACGGGTGTTGCTATGGTAAAGTGAAGAAACGCAAACCAGGCGGTTAAAAACGGCAGAATATGCGGAGGGAGGCGTACAGCGGTGGCAAAGCGGCAGGAGGAAAAAGTGCTGGCGGCGGTGTTGGCTTCAGAGGACGGAGATGCGATTGCCCGGCTGGCCGAAGGATATTATTACGGCCGGGGACGGGAAAAAAACCTGCGCACGGCGCTGCAGCTGTGGGAACGGGCGGCGGCGCTGGGCAATGCCGAGGCCCAGTATTACCGTGGCGTGTGTTGTTTTTACGGTGACGGCGTGCCCAGAGACAAGGAGGCGGCCTTTCGTTTGTGGGAGCAGGCGGCGGAACAGGGACACGTTGGCGCATGCAGAAGCTTGGAAACACTGCGCGGCAGAAAAAGCTGATCTGCGGTTTCCTGGCCGGGGAAGATCGGATTGATTCTTAAAATTGTATAAAAACTGTGAAAAAAAGACTATGGCAATTGACAGAATACAATTTTTTCCTGTATGATAACCATTGATCGCTAAAGCGTACGCAGCGCGGCCAAGAGCCGCTGTTTGGGCAAGAATAGGAGGACGCAGATTTGATTTTCATCAACATGTTCCGGGGATTCTGTATGGCGCTGGCCGACAGTGTGCCCGGTGTTTCCGGCGGTACGATCGCCTTTTTGCTGGGATTTTACGACCGCTTTCTTTCTTCGCTGGACAACCTGATCCACGGAAGCGGGCAGGGTCGGCGTCCGGCGCTGAAATTCCTGATCCAGTTGGGGCTTGGCTGGGTGATTGGCATGGGCTTGGCGATCCTGGCGCTGAGCCGTGTGTTTGAAAGCCATATTTATGCTATCAGTTCTGTATTCATCGGCTTTATCCTGTTTGCCATCCCATTGGTACTGCATGAGGAAAAAATGACGCTGCGAGGGCGCTGGAAATGGTCGCCCTTTGTTTTGGCGGGTATCGTCTTTGTGGTGGTGGTGTCCTCCGTTCATCCTGTGTCCGGCGGCGCGGTGAGCGGTGTGGGGAGCCTTGTTTATGTGTTTCTTGGCGGCCTTGTGGCCATTTCCGCCATGGTGCTGCCTGGGATTTCCGGTTCTACGTTGTTGCTGATCATGGGGCTGTATTTGCCGGTAATCACTGCGGTGCGCGCAGTGATGGGCTTTGATTTTTCTGCGCTGCCCACTGTTATCGCGTTTGCGCTGGGCGTATGTGCCGGCGTGGCGTTGATTATCCGGCTGCTGCGCTATTTGATGGAGCATTACCGTGCGCAGATGATTTTCCTGATTGTTGGTTTGATGCTTGGATCACTCTATTCTGTGGTCTTGGGACCCACTACGCTGGAGCCGCCCCGCGCGGCGATGGCGTTGGGCACTTTCCGCCCTCTGTTTTTCCTGCTGGGCGGTGCGGTGATCCTGGGACTGCAGGGTATGAAAATCTGGCTGACTCGCAAAGGGATTCAAAAGACGGAAGAATAAAGCGCTGTAAAGTGCAAGCCCCCATCCGGCACTGCCGGATGGGGGCTGTTTTTCCAAGGAATGTGTGCGGCATCAATGCTTTTGGTGCAGAAGACGGTGTTGGAGATCCCGATGGAAATAGGCGCGGGTCTCTTTTGCTACCACGCCGGACAACGCCAGCAGGGCGACAATGTTGGGGAGAGCCATCAGGGCATTGAAAATATCAGCGATGGTCCACACGGCGGCCACCGTCAGATAAGGGCCGATAAAGACCGCGGCGATATACAGCCAACGATAGCATTTGACGGCGGCTTTGTTGCCGTTTGTAAAGTATTCCAGGCAGCGTTCGCCGTAGTAGTTCCAGCCAAGAATGGTTGTAAAGGCGAAGAAGATCAGGCACAGCATCAGGATAAACGCGGACATCGCGGAGGGGAAAGGCAGTCCTACCTGGAAAGCGCGGGTCGTGATCTGTACGCCTTTCAAGCCCAGTTCAGGCACCCAGGATTCAGTTAATACAATGGCCAGCCCGGTCATGGTACACACGACGATGGTGTCAATAAAGGTGCCGGTCATTGTGACCAGGCCTTGGCGAACCGGTTCTCTGGTCTGGGCAGCGGCGGCGGCGATGGGGGCCGAACCAAGTCCGGCCTCGTTGGAGAAGATGCCTCGGGCCACACCGTTCTGGATGGCGTCTTTGATGGTGACGCCGATCACACCGCCAAGGGCAGCCTGTGGTGCAAAGGCTGAGGTGACGATTGTGACAATGGCACCGGGTACCTGCTGCAGATTGCAAAGCAGCAGAAGAACGGCAAAGAGAATATATGTAATCGCCATAAAAGGAACGATGATCTGAGATACGCCGGCAATGCGCTTGATGCCGCCGATGACCACCAGAGCCACGGCCAGTGTGACCAAGAGGCCTGCAACAATGGTTGTCAGTGTAATGGGGACGGCGCTTTCGCCCTGGCCGATGGAAAAGACCACATGCTGCAGACTGGGGTCAAAGAAGTTTTGCGCGGCGGAGGTAATGCCGTTGACCTGCGTAATGGTTCCGATACCCAAAAGGCCCGCCGTGGCACCCAGAAATGCAAAAGTTTTGGCCAACCATTTCCAGTTTTTGCCCATGCCGCGCTCGATGTAATAAAACGGGCCGCCCAGCACATGACCGTCTTTATCAATGCTGCGGTATTTGATGGCCAGAAGGCCTTCGGAATATTTGGTGGCCATACCGAAAAAAGCGGCAATTTCCATCCATAAAAGCGCGCCCGGTCCACCGGCGGCGATGGCCGTAGCTACGCCCACGATGTTGCCTGTGCCGATGGTAGCGGACAGGGCAGTGCACAGCGCGCCGAAGCTGGTCACTTCGCCTTCTCCGTGGGCCTCGTTATGCACCATGTATTTGAGTGCCCGGCCCAGATGACGGATCTGCAGGAACCGCACCCGCAGTGTCAGCCAGATGCCGCAGCCAATAATCAGGGCGCACAGCGGGATACCCCAGATATACTTGTCGATAAGTTCCAGAATATACATAAATTGATCCATAAGCGATGCCTCTTTCCTCTTTCAAACTGACCGTTGCCATGTGCTTTTGTGTGGTGGATAAAGTGTGCTGGTCCACCTTATGCGGCGGCGGAGTGAAAAATGCGCTGAAACTATTTTACATGGTAAAGTGATAAATGACAAGAGTGTGTCGGAATTTCGGCGCATGTGCAATGGATGTTGCCCATATTGCGGCCATTTGTCTTTGCTGGGAGGAATTTTGGGAAGGAAGCGAAAAAAATAACGAAAGAATAGACTGTACAGCCAGAGTGCAGGCCGGGACTTTTCTACCAAAACAGCTTTACAGATGGGGAAGAATTGGATATAATAGTACCAATATGCAGATCAAAGAATTATTTTACGATACAGGTGGAGAAAACAAGCATGAGCATGATCGAATTTGATGAGTACAAGCAGAAGCTGCTCGCACAAAAGCCCACGCTGGAGGAGCTGAAAAACGCGCTGAATATTGACGGCGCGCGGCAGGAGTATGCCCGTTTGCAGGACGAAAGCGCTCAGGAGGGCTTTTGGAGTGACATGGAGCATTCGCAGAAAGTGGCCCAGCAGATTAAGCGCTTGGAGAATAAAATACGCGCCCATGAAAAGCTCTGCACGGATTGGGAAGATACCATGACGCTGTGTGAAATGGCCATTGAGGAGGACGACGAGTCTCTGCTGGAAGAATTGACCGAGTCTTATGACAAGCTGGAGAGCGAAATTGCGGATCGCCGCCTGGCGACGTTGCTTTCCGGCGAATATGACGCCAATAATGCCATTGTGGCGCTGCACTCCGGCGCTGGCGGCACCGAGGCTCAGGACTGGACCGAAATGCTCTACCGCATGTACACCCGTTGGGTGGAGCGTCACGGCTTCACCTATAAAATCCTCGATTATGAGGACGGTGACGAAGCCGGCATCAAATCTGCCACCATTGCAGTGGAGGGCGACAATGCCTACGGCTATCTCAAAAGTGAGAACGGCGTGCACCGTCTGGTGCGTGTTTCTCCGTTTGATGCCAATGCCCGCCGCCAGACATCTTTTGCTGCGGTGGAGGTTATGCCGGAAATGGATGATGACAATTCCATTGAGATCCGTGAAGAGGACATCGAGATGCAGGTGTTTCGCTCCTCCGGCGCCGGTGGCCAGCACATCAATAAAACGTCTTCTGCAGTGCGCCTGATCCACAAGCCCACGGGGATTGTGGTTTCCTCGCAGCAGGAGCGCAGCCAGTTTCAGAACCGCGACAACTGTATGAAAATGCTGCGGGCCAAGCTGATGGAACTGAAAGCTCAGCAGCACGCCGAAAAGATCTCTGATATCAAGGGTGTGCAGATGAAGATTGAGTGGGGCAGCCAGATCCGCTCCTATGTGTTTATGCCCTATCAGATGGTCAAGGATACGCGTACCGGATATGAAACCGGCAACATCGACAATGTCATGGACGGCGATTTGGATGGCTTTATCAATGCCTATCTGACTGCCAGCGCCAACGGTACGCTGAAGAAATAACGCCTCCGACTCTGAGAAGGAGGATGCCGCAGAATAAAACCCCGGCTCTGAAATTGAGCCGGGGTTTTGCTGTATGGTACGTTACAGAGCACTTTTTTCCAATTCGGCGGCGATAAAGCCTGCCACCTGCTCCATGGGAATATCCAGCGCGGCGGCCAGTTCGCTGTGCAGCAGCTCTTCTGCCCGCTTCTGGTATTCCTGATCCACTTTATAGGGTCTGCGCCCGTTCTCGGCATTGGTGCGGTTCTTAAGGTAAACCGATTTGATCAGATGCACCAGATCGGTGCAGTCATGGGAATGGAGCTGTTCCTGATAGATGGCGGACAAAGCGTGCCAGTCGGAAACATCTTCGCCGCAATCGTCGCTGATTTCCGGGATGCGGCGGATCAGATCCATGGCTTCACGGCGGCTGAGTACTGGGCGCATAAAAATTTTCGTGTCTACGGGGACATAAATCGTGCCGCTGCCATAAACTGGTGAAAGTTTGTAGTAAAGCCGGTTTTTTTCTGCGCCGCGGCTGCCCTTCATAGGAGCCACGTCCTCCACACGGCAAACGCCGCTGTTGCCGTACATAATCAATACGCCGCGCTCGTACATGCTGTATCCTCCTTTTGAACCCGTTTTTCGTACTGTGTGGGTTTCTATGAGCTGTTTTCCCGCTACTTTCCCACATTATAAGAACAGTATAGCACAAATAGACGGCGGATGTAAGAATTTTTTGGCTCAGACGGGAAAAAGGCAGGGCGTATGCCCTGCCTTTTATATTGGCTCAAGAAAAAAGAAAGATGGAATTACAGGAGATAGCGCCCCATCAGCACGCCCATGACCGAGGCCATCATCAACCCGCGGGTCCAGCCGGAACTGTCGCCCAGGCAGTGCAGTCCCTGCACGTTGGTGTTCAGATGGGTGTCCATTTTGATGCGGTTGGAATAAAATTTCAATTCCGGGGAGTAGAGCAGGGTTTCCGGTGCGGCAAACCCAGGCACCACCTTGTCCACAGCCTGAATAAAGTTGATGATGTTCAGCATGGAGCGGTAAGGCATGGCGGAAGTGATATCACCGGCTACGGCGTCAGGCAGGGTGGGGCGCACATTGGAACGGGCAAGTTCTTTGGCCCAGGTGCGCTTGCCATCAAGAATGTCGCCGTAGCGCTGGACCAGGATATGGCCTGCGCCCAGCATATTGGTCAGCTCGCCAACTTTCTGGGCAAAGGCGATGGGTTGGTTGAACGGCTCGTTGAAATTGTGGGAGCACAAAATGGCCAGATTGGTATTGTCGGACTTTTTTTCTTTATAAGAGTGGCCGTTGACTACGGCCAGATCGTTGTCATAATTTTCCTGACTGACGAAACCGCCGGGGTTCTGACAGAATGTGCGCACTTTGTTTTTGAAAGGCTTGGGGTAGCCGATGAGCTTGCTTTCGTACAGCGCACGATTGACGGTTTCCATTACTTCATTGCGTACTTCCACGCGCACGCCTACATCCACGGTGCCGCTCTGATGAGCAATGTTATGTTCGGCACACACTTTTTCCAACCAGTCTGCGCCGCGCCGCCCGGCAGCGATAACGGTTTCGTCGGCGTAGATTTCCAGATCTTTCTTTCCGTCGGTCAGCGTGACGCCTTTGCATATGGAGTCCTGCAGGATGATGTTCACACATTCCATACCGAACAGCAGTTCCACGCCGTGTTCGGCGAGATATTTTTCAATGCCGAGATAAATCTTCTGGGCTTTTTCTGTGCCCATGTGACGGATCGGGCAATCCACCAGCTTAAGCCCTGCGGCAATGGCGCGCTTACGGATGGCGCGGATTTCATCGCCGTCGGTAACGCCCTCCACATGGGTGTCCGCGCCGAACTCAAGGTAAATACTGTCGGCATAGGCGATGGTGCTTTGCACCAGATCGGCGCCCACCAGATCCGGCAGATCGCCGCCCACCTCACAGGAGAGGGACAGCTTGCCGTCGGAAAAAGCGCCGGCGCCGGAAAATCCGGTGGTAATATGGCAGCAGGGCTTGCAGTTGACGCATTTTTGCGTCACGCTTTTGGGACAGCGGCGGTGTTCAATGGCCGCGCCCTTTTCCACCAAAGCAATGCTCTTTTTGCTGCCCTTGCGGATCAGCTCCAGCGCGGTGAAAATGCCGGCAGGACCGGCGCCGATGATCACGATGTCCTTTTTCATAATGGCTGTGGCTCCTTTCGGTCGATCAGCATAAAAGAACTGCCGCTCCGGGACTATGGCTTGTCCCGCCGGGGACACAATAGTCAATTGAGGGCAGTTGGCAGAAACTGTTGCTCCATCGCACAGATGGATTTCATAAAACCTTATATAGTATATCGAAAAAAAGGAGAAAGTCAAGACGCTTTCTGCAAAAGCAGAAAACGTCTTGACTTTTTTGTTTCTTATGCCTCCGCTTCATGGGCGGCGGTTTTTTCCAGGTAGGTGTCGTAATCTGTGCGGTAATCCGTCACAGTGCCGTCAGCGTTAAAACAAAGCACGCGGTTAGCCACGGTTTCCACCAGCTGATGGTCATGACAGGCCAGAAGCACGTTGCATTTGACGCTCTCCAGGCCGCTGTTCACTGCGGCGATGGATTCCAGATCCAGATGGTTGGTGGGCTGGTCCAACAGCAGCACATTGGCGCCGGAAAGCATCATGCGTGAGAGCATGCAGCGCACCTTCTCGCCGCCAGAAAGTACCTTCACGCTTTTGTATACTTCGTCCCCGGAGAAGAGCATGCGGCCCAGGAAACCGCGCAGATAGGTTTCGTGGGGATCGGAGGAATACTGACGCAGCCATTGTACCAGGTTGTCGTCGTTGTCTTCGAAGTAAGGGGTGTTGTCTTTGGGAAAGTAGCTGAACGTGGCGGTTTGCCCCCACTTTACAGTGCCCTCGTCCGGCTCCATCTCGCCGGCGAGAATCTTGAACAGTGCTGTCTGGCCATTTTCATTTTCGCCCACAAAGGCGATTTTGTCCCCGTGCTCCACGATGAAGGAAACCTTGTCGAGCACCTTCACGCCGTCGATAGTTTTGCTCACGTCGGTGACAAACAGGATGTCCTTTCCTACCTCCCGGTCGGGAGAAAAAGCCACATAGGGATAGCGGCGGGAAGAAGCAGGGATCTCTTCCACAGTCAGCTTGTCCAGCAGCTTGCGGCGGGCCGTAGCTTGCTTGGACTTGGATTTGTTAGCGGAGAAACGGGCGATGAAGTCCTGCAGTTCCTTGATTTTTTCTTCGTTGCGCTTGTTCTGGTTGCGCATAAGCTGCTGCACCAACTGAGAGGACTCGTACCAGAAATCGTAGTTGCCCACATACATTTTGATCTTGCCGTAATCGATATCCACAATGTGGGTGCAGATGGTGTTGAGGAAGTGGCGGTCATGGGATACCACAATGACTGTGCCGGGGAAGTCCAGCAGGAAATCTTCCAGCCAGTTGGTGGCGGCGATGTCCAAATTGTTGGTCGGCTCGTCCAGCAGCAGCAGGTCGGGACTGCCGAACAGAGCCTGGGCCAGCAGGACTTTCACTTTCAGACGGGGGTCCATATCGGCCATCTGGGTCTGGTGCAGCTCCACGCCTACGCCCAGGCCCTGCAGGATACGACTGGCATCGCTCTCGGCTTCCCAGCCGCCCAGCTCTGCGTACTCTTCCTCCAGTTCACAGGCGCGCACACCGTCTTCGTCGGTCATTTCCTCCTTGGCATACAGCGCTTCTTTTTCTTTGCCGATGTCATAGAGGCGCTGGTTGCCCATGATGACGGTATCCATCACGGAATAGGCGTCGTATTTGTTCTGATCCTGTTTTAGAACGGACATGCGGGTGCCCGGCAGAATCTCCACTGTGCCGGAGGTGGACTCCACTTCGCCGGACAGGATTTTCAAAAAGGTGGATTTGCCCGCGCCGTTGGCGCCGATCACGCCGTAGCAGTTGCCGCGGGTGAACTGCAGGTCCGCGTGGGAAAACAGAACGCTGCCGCCGTACTGCAACCCCAGGTCGGTAATGGTAATCATAATTCGCATTTGCTCCTTTAGCGCATAATAATACAAATACACTATAGCACAAGGTACCGGAAAAATATAGAGGAAAAGCAAAACTTTTTTGCCTGCGGCGCGGCGCGGGGAGCACCGGGCGGCGGAGCAGCACCGCTGCGGGGGGAAAAGTTGCACGGTACAGGGAACTATGCTATAATATCCAACATACAGCAGGTTCAAAATTTATGGTATAGAGGAATAGAAACTATGGAACTGACGCAAGGCGTGCGCTTTGATTCGCTGGGACTGTCCGAGCCGATTCTGCGTGCGATCGAGAAAAAGGGATATGAAGTATCCACACCCATCCAGGCCGGGGCTATCCCGCCCATGCTGGAATGGAGGGATGTGACTGCAAAGGCTCCCACGGGCACCGGAAAAACGTTTGCTTTCGGTATCCCGATTCTGGAACATATTGACCCGGAAAGCGAGGCGGTCCAGGCTGTGATCCTGGCGCCGACCCGGGAACTGGCGCTGCAGATCACTGACGAACTGCGGGATCTGGCCGTTTATTTGGCAGGGATAAAAATCGTCTGCTGCTACGGCGGTCAGCCCATCGGTAAACAAATCAACGCGCTCAAGCGCAATCCGCAGATTATTGTGGCCACGCCTGGACGTTTCAGCGACCATATGAAGCGCCGCACCATTAAGGTGGACGCAGTGCAGACCGTCGTGCTGGATGAGGCGGATCGTATGCTGGACATGGGTTTTATCCACGATGTGACCCGTATTCTGGACAAGATCCCCCACCGCAGAAACCTGGGACTGTTTTCGGCTACTATTTCCCGCGAAGTGATGGACATTGCCTGGGTCTACCAGCGCGACGCCGAGGAGATCACCGTCCGGGCCGACGAGCAGAACAAGCCGGACATTATCCAGTACCGCATCGATGTGGCGCGGGATGCCAAAGTGGAAACCATGCTCCGCATTTTGAACAAAGAAGGCTATGAGCGGGTCGTGGTGTTCTGCAACACCAAAGGTATGGTGGAGCGGGCAACCAAGTTTTTGCAGATAGGCGGGGTAGAGGCCGAGTGCATTCACGGCGATATCCCTCAGGTGAAGCGGGAGAAGGTGATGCAGCGTTTCCGGGACGGAAAGCTGCGTGTATTTGTGGCAACCGACGTGGCGGCCCGCGGCATCGATGTGGATGATGTGGATGCGGTGTTCAACTACGATGTGCCGGAGGAAAATGAATATTATATCCACCGTATCGGCCGTACTGGCCGGGCTAAGCGCCATGGTGTGGCATATACCTTTGTGTCGGATTACGGCGCCATGGTGCGGCTGGACGAAATCGCGAAGTTCACTAGGAATGCCATCACCGCGGTCAGTGTGGACATGGAGGGCAATCTGCTTCCGGTTAAGAAAGGATAAAGGTTATGAAGAGACTGTATCGTTCCCGCCAATCCTGCATCATTGCCGGTGTGTGCGGCGGCATTGCGGAATATTTCAACATCGATCCCAGTATTGTGCGGATTCTTGCCGTGCTGCTGAGCATCGGCAGCATCGGAACCGGCGCCATTGTTTACTGTGTCGCTGCACTGTTGATCCCGAAGGAATAAGGCGGCATGGCAAAAATCAGTCTGCGCGCCGCCAAGGCAGAAGATCTGCCGCGGCTGAGGGTGCTGTGGCGCGAGAGTTTCGGAGAAGAACATGAGGCATGGTTTTTCCGGCAATGCTTTGTGCCGGGACATGTGGAATCCAGTTTGGTGTTGCTGGAAGATGGCATAGTGCAGAGCATGGTATTCCTGCTGCCTGCGTTCTGGTACAGCGGCGCGCAGGATCGCTATGCCCCGGCGCCCTGCCTGGTGGGGCTGGCGACGGATCCGGTGCGTCGGCACCAGAACTATGCCGGCTGGCTGGTGGAAACGGCCTGCGATTTCCTGGTGGAAAAAGGGGCTGGCGGCGTTTGGACGCTGCTGCCGGACAATACGCTGGAGCTTTTTTTCGCGAAGCAGGGGTTCTGGTCGGTGGGGAGCACCGCAGAAAAAACTTTCGGGGCCGCGGATCTGCCGGAGAGCTGCGGCGTGTGCCGCCGCAGTTCTTCGGAGGCATATGAGCGGCGGCGTGAGAAATTCCTGCAAGGGCGCAGCCATGTGGTCCTCGGCCCGGCGCTGACGGCGCTGCAGCGGGAACTGGCTGAGCGCAGCGGCGGCGGGTTGTTTCAAATAACGCTGCCCGGCGGAGAGACAGCCTGTGCCATTGCTTTTAAAAAGGGCGGCACCGCGGTAATCCGTGAACTGCTGGGGGCGGCAGGGCAGGAACAGGAGGCGATGGCTCTGCTGGCGCGGGCATTGGAGACAGAACAGTGCGTGTACAGTACGCCGCTCGGCATGTTGCGCCTGATGGGTTGCTGTGCCAAGATGGAGCGGCCCGAGGGATATCTGGGCTGCGGACTACTTTAAATAAGAAAATGGTTCTGCTGCTGGCAGAACCATTTTTGGGTTACAACGGAACCCCGTGCATCGCCCTGTGTTCAGGGAGATGCAGGACAAAAGCAACGCAAAGCGCCTCCGCCGGGTCTGGCGGAGGCGCAGTTCTTTTTTAATTAGTGCAATACGCGTACGCGGAGGACACCTTCAATAGCTTTGAGTTCCGAAACTACGGACTCTTCCACATCGGCATTCAGATCAAATACGGAATAAGCGTATTCGCCGCGGGATTTATTGGTCATGTTTTCAATGTTGATTTGATCTTTGGCAAAAATCGGCAGCAGAGTGGTCAGCATGCCCGGCAGATTGCGGTGAATGATGCAGATTCGGGTGGGGCCGGTACGGTCCATGTGCAGGTCGGGCATATTGACGGAGTTTTTGATGTTGCCCGTGCGCAGGTAATCATCCATTTCCTCGGCAGCCATGCGGGCACAGTTGGCTTCGGCCTCTACCGTGGTGCCGCCCAGGTGGGGGGTCAGAATGGCTTTGGGCTCCTGGATAAGACGGGCGGTGGGGAAATCCGTCACAAAACGTTCTACCTTCCCGCTGTGCAGGGCGTCGATGATGGCGTCTTCGTCCACCACTTCGCCGCGGGCGTAATTGATGATGCGCACGCCGTCTTTCATTTTGGCGATGCGTGCGGCGTTGATCATGCATCTTGTCTCGTCGGTCAGCGGGGTGTGCAGCGTGATATAGTCGCAGTTGCGCAGCAGTGTGTCCAAGTCATCCACACGGATCACGTGACGGGAGACGCGCCAAGCGGCGTTGACCGAAAGATAGGGATCATAGCCGTATACGGTCATGCCCATATCCAGGGCAATGTTGGCCACCAGGCAGCCAACATTACCGGTGCCGATGACGCCGATGCTCTTGCGGTAGTATTCCGGCCCGGCGAACTGCTTTTTGATTTTCTCCATGGCTACTTCCACAGGCACGTCGGGATTGTTGTAATTATATACCCAGCGCATGCCGCCCATCAGATCACGGGAGGCCATACCCAGGCCGAACAGGAACAGTTCCTTGACGGCGTTGGCGTTGCCGCCAGGGGTGTTGAACACCACGATGCCGGCTTCGCTGCAGCGTTTGAGGGGGATGGAGTTCACGCCGATTCCCGCGCGGGCAATGCACCGCAGAGCCGGATTGAACTCATAGTTGTGCATATCGGTGGCCCGGACGAAAATCGCGTCCGGATCGGCCATGGTGTCCGAAATTTCATAGCGGTCCGGGGTCATGATCTCCATGCAGGAAGGAGAGATGTGATTGAGCGTTTTTACCTTAAACATAATGCAGTTCAATCCTTTCAGATATGTTCTTTTTCAAAGCGTGCCATGAAATCGATCAGGGCTTTGACACCCTCGATGGGCATGGCATTGTACAGCGAGGCGCGCATTCCTCCCACCAGACGGTGGCCTTTCAGATTGGAAAGACCTGCCGCTGCCGCTTCCTTGGCAAACTGTGCGTCCAGATCCCGGTCGCCCGTACGGAAAGTAACGTTCATGCGGCTGCGGTATGCCTTTTGCACTGCTGCGTGGAAGAGATGGCTTTCGTCCAGATAGGCATAGAGCAGGGCGGCTTTTTCCTCATTGCGCCGGGCCATTTCCGACAGGCCTCCGACATCTTCCTGCAGCCATTTTGCCACCAGCCCCAGCACATAGATGCACCAGCATGGCGGCGTGTTGTACATGGAATCGCCTTTGACATGGGTGGCATAGTTGAGCATGGTGGGTGTATTTTCCGGAGCGCTGCCCGCAAGGCTGCGGCGGAGAATCACCACCGTCACACCGGCGGGGGCCATATTTTTCTGTGCGCCAGCATAAATCAGGCCGTAGCGGCTTACGTCCACGGGTTTGGAGAGAATATTGGAACTCATGTCGCACACGAGGGGGACAGCGCCGGTGTCTGGTACATAGTTCCATTCAGTGCCATAAATGGTGTTGTTGGCGCAGTAATGGAAATAGGATGCGTCGGCGTCCAGCTGCAGTGCTTCCTGCTGGGGGATATAGGTGTGGTTTTGATCGGCGCTGGAGCAGGCGACGGCGCACAGGCCGAACTTTTGAGCCTCTTCATAGGCCTTTGTGGAAAAATTGCCGGTTAGAGCGTAATCTGCCCGGCCCGTTCGGCCCATCAGGTTCATGGGCACCATGGCAAACTGAGTGCTGGCGCCGCCCTGCAAAAAGAGAATTTCATAGTCGTCGGGTACCTGCAGGAGTGCCCGCAGACGGGATTTGGTATCCTGAAAGATTGAGTCGAACGCGGAAGATCGGTGACTCATCTCCATCACTGACATGCCGGAACCACTACAGTTAAGAAGCTCCTGCTGAATCTGCTGCAAAACGGGCAGCGGCAGCATAGAAGGGCCGGCTGAAAAATTGTAAATTCGTTCGCTGAACAAAGCGCTTCGACTCCTTTCGCGTGTGAATGATGAAAGAGAAAAGGGGCTGATATAGCCCCACTATTTTTTTATTGTAGCACAGTAAAGTGAGCGTTGCAAGAGTAGAAACCGCGCTTTCCCCTGGCCTGGGGCAGAATTTTATGCTATACTATAAAAAGTCCGCGCACGGCGGAGAAAAGGAACTGGTTGTGTGTTTACCGATAAAAAAGGGAGAAAACAGATATGAGAAAAAAGTTGGAAGCTATGGCTGTGGATTATCTGCGGCAGCAGAAAAATCGGAATATCAATCTGCTTTCAGCGTTGCAGGGAGGGCTTGCTGAGGTCAAAGCGGCGACGGAACGGGGATGTCTTCTGTGTACGGCTGGCCGCATATGGCAGATCGCCGCGGCGGATACACAGACTGCCCTGGAGTTTTTCGGCCAGGTGCCGACAGACGCAACCATGCTGGAGGTGCAGGACACCATTCAGATTGAACCCATAGCGCAGCGTTTTCAACCTGCCTGCATCGAAACCTATTATAATGCATGGTATGAAAAAGCGTCGATCACCGTACCGGAGATCGGAATTCAGGTGCATACGGCGCAGTTGGAGGACGCACCGCGTTTGGCGCCGTATTATCATATGCCGGGACCTGCAGCTGGGGATGTGGCATCGGTGGAGCATTATCTATACGATCGCATCCGGAGCGGTGCGGTATTTTATGTTTCCTTGGGCGATGCGCTGGTTGGATTTGCAGGCACCCATGAAGAAGGCTCCATTGGACTGCTGACGGTATTGCCCGCATACCGCCGCCGGGGGCTTGGCACGTATTTGGAACAGGTGGCGATTCAGCGCGCGTTGGAACGGGGGCATATTCCCTTTGGACAGATTGCAGAACATAACACGGCGTCCCTGGCCCTGCAGCGCAGTTTGGGCATGACGGTGTCGAAAGAGCTGGTGTGCTGGATGGAACGGTGAGCATGCCGCTATACAAACAGGACGGCGTCTGCAGCATATGCTGCAGACGCCGTCCTGTTTGTATGGGGGATGAGAGAGGAAAGAAAAAAGCTTTGCTTACGTGCCCTGCTTCAGATAAACGGCAGGATCGACGGCTACGCCGTCCTTGACGACGGAAAAATGCAAATGGGGACCAAGTGCCTCTTCCAGCAGAGCGGTCATACCGGCTGAGCCGATGGTATCGCCGGCGTTGACCTGCTGTCCGGCGGAGACATCGACGGTCTGCAGGCTGCCATAGGTCAGCTCATAGCCGTCGGCGCAGGAAATAGTGACGGTGGTGCCCAGCCAGTAGTCCTCTACCACAGAGAGGACTTTGCCGGAGGCAGCGGCGGATACTGCATCCCCTTCCTGGGCGGAAATATCCACGCCGTTGTGGGTCCGCCAATCGTTCATGGTCGCGTTATAGAGCAGCGCGTCCATGCTGAAAGGGGTAAGTGTGTCGCCGGAGAGGGGGGCGACAATGCGCGTATCCGCCGAAGCGGCCTCGTCGGTTGGGGCTTCTACGGGAACCGTGCTGGACACGGAAACCGTTTCCCGGTCCGGTTCGCTTTGAGGCAGCGTCACGTCTTCGTGAAGCTCTACATCCGGCGTCTGATGCTCCGGCTGCTCCGACACGATTGCATTGCCGCCGGAAGAAGAGGCGTCCGGCGATTCACGGTCGCCGAAGAGGGTGGTGTAAATAAAATAGCCCGATGCTCCAATGATGGCAACAGCCAGGAACAGGACTATGTAGAATCCTGCTCCGTTCAGAAATTCGCTTAACTTTCCAGATGTTTTCATAAAACTTCCTCCTGCTGCGCCGCACGTTTTGCTGTGCGGCGGCCGCGCTTGCGGCGGCGGCATGCCGGTGGGGCGCTTCTTTTTTCGAAAAAGAGAAAGGCCTTTGCGTGTATCATTGCCACGCACAAGGCCTTTTATACCGTCACAGGAAAAATTTTTCAATTTTTTGCACATTCTGGTTCCGCCGCCCCCGGTAAACGTGGATGCTCCCTTTGGTGCGGCGCCCGGTTCGCATGCAGAACTATGTTCTGTCCCGGTCCATTTGGATTTCATAGTGGCCCTCGGCCAGACGTTCGGCGTCGAACACAGATGCGCCGTCCGGCGATTGGATTTGGACGCCTGCGCTGCCGGCGTCGCTGACCAGGGCAAGCAAAAGCAAATCGCACTCTGTCCGTTCCGGTTCCCGCTTGCCGGAAGTGTTGAAAGCGCTGTATTTCATGATCAGTTCGTTTTTGCTGCCGATGCGGCTGCCATTGTAACAAGAATCCGAAACAACGCAAAACGGCCGGGGCACAAAATGTGCTCCGGCCGAAATGGGGAATACAGTTTATTTCAGGTTGAAAAATGCCTTGCGGCCCGGATACTGAGCGCTCTCGCCCAAGTCCTCTTCAATGCGCAGCAACTGATTGTATTTGCATACGCGGTCGGTGCGGCTGGGGGCGCCGGTCTTAATCTGGCCGGCGTTCAAAGCCACGCTCAGGTCGGCGATGGTAGTGTCTTCCGTCTCGCCGCTGCGGTGGGATACTACGGCGGTATAGCCGGCGCGGTTGGCCATCTGGATGGCATCCAGCGTTTCAGTCAGGGTGCCGATCTGATTGACTTTAATCAGGATGGAGTTGGCCACACCTTTTTCAATACCGGTGGACAGGCGGGCGGTATTAGTGACGAACAGATCGTCGCCCACCAGCTGCAGTTTGCCGCCCAGTGCGTCGGTCAGCATTTTCCAGCCTTCCCAGTCCTCTTCGCCCATGCCGTCTTCCAGAGAGATGATCGGGTACTTTCCGGCAAAGTTTACCCACATGTCCACCATTTCCTGGCGGGTCATGGTCTTTCCGGCCTTGGGCAGTTCATACACTTCTTTTTCTTTGTTATACCACTCGGAAACAGCGGCGTCCATAGCGATCATAAAGTCCTCGCCGGGCTTGTAGCCGCTCTTTTCGATGGCTTCGACCAGCGCTTTCAGCGCATCCTCGTCGGAGGCCAGGTTGGGCGCGTAGCCGCCTTCGTCGCCCACGCCAGTGGAGGGAACCACTTTCTTCAGCGTGTGGAAGACCTCGGCACACATGCGTAAGGCTTCGCGGAAAGAGGAGGCGCCCACGGGCATAATCATGAATTCCTGGATGTCCACGTTGTTGGAGGCGTGTGCGCCACCGTTGAGCACGTTCATCATGGGCACGGGCAGAGTTTTGCCGTTCACGCCGCCGATGTAGCGGTACAGAGGCAGATCCAGGGAGTTGGCGGCAGCGCGGGCTACAGCCAGAGACACGCCCAGAATGGCGTTGGCGCCAAAACGGGTCTTGTTGGCGGTACCGTCCAGCGCAATCATGGTGTTGTCCAGGCCTACCTGGTCATAGGCGTCCATGCCGCAGATATTCTGGGCGATCTCGCCGTTAACCGCTTCCACTGCCTTAAGCACACCTTTGCCCAGATAGCGGCCCTTGTCGCCGTCGCGCAGTTCGCAGGCTTCGTAGATTCCGGTGGATGCTCCGGAAGGCACCGCGGCGCGGCCAAAGCTGCCGTCGCTGAGCAGGACTTCCACCTCGACGGTGGGATTGCCGCGGGAGTCCAGGATTTCACGGCCCAAAATGTTCTGGATCACAGGATTGTTTTTCATTATTCAAATTCCTCCTTTGAAATTTCAAAAAGCAGGGAAAAGCGAAAAGAACCGGCTTGCTCAGGAAATAATCAGCGTTTTTCCGTCCATTTCGGCAGGGCATTCCAAGCCCATCAGGTCCAGCATGGTGGGGGCAATGTCGGCCAGCCGTCCGCCGCTGCGCAGCTTGGTGGCGGCGCCCACCACGATGAAAGGCACCAGATTGGTGGTGTGGGCTGTATGGGGCTGGCCATTTTCGTCGAGCATTTTTTCGGCGTTGCCGTGATCGGCTGTGATCATGGAGATGCCGCCCATTTCCGCTGTGGCGCGGACGACTTCGCCCACGCAGGTATCCACTGTTTCCACGGCTTTGACTGCGGCGCTGAACACGCCTGTGTGGCCCACCATATCGCAGTTGGCGAAGTTGAGGATGATCACATCATATTCACCGCTGCGGATGCGTTCGGTGGCCTGCTCGGTGACTTCTGCAGCGCTCATTTCCGGCTGCAGATCGTAGGTCGCCACTTTGGGGGAGGGGACCAGCACCCGGTCCTCGCCGGAAAACACCGTTTCGGTGCCGCCGTTGAAAAAGAATGTCACATGGGCGTATTTTTCCGTTTCCGCAATGCGCAGCTGTGTCAGGCCCAGCTTGCTCAGATATTCGCCCAGGCCGTTGCGCAGAGGCTGATGGGGGAAGGCCACCGTAACATTGGGCATGGAAGCGTCGTATTCGGTGGTGCAGACATAGGTCAATGGGAACCACTGGCGCACAAAACCGTCAAAATCCCTGTCCACCAGAGCGCGGGTGATCTCACGGGCGCGGTCAGGGCGGTAGTTAAAGAAAATAACGCTGTCGTTGTCGGATATGGTGCCGTCTTTATCGCAGACCACAGGCACGACAAATTCGTCTGTCACGCCTTCGGCATAGGAATCGGCCACCGCTTTTACGGGGTCTGGGCAGAAGGCACCGGTACCGTACACCATGGCGTCATAAGCCGCCTCTACACGATCCCAGCGCTTGTCGCGGTCCATGGCGTAAAACCGGCCCTGAACCGTGGCGATTTTGCCGACGCCCAATGCGGCGCACCGGTCGGCGAGCTGCTGCACATACGCTTTGCCGGAGGCGGGGGGCACGTCGCGCCCGTCGAGAAATGCATGTACATAAACTTTGGTAAGGCCTTTGCGCTTTGCCAGCTCCAGCAGGGCGAACAGGTGTGTGATATGGGAATGGACGCCGCCGTCGCTGAGCAGTCCCAGCAGGTGCAGCGCAGTGCCCTGTTCCAGGCAGGCGTCCATGGCGGCGTTGTAAGCTTTGTTTTCAAAAAAATCGCCGTCTTCGATGGCTTTGCTGATGCGGGGCAGATCCTGAAATACCACGCGGCCGCTGCCGATGTTGGTGTGGCCCACCTCGCTGTTGCCCATTTGACCTTCGGGCAGCCCCACGTCTGAACCGGAGGCGGACAGGGCAGTATGGGCGTTTTCAGAAAGCAGCCTATCGAGAACTGGAGTTTTTGCTGCCTTGACTGCATTGCCTTCCGTCTTGTCGTTCAGGCCGAAGCCGTCCATAATAATAAGAGTTGTCGGGGTTTTCATATCAATTCGTATCTCCCGGGAGCAGAGACTCCCAACCATAGCATTATTCCTGATTTGCGGCGTTGATGATGGCGACGAACTGATCGGGCTTCAGGGCTGCGCCACCGATGAGACCGCCGTCGATATCCGGCTGCGCCAGAAGCTCCGCAGCGTTGCCTGGATTCATGGAGCCGCCGTACTGGATAGTGATGGAACGGGCGATGCGGGCGCCGTACATATGGCGGATGGTGGCACGGATGAACGTGCATACCTCGCCGGCCTGCTCGGGGGTGGCAGTGCGTCCGGTGCCGATGGCCCACACAGGCTCATAAGCGATGACGCATTTGCGCAGTTTTTCGGCACTGACGCCAGCCAGAGCGGATTTGACCTGCAGGGAAATCAGATCCATGGTCACGCCCAGCTCGCGCTGTTCCAGGCTCTCACCGACGCAGACGATGGGATGAAGGCCGGCCTCCAGAGCGGCGTGCACCTTTTTATTTACGGTGATGTCGGTCTCGCCGAAATACTGGCGGCGTTCGCTGTGGCCGATGATGACGTACTTCACGCCCAGGTCCTTGAGCATGTCGGCAGAGACTTCACCGGTATATGCGCCGTTTTTTTCATAAAATACATTCTCGGCGCCTACCGTTACGCGCATATCTTTGAATGCGCGCAGCGCGGCGGGGATGTTGACAGAGGGAACGCAAACCAACACATCGCACCATTTGGCGCGGGGCAGGATGGTTTTCAATTCATCGGCAAATTGTTTGGTCTCGGAAGCGGTTTTGTTCATTTTCCAGTTTCCGGCTATGATTGTTTTTCGGTATCTGCGGTTCATGTTCTTTTATCTCCTTGCTCATGATGCTTGCAATTTTACGCTGTTTTCCCGCAGTACGCTGCGGGAAAGTGCGCGCAGTTTTTATGGTATGTACCCCGCGCAGAGCCAATGGACTCTTTGCGGGGAAAGCAGATGTTGGTTCAGTACCCAGTTGCCCGGAATGGCTTTATTTATCCATCAGGCAGGCTACGCCGGGCAGTTCTTTGCCTTCGAGGAACTCCAGGGAAGCGCCGCCGCCGGTGGAAATGTGGGTAATCTTGTCGGCAAAGCCCAGCTGCTCCACAGCCGCGGCACTGTCGCCGCCGCCGATGATGGTGATTGCGCCGGACTCGGCCAGCGCACGGGCCATGGCTTTGGTACCTTCGGCGAAAGCGGGGAACTCAAATACGCCCATCGGCCCGTTCCAGACGATGGTTCCGGCGCCCTGTACGGCTTCGGCAAAGGCCTTTTGCGTGTCAGGGCCGATGTCCATGCCCATCATGTCGTCAGGGATGGCCATGGTGGAAACGCACACCGGCTCTGCATCTCTGGAAAATTCTTTGGCAGCGATGGTGTCGGTGGGCAACAGGAGCTGGACGCCGCGTGCAGCGGCTTTGGAGAGCATTTCCCGGGCATATTCCACCTTGTCGGCTTCGAGCAGCGAGGTGCCGATGCTGCCGCCCTGGGCTTTGATGAACGTGTAGGCCATACCGCCGCCAATGATGATGGTGTCGGCCTTTTCCAGCAGGTTGTTGATCACGTTGATCTTATCGGACACCTTGGCGCCGCCGAGCACTGCCACGAAGGGGCGCTTGGGATGTTCCAGCGCGCCGCCCATGATTTCCAGCTCTTTCTGGATCAGCATTCCGGAAACGGCGGGCAGATATGCCGCCACACCGGCAGTGGAAGCATGGGCGCGGTGTACGGTGCCGAATGCGTCGGACACGTACACTTCGGCCAGATCGGCCAGGGCCTTGGCAAATTCAGGGGAGTTCTTTTCCTCGCCGATGTCAAAGCGCAGGTTTTCCAGCAGCATAATCTGACCCGGCTGCAGCGCCGCAGCTTTGGACTGGGCATCTGGGCCGATGATGTCTTTGGCGAAAATTACTTCACGCTCCAGGAGTGCGCTCAAACGTTCAGCGACCGGGGCGAGGGTCAGCTTTTCCTTCCATTCGCCCTTGGGCTTACCCAGGTGGGAACAGGCGATGACAGCGGCATTGTGTTCGAGCAGATACCGGATAGTGGGCAAAGCGGCGCGGATGCGCTTATCGTCTGTGATTGCACCGGTTTCCTTGTCTTGGGGCACGTTGAAATCGCAGCGCAGCAGGACCTTTTTGCCGGCAACGTCGATGTCGCTTACAGTTTTCTTGTTGTAGTTCATAGCAATGTCCTCCTATTATTACAATAGTGTTCCCTCAAACGAGGGGGTCTGTTGCAGAGAATTTGCTCAGGACGCGATAGGATGAAGCGTCAGGGGGCGGGGGCCATGGCCCCCGTAGTTTGAAAACCGGGAAATCCCGTTTGCCGCAGGGCTTCATAGGCGAAAATGGCGGCGGCGTTGGAAAGGTTCAGACAGCGGGCGCCGGGGAGCATAGGCAGGCGCAGGCAGCGCTCAGCATGCGCGGACAGAAAGGCTTCGTCGAGTCCTTTGGTTTCCTTGCCGAAAAAAAGAAAACAGCCGTCGCGGAAAGCGGCCTCGTAATAAGGCCGGGCCCCTTTGGATGAAGCCAGCCACAGGTCTGGATTCGGGTGGCGGGAAAAGAAATCGTCCAGATTGTCGTACACCGTCAGATTCAGTTTGTCCCAATAGTCCAACCCGGCCCGCTTGAGGGATCTGTCGGAGATATCGAACCCCAGCGGACGGATCAGATGCAGGGCACAGCCGGTGACGGCGCAGGTGCGGGAGATATTCCCGGTGTTGGCCGGGATTTCCGGCTCCACCAGTACAAGATTGATCATGTGCGTTTCCTTATTTATTATAGTATAAATTTCTGTTTGTATTTGCTGCTGGGAAAAAACATTTCCTTGTGCGCTCAGCGTCCTTATTGTAATGCAAAGCAAGTATGATTTCAACACTTATTTGCTCTTTTTTTGCGCAAAAGACGGAAAAATCGTTAGAATTCATATAAATATCCGTGCATTTCCAGATAAAACGACAAGAGCATTGCATTTATGACAAACAACCGGCGCGTCCGGAAGGCCTCGTCTTCAGGCGAAGGAGCGGCGCCGCAGATTTGGAAAACCATTGTGCTTTTTGCTGGAAAACCCCAGGAAAATGCGCAGCAGAATGGAGAAAAGAAAGAAACCTGAAAAAAACATATAAAATCGTGGATTTTTTGAAAGGGGTTTGCTATAATGAAACTGTATTTTCAAAATGAGGGGAAATGGGATGAAGCGGCGCAGCTGCGGTGTCCTGCGGCCCTTGGAGAGGAACGGCAATGATGGAAACGAAGCGCGCTGTTTTATTTGTGGATGACGCAGAGGGAGAATTGATCCGAAAACCGTTGATGCTGCAGAACGTCCTGTTTTGCCCGGTGCTCACTTGGCTGAGCACTGCGCTGCGCGAACAGGGTGTGGAGCGCTTTTTTGTGTGCTGCCCGGCATCGTATCAGGAAGAGGCTTTGGCGTGCTTTTCTTCGGCAGAACAGGTGACGGTATCCGACAACCGCGCCGATCTGCTGGCTTTTTTGGAGGGCGAAGAGGAAACTCTGGTGGTGCCTGGCGCTGCCGTGCCGGTGGACAGCGCCGGACAGAACGAAGTGTACAGAGCTTCCGGCAGCGTATTGGCGCACAGCCTGGAAACTGGTGCAGAAGAGGTGGAGGGCGCCCGGAGCGTGCCGGGCTTTACGTCCATTACCACGTTTAAGGGACTCAACAGCATGCAGTTCCTGGCCCGGGCGCAGATCCTGCGGGAACTGCTTGCCGGCGGCGTCTGCGTCATGGATCCCAATAATACTTATGTGGATCCGCGTGTTCGCGTGGGCGCGGGTACGATGTTGCTGCCCGGCACGATCCTGCGGGGCGGGACTGTGATTGGAACAGACTGTCAGATCGGCCCGAACAGTATGCTCACGGACTGTACGGTGGGTGACGGCGTGCGGATCAATGCCTCGCAGTGTGAGGAGAGTGTTGTGGAAACGGGCTGTGAGATCGGCCCTTATGCCCACCTGCGTCCCCACTGCACCGTGGGTGCGCAGAGCAAGATCGGTGCCTTTGTCCAGTTGAAAAACTGCTGTTTGGGCCGGGAAACCAAAATGGCTCATCTTACTTATGTAGGCGACGCTGATGTAGGGGAAGGCTGTAATTTCGGCTGCGGCACGGTCACCTGCAATTACGATGGCAGAGAGAAACACCGCACCACCATCGGAAACCATGTCTTTGTGGGCTGCAACACCAATCTGGTGGCCCCTGTGAGTGTGGGCGACGGCGCATACACTGCGGCTGGATCCACCATCACCCGGGATGTGCCTGCCGGAGATTTGGGCGTAGCGCGGACTAGGCAGAACAACCTGGCCGGCTGGGCCGACAAGCGCCGAAAGGCCGGCCGCCTGAAGTGAGCAGCGCGGCTGAAATAACAGGTTTTACCGTCGGCTCCCAGGCCGGTGATAAGATACATACGGATCTGATTACCAGAACCAACCAATGAGAATCCCAAAAATGAAAAAGAGAGGTACTTTGGAATGATTGCACATGGTAAGGACATCAAGATCTTTGCTGGTAACTCCAATCGCGTGCTGGCGCAGGAGATCTGCCAGCATCTGAACACGAAACTGGGCGACTCGGAGGTCGGCAAATTTGCCGATGGTGAGTGCTATGCTTCTCTGTATGAGAGTGTCCGCGGAAGCGACGTGTTCGTCATTCAGTCCACCTGCAACCCCGTAAATGACAACCTGATGGAAATGCTGGTGATGATCGACGCGCTCAAGCGCGCCTCGGCCGGCCGGATCACCGCCGTGATTCCCTATTTCGGCTATGCCCGCCAGGACCGGAAGGCCAAGGCGAGAGACCCGATTTCGGCAAAGCTGGTGGCCAATATGATCGTGGCGGCCGGCGCAGATCGCGTGTTGACTATGGATCTGCATGCTGCGCAGATTCAGGGCTTTTTCGATATTCCTGTGGACAACCTGCTGGGCAATCCTATTTTCGTGGATTATTACGGCGAGCTGTTCGGCGCGCAGGCCGAGGAGATGGTGGTCGTTTCTCCGGACGTCGGTTCCGTGTCCCGCGCCCGCGCTTTTGCCCAGAAACTGGGCATGAGTCTGGCCATTGTAGACAAGCGCCGTCCCAAGGCCAATTCCTGCGAGGTTATGAACATCATCGGCGATGTGAAGGGCCGCGACTGCATCCTTTTCGACGATATGGTGGACACGGCCGGCAGCATCTGCAATGCGGCCAAGGCCATTATTGATGTGGGCGGCGCCAACTCTGTCCATGCCTGTGCATCGCATGCCGTGCTTTCCGGCCCGGCGTTGGAGCGGTTGAACGAAAGCCCGATCAATGAGATGGCTTTCCTCAATACGATTCCCGCAGTGCCGGCCAACCAGTGCCCCAAGATCAAGTACCTCTCTGTGGCGCACATGTTTGCCGAGGCGATCGAGCGTATTTACAGCGACCTGTCGGTGTCCAAACTTTTTAGCTGAGCAATTGCTGAGGAAAGGAGGGGCTTTGCCCCTCCTTTCCGTTCCGTTTGAGGACGGCAAAAGCGTCATGGGCCGTGTGCTATGCAGGTGTGCGCTTGTGGGGCGCTTTTTCATGTTCAAGCATTTTGAGGAGGGATCCGATGTTCCTGAAGAAAAAAGGCGGCGCGGTGGAGTGGCTGGTGGTATGCTTGGGCAATCCTGGCATACAATACAGCAGCACACGCCACAATGTGGGGTTTCATGCTGCAGATGCGCTGGAAGAGCGCTGCGGTGTCCGTTTGAACCGGCTCAAGTTCCAAGCCCTGACGGGTGAGGTGCGCCTGGGCGGCAGCCGGGTGCTGGTGCTCAAGCCGCAAACCATGATGAACCGAAGCGGCCAGGCGGTGCAGCAGGCGGCGGCGTTTTATAAAATCCCGCCGGAGCGGGTACTGGTAATTTTTGATGATATTTCCCTGCCTGTTGGGAAACTGCGGGTGCGGCCAGGCGGCAGCGCCGGCGGCCACAACGGGGTCAAGAATATCATTGCCTGCTTGGGCAGCGACGGCTTTCCCCGGGTCAAAATCGGTGTGGGGGAAAAGCCGAATCCGGACTATGATCTGGCGGCCTGGGTGCTGGGCCGTCCTACGGCGGCGGAATGGAAAACGCTGGAAGAAACGAGCCGGCGCGGCTTGGATGCTGCCGAATGCGTGATTTCTGAAGGCTGCGCCGCTGCTATGAGCCGCTTCAACTGAAGCAGCACGCTATCGAATAAAGAAAGAGAAACCATATGAGCAGTGCGCGCTTCCCTACCGGGCAGCGCGGACTGCCGCTGCCTGTTGTGCAGGGGGAGGAGGAATTCATGGAGAAGCTGATCGAAGCGTTGCAGGAGATTCCGGAGGCAGCAGAGCTGCTGCACTGCGCGGAAAATGGAGGTTGTCCGGCGGCCATGACGGGCCTGGGACCGGTGCACCGTGCCCATGTCTGCGCGGCATTGCTGGCGCAGGAAAAGCGGCCTCTTCTGGTGGTGTGCAGTGATGAGGGAGAGGCGCGCCGCATGGCGGCGGATCTGCAGAATTTCACCGGCATTGTACCGTTGCTGCTGCCGAGTCGGGAGTTCCAGTTCCACGCGGCAGCGACAGCTTCCCGCGAATGGGAACAGCGGCGAGTGGAGGCGCTTTACTGCATGGCACAGGAGCAGCCCCGCATTGTGGTTGCTGCGCCGGAAGCGCTGGTGCAGCGTACGCTGCCCAAAGAGGTGCTGATGAACCATGTGCTGAGGCTGCATCTGTCCGACACGGTGGATTTGAATGCGTTGGGCGAGCGGCTGGTCCATCTGGGCTATACCCGCTGCCAGCAAGTGGAGGGTATGGGGCAGTTTGCGCTGCGCGGCGGCATTTTGGATGTGTTTGGCCCAGGCATGGAAGCGCCGGTGCGCGTGGAATTTTTCGGTGATGAAGTGGATGCCATGGGAGCCTTTGATTTGGCGAGCCAGCGGCGCGTGCACAATATGGAGCAAATCTGCTTGCTGCCGGCTGGAGAAGTGCTGCCGGCCATGACACCCGGCGGGAGCACGGCGTTGGCGGAAAAACTGGAGGCTATGGCAGGAAAGCTGTCCAATAAAAAGCGCTCCGGCAGCGACGAGCTGATCGGCCGGCTGAAGGCCGACGCGGAGCTTTTGCGGCAGAACGCGCTGCGTGGCGGTCTGGACCGCTATATGGCGGCCATTTACGAAGAAAGAGCCATACCCTTGGAGTATCTTGCTTCGGATGCCATGGTGTGTATCTGTGACAGCGCAAGGGTGATGGAGCATCTGAAAAATGTTCTCTGGCAAGTGAAGGAAGATGTGGAAGCCCTGCTGAAAGCCGGTGTGCTCTGCGGCGAGTGGGCTGGGCTGGCGGCGACGGCGGAAGAACTTTGGAGCACGCTGGCGGACAGGCCGGTTTATATGCTTGCGTCCCTGCCCACGTCCCGCTATCCGTTTCCGCCCCGTACGCTGCTGCAGCTGAATGCCAAACAGCTTTCATCCTACGGCGGCAGCCTTGAAACGGCGGTTTCCGATATGGAGCAGTATCTGGAGGCCGGGTACCGTGTGCTGGTCCTGTGCGGCAGCGAAGCGCGGGCAAAAAATCTCAAGCGGCTGCTGGAAGAGAAAAAAGTGCCCGCTGCACTGGATTTTCAATGCAGCAGCCTGCCCGGGGCAAGGCAGGCCCAGATCAGCCTGGGCGCTCTGTCGGCGGGTATCGAGTATCCGCAGTTGTCCCTGGCAGTGCTGACGGAGGGGCAGCTTCTGGCCCAGAGCGGGAGGAAGCCGCCGGCCCAAAAGGCCAAATCGAATCGGCAGAAGCTGCAGTCCTATACAGATCTTTCCCCCGGCGACCTAGTGGTACATGCGCATCATGGAGTGGGACGCTTTGTGGGCATTTCAAAGATGACTGTGGACGGCGCGGATCGGGATTACATCAAGATTGCCTATGCCGGCAGCGACTGCCTGTATGTCCCCGCTACGCAGCTCGACCTGGTGAGCAAGTACATCGGCGGCGGAGAGGACCACGAAAAGACCCGGCTGAATAAGCTCGGCGGTACGGACTGGGCACGCAGCAAAAGCAAAGCCAAGGCAGCGGCCAAAGATCTGGCCAAGGGGCTGATCCGGCTGTATGCTGAGCGGCAGAAAAAGCAGGGGTTCGCTTTTTCGCCGGATTCTCCGTGGCAGGCGGAATTTGAGGAGGCATTCCCTTATGCTGAGACAGAAGATCAGCTGCGCTGTATCCGCGAGATCAAGGGGGACATGGAACGAAGCGTGCCCATGGACCGTCTGCTGTGCGGTGATGTGGGCTACGGTAAGACGGAAGTGGCCCTGCGGGCGGTGATGAAATGTATCCTGGATGGAAAACAGGCTGCTATTCTGGTACCCACCACGGTACTGGCTCAGCAGCACTACGCCACGGCGATGAACCGTTTCCGCGCGTTTCCTGTGAACATCGCAGTACTCAGCCGCTTTCAGACCGCTGCGCAGAGCAAAAAGATCCTGCAGTCCCTCAAGGCCGGCAGTATCGATCTTTTGATCGGCACTCACCGGCTGCTGCAGAAAAGCGTGCAGTTTAAGGATCTTGGGCTTTTGGTAATTGATGAGGAGCAGCGTTTCGGGGTGACGCATAAGGAGAAACTCAAGGAGATGGCCCGACAGGTGGATGTGCTGACGCTCTCGGCCACACCCATCCCGCGGACGCTGAACATGGCGCTTTCTGGTGTGCGGGATATGAGCGTGATTGAAACGCCGCCCAAAAACCGCCTGCCGGTGCAGACTTATGTGCTTGAACACGATTGGAGCATCCTGGCTGATGCAATCCGCCGGGAAGTGCAGCGTGGCGGGCAGGTTTATTATCTGCACAACCGGGTGGACACCATTGACCGCACCGCGGCGCGGATCCGGGAGATGCTGGGGGAAGAAGTGCAGGTGGCGACTGCGCACGGAAAACTCAGCGAGCAACAGCTCTCGGCGGTGATGCAGGGGGTCAGTGATGGACAGACCCAGGTGCTGGTATGTACGACCATTATTGAAACTGGTATTGACATTCCCAATGTCAATACACTGATTATTGAAGACGCTGACCATCTGGGGCTGGCGCAGCTGCACCAGATTCGCGGGCGTATCGGCCGCGGCGCCCGCAGGGCTTTTGCCTATCTTACTTACCGCAGGGGAAAGGTTTTGTCGGAAACGGCGGATAAGCGCCTGTCGGCGATTCGGGAATATGTGGAGTTCGGCTCCGGTTTCAAAATTGCCATGCGTGATCTGGAGATCCGCGGGGCAGGCAATATCCTCGGCCCGGAGCAGTCTGGTTTTTTGATGAGTGTGGGCTACGACATGTATCTCAAATTACTGGAAGATGCCGTGCTGGAGGAGCAGGGGCAGGAAAAGCGGAAGGAACGGGAATGCACGGCGGATCTCAACGTATCTGCCAACATCCCGGAGCGTTACGTGGCCTCAGCAGAGCAGCGTATGGATCTTTACCGCCGCATCGCGGCCATTCGCAGCCGCGAAGATGCCGACGATTTGATGGATGAATTGCTGGACCGGTACGGCGACGCGCCGAAAAGTGTGCTGGCGCTGCTGGACGTGGCGCTGCTGCGCGCGGCGGCGGCCAAGGTGGGGATTACGGAGATCACACAGAAAGAAGCCCGGGTGCGCTTTGCGCTGGGCGAGGTGGATCTCAAGCAGCTTTCGGCCGTGTGCGGTATGAAAAAATACCATTCCCGGCTGCGTCTGGACGCCGGTGCGGCACCGGCGCTGACACTGGTGTTGCCGCCGAAGGCAGATGTGCTGGAAGAATGCGCCGCTCTGGTGGATGTGTTGGCTGGCGCATCCTGAGAAAAGGGTGTGCGCTGCAAAAAGGACTTGTGGCAGAGCCGGAAAGATGATAAAATAACCAAAGATTTATGCGTGCGCTCCTGTGCGTGGCAAACAGCGGGAAAGGATGTTTTGATTTATGGAAGGGTTGAAAAGCAGAGCGGTCGCTCTGATCGTGTGTCTTGTGCTGATTTTGGTGGGATGGTTCGGCGGCAGCGCCATTCAGGCGATGAATGGCGGCGCGCTGATCACGGCCAAGGCCAGTGGACTGAAAGCGGACACTGTGGTAATGCAGGTGGGTGACGCGGATGTGACGGCGGGGGAATACCTGTATTGGCTGGCTTCCGTGTGTGATGGGTTTTATCAGTATTATGGCATCAGCGACTGGAGTATGGCCATGACGGCGGATTTGACGGTGGGCGATTATGCCACGGCCCAGGCCGACGATTATGCTACGCAGTATGCGGCGGTGGAATTGCTGGCAAAGGAGCAGGGCATTACACTGTCGGAAGAGCAGGCAGCAGTCATGGACAGCATGCATGAGTATTATGTGGAATACTATGGCAGCGAGGAAGTGTATCGCTACATGCTTGCGTATGCCGGGCTGAATGAGGAACTGCTGAAAAAGGACAGCACCGTTCCATACCTCTATGCAAATTTGTGCCAGAAACTGCTGGCGGAGGGGGGCGAGCTGGAACCCACCGAAGAAAACCTGGCTGCTTTTGCCGAGCGCAACAGCTATACAGATTTGGGAGAAGAAGAACTGCTGTCGTATTATGAGGATACCAGCTACGGTGCGGTCTATGATTATGTGAACGACTACATCAGCGGTCTGGAAATTACAAAGACGGAGAGTTATGAGGCGATTGATGTGGCCTCGTTCTACCCGGCTCTGTTGGAACTGCGCAGCGCATTGGACGTGCCGGAAACGGACGCATCTTCTGCAGAAGGTTCCACAGCGGAGGGCTGAGTTTGCGGTTAACACCCGGAGCGGAGAGGATCCGTTCCGGGTGTTTTTGTATAAAAATGATAAAATAGGAAAAAGAAGATAGGAAAAAAGAGATTTTATGGACGCTATTAAATGTAAATATTGTGATTTTTTTAACAATATGTGCGAAATCCCCATATCTCGGAAGTGTTGTCTGTTGACATTTAGATAAATTGCGAGTAAACTAAAATTACCAAATCTTTTAGGAGGTATCTCACGTGTCTGAAGTTTATATTGTCAATTGCTGCAGAACTGCAATCGGTTCCTTTGGTGGCTCCCTGAAGGATGTTCCCGCTGCCGATCTGGGTGCCATCGTGGTCAAGGAAGCTATGAACCGCGCCGGCGTCAAGCCCGAGCAGGTGGACGAACTGATGTTCGGTTGCATCCTGACGGCTGCTCAGGGGCAGAACGTTGCCCGCCAGGTGGGCGTCAAAGCCGGCCTGCCTTTCTCCGTTCCCGCCTACACGGTCGGCATGGTGTGCGGCTCCGGCATGAAGTCCGTCATTGAAGGTGCCCGCGCCATCAAGGCCGGCGATGCCAATATCGTTGTCTGCGGCGGTACCGAGAACATGTCCGCAGCGCCCTACGCCATTCCTTCCGGCCGCTACGGCGCCCGCATGGGCAACACCCAGATGGTGGATACCATGATCAAGGACGGCCTGTGGGAAGCTTACAACAACTACCACATGGGCACCACTGCTGAAAATATCAATGATATCTGGGGCATCACCCGCGAAGAGCAGGACGCTTTCGCTGCTGCTTCCCAGCAGAAGACTGAGGCTGCCCAGGCTGCCGGCAAATTTGTGGACGAGATCGTTGCAGTGCCGGTCAAGAAGAAGAAGGAAATTGTCGAGTTCAAAGTGGACGAGTATCCCAAGGCCGGCGTGACGGCGGAGAGCATCTCCAAGCTGCGCGGCGCATTCCCTGTCGGCCCCGAGGGCGTCGAGGATGAAGTGGTCCATACGTTTGAGCTGACCGGAGTTCATGAGGCAGATACCAAGAAGCATGTTCAGCGCGTTACTGCGGCCAATGCTTCCGGCATCAACGACGGCGCTGCGGCGCTGGTTCTGGCCTCTGCTGAGGCGGTGGAGAAGTACGGCCTCAAACCCATGGCCAAGCTGATCGGTTACGGCCAGGGCGGCGTTGATCCCAAGATCATGGGCGTCGGTCCCGTTCCTGCTTCCCGCAATGCCATGGCAGCTGCCGGCGTGAGCATCGAGGACATTGATCTGGTGGAAGCCAACGAGGCTTTTGCTGCACAGTCCATCGCTGTGGGCCGTGAGCTGGGCTTTGACATGGCCAAGGTCAATGTCAACGGTGGTGCCATTTCCTTGGGACATCCCGTCGGCGCATCCGGTGCCCGTATCATTGTCACTCTGCTGCATGAGATGCAGAAGAGAGACGACGCCAAGAAGGGTTTGGCTACTCTGTGCATCGGCGGCGGCATGGGTACTGCCGTTGTCGTGGAGAAGTGCTGAACGCCAACACTCTTTGACGGCGCAGTACAGTAACTGCATCGTATCTATACCGGGACAGGGCAAACGCCCTGTCCCGGTATGTGCGAGAGGGCAAAAAACGGTGAAAAAACAGGGAGATTATAGTTGATAATTACCTGAAAGGTGCTATAATACAAATAGATTACATGGAAACCGAGCCTTTGGGGGGACGCTTCCATGTGAATAAAAAATGGGAGGTATTGCATTCATGGCTAAAATTGTTTCTATGGACGAGGCGGTTGCTCAGATCAAAGACGGCATGACCATTATGGTCAGCGGTTTTCTGAGCGCTGGCGGACCGAACGAGGTTCTGCACGCGATTGCGGAGGCAGGCGTCAAGGATTTGACGGTGATCTGCAACGACGGCGGCGATCCCAAGCGCGATCACAGCCTGGCGGAGCTGATCCACAATGGTCAGGTGGCGCATCTGTGGGCTACGCACATTGGCCTGAATCCTGAGGTTGGTCAGAAGATGAACGACGGTTCCATGAAAGTTACGTTGGTTCCCCAGGGCTCCATGGCAGAGAAGATTCGTGCAGGTGGATATGGCCTGGGCGGCGTTTTGACCCCCACTGGTCTGGCTACTCCCGTAGGCGAGGGCGCTGAAGACGTTGGCGGCACTAAGAAGGAAGTTATTACAATTGACGGCAAGGAATTCCTGCTGGAGCGTCCTCTGCGTGCGGATGTCGCTCTGATCTACGGTTCTGTGGCGGATAAGTACGGTAATGTGAAGATCCACGGCGATGCCCGGAACTTCAATATCGTCATGGCTGCCGCTGCCGATACGGTCATTTGCCAGGCAGATGAAGTCATCGACATGATGGACCCGGACGAAGTTCTGATCCAGAATGTCCTGGTCGATTACATTGTGGATGGAGGTAACAAGTAATGGAAAAGGCTCTCATCAAAGGCTATATTGCAAAGCGTGTTGCAAAGGAATTCAAAGACGGCGATTTTGTGAACTTGGGCATTGGTTTGCCTACCATGGTTCCCGCTTATCTGCCGGAAGATGTACATGTGATTCTGCAGGCTGAGGTTGGTATGGCCGGTCAGGGTGGTAAGCCCGAAGTTGCCGATCCCAACGTGGTCGATGCAGGCGGTCAGCCTTCTTCTATTGCTCCCGGCGGCGCGTTCATCGATTCTGCCACCTCCTTTGGTCTGATCCGCGGCGGCCATGTGAACGCAACGGTTCTGGGCGCCCTGCAGGTGGACGAGAAGGGCAACCTGGCTAACTGGATCATCCCTGGCAAGATGGTGCCCGGCATGGGCGGCGCCATGGATCTGTGTGCCGGCGCAAAGAATGTGATCGTTGCCATGGAGCACACCCAGAAGGGAACCCCCAAGATTTTGAAGGAGTGCACCCTGCCTCTGACCACCAAGACCTGCGTGACGAAGATCATCACCGAAATGGGTGTAATCAATGTGACGGATAAGGGCCTGGAGCTGGTGGAGATCAATCCTGAGTTCACTGTGGAAGAAGTACAGGCCGCTACGGAGGCCACGCTGATCATCTCCCCGGATCTGAAGAATATCGAAGAATAACTCCCTGAAGCGATTCCAATGCGGAGCAGCGCTGTGCTGCTCCGCATTTTTTTGTTACATAGTTGGCGGAAATGGCACATAGAATAGCCCGGCAGACTGGGACAGGAGGGATTGCTTTGAAACAGGTCAGAACACGGGGAAAACAGCTGCGCCCGCTGTTGGATGCCGTAAAATGGGTTCTTTTGTGGATCACAGTGGCACTGGCTGCTGCTGCAATGATTTGGAGCGCTTTGGGACAGGAACTGGCACTGCAGTTTTTGGGCGGATATCTGATCGAACTGAGCCTGAGCATGGACAATTTGTTTGTGTTTATGTCCATCTTTACGGCGTTTGGAATTGCAGAGCATGCCCGGCACAGGGTGCTGCATTGGGGCATTCTCGGCGCAGTGGTGCTGCGGCTGCTGTTTATTCTTCTGGGTTCGGCGATCATCGGCCGGTTTGCGTGGGTGCTGTATCTGTTTGGAGCACTGCTGGTAGTTAACGGAGCGAAAATGCTTATGGGAGAAGAAGCGGAAAAAGATGTGAAGCGCAGCCCGGTGATGACGGTGATTCGGCACGTGCTTCCGATGACAGATTCTTTCCGGGGAGAAAAGTTCTTTGTGCGGGAGCACCTGCAAAAAGGCCGGCACACGGTGCTGCGGGCAACGCCTCTTCTCGGTGTGCTGCTGCTGATCGAGTGTTCAGATATTATTTTTGCCATTGATTCCGTACCGGCAGCCTTTTCGATCTCAACCCATCCGCTGATTGTATATACTTCCAACATTTTGGCGATTCTGGGCCTGCGGCAGCTTTATTTTGTGCTGGAATATGTGACGGATCGCTTCCGGTACGTCCGCTATGGTGTGGCGGTGATTCTGATGTTCACTGGACTGAAAATGCTGGCGGTGCTGGTGGGTATCCACATCGGAACGACGGCATCCATTCTGGTTATTTTGTCAGTTCTTTTGGGCAGTATTCTGCTGTCCGTACTCCTGACTGGCAGATGCAGAAAAAAACGGTTTCTGAGGGAGAGAATGCCATAAGAGACTGTGTGATTTCTGAAAACGGATGCAAAGCGTGTATGCCGTTCTTCGACTGCGCACGCGTTGTCATTGTTTTACATAAGCTGGGGTAGTAGCATAGAATCGGAGAGAACGGAGGTGGCCTATGGCCGAATGTTACCGATGCCGTTTTGGTTCCTGTGGGGGTGTGTTCAGTTCGCCTGGTCATTTGTCGGGTTGCTGCTGCCCTGCATGCCCAGGATGTCCCGGTCCCGCGGGGCCGCAGGGACAGAAAGGGGAACCTGGCCCAACTGGGCCAACGGGGCCGCAAGGGGAACTTGGCCCAACCGGGCCGACGGGTCCGCAGGGGGAGCCTGGCCCGGCTGGCACCACCGGAGATCAAGGGCGTGTGGGGGGCAGAGGCCCCACAGGGCCTGCTGGACCCCAAGGGCCAATGGGATTGCCAGGCCCCGTTGGTCCCAGAGGATTAACGGGAGAAACGGGGCCGACGGGACCTGCGGGGCTGCAAGGAGAAAGGGGAATGCCTGGCACGACGGGTCCTGCTGGGCCGCAAGGAGAAAGGGGGCTGCCTGGCCCGACCGGTCCTACGGGGCCTCCGGGCCAGATGGGAGCACCCGGCCCTATGGGGCCGACGGGACAGACAGGAGCAACGGGTTCCGTGGGTCCGACTGGCGCATCTGGTCCGACTGGACCGACGGGACCAACAGGGGCTGCGGGACCGCGGGGACAGGATGGGGCAACGGGCCCTGCCGGGCCGCAGGGACTGAGCGGGGCAACAGGTCCCACCGGCCCGGCAGGCGCTGTGCCAGAGGATATCTTTGCCTCCTTTATCGGTTCGTCCGAGCTTTTTACCGATGGGAATCAGTTGCTTCTGTTTCCGTCCGTTGAAGACGTCACTGGTAATATTACCGAGTCGGATGTGCAGCATATTCAGCTTTCGGCCGGCTATTATTTGGTGTCGTACAGTGTATCGGCCATTTTTACAGATCCAAGTTATATGCAGGTGACGCCCTTTTATAATGGGAGGGCACATCTTGAAACAGGAGTCTATTTTGCCACTACGGCGGATGGATCCTCTGCCTGTGGGTCTGCTCACTTTATTTTGGTTGCAACTGCGCCCACAACCTTTACCCTGACCTATTCTGGGCCATTGGATGCCCGGGAAGGTACTGTAACACTGACCTTTCTCAAGCTGCGCCGGTCGATTTGATTCGATGGGCAGGCTCCAGAGATGGCATATTTAGCCGCACCAAAGAGCGGAGGGCAGATGCTGCCATCTGCTCTGCAGTATCCATGGCCTCTGAAGAAAGTGCCCGGGGGCACGGCAATAATAAAGGCCAGCGCCGTTCTCGGCGCTGGCCTTTGTTATGTTTCAAAACATTATACCCTTCCAGCATGGTTTCCAGGATTATTTCTTTGCTGCGCTCATAGATACTTTCCCTTGCCGGAATGATCTTAGCCTCATTCTTTATTCGGAAATTTTTATATCGTGCGCCGTTGTAACGGTTCCGGGCAAAGCGGTCTGATTTCCACACAGGAACCACATCAGACAAGCCCTTTGCGCTGTCTTTCGTCATGTGCTGAAATGCGGGGTGGTTATCTGTTTTTGCTGATATTGCCAGGTCAATAGAAGTCCCTAAAATTTATAATATCATTGCGCTCTGCACACTCCATATATTCCCACAACGATGCCTCAATACGTTCTTTCCGTTGGTTATCAAAAGAATAACGGGCGTAAATCACACTTTCATCTTTTCCTCCCGTCTCTTCTGGGAGATAACAGCTGCTTTTTCTCTTCAATCCAATCTTTTTGCGTAACAGAGACCAATTTCTCTTTTTGTTTCACCAATGACTCTGCTGCGGAAAGATATTTTTTTGAGTGCGCATCTCGACTGTTTACTGCATCAAATAGGAAATTTATTTTTTATCAGGGGTGACGGTTCTGTTAAGGTTCTCCATGCCAGTTACTTCATAGTATTCATTGCTGTACTGTATTTTGCTACCATCAAAGTCTTTCTGAATGGCCTTGACATATTCAAATGGATTATCTGCCGGTAACAAACCTAATTCATACTGAAGCTGCTGCAGCGCTATTTTCTGCGCGTCTGTCAAAAATTTTTTTCGTTTGCCATGTGTTCTTCGAATTTACTCCTATCCATCCAAACGATTTGCTCCACCGGGTTGGCAGTGCCACAGGCCAAGATTAAGCGGATAAAGTCTTCAAAGTTTGCTGCCAAAGGATATACATTTTGCTCTGCACAGCTTTCAGGATTACAGGCAAATACCATCTCCCCATACTCTGGCAAAAAACAATACAAAATACATCCCTCAAATCCTATCGGCTTCGCATTGGCAGGATAGCAAAAATATGGTTCCGTAATGTCGCCCTGCTCTAAGCATAAAAGTTCCTTTTTTATAGGCAATGCCATAAACTTCTCATAACTTGTTTTCATTGATATACCTCCACAGCTTTCTGCTTCTTTCCGCCCCTGCTGCTGGTTTGGATTTTTCAGCGAGTCCGACTTCTGTGTGCTCTTTAAGAATTTGAGGAGTGGAAAGCACAGAGGACGAAAGAAACAGAGAAGAAAAGGAGCGCATGACGAAAACGGCGGCATCACTTACGATACCGCCGTTTTTGCTTTCGCACGAAAGATATGCTGAAAATCCGAAGCCGTCCCCGGTTGGAACCGGATTCGGATTATCATGATCTGGAAAGAACGGTTAAAATGGATATGTTTGAATGGAAAAAATGCCGGCCGCAGGGCGGTCCACCAACTGCGGGGCCAGCGGAGCGGGGCGCAGTTGGAAAGGAGGAGCATGGGAGCGGGTGGATGGCGCCTTTTTTGTCTCGGGTATAAAAAGACGTCGGAGCAAAGCGGACTTTGCTCCGACGTGGTGCAGTTGAGCAATCCAAATCCGAACCTGTTTTCTGATTGGCCAATGCGGTTTTGAGGTCATCAAAAGTGATGGTCGCTGTCCCTTCTTTGTAGTTGAAGGTTATCACCATCTTGTCATCGTACAGGAAAATGGCGTTGATAAAAGTGTCAATCAGCATCTTACGGTGGGACTTTTGCCGTACATCCAGCTTGCGGAAGCGGTGGAGCCAGAAGGTCATAAACTCGGCGCTCACCTTGGGCTTCGCCAGTTTCTCGCAGGCAATCTTGGTTTCTAGTTCCTCTTTCGTGGCTTCCAGTTCTTCCAGACGGCCTTTCGTAGACTTGGTCAAGATACCCTGCTGCATGGCGTTCAGCAGGTTTTGAATGGCCGTGTCCACCTCCCGCAGCTGCTGTTCATAGAGCGGCAAGTTTGTATTCTCCCTGTCCTGCAAGTCCATCAGCATGGATACGATGGCTTCAATGACAGTATCGTCCATTACCATCTTCATAGTTTCGTTGACCACCAAATTTTCAATCCATTCCTTGCGGACAGACTTCTTGTGGCACTCGGTGCGCTTCTTTTTCACGGACACGCACTTATAGTAGTGGTGGACAGTACCTGTATGGCTGGTGCCGCTCTCGCCGCAGAGGTAGGCTCCGCAGTAGCCGCAGAACAGCTTGGTCGTCAGCAGATAATTGTCCTCAGCCTTGTGGCGGGCCGGGGCCTTTTTGTTTTTTGCCAGCTTTTCCTGTACCCGGTCAAAGAGGTCTCGAGGGACAATGGCGGGAATACCGTCCGGCACCACAATGTCCCGGTAGGTATACTCCCCGATATAGCGGCGGTTGTTCAGAAGGTGCTGGACGCTGTTATAGGTCATCTTTTGGCCCCGTGTATTCTTCACCCCCTGCTCGTTGAGCCAGTCCCGGATCTGGGTCATAGTGGCCCCCTCGTCGTAACGCTGGAATGCCTCCCGGACAAAGGGTGCGGTAAGCGGGTCAAGCTGGAAGCACTGGTCGCTGTCAATCAGATAGCCGATAGGACGGGTGCCGCCGTTGTACTTGGATTTTAAGGCGTTCTCCGTCATGCCCCGCACTACCTTTTCGGACAGATCTGCGGAGTAGTATTCAGCATATCCTTCCAAGACGCTTTCCAGAATGATCCCTTCGGCCCCATCAGAAATAACCTCGGTAGCAGACACCACCTTGACCCCGTTCTTTTTCAGAGCGGTTTTGTAGCGGGCGCTGTCGTAGCGGTTGCGGGCAAACCTGTCCAGCTTCCAGACGATAATCATATCGAACAGGCGCTTGCCGCTGTCCTTAATCATGTTCTGAAATTCCGGGCGGTTATCGGTTTTAGCGGAAAAGGCTCGATCTATGTAGTGGCGCAGGATGGTGATATTGTTCTTTTCAGCAAAGGCGGTGCACTCCCGGATTTGGCCTTCAATACTTTCTTCTCGCTGATTATCGGAGGAATAACGGGCGTAAATAACTGCTTTCATTTTCTTCAACCTCCTTGTTTTACGTATTTTAAAGCCGTTCTAGCAGTCAGCGTAAAATTATATTACCGTAGTGCTGACACACCGCCAGAAGCCGCATAGTACTTCGCCTTTTGCGTCTGAAATGCGTAGATATGATACTGATTGGTGGGTGCAAGCAGCTTTCTGCTTGCACCCACTTGGTTACTGCATAGCAAAACCGGGGAATGACGTCAAGGGCGCGAAGCGTTCATCTTGACCCTTGCACGGCATTCCCCGGCTTTGCTATTTCTTCGTAATGGCCTGCATCAACTTACTTTGCAAACGGCCTTTCATATATGGGTCAACTTGCTTATGAGCCTGCCCGCTCTCATCGACTATTGTCTGCAAACACAGCTTGTTGATATAAGCATCATAGTGCTGCAAAATCTGTTCCATCGCATCAGCCTCTCCTGCGAGGGCCGCCTCGATAAGGGATAGAAGCGGTGGGGGCTTGTATTTGCCGCTTGATTTTTTCATGGAAGTTTCCCCGTCAGTTGTTCCCGCATATTCCGCAAAATACTTGTACGGCGGCGCTGAATGGCGCTTCTGGAACAGCGCATCCTCCTGCCGATTTCCCGATCGTTCAGTTCCAGCACAAAGCGCAAAATCAAAAGTCGTCGCTCTGACTGCGGTAGCTTCTCAATGATATTTGCCAACTGCTCATTGCTGATTTGCAGGGTATAACCATCCGCTGAAAAGGTTATGTAATCGCTGGGATACTGATCTGTCGTGCAGATTCTGTCCACAATCGGCTGCGGCAAATGATTCAGAGATACCAGCCATTTGTTTTGACAGGAAAATTCCCGAAAACAATCCAGCATTGCATGGCGCAGGACAACTTTGCAGAAGGAGTCAAAGCGGTGGCGCTCCGCAGTATCTTCATAGACCATCATGGGACTCTCCTTTACATAACGGCTGCAAACGGTTAACTCTCCCGGCCTGAATATCTGAAATGTGCCGCTTTATTTTTTCTTCAGGCCAATCCCACCAGTTAATTTTCAGTAAGGCCGCGATGGTATCATCCGAGAAGCGTTTGCGGATTGTTTTAGCGGGAATGCCACCGACAATCGTATAAGGCGGCACATCTTTTGTTACGACGGCTCGAGTGCCGATGATTGCTCCATCTCCAATGGTAACACCAGACAGAATCACAGCCTCATATCCAATCCACACATCGTTGCCGATGATAATATCGCCTTTATTGTCCCATGCGCTCGTTATGTCCTGGACATCCAGTCCCCATTCCTCAAAAAAGATTGGGAACGGATAGGTGGACAAGGATGCTTGTGTATGGTTGGCGCTGGTGAACAAAAACTTTGCCCCGCAGGCGATGGAACAAAATTTTCCAATGATAAGTTTGTCATGGTTGATCGGATAGTGGTACAGTACATTGCTTTTCTCAAACTGCCGTGGGTCATAGACGAAGTCGTTATACATGGTAAAGTCCCCGACAAGGATGTTGGGATTCTTGATGACATTTTTCAGATAAACGGTTTCGTGGTCGTTGGTGCGAGGATAAATATTCTCTGGATTCATAACGTTCCCTCCTCTCGAAGTTATGAGAACTCGTATCTCTCAATCTGTGAAAAATGGTTGTTCTCCACATAGTAAACAGTGTGTTCCTTTGCCGAATAAACGAAAGAAACTCTGGTGGCCCAGATTCTTTCCTGTCGGACGGCTTGAAGTACAGAAAACGCATCGGTGACAGTAAACTTCTTTCCGTATGTGTTCAGAAGTTGAGCGGTTCTTTCGTATCGGTCATCTCCCGGCACAAGAAAGGGCATTGTGCTTTCGGGGGCAAGGACAGAGTAATTGGTAATCAGTGAGTAGTGCCCATGATCTTCTCGCCAGCCAATACCCGGTTCAACGATCAGAGTGCGGCCCTGCCTGTCGGACAACATGGCCTGCATGGTGGCATCCGGAGCATAGACGATCTTCCGTTCCTGTACGATTTGCAGTGCATCGTCAAAGCTGATTTTTGCCTGCACAAACTGTTCTGTCAGGTCTGCTATTGTTATGCAGTTTTTGAAATTCTGATGGGCCCCCTCTGGGTTTCCGTGAACATACAACAGGGTTCCGACATTTCCGTTGCAGTTCACGCCATGATAGGAATGACGCACCTCATCGGGCCGTAGGATGCCGATATAAAAGCGGTCTTTTTCTGTTATGATTTTGTGATCCCATACGGCAAGGTCAATCTCAAAATTAAAGCCGGTGATGGTATCATCACCCCGGTAGACAAATCGAGTACACATGGTCTTTTCCTCTCTTGTGTTGTATTTGTTATTTTTATCGTACTGCCGATGCGAACACTTTTCCATCCACCAGACAATACCGAATCAATCTGTATCAAACAAAAAGCAGGGGCTGCATTTCTGCAACCCCTGCCAGTTCATTTCTGATAAATGATTTTACGAATGGCTGATACGGACAGGAAATATTTTTCCGCTAACGCCTCCATAGAGGTTCCGTTCTGAAACTCCTCTACGATTTGGCGGTTTCGTTGCTGCAATTCCTGCCGGTAGCCCGAAGCTTCTCCCCATCGTTTTTGCTGCGCTTGATCGGCGGGAACATAAAGATAGCCCCCTTGAATATAGCTTTGCAATTCCTTGACCAGCGCATCGGGAAGAAGATTTTTTGCATTGATGTATTTCATGCAGGCTTCCTCCTTGAGATAATCGTCAAGCAGCAAAGCCAGCATATTGATTATGCGACGATTTTTACTCCATGCAAACGTCGCAATCCACTGGCTTTGCATGGAGCCGCACTTCGTTGAGTTTTGTCATTCGACACCACTTCTTTCTGTTTCATAGCATCTTTATCATACCACGCAACTTGAAATCGCTCAACGATTTTTTGTAAATAGCGGGTAAAAACGTCTAGTTTGAACGTATTATTAGCGAAGCAACCAAGAGAGGGTTTGGGATACTCCCAACAAGAAAAAATCTCCGCTCCGGCAGTATGCCGAAAACGGAGATTTTACGGGAGTGTGGCCACACTCCCTATGCTTGCTCCCTTTTAGTTCATCCGGAATGGAAAGGAAGGGGATGTGGGATTTTGTAACGGAATTTGAAGGAGTATGGTGGAAGGCGCAAAGCCTCCGACGGATTGACAGCAGCAATGTAACCAGTAACTTGAAGCTGACAGACCGGATGGAGGGATTCTTTGGGTCGAAGGAAAAAGCTAATCAATAACACCACCATACCACAACATCAGATCGAGGCCATTGCCCGTTGCATTTTACCTGACATTCTGGCTTTCTATGAGAGCGAAGAAGGACAGCAGGAGTTCGCTAAGTGGAAGGAGCAAAGGGTAGCGGAGAAACCGGAGTCTAAAATAGAATAAGGGCATATAAAGGGCGTTGGATTATCCTAAAACTCTGACTTTTCATCTATGTCTACCTAAAAATTTACAAAATACCTATGCAAAATAGCGCGGATGTGGTACTATTAAAATGTGAAATTGTATTAGAATGCAATTAGGTTTATTTTGTATGTTTACATAGCTCAATATTGTTATATTGAAAGGGATAGATAATTATGGCAAAGTTATTTTCATTTACTATATGTGACTCTATTAATAATCTGCCGGCTTCTGGTGGTACAGTGCCCATGTTAATTGCACCTCAAATTGCTCTGCGGCCCCAATTTGTTCCTGGGAATTTCTCTTTTGGGTTGGCTATTGGGATGTCAGAAATTGATTTACATATTTCTAATAAACTGAAACTTGTTATCCAAAGTCCAGACGGAAATGTGATTCATGATTCGGGAGAAACTGATCTTCCCATTATATCTAAAGGCGATACCCTTCCTCAAAAGTATCAAGGCTTTATGATGTGCGTTGATATTCGCAATCTGGTAATTCCTTGTGAGGGTGAATATATCTTCACATTCTATTTGAACGGAGAATGTGTAGCAAAGCAATCGGTGCCTATCTTTAAGAGGGTGGAGTAATGGTTACAGCAATCTCTACAACAGAAAGTTCCAATATTCAAATCCCTGCTCTACCAAATGCAAAAACCTTTTGCGCTATGGCAGCTGTGCTGGTACTTGCGGCTTCAACTACTGGTACAGCTTCTGTCCCTATGCAAACTTTTGCAACAAGTCAGAATACCTTTTTCTCGACTGATACTGCAAATAGAAATAGTTATAATAACGGAAACATCAGTTTGTGGTTAGAAGGTGATTCCGTTATGTCGGTTGACAAAGCGCAAAGTCTGGCGAGACTTCTTGAAATCGAACAACTTCAAGATAATTGGAACGGCAATGGCGCAAACTGCTTTTCAGAAAGTATCTTATCTTTTGCGAGGAAAATTGTAATGAATTTGCTTATACAACCTGCAATTTTTCCAACTGCACGAGATAGCATTCAACTTGAGTATGAAAACGACTTGGGTGACTATCTGGAACTGGAACTTTTTGAAAACGAGCGGATCAAAATGTTTTCTTTTGATCACACAGGGAAATCTTTGACCGAAGAGATTAACTACGATAGCATCAACAAGGTGGTAAGTAAGTTCTATGGACGAAACATTTAGTGAACAAGAATCACTTCTCAGAGCAGTATATCCTGCAACGCGTAGGCCTGATTTTTGGAATAACGGTAGGCTTTCAAGTGCTGCATTAAAAGATAAAAGAGGATTATCCGTAGAACGGACTTATGATAGAACAGTAAAAGATGCTACCTTATCGATGTCGCAGCGCTTTCAAGGGCTTATCGTTTCCATCACTGTTCCGGCTTGTAATGCTGTTCAAGCATATATCAAATATTGTCCATCACAAAATAGTCCATACCACAGTGAGATCCACGGGAGCCAGGCCCAAGTCGAATTGAGCGATACACAAGCGCTTCTATTGGCACGTAGTGCAACTATTCAATTTGTCCCGAACCTGGAATATTCTGTATAACTTAAAAATGGGGTGTCATCCGAAAATGGTGACACCCCGCCTTTTTTGCGTTTATACAGATTTCTTCTTTTTCCGTGGCCCTCGTGGTTTGGAAGTGGGCTTGCGCTGCACTCCGTTGCGAAAATGGGTGTTCCCATAACGCTCAAAGAAAACAAATAATCCGAACCCATCTCCTATCGGAAACAAGTTCGGATTATATTGGTTTGGTGCCGGTGGTGGGACTTGAACCCACACCCTGTTGCCAGGAACGGATTTTGAGTCCGTCGCGTCTGCCATTCCACCACACCGGCATGCCATAAAGCTTCATTATTATAGCGCAGTTGTGTGCAAAAAGCAAGAGTGGTTTTGAAAAAAATTACAGAAAGCCGGACTGTTGCGCGCAAGGTGAAAAAAGCACTACCCATATGAAAAGATTTGTGATACAATTCTATATTGAAATTGTGTAGACTGTCCTGCTGTTCGAGCAGACGGGATGGTGCGGTGAAAGGGGAACGGAACGTGAAAAAGCGACGGCTTTGGAAAAAGTGGAGCGTGTTTTGCGCGGCGATGGCGACGACGCTTCTGCTGTCCGGCTGTATGTTTGCTCTTTCGCCAGATGATTTGTACAGCTTGCCGAAACTACCGGAAGAATATGTGGATTTGGAGCAGGAGATTGCTGCGCTGGTGGACAGCGGTTATGAATATGCTGCACCCACGGGGGGCGAGAACGTGCAGCCCGTGCAAATGGTGGACATCGACGGCGACGGAGAAGACGAAGCGCTTTTGTTCCTTCGTAAAAGCGGAGAAAGCAAGCCGCTGAAAATTTATATCTTCAAGCAGAGCAGCGAAGGGTATCAGACGGCAGCTGTATTGGAGGAAAGCGGCGCATCGATCGAGCGTGTTGATTATCAAGATATGAATGGCGATGGTGTCCTGGAACTGATCGTGGGGTGCCGCATTATGACTGGAGACAGCGGCATAGGCCAAACAGAGGAAATTTTGAATGAACGCGCTCTGATACGTGTGGTTTCGGTTTACAATTTGGAACGTTACAATACGCAGAAAATATTGGAAGTAAATTATAACCGGTGTCTTATCACCGATTTGGACTGCGACGGGACGCCGGAAATGATTGTCATTGCCGGCGGAACTTCCGGAAACTGTACTGCCAGTGCATATAGTTGGAGATTGGGGGCGCTGGAGCAAATAGCGTCGGCACCGCTGTCCGTGCCGCCGGCGATGCTGGAGAGCGTACGTGTGGGCGGCCTGACGGACGGTGCCCAGGCGTTGTTTGTCACGGGAGTCGTCGATGCGGAGAACCGGATCACGGATCTTTTGGTGATGGAAAACGGTGTGCTGGTCAACTGTACTATGGATGAACAGAGTGGAATCAGCGGCCTGGTGTACCATGCTGCAGGCGTAGAGGCACAGGATATTGACCAGGATGGCGTGTTGGAACTGCCGATCCCTTATGCGCTGCACAAAACCAGCTCAATTGCACCGACTTATTGGGGAATTCGCTGGACGGCGTTTGCTGTGGATGGCAGACAGACGGTAAAGGAGACGACCTACCATAATCCGACGGACGGCTGGTATCTTGTGCTGCCCGAAAGTTGGAAAGATGTGTTGATGGTTACTTCTGTGACCAGCGCTGCCGGTGAACGTATTGTTACGTTCGGTGTGTATCAGGGTGAGGATACTGATCCGCTCGAGGTGATTGCCATTTATACGGAAAGCGGTGAGAGCCGGGAGTATAAAGCGACGAAAGGGGATCGGTTTATCCTGATGCGCCAGGCAACTACGATTTATGCGGCGGAGTTCCTGCCGGACTACAGCACGTGGAGCGGCGCTATGAGCGCCGACGCTTTGAAAGACGGGTTCCGTATGATCCGGGACGAATGGTATTTGACTTAAGGTGATTCTCAAATAGAAGACAGCGCGGAAAGGGTGTGTACACAATATGAAAAAAGTATTGGTCTTGGAAGATGAATCCAGTATCCGCAGCTTTGTGGTGATTAACCTCAAGCGCGCCGGTTATGATGTGGTGGAGGCCGAATCCGGCGAAGAAGCGCTGGAACGGCTCAATGACAACCCGGATGTGAAGGTGGCGTTGCTGGATGTGATGCTTCCGGGCATTGACGGGTTTGAGGTTTGCCGCCGAATCCGGGCCACCAATACCAAAATTGGAATTATCATGCTGACCGCCCGCGCGCAGGAAATGGACAAAGTGACCGGCCTGATGACCGGCGCAGACGACTATGTGACCAAGCCATTTTCCCCTGCGGAGCTGACTGCCCGGGTGGACGCGCTGTTCCGCAGGGCCGGCGGCGATGTGGAGGAGGTGCCGGAGGGGGAAATCCGTAAGGATCCATTCCTGCTGAACACCCGCAACCGCACATTGGAGAAAAACGGTCAGCGCATCAAGCTGACGCAGGTGGAATACACCATTATGAAAATGTTTATGGAAAATCCGGGAAAGGCCCTGTCCCGGGAAGAGATTCTGGATATGGTCTGGGGACACGACTATTTCGGTGAAGTCAAAATCGTGGATGTGAACATCCGGCGGCTGCGGCTGAAGATTGAAGATAACCCGCAGAATCCCACCTATATCACCACTGTGTGGGGGTATGGCTATAAATGGGGCTTTTAAGCGCAGAACACCGAAACGCGGCGCGAAGTACTGATGCGGGCCGGGAGAACAGGAAAAGAGGCGCAGGAGCATGAAAATCCATGTTAAGAGAAAAGTACACGGCCTGCGCCAGCGCTGGATGGCGAACAGCATGAGTGTTGTAGCGGCGATCATGCTGATGGTCTGCGGTCTGTTTTCGGCCAGTATCGCCACATATTATTACAATACGGTGCAGAATGCGCTGATAGCGCAGGCCAAAGCGGCGGTCAGTTTTATGAACCGCTCGCCCCTGTCAGGGTATGATGAATATTACGCCCTGGCGTACAGCTATACGCAGAATTTTTCGGACAAAGATAAGATCGAGCTGCAGTTCATCGACGCCAACGGTAAAATTGAGGTGTCGTCCTATAATTTTACGGCGGGCATTTCTCCGGGGACATCGGACATTACGGCGGCTCTGGCCGGAAATCTTGGAATGTATGTGGGCAGCGACGGGCATACCAATGAGAAAATTATTGCCGTTTCCTGTCCGCTGACTTATGATGGTGTATCGATTGGCGCTATGCGCTATGTGACCTCCGCGCGATTGGTCGATCAGCAGATTCTGGTCAACTGTGCTGTAATTTTCGGCATGGGCATGGCGCTGTTGGTGATGGTTTACTGCATCAATATGGTGTTTATCCGTAAAATTGTGGAGCCTGTGGCGGAAGTGACGGAGGCGGTGCAGCACATTTCCTCCGGCAGTTACGGGCTGCAGATCGAGAATACCTATCACGAGGAAATCGGCGCGCTGGTGGACAGCATCAATGAGATGTCCTCCAAGATTAGTCAGAATGAGAAAATGCAGCGGGAATTCATTTCCTCAGTGTCCCATGAACTGCGCACGCCGCTGACAGCGATCAACGGCTGGGGTGAAACGCTGTTGGGCGATACCAGCAACGATCCCGTTCAGCTGCGCCGGGGCGTGGGCATTATTCTGAAAGAATCCCGCCGACTGACGAATATGGTGGAGGAGCTGCTGCAGTTTTCCCGTATGCAGGACGGCCGCTTCACCTTGGAAGTGGAACCGGTGGATATCCAAGCGGAATTTGAGGATGCGGTATTTACTTACAAGGAGCTGTTTGCTCACGACGGTATTGAAGTGCGTTACGACGACGGTGGCTTGGAGGAGTTTCCCATCATCGAGGGCGATCCGGAGCGGTTGAAGCAGGTATTCTGCAATCTGCTGGACAATGCGGCCAAGCACGGCGGCAGTGGCGGACAGATTGATACAGCCATTGGGGTTGGGCCGGAAACAGTCGTTTTGACGATTCGGGATTACGGCCCTGGCATTCCAGATGCGGAACTTCCCTACATCAAGCAGAAATTTTACAAAGGAAGCTCCAAGGCCCGGGGCAGCGGCATCGGTTTGGCGGTGGTGGAAGAGATTGTTACCCGTCACGGCGGACGTTTTGAGATCGGCAACGCCGAAGGCGGCGGCTGCATTGTGCAGATTTACTTGCCGCTTAAACAGTCTAATTCATAAAAATAGAACAAAAGTTTGCGATTCTCTTGCAAACAGACGAAGTGCATAGTATACTGAACAGCAGAGCGCAAAGGAGTTATGCCATGGCAAAAGAACAGAAAAAATGGGGATGCTGCGATACGCCCTATAAAACCACTTGCGGTGGTCAGGCACTGATCGAGGGTATCCTGATGCAGGGGCCGGAGAAGCGGGCCATTGTGGTACGAAAACCCGATGAGACGCTGGATCGTAAAATTGAGGAAAATGCAGGCAGGCCGGCCTTTTGGAAAATACCGTTTTTCCGGGGGATTTACACCTTTGTCATGTCGATGTACAACGGTGTAAAAGCGCTGATGTATTCGGCGGAAGTCTCCGGAATGGAGGAAGAAGAAAGCGAACCGCCCGGAAAATTGGAACAATGGCTGAGCAGCCATGTATCGGATGAGAAGCTGATGAATATTATGCTCACTGTGTCCGTCCTTTTAGGCGTGGGGCTGTCGCTGCTGCTGTTCATCTTTTTGCCGAGTTTCCTGGTGGGCATTGTAAACCGGGTGGTGCCCGGCGGCATCGGCCTGTGGACCATGGGAATCCTTGAGGGTGTTCTGAAAGCGGCAATTTTTGTATTATATCTGTTTTTGTGTTCCCGCATGAAGGATATTCAGCGGGTGTTCTGCTACCATGGAGCCGAACACAAGACGATTTTCTGCTACGAAAACGGCTTGGAGCTGACGGTGGAAAATGTGCGCAGGCAGCCGCGGCATCATCCGCGCTGCGGCACAAGTTTCCTGTTTGTGGTCATTATTATTTCCATCATTCTTTCTGTGGCGCTGTTCACGCCGCTGGAAATCAGCAATGTATGGCTGCGTATGGCGCTGCATTTGCTGCTGCTGCCGGTGGTGATGGGCGTGACTTATGAATTCAACCGCTATGTGGGTGCCCATGAGAATGTGTTCTGCCGGATCCTCCGGGCGCCGGGACTTTGGATGCAGAATTTTACCACTTTTGAGCCGGACGACAGCATGATCGAAGTCGGTATCGAAGCATTAAAGGCAGTGCTGCCGGAAGAACATGGCAGCGACCGCTGGTGAAAAGGCGTGCCGCGTACCGGCGTGCTTTGACGGAACCATCAGGCGGCGTTGGCTGCCGGAAAGGAGCAGGCGGGAATATGCCGTCTACTTATAACGATTTATATTTGGATACGCGCCGCGCGCTGAAACGAAACGGAGTGGACAGCGCCGCGCTGGAAGCGCGGGAAATTGTCTGCTGCGCTGCGGACAAAAATAAAGAGGAATTTTACCGGGACAACCGGCTGTACGCTACCCCGGAGATTGAAGCGCGTGTGAGCGCGCTGTTGCAGCGCAGGCTGCAGGGCGAACCGGTGGCCTATCTTGTGGGCGAATGGGAGTTTTTCGGCCTGCCGCTGATTGTTAACGAGCATGTGCTGATTCCCCGCAGTGACACCGAGGTGCTGGCCCAGCAGGCGATCGACTATCTGAAGGATTATCCCGGCGCCCGGGTGCTGGATTTGTGTACCGGCAGCGGCTGCGTAGGGCTGGCGATTGCTTCGCAGCGGACGGACTGCCGCGTGGTGCTGGCGGACTGCTCGGAAGAAGCGCTGCGCGTTGCGCGCACCAATGCAAGGCTCAACCATTTGCAGAGCCGCATCGCAGTGCTGCAGGCGGACGCTCTGGCCCCCCCCGGCGCGAAGTTTGATGCATTTCAATGCATTGTATCCAATCCGCCCTATATTCCCACGGGAGATTTGGCGGGACTGGATCCTTCCGTGCGGGAGTATGAGCCGCATCTGGCGCTGGACGGCGGAGCCGATGGGCTGAAGTTTTACCGCGCCATTGCGGCCCGGTGGAAAGAGGCGTTGCTGCCCGGCGGGCGGTTGCTGTTTGAACTGGGCATCGGCGAAGCGGACGCTGTGATGCGGCTGCTGCGGTCGGAGGGGTTCGGCGATTTGGAACTTTATGAAGATACGCAGGGGATTTCCCGGGTAATTGCGGGAACGCGCTGCACGGAAATCTGAGGGCGCGCTGCGGCAATCGAAAACAGAAAGGATGACACAAATGGCAGGAAAGGCAAAGGCATCAGCGCCGGTGGAGCAGGCGGCGCCCGCATCGGATAAAAAGCGCGCCATTGAAACGGCGATGCAGCAAATTGAAAAAATGTACGGAAAAGGCTCCATCATGCGGCTGGGCGAAAACCTGCACGCCAATGTGGAAGCGGTTCCCACCGGCTCTCTGGCGCTGGATTTGGCGCTGGGGATCGGCGGCGTGCCCAAGGGCCGTATTATTGAGATTTACGGTCCGGAATCCTCGGGCAAAACGACGCTGGCACTGCACATTGTGGCAGAAACCCAGAAAAAAGGCGGCGAAGCGGCCTTTGTGGACGCTGAACACGCGCTGGATCCCACTTATGCCCGTGCTTTGGGCGTGAACATCGACGATATGCTGATTTCTCAGCCGGATACCGGCGAGCAGGCGCTGGAGATCACGGAAGCACTGGTGCGCTCTGGCGCCATCGACGTTGTGGTGGTGGACTCCGTGGCGGCTTTGGTGCCCCGCGCGGAGATTGAAGGAGAAATGGGGGACAGTTATGTGGGGCTCCAGGCCCGGCTGATGAGTCAGGCTCTGCGTAAGCTGACCGGCGCGATCAATAAGACCAACTGTATTGTGATTTTCATTAATCAGCTGCGCGAGAAAGTGGGCGTGATGTACGGAAACCCTGAGGTCACCACCGGTGGCCGTGCGCTGAAATTCTATTCCTCCGTGCGTATCGAGGTGCGCCGGATCGAGGCTCTCAAGTCCGGCAGCGAGATCATCGGCAACCGCACCCGGGCCAAGGTGGTCAAAAACAAGGTGGCTCCGCCGTTCCGCGAAGCGGAATTTGACATTATGTACGGCGAGGGCATTTCCCGTTGGGGAGAAATGGTGGATTTAGGCGTCAAGCTCGACCTGGTGCAGAAGTCCGGCTCCTGGTTCTCTATGGGCGAAGTGCGCATTGGCCAGGGCCGTGATGCAGCCAAGCAGTATCTGCGGGATAATCCCGAGGTGGCCGAAAAGCTGGACGCGGATATCCGACGGGATTTTTACAAACTGATGAGCAACCAGTCCAAGGCAGCGGCCCGGGCCGCAGGCCGCCCGGTGAACGTATCTGCCGACGATTTTGACGATGAGGATGACGGTCAGTAAAATCGAGCCGTCCCGCCATGTAAAGGGCCGCATTCTGGTGTATCTGGACAGCGGGGATATGCTGAAAGCCACTGAGCAGGAGGCGTTGACCTTTTCTTTGTATCCGGGGCGGGTGCTTTCGGCGGAGGAGCTGCGCGCTCTGCGCGCGGCCGCCGGGCGTTCCGGCGCCCGGAACCGGGCAGCAGAGATGATCGGTGTGCGTGCGCTGTCCAAAAAGGAACTGTGCAGACGCCTGATACAAAAGGGCGAAAGCGAGGAGGATGCTTGCGCGGCGGCGGACTGGCTGGAGGAGATCGGTGCTCTGGATGATTTGCGTTATGCCAAAAGCGTAGTGCGGCATTATGCGGGGCTGCGCTATGGCCCGGCCAAAATGCGCGACGAGTTGTATCGGCGGGGTGTGCCGCGGGAGCTGTGGGATGAGGCGATCGCGTCGGAATGCAGTGAGAGCACCGAGGCGATCGACGCGTACATACGCTCCAGGCTGCGTGCTGCGCCGCTGGATGATAAAATGCGCAGACGCCTGTGCGACGCGCTGCGCCGCCGGGGATTTCAGTGGGAAGATATCAAAAGTGCCCTGCGCCGTCTGGACGCAGAGGATTGGGAGGAGGAATAAAAAGTATGGATGCGTTGAAAGTGCTGTTGGAGCGGCGCAGTATCCGCAAATACCGGGCGGTGAATGTGTCCGATGAGGTGCTCCAAGAGATCGTAGAGGCCGGACTGTACGCCCCTTCGGGGCTGAATTTGCAGCCCTGGTATTTTGTGGTGGTGCGCACGCCGGAGAAAATGACTCAGGTGCGGGCTGTCATGTCGGTCGTGGCACTGCGGTTTAACCCAATCCTGCAAAAGCAGTTCCATGATCACCCGGAAGTTATCACAGAGACGAACAATTTTCTGGTAACGCTGGGCGGCGCGCCGGCCTGCGTGCTGGTGTATGCCGATAAGCCCTACGGCGCGGAGGGCCGGGATAATGTTATCGAAAGCATTTCCGCCGCCATTGAGAATATGCAGTTGGCGGCGTGGAACCGAGGCGTTGGCTCCTGCTGGATCGGCGCGCCCAACCATGTGGACTGCGCCGGACTTTTTGAGGCGGGTTTTGCCGCCGGCCGCGGTGAATTTGTTGCGGCCCTGACGCTGGGCTATCCGGCGGAGGATCCAAAGCCCCACAAGCGCAAAGGTGGCCGCTATACCATGGTTTGAGCGCTCCGCGCCTGCCGATTGAAGGAGAGACATAGGTTTGAAAGTATTGTTTATATCCTTGGGGTGTGCGAAAAATCTGGTCAATTGTGAACAGATGATGGCCCTGGTGCGTGACAGCGGCCATACCCTGCTGAAAACGCCGGAGGGAGCCGACGTTGTGGTGATCAATACCTGCGGTTTTATTGACAGTGCCAAGTCTGAAGCAATTGACAACATTCTGCAGATGGCTGCGCTGAAAGCAGAAGGGCAAATCAGGAAGATTCTGGTAACGGGATGTCTGTCCCAGCGTTACGGTGAGCAGATTCTGGAAGAATTGCCTGAGGTGGACGGCGTTTTAGGCTGCGGCAGTTATGTGGATATTGTGGATGCGCTGGAAGAAGTGATGGTTGGCGGCACACCAAAGTATTTTGGCAGCATTGATGCGCCGGTGGATGAGGGCGACCGTATCCTGGCCACGCCGGAATACAGCGCTTATCTGCGCATTGCGGAAGGGTGCGACAACCACTGTTCCTATTGTGTGATTCCCTTTCTGCGCGGAAAATACCGCAGCCGCCCGATGGAGAATATCGTGGCGGAGGCGGAGGAACTTGCCCGCAGCGGTGTGAAAGAACTGATTGTCATTGCGCAGGATATTACCCGCTATGGTCTGGATTGCTACGGCGCGCACAAACTGCCGGAATTGCTGCGCAAACTGTGCGGCATCAGTGGTATCCACTGGATCCGGCTGCATTACCTCTATCCCGACGAAATTACTGCAGAACTGATCGATGTGGTGGCAGCGGAAAAGAAAATTCTGCCCTATCTGGACATTCCCATTCAGCACTGCAGCGACGCTGTGCTCAAAGCCATGAACCGCCGGGGGGACAAAGCGTATCTTGCCGAGCTGTTTGCACGGCTGCGCGCGCGCATTCCGGGACTGGTGCTGCGCACCAGCATCATTGCCGGCCTGCCTTATGAAGATGAAGCAGCGTTTGAAGAGCTTTGTGATTTTCTGCGGGAGCAGAAGTTTGAACGGGCGGGGGTATTTCCCTATTCTCCAGAGGAGGGAACGCCTGCTGCCGCCATGGAAAACCGGGTCGATGAAGAGGAGGCCAACCGTCGTGTGGAACTGCTGGTAGACCTGCAATCCCGCGTGATGGATGAGTTCAATGAAAGCTGGCTGGGCGACACGGTGGAGATCCTTTGCGAGGGCTTCGACGGACAGGCTCAGATGTATGTGGGCCGTAGCTATGCCGATTCTCCCGATGTGGACGGCCATGTGTATTTTACTGCCGAAGAGGATCTTGTCCCTGGGGCCTTTGTTCCGGTGCGCATTACCGGCAGTATGGACGGTGACATGACCGGCGAGGCCGTACAAATCTGAAGCATGAGCGATCTGCGGAAGATTCCCGGTGTGGGAGCGCGCATTGAGCAGGCCATGCAGGCAATTGGTATCCGCTGCATTGCGGATCTTGTGGGCCGTGATCCGGAGGAGCTGTACTGCCTGGACTGCCGGCAGAAGGGATTCCAGGAGGACCGCTGCGCCCTGTATGTCTACCGTCTTGCCGTCTATTATGCTGAGCATCCGGTGCCGGATCCGGAAAAATTGAAGTGGTGGTACTGGAAAGAGGTGCCCTATTGCGCAAAAGGAGACAAGTAACATGAATCTTGCCAATAAACTGACCATGCTCCGGGTGGTGATGATCCCGGCTTTTGTGATCGTTTTGTATGCGGATTTTGAAGGATGCCGGTATGTTGCGCTGGCCCTGTTTGCCATAGCCAGCTTTACGGACTTCCTGGACGGGTACATTGCCCGCAGCCGGAATCTGGTGACGGATTTCGGAAAATTTATGGATCCTCTGGCAGATAAGGTCCTGGTGATGACGGCTATGCTTATGTTTGTATCCTGGGGCCAGATGCCGGCCTGGGTACTGGCGGTGGTGCTGGCGCGGGAGCTGGCGGTCAGCGGGCTGCGCATGATTGCAGCTACAGAGGGAAAGGTCATCGCGGCGGCCTGGTCGGGCAAGGTAAAGACTGCCTCCACCATGGTATGTATTATCCTGATGCTGCTGCCGATCCCGCCGGTATTGAATACGGTGTGCTGGGGGATTATTTTGGTCACGACGGTGTATTCTGGTGTGGAATATTTTACCAAAAACAAGCATGTGATCGATTGGTCGAATCTTTAAAAAACCGCAGGAGGTTGAGCAAGCCTCCGCGGTTTTGCCGCATTATGGCGGGGCAAAAAACAGTCCTGTTTTTTGGTCAATTTTCCAAATTGACCAAAAAGCTTAAGCCCCTTACACTGTAAATAGAAGAAATGGAAAGGAGCAATCCCAATGAAAACATACAAAAAAATTGTTGCTGCGCTGTGTACTGCGGCGATGATGGTCAGTGTTCTTTCGGTCAGCGCATGGGCTGTGCCTTCCGGTATTACGGTGCAGGTGAACGGCCAGGAAGTGACGTTCCCCGATGCTGAGCCGGAATCGAAAAACGGGCGCACCTTTATTCCTGTGCGTGCTGCTTTTGAAGCGTTGGGTGCTGAGGTGACCTGGGATCAGGCGGACAAAAGTGTTACCGCGGTCAAAGGCGACACCACTGTGGTCATGACGCTGGACAGCACCAAGGCCGAGGTAACCAAAGACGGCCAGGAACAAGAGCTTACGATGGATGTGGCGCCTTACAGCAAAGGCGGCCGTACCTATGTGCCAGTGCGTTTTGCGGCAGAAGCGTTTTCCTGCGCTGTGGGCTGGGACGGCGATGAACATACGGTGATGATTGTGGATGTGGAAACCCTGCTGGGCGACGCTACGTTTGACAATCTGGACGGTTGGGTTCGGGCAGATCTGGAAAGAGAAGTACCCAACCCTGCAAAGACTACCGGGCAGATGGCTCTGGAAATGACGCTGCCCGATGGGCAGGGGAAGACGCAGACGTATCCGCTCTCCGCCACGTTCAGCGGTATTTCCACAGATACCAAGGCAGAGCTGCAGATGGAAATGGATTTTGCAGAACTGTTTGCCCTGTTTGCGGAGGGATCTGAGCTGAGCGCCGCAGACAAAGCCGAACTGAAAAAACTGAGCCAGGCTGCAGTGGAAACACGTATGGATCTGGAATCCGGGAAGATTTATTTCACCATTGACTGTCCTCTGTTGCTGACTATGATCGGCGAAGGATTGGGCGATGGAAATGTTTGGTACCTTATGGATCTGGCCAAACTGAGCGAGGCCGGCGGTTTCGATTACCAAGCCTATCTGCAGGGTATGGAAGAAATGCTGGGTGAATACGCCGGTTTCAGGGAACTGATGGTGTCGATGCTCGCGGATCTGGAGTTGACCAGCGCCGCCTATGATTACGAGATGCTGCAGACCTCAGCGGAAGCGCTTTGCGCGTTGCTGTCCGACCAGGCTATGGCCAAAAGCGGCAGTAACTACACTGTGAATTGGGCGCTGGGGGACAATTCCAGCGTTCTCGGCCAAATCAAAATGACGTATCAGACCAGCGGGGACCGTCTTGTGGGTGTGAAGATGGAAATGGCGATTGACGACGGTATGGACGGGATGACGCTGCAGATGAGCGTGCGTGAGGACGGTACGAACACTACCATGAATATGGACATGGATTTGGGCGGTGATCTTAAACTGAGCTTTGATCTGTCCGCCAAAACGGTGCAGGCCAATGCGCAGCCCGCAGTGGAACCGCCTGCCGGCGCTCAAATCGTGGATATTGTAGACGTTCTGGACGAAGCTTCCAATTATAATGCTCTGCCGGAAGGCTGAGAAAACAGAGAGACATCTCTTACAGGAAAGCGATCTGAAGCAAAAGCACCGCATTTGACTTTTTCTGTGTGATGAGCGCGCCAGTGCACAACCATGTGCACTGGCGCGCTTTTGCCGGTATGCAGCGCTGTACTCCAGAAAAGTGCGCAAAAAGGAAAAATAGAGCGGGAATATCCTTATCCAATCTGCTGATTCTTCTATCTTTCCTTGACTTTTTCGTTGGTGGTGTTACAATAACCATAATCAATTTCGGCAGGAAATCGCAGTGGGCTGCAGCTTTGCGCCGCCTTGCCGCCTTTCCCTACGAGGACAGGAGAGGAAAACACCATGGAAAAGAAAAACATCGATTGGAGCAATTTGGGCTTTAGCTATTTGAAAACAGACAAGCGCTTTGTTTCCAACTATAAAGACGGCGCTTGGGATAAAGGCGCGCTGACCGGAGACGATCAGGTTACCATCAATGAATGTGCTGGCGTGCTCCAGTATGCCCAAACGGTGTTCGAGGGCATGAAAGCCTATACAACGGAAGACGGCCGCATCGTTATTTTCCGCCCGGATCTGAATGCATCCCGCATGGCGGATTCTGCCCGCCGCCTGGAAATGCCTGTGTATCCCGAAGAAAAGTTTGTGGAGGCGGTGGAGCAGGTGGTGCGTGCCAATGCCGCCTGGGTGCCGCCTTACGGCTCCGGCGCCACGCTGTATCTGCGCCCCTATATGTTCGGCACCAATGCTGTTATCGGGGTAAAACCTGCCGATGAATATCAGTTCCGTGTGTTTGCCACGCCCGTGGGGCCTTACTTTAAGGGCGGCGTCAAGCCTCTGACCATCCGCGTGTCTGATTTTGACCGTGCTGCGCCCCATGGCACCGGCCATATCAAGGCCGGCCTGAACTATGCCATGAGTTTGCATGCTATCGTAACGGCCCACGCTGAAGGGTACGATGAAAACATGTATCTGGACGCAGCCACCCATACCAAGGTGGAGGAGACCGGCGGTGCGAATTTCCTTTTTGTGACGAAGGATGGCAAGGTGGTCACGCCCAAGTCTGACAGTATACTGCCCTCCATCACCCGCCGCAGCTTGATGTATGTGGCCAAGGAGTATCTGGGCTTGGAAGCGGAAGAGCGGGAGATTGCTTTTGACGAGGTGAAGGATTTTGCCGAGTGCGGCCTGTGCGGCACCGCCGCTGTGATTTCGCCTGTGGGCAGGATTGTGGATCACGGCCAGGAGATCTGTTTCCCTGCGGGTATGGAAACAATGGGGCCTGTTACACAGAAGCTGTATGATACGCTGACGGGGATTCAGATGGGTCGCATCGAAGCGCCCAAGGGCTGGATCCATGTGGTAGAGTAATTATGAAGAAAAATGGACGGCCTGTGCATTTGCACAGGCCGTCCATTTTTTTATTCGCTGGGGGTCAGCAGCAGGTCAACGCCGGAGATATTAAGCGCGGTGCCTTCCGGCAAAGATATATTTTCGTATTTCTGGTTACAGAATCCGAAGCCCTCGGCAATACGCCATGTGGTACCCATGACGTCACAGATACCACCGTCGTGCATATTGCTGCTTTCCACATTGCCCACGCCGTTGAGCGCGGTAAAATCATATACGCCTGCGGGGAAATCGGCGCCGGCGGTATATTTTCCGGGCGTAAGCTTTACATCCTCTGTGATATCCTGTTCTCTGGGCATCAGGGGGGCCGGGTCGGCGTCGGGGCAGGTTAAACGCAATGTCACGCCCCCAGACAGTGACAGTACGGTACCGGAAGGCAGATCGACGCCTTCAGCTGCTTGCTCATAATGGCTCTGGCCGTCGGTGTTGTATTCCGGGGTACCCATATCCAGGGAAATGGCGTCGTTGCTGCTGGTCACTGTACCACACCACTGAATTGCTTCCAGATCATACACGCCGGCGGGAAAGTCGATACCGGCTGTGTGATGGCCGCTGGTCAGACGGAAGTCCACCGCGTAAGGCGCTGAAAGCGTTTCTTCCTGCTGGGGAGGGGCAGACTCCGGTGCGGAACCGGCTGCAGCGCCCGGTGCGCCGCAGCCTGCCAGCAGCAGGCAGGCACACAGGCTCAGAGCGAAAAATCTGCGGTTCATCATTTCCGGGTACTGTTGAAATAGCCATAAAAAATGAAAATGGCCATGGCGATGGGGATCAGCAGGAACATGATGCCTTTTCCCTGCAGGAAAAGGTTCACGCCGAAGAAGAACATGCACAGCAGTGCGATGACGGAAATCAGGATCATAATGCGCGGATTCATAAAAATTACCTCCGTTTTTCTTTTTTTAGGGCGAGGCCGGAAACGAGGGGCGAAAGCCCCTCGTTTCTTATTCAATGGAAATGATATAATAATATACAGGCTGGCCGCCGGGCAGCAGGGAAACTTCTGCATCCGGACAGGCTGCGGCAAAGATTGCTTCAGCTTTTTGCGCATCTTCTTCACTAACGTCGCTGCCGTAGAACATAGTGATAAATTCGGCATCCTGCTCTTTGGCGGTGTCGGCCAGTTTTTCCAGCAGGACGGCAATGTCGGTATCGCTGCCAAAGAGGTTGTTTTCTTTTAATGCCAGATATTCGCCGGCTTTGATGGCAAAACCGTCGATATCTGAGTCGCGGGCGGCGTATGTGATCTGGGCCGTGATGACGTGGGCAATGGCTTCGTTCATTGCTGTTTCAATGGCTTCGGTGCCGCTTTCGGTGTCCACGGCCAGCATGGCAGCCATACCCTGAGGCACGCTGGCCGACGGGATCACGACGATCTGCTTGTCGGACAGGTGCTGGCACTGCTGAGCAGCCATGATAATGTTTTTGTTATTGGGCAGCACAAAGACCACTTCGGCCGGGGTCCGGTCGATGGCGTCGAGAATGCTTTCGGTGGAAGGGTTCATCGTCTGGCCGCCGCTGATGATGCCGTCGCAGCCCAAATCCCGGAACACACTGGCGATTCCGTCGCCGGCACAGACAGAGATGAAACCATATTTCTTTTCCGGCGCGGCGACGTGCCGCTGGCTGTCTTCGACGGTACCATTGCCTTCCAGCTCTTTTTCGATCTGATCCAGATCGTCCGTACTCTGCACATGGCGGCCGGCGGCCAGATCGTCGTGCTGCGTGCGCATGTTTTCGATCTTTGCCAGCTCCAGTGTGCCGTACTTCTGGGACTCCGTGAGTGCTTCGCCGGGGATATTGGTGTGCACATGCACTTTGAAAGACTCGTCGTCTTCACCGATAACCAGGCTGTCACCGATGCTGTCAAGATAGGCGCGCAGAGGGGCGAGATCCACAGTTTCGCTCTTTTTGCGCACGATATAAACGGTGTCAAAGGCAAATGTGATGCTTTCGGTATCAATGGATTCAAAATCCGCTTTGTCCTGGATGCTGGCCGCCGGCTGATCTTCATCAGCACCCTCGGGCATCGGCTCGCCGCGCAGGCATGAAAGCATGCCGCTGAGAATGACGAGGAAGCCTTTGCCGCCGGCATCCACCACACCGGCTTTTTTGAGTACCGGGTTCTGGTTGACGGTGTCAGCCAAGGCCAGCTGGCCCTCCTCAATGGCGGCCTGGAGCACGTACTCTGCGCTGTTGTGTTCCGTGGCGGCTTCTACGGCGCGCTTGGCGGCCAGGCGGGAAACGGTGAGCACCGTACCTTCGGCGGGCTTCATTACAGCGCTGTAAGCCGCGGCGACACCTTCCTGCAGCGCGTTGGCCAGGGACACACCGTCCATGGCAGCCTGCCCTTTCAGGCTGCGGGAAATGCCGCGGAACAAAAGGGATAAGATCACGCCAGAATTGCCCCGGGCGCCGCGCAGCAGGGCGCTGGCCGTGATTTTGGCCGTTTCCTCCACCGTGGCGGGCGCTTTTTTGCGCAGCTCGGCGGCGGCGTTGCCGATGGTGAGGCTCATATTCGTGCCGGTGTCGCCGTCGGGCACGGGGAATACGTTCAAATCGTTGATACTCTGCTTTTCCAGAGAGATAGAGGCTGCACCGAACAGCACCATCTCCTTGAGCAGAGCGCCGTCTACTTTATCTTTCACAGATGAGACCTTCCTTTCAAAGCAGTGCTGTTCCTCACAGAGTGATGGAATCCACGCAGACGTCCACCGAGCGCACGATCACGCCTGTATTCTGCTGAACCACATAACGAACCTCGTTCATGATGGCACGGCAGACGGCGGTGACATTCACACCGTGCTCCACAATGATATGAAGCTCGATGGAGATGCTGCTGTCGTCGTTGTATGTGACCTTCACGCCTTTTCCCATGGCCTCATGGCGCAAAAGGTGCACCAGGCCATCGGTCATGGAGCGGTAGGCCATGCCTTTGACGCCGAAGCAATTTGTGGCGGCGGCGCCGGTGATATTGGTGAACACTGCGCTGCTGATGATGATCTCGCCCTTTTCCGACTGCATCTTTATCATAGGGGACCGTCCTTTCGTTTCAACATTCGATCCAAAGCGGCATCGCTCCGCCGGCCCGGCTACGAAGCGGAGGGGCGGGGAAACACAGCCACACTTTTCACAGCATAAAATAATATCTTATATTATACAGTAAAAGAGTGGAAAGAACAAGGGGAAGCCGGTGGGATATTTTTCAAAAATAGATTGTATTTTGGCGGCAAGGAGTGTAAAATATACAATCATACTACGAATACTATCTATGTTGACATGGAACGGAGGGATTAGTTATGGATCGTGATATGAAGGATCTGCTGAAGCTTTTGGCGGCGCTGGCAGCGCTGATCGGCGCGGTGGTGGCCGGTGTGCTGCTTATTCTCAGATACAAGGAAGAAATCTGCGATTTCTTTGCGGAATTGAAGATGAAATGCCCCTGCAAACGCTGCGAAGAGGACGACTATGCCGACGAGGAACTCAATAGCCTCTGCGATATGGACAGTATTATCGAATAAAACAGCAACAGGCGAAAAGCGCCGTTTCCCCCTTGGGGAAACGGCGCTTTTTTATAGACCGAAGCCGCTTGAGTATCAATTCAGCGATCCCTCCGCACTCTGGAACAGCGCGCGGATTTTGTCGGCGATGCCGCGGTGCGCCTCGTCCTTCAAATCAGGATCGGCGGCGAGCAGTTCGTCGGCAGCACGGCGGGCGGTATGCAGCAGTTCCAGGTCGCAGTGAAGGTCCGCTACTTTCAAACTGGGCAGGCCGTGCTGTCGCTGCCCGAAAAAGTCGCCAGGGCCGCGCAGTTCCAGATCCTGCTGGGCGATTCGGAACCCGTCGTTGGTTTCCGTCATGGCCCGCAGGCGCGTTTTGGTGTTCTCGCTGCGGGCGTCAGAAAACAGGATGCAGTAGGATTTTTCGGTTCCGCGGCCCACCCGGCCCCGCAGCTGGTGCAGCTGGGACAGGCCGAATTGTTCGGCGTTTTCCACGACCATGATAGTGGCGTTTGGAACATCCACCCCCACTTCGATCACGGTGGTGGATACCAGGATATCCAGTGTCCCTGCGGCAAAAGCGGCCATGATGCGTTCTTTTTCGGAAGATTTCATCTTCCCGTGTACGCAGCCAACCCGAAGATCGGGAAAGATTTCGGTTTGCAGACGGGAAGTATATTCCGTCACTGTTTTTTTTTCGTTGGGGATCGTGTCCGGTGCACCCACCAGGGAACAGACGATATAGACCTGCCGTCCGGCACGCACATGCTTTCGGATAAAGCGGTACACCCGTTCGTGGTAGCTGTTTGGTACGGCGAAAGTGTCTGTCTTCTGCCGCCCGGGGGGCAATTCATCGATGACGGAAATATCCAGATCGCCATAGATCATCAGCGCCAGGGTACGGGGGATGGGAGTGGCGGACATCACCAGCACATGGGGCTTTTCCGCTTTGGCGGACAGGGCTGCGCGCTGGGCCACGCCGAAGCGGTGCTGTTCATCGGCCACCACCAGGCCCAGGGAAGAAAAAGTCACGTCCCTGGAAATCAGAGCCTGTGTGCCTACTGCGACTGCGATTTCTCCCGTTTCCAGCTGTGCGCGGATACTCTTTTTGGTTTTGGCGCTCAGTGAACCGGTCAGCAGTGCACAGCGCACGCCCAGTTTTTCCAGCAGCGGGGCCAGGGAATGGTAGTGCTGCTGGGCCAGCAGTTCCGTGGGCGCCATCAGGGCGGATTGATAACCGTTTTGTGCGGCAAAATAGATGCAGGCGGCGGCCACCATGGTTTTGCCGGAACCAACGTCGCCCTGGCACAGGCGGTTCATGGGCGTTTTGCCGCACATATCGGCCATGGCCTCCCCTGCCGCGCGCCGCTGTGCATCGGTGAGGGAGAAAGGGAGGGCATCGTAGAAAGGCTGCATATCAATGGGGGAGCACACTGTGGAGCTGAGATCCGTGCGGCGGCGGCGCAGCAGCTGCATGCCGGTGCACAGCAGGAAAAATTCTTCAAAGGACAGTCTGCGCCGCGCCACGTTCAGGGCCTCAAAGGAGGCAGGGAAGTGAATATTTTCATAGGCGTAGCCGATGTGGCATAGATGGTAGTGCAGCCGCAGTTCTTCAGGGAGCACGTCGGGGAGGATTTCCTCGCAGGCATTCAGGCCTTGACGGATGGCGCGATGCATTGTATTTTGGCTGATCCCCGCAGTCAGCGGATAAATTGGCATAATGCGCCCGGTGATCTCTCCGATGCCGTCTTTTTCAAACAGAGGATTTATCATTTGGCGGCGCAGCAGGGTTCCCTCTGTTTTGCCATAAAATACATAGGTTTCTCCGACGATTAAAGTGTTTTTGAGATAGGGCTGATTAAAAAAGGTGAGAAAGAGCGCGGAGGTATTGTCTACCACCTTCACCTTCAGCAAATCCAGTCCTTTGCGCACATGGGAAGCCACCGGCGATGATGCCACCATGGCCCGTACGCAGCAGTTTTCGCCGATGGGCAGCGTGTCAATGGTGCGGAGGGCGGAACGATCTTCCCAATCCCTGGGGAAATAAGAGATCAGGCTGAGCAGGTCGGTGATGCCCAACTTAGCCAGCGCTTTGGCACGGGCTTCGCCGATACCCTTGATATAGCGCACATCGGTATGCAGATCGCTCATATCCTATCCCTCCTGTTTACCGCATAGTGTACCATAAAATCAATGTTTTGGGGAGAGAAGCGTGAAAAAATTTGCCGCGGCCGATGAAAAAGCGCCGCACATTCTCTGAATGAGAATGTGCGGCGGCACAGGACAGGATGTTTCAGCTGTGGAGCTTTTGAGAAAAATCCGCCAGCACGTCGGAAATTTTGATCTGCTGGGGGCACACGGCTTCGCAGGCGCGGCAGGCGACGCAGGCGGAGGGCTGCTTGTCAGCAGGCAGGGCGGACAGCGCCATAGGGGCCAGAAAACCGCCTCCGGTGAACGTATGCTCATTATAAAGTTTGAGCAGCATGGGGATATCCAGTTCCTGGCTGCAGTGACTGGTGCAGTAATGGCAGCTGGTGCAGGGTACGCCGCCGGTCATAGCCCGGGCAATCTGCTGCAGGGTGTCCCACTCTTCAGGAGACAGAGGCTGCTCCGTTTCAAAGAAGCTCAGATTTTCCTGAAGCTGCTCCATAGTGGACATGCCGGAAAGCGTAACGCCCACAGAAGGAATGGACTGAAGGAAGCGGAAAGCCCAGCCCGCCGGGCTTTCTTTCGGGCGCAGTGCATGCAGCACAGCGGCATCCTCTTCCGACAGCTGGCAGAGACGGCCGCCCCGCAGCGGCTCCATCACCCACACAGGGATGTGGTAGCGTTCCAGCAGAGCGACTTTTTCCCGGGCGTCCTGGAATTCCCAGTCAAGGTAATTCAGCTGTACCTGACAGAATTCCATGGCTTCGCCGTAGGCTTCCAAAAACCGCTCCAGTACATGGATGCTCCCATGGATGGAAAGACCCAGGTGACGGATGCGGCCTGCCTTTTTCTGCTGCGTCAGGTAGTCGAAAATGCCATACTGCGGATCAAGATATTGTTCAATGTTCATTTCGCATACGTTGTGGAAAAGATAAAAATCAAAATATTCCACACCGCACCGGCGCAGCTGCTCTTCAAAGATCTCCTGCACTTTTCCCATGTTGGACAGGTCATAGCCGGGGAATTTGGAGGCGAGGTAATAACTTTGGCGCGGATACTGACGCAGGCAGCGCCCCATTACCGCCTCCGAATGACCGCCGTGATAGCCCCAGGCCGTGTCATAATAATTGATGCCGTGGGCCATAGCGTAGTCCACCAGTTCTTTTGCCGCCGGCTCGTCCACCTGGGCGTCCACGCCGCCCACTGTGGGCAGGCGCATGGCGCCGAACCCCAGGGCAGACAGCTTCAGATCCTGAAAATCCTTATAAATCAAAACAATCATCTCCCGTTGTATCGATACAGTTTCAAATCGTTCGTTCTGGTGAGGACGGTACATCTTCAAAAACGCGTTTTACCCCACGGTCATTGTACCATGACTGGGCCGGCAGGGGAAGGGGCAATCCGTCTGCGCGGCATCAACAAAAGGTCTATGCAAACGGAGGAAAGACCGCCCGCAGCGGGCTGCGGACGGTCAGGTTCAGCTTTCGTTGACGTATTCTACGTATTGATAGGAAAGTCCTTCGCACTCCATAAAGTTGGATTCCTGGCGGATTTTCCACTGCGGCTGTTCCAGCAGATCCGGGAAAAAAACATCGGCTTCCGGTGCGGCATCCACCCGGGTAATCAGCGCCCGGCGGCAGTAAGGGAGGAACATTTTGTAAATCGCTTCACCGCCGATGATAAATACGTCGCTCTGCAGCCGGTCGGACACTTCGATGAGCACGTCCTGCACGCTGTTGCACACGGTGGCACCTTCAATTTTTAAATTCGGGTTGCGGGACAAAACGATGTTGGTGCGGTTCGGCAGAGGCTTTCCGCCGGGCAGGGATTTGAGTGTGTTGTGGCCCATAACCACCACTTTGCCTGTGGTCAGAGCCTTGAACTGTTTCAGGTCGTCGGGAATGTGGAACAGCAGTTCGTTGTTTTTCCCGATGCCCCAGTTGCGGCTGACGCATACGATCAGATTCATATTGGGGTTCCTCCTTACACTGCGACGGGGATCTTTGTGTCGAATGGGTGGGGATCGTATCCCTCTAAAACAAAGCTGTCGCGGGTAAACCGGTAAAAATCCGTGACAGAGGTGTCCATAGTGAAGTGCGGCGCGCTGCGGGGCGTTCGGCCGAGCAGATCCTCGATGATGGGGACGTGGCGGTCATAGATGTGGGCATCGGCGATCACATGCACCAGCTCGCCGGCCTCGAGTCCTGCGATCTGGGCCATCATGTGCACCAGCACAGCATACTGCACCACGTTCCAGTTGTTGGCGGCCAGCATGTCCTGGCTGCGCTGGTTCAAAATGGCGTTGAGCGTATTGCCGCTGACATTGAATGTCATGGAATAGGCGCACGGATACAGCGCCATCTCGTGCAGATCTTCAAAATTGTATAGATTGGTCATAATCCGCCGGGAGGCAGGATTGTGCTGAAGGTCATAAATCACCCGGTCCACCTGGTCAAATTCGCCCTCGGGGTACTGGTGCCGGATGGCCAGCTGATAACCGTAAGCTTTGCCGATGGAGCCGTTTTCATCTGCCCACTGATCCCAGATGTGGCCGTTGAGATCGTGGATATTGTTGGATTTTTGCTGCCAGATCCACAGCAATTCGTCAATACAGGTTTTGAAATATGTGCGCCGGATGGTCAGAATGGGAAATTCCCGCTTCAGATCATAACGGTTGACAATGCCGAATTTTTTAATGGTATGGGCCGGAGCGCCGTCGTCCCAGCGGGGACGCACTTGCTGGTCGGTATCCCAGATGCCGTTTTGCAGGATATCACGGCAGTTTTGCTGAAAAATTTCATCTGCGTAACTCATGCGCTGCTCTCTCTTTCACTGATTTGCGGCCATTATTATAGCACATGCCTGGGATAAAGACAAGAAAAAGACAAGCAGGCGATTCTCTTTTGGAACTGTCGTATCAGAAAATGCAGCGATTGAACGGGGGCGAATGAGTTCTGCGGTCTTTTGGTTGCAACTTTTTTCAAATTGTGCTACGGTAAAAGGCACAAAAGAGATCGGGCATTTTGCAGAAAGGGAGTTTGGCACTGTATGAATATCTGGAAAAACTATGCCCTGCGCCTGAGTGCGGTTGGGGCCTATCGTTCGTTTCTGGTTTTGCCCCCGGTGCAGGCGCTGGCGAAACTGATCCGTGCGCTTGCCGAAGAAACCGCGGATGACGAAGCGCTGCTGGATCACTATGCAGAAACCTTTTATGCGCTGCAGAAGGCGGGGTACGATTCCCTGGGGGGCTATCTTTGGGAGCACTTTCGCTATGATGAAACGCCCTACGGCGATGCTGCGGCCCGGGGCACGGCCAACGCGGCCCTGGTCGATGCGGCGCGGTGGGATGTGGAGACGTTTGCGGCGCTGTCTGCGGTTACGCCGGCGCAGTGGCGCGCTGCGGTCGCCGGGCGGGCCGGAGAAGAGGCCGCTGCGCTGCTGCCTGTTTGGCGCGCTGACGACACGCTGTCTTTTGAAGTTTTGACGGAGGAGTACCGGAAAAATGGAGCCGGAGAGTTCGCCCGGTATAAGGCGTTTACCTGGTCGAACCATACGCTGCTCCGTGTGGTGGATCCGGACCTGGAGGAACACGCTCTGATCGGTTATGAAGAGGAACGCAAAGAGGTGCAGGACAACACCCGTGCTTTGCTGGCCGGCCACAGCGTGAACAATATGCTGCTCTATGGCGCTGCGGGTACCGGAAAATCTGCCACGGTGAAGAGCCTGCTGAAAGTTCCGGAGTTTTCCGACCTGCGCATCATTGAGATCGATAAGCAGGAGCTGTCAGACATTCCCGCTCTGCTGCGCCGGCTGGCCGGCCGGCGGCAGAAATTTATCCTGTTTATCGATGATTTGAGTTTTGAAAATGCCGATGTGGGCTACTCCGTTTTGAAAACGGTACTGGAGGGCTCCATTGAGAAACGGCCTGCCAATGTGGTTATTTACGCCACATCCAACCGCCGCCACCTGATGCGTGAAACCTTCAGCGAGCGGGGGGACGACGAAGTGAATATCCGCGAATCCATCGAAGAGCGTACCGCCCTGTCCGAGCGTTTCGGTATCCGGGTGCTGTTCCGGGGCCTGAACAAGGATCAGTATCTGGAAATGGTGCGCCTGCTGGCGAAGCAGGCGGGACTGGACAGCGCGCCGGAGGCGCTGGATAAAATGGCGCTGCAGTGGGAGCGGGAGCACGCCAGCCGTACACCCCGCAGCGCCCAGCAGTTCATCAAATATCTCAAAGGACTTTAAGATTCCGGAGACAAAAAATACAAAAGGGCCCGCCGGTCGAATACCGGGGGGCCTTTGTTGAATTGACCAATGAAATTTGAAAAAGTTAGCAAAAAGGGAGAAATTGTACCGGCTCCCTTTCTGCAGATAGGGAAGGATGGTATAATTACTCTCATAAAAACACCGTAAAAGTGCGGGTGTTGTTTCGCGGACGGAAAGGATGGTGCGAGAATGAAAAAGATGTATCTGTGGCAGATCGGGATCTATGGAATCGTTGCGGCGGTGGCCGCAATCTTTTGGATCCAGTATGTGGTGGTGGGTGCGAAAGAGGTGGCGATCCGCTATGGGTATGAGCAGTACTATTTCCATCTGTTTGCCGCGCGTCCGCTGCTGTATTTTGCGCTGGGGGCGCTGGGCGTCACCGTGCTGCAGTGGGCTGGAGGCATGCTTCTGCGGCGCGGTGCGCGGCGGGCCTGCCTGGTGTTGGGTATTGTCCTGGCGGTGTCGTATGCAGGGTGTATCCTGTGCTTGCTTTTCGGACAGATCCTACCGAACGGATTCCCTTGGTCGATCGCTGCATTTATCAACACAGAGCATGCGCTGTGGCTGGTTCCCGGCGCGCTGTTTGCACTGGGCTTTGGCGAGAGCCGCGCAAAGGAGCGGTGAACTTATAAAAGCAGCGGCCCGTCACTGTAGTGACGGGCCGCTGCTTTTGTGTGTTATTTTGTGCCGAAAATACGGTCGCCGGCGTCGCCGAGACCGGGGACAATGTACCCGTGTTCGTTCAGGTGATCGTCCACTGCACCGCAGTAGAGATCTACGTCGGGGTGGTTTTTCATGATGCGTTCAATGCCTTCGGGAGCGGCCAGCAGTACCATCAGCTTGATGTTTTTGCAGCCGTAATCCTTCATAAAGCCGATGGCAGCGTCGGCGCTGCCGCCGGTGGCCAGCATGGGGTCGACGATCAGGATATCGCGATCGGCCACATCCTTGGGCATTTTGCAGAAATACTTTACCGGTTCCAGCGTTTCCTCATTGCGATACAGGCCGATATGGCCCACGCGGGCGCTGGGCACGATGCGCAGTACGCCGTCCACCAGGCCCAATCCTGCACGCAGGATCGGAACCACGGCGAATTTTTTGCCGTCCAGTGTAGGCACGGTGGCTTTGCAGATGGGTGTTTCGATTTCTCGGGTGGTCAGCGGCAGACTTCGGGTGGCTTCATACGTCATCAGCATGCCGATTTCAGACACGATTTCGCGGAAGTCCTTGGTGCTGGTATTTTTGTCGCGCAGGATGCTCAGTTTGTGGGCCACCAAAGGGTGATCCATAATATGGACGTGTTCGCTGTACATAATAGTGCGCTTCCTTTCTTTGTTCCGTTATTGAAGGCTGGTGCGCTGCTGCTCTTTGGCAAGCCGTTCCCGTTCGGCCTGCGACAGGCGAAGATAGACCGGCTGCAGGTCCTGGGCGGCCGTAAAGAGGCCTGTCCGGGCTGCCGCTTCGGCGCACTGGCAGACGCCCACGGCATCCTGCATGCGCAGCGCTTCCTGCGCCAGGGCACAGGAGACACCGGCGTCTTTAAGTGCATTATAACACAGCACTGCTCCGTCGCCAACGACAATTTTCGCACGGTGTTCCCGGCGCAGATCTTCCGCCACGGCGGCGAGGGAGACGGCACGGTCCGGGCACAACCGCTGCAGTGTGCCGCCTTTGGCCAGAAACAGGGCATTGTATACTTGGCTGCGCCGGGCGTCCATGGCGCACACCAGCACCGTATTTTCCAGATGGGCCAGGTTTTGGGCCATGGCTTCCAGTGTGGAAACACCGATGCAGGGCAGTTCTCTGGCCCAGGCCAGTCCTTTGGCGGCGCTGATGCCGATGCGCAGCCCGGTGAAGGAGCCGGGACCCACGGCCACGGCCACGGCATCTACGTCAGCGATGCCGAGTTCACAATTTTGCAGCATGGCTTCGGCCATGGGCAGCAGGGTACGGCTGTGGGTCAGGCCGGTGTTCTGAAAGCTGCGGGCCAAGAGTTTTCCATCCTCCATCAGGGCGACGGAGGCGGATTTTGCCGAGGATTCCAAACCTAAAATTTTCACAGTGCATGCGCTCCTTCCACATCAATCTCCCGCCAGTTCTCGTGTGTTGGGCTGCGGCGCAGGCGGACATAAACGGTATCGGCCGGAAGGGCATCGGTGATGTTTTCGCTCCACTCCACGGCGCATACGCCGCCGCGATCGAGATAATCGTCCCAGCCGATGTCATAAAGAGCGTCGCTGCTGCTCAGGCGGTATACGTCAAAGTGGAACAGGGGGATGCGCCCCGGATATTCGTTGACCAGCGTAAAAGTGGGGCTGGTGACGCGCTCCGTGCAGCCCAGGCCGCGGGCAAGTCCCCGGGTAAACGCAGTTTTGCCCATTCCGAGGCCGCCGGTGTAAGCTACCACGGTGCCGGGGGAGAGGGCCTGTCCCAGCCGCTCGCCCAGCTGTTCGGTTTCTTTTTCGCTGTGGGAAAGATACATCATATTGTTTCACACCTGAATTTCTGCCGTGCTTGCGCGGCTGTTTTTGTTTATCCTATCACAAAAGAGCGGCAGTGTACAGGAGGTTTGCTTATTTTGCATTTTATGGTATAATACCCCCACACTGGATAGATAGATCCATTTTTGGAAAGGATAACACCATGGCAATGGGTTTTATAACAAAAGTAAAACGATTTTTCGCTCAGGCGGATTTGATACTGCTGGCACTGTGCTGTGCGGCGGCGCTGTTTGGTATTTTGCTGATCGCCAGCGCGACCAACTATACCGGTTCGCTGCGTTATGTGATCGTACAGTCCATAGCGTTGGTGCTGGGGGTGGCGCTGTATGCGTTTTTCACCTTTGTGGACGTAGAGGAAGCGTCGGAGAAATGGAAATGGATTTTTGCCTTTAACGTGGTGTTCATTTTACTGCTGCTTTCTCCGTTGGGAGTGGATCCCGTCCAGTCGGGCGGCAACCGGGCGTGGCTGAGTATTCCCGGTTTTCCCATGGACATCCAGCCTTCGGAAATTGTAAAAGTGACTTTTACCATTTTACTGGCCAAACAACTGGCTTATTATCAGGAACATGAGTTGAGTTCCATCCGTTCCGTGGCATTTTACAGCGGGCATTTTCTGTTCATGGTGTGCCTGTTGTACGCCATTTCCAGCGATGCCGGCAGCTGCCTGGTGTATGTGGCGATCTTTGTGTGCATGACTTTTGCCGCTGGAGTGAAGCTGCGCTGGTTTGTGCTCGGCGGCGCCGGCGTGACCGGCGCGTTTCTGCTGGCCTGGTTCCAAGGGTGGATTCCAAGCTACATGCAGCAGCGCATTGAGGTAATTCTGGATCATAGCCTGTACCCCATGGGGGCGGGCTGGCATCAGGGACGCAGCATCATTGCCTTTGGCAGCGGCGGCTGGTTTGGGCAGGGATTGTTCCATGGCACGCAGACTCAATCGGACAGCAGCAGCCTTCCGGCCCGGCACACGGACTTTATTTTTTCAGTTGCCGGCGAAGAACTGGGCTACATTGGCTGTATTGCTATTATTGTGCTTCTGGTGGCAATCATCCTTCGCTGCCTGGTGGTGGCCCGGCAGGCTAAAACGCCTATGGGTGCGTTAATCTGCGTAGGGTTTGCCGCAATGCTCGGCTTTCAGATGCTGGAGAACATCGGTATGTGCATTTTCGTTATGCCAGTCATCGGGCTGACGCTGCCCTTTTTCAGCTATGGCGGCTCATCCCTTCTGGCGGTGTTTGCCGCTATGGGGATTGTATCCGGTGTCAAGATGCGGTCGCTTCCGGAATGGCTGCGGGATTGAACAGAAAACAAACGCTCCGCGGATCCATCCGGGGAGCGTTTGTTTTGTTCAGCCTTCCAGCACCAGAGTGCGGTGCTGCTGGTCCAGCGCGGCGGTTTCCTGTTCCAGCTGCGCCCGTGCAGCGCTGAGGCGATCCTGGATCTGCAGCACTTTCTGGCGGGCGGAGGCAGCTTGCTGGGCAGTGTTTCGGATGCAGTCCAGAACGGCCCAGCTGGAAAACACATCGTCAAAGAAGTAATCGGCAAAGCGGAGGAAATCGCCGATATCCACCTGAATGTCGGCCTGCAGCATGACATCGGCCAGCTCAGCGCGGTAGCGGTTCAGGTCGGACTGCAATTCGTTGATGCGGGACTGCGCTTCGTCCAGTTTGGAATATTTGGCCAGATCGGTGATCAGCCCGCCGCCGAAGAGATCCCATGTTCCCCAGCCTTCGGCACTGTCCAGCGTGCTGGAGACGGCATAGAGCTTTTGCAGCACCTCCTGGCCGGCACGCTCGGCTTCTGTAAGTTCTTTGGCCTGGGCCGCCAAGGCCGAGAGCCGATCCTCCATTCGGCACAATGCCGCGCCCCGCGCCGGATCGGCCGTTTTCAGAGCTTCGGCTTTCTGTGCCAGCGTTTCCTCGTACTCCCGTTCTGTGGTGGACAGGGTTTGCAGTTCTGTTTCCACGGAGAGCAGGCTCTGTTCCACCGTACGGCATTGTTGTATAGCGGCGTCGTGTTTGACGGCGGCGGCATATGCCTCTGCCTGTTCCTTGGCCAGCTTTTCCTCCTTTTGGCTGACAATGGAGTAGAAAAGGGAGGAGAGGGAAACGCGCTGAAGCTTGTCCACATCCTCCTGCTCGGCAGTGCGGATACTGCGCAGCCGCCGCTCTGTTTCCTGCAGCTGGGAAAGCTGGGCGTTGAGCTCATTACGCTCGGCGCAGAGCTGCCGTTTGCGCAGGAGTTTTTCGTGCAGGGCGGAAAGTCGGGCATCGTAAGGCGTCATGGGGGAAGCTCCTTTCAGTTTATATAAGCCATCATACCACATTTGAAGCAGGAGAAAAAGGGCGCTGCAAAAATTTGCCAAAGACGGAATGTTTCCGGAGATTGTATATTCAAGCCGGAAAGACAGACAATACCTACCATGGAACACATCAATTTCATTTTGTGGGAGGTTTTTGTTGTGAAAGAGACTTGGATGCGCCGCATGCCGGCGCTGCTGGCCGGCCTGGTGCTGACCCTTTCTTTGGCGCTGCCCGCCTATGCTGCCGGTGCGGGGAGCGCAGAGAGTATGGACGAACTGACTGTTATGCCGATTGCGGAAAACCAGTCGTATGCCACCTATCAGAATGTGCGGATGCAGGGGCGGCTGAACGCTACCGACCCAGAAGGCGGAGAACTGCGCTATGAGATCCTGGAAATGCCCAAAAAGGGAACGGTGACGCTGAACGAGGCCGAGGGAGACGTGTTTGTTTATACGCCTAACACTGGCAAGACTGGAAAAGATTCCTTTACGTTCTGCGTGGAAGATGAAAATGGGAATGTGTCTGCGCCAGCTACGGTGAAAGTGGAAATCCTGAAGAGCAAAACCGGCATCCGCTATGCCGATATGGAGGACAATGCGGCCCATGCAGCATCGGTGCGCCTGGCTGAAGAAGGGGTATTTACCGGCCGGCAGGTGGGTAAGGAATTCTTTTTTGATCCGGATGCGCAGGTGAGCCGCAGCGAATTTCTTGCTATGGCCATGTCTGCGGCAGGGATCGACGAGGTACCGGCGGTTAGCGTGACGGGGTTCAGTGATGATGAAAACATTCCCTCCTGGGCCAAGGCGTATGCCAGCGAGGCACTGAATGCCGGCGTGATTTCCGGCCAGGTGGAAAATGGCCGGGTAGTGTTCTCGGCCGATACCCCCATCACCTACAGTGAGGCTGCGGCAATTCTGAACCGCACTATGGCGGTAACTGATGTGGACGCGGAAGCATTTTCCGGTGAAAATGTGCCGGCTTGGGCGGTGCAGTCTGTGGCGAACCTTTCTTCGGTCGGCGTACTCAGCGACGGGACGGACTGCAATGCAACGCTGACCCGTGCAGCGGCGGCGGAAATGCTGTGTGCTGCCATGGATTTGATGGAAAGCAAAAGCAGCGGGCCCTTTGACTGGTTAAAATAAAGCAAAGGGGGGAGGGAACTCCCCTCTTTTTTGCGGGATAAGAGCATTGTATCTTTTTGGAAATCGTGCTATATTATATACTGTATTGTTATAAGCTGAACCCATGCCGACGGCATGTGAAACCATAGACTTTGTTTTGGAGGCAGTTACATGAACATTGCAGTTTTAGCGGGGGGCTTAAGCACCGAACGTAATATTTCCTTCCTCTCCGGCGTGAACATCTGCCGGGCGTTGCGCGAGCGGGGACACCGGGCGGCGGTGGTGGATCTTTATATGGGATTTGAGGGCCTGGACCTTGTGCCGAAGGACGCTTTCGACGTCCCGGACGGCCTTGTTTCCACGATCCCTGCGGGGCGGGAGGAGCCGAATCTGGAAGCAGTGCGCCGCAGCCGTGCCGATCAGAGCGGCAGCATTTTTGGCAAGGGCGTTCTGGAATTCTGCGCTGCGGCGGATATTGTGTTTCTGGCGCTGCATGGCCAGTGCGGCGAGGACGGGCGCGTTCAGGCTGCTTTTGACTTGATGGGAATCCCTTACACCGGCGCGGACTACCGTTCCAGCGCTATGGCTATGGATAAGGCCATCACCAAAGTGATGATGGAATCGGCTGGAATCCTGACGCCGAAATGGCAGGAATTTACATATACTGCAGCCGATATTCCTGTGCTGTGTCAGAGCATTGCGTGCCCCTGTGTCATCAAAGTGGTGACCGGCGGATCGTCCCTGGGCGTACAGGTGGTGGACCGGGCCGAACAACTGCCTGAGGCTTTGACGCTGTGCCTGAAGTACGGAAACCATGTGGTGGTGGAGGAGAAAATCACTGGCCGGGAACTGACCTGCGGCGTGCTGGGAGAAGAGTATCTCCCTGCAGTGGAGATTATCCCTGACGAGGCGGGGTATGATTACAATAACAAATACAACGGAAAGCCGCGGGAATTATGCCCTGCTCCTATCACTGAGGCCGAGCAGAAGCTTCTGGGCGAAACTACCCTTAAGCTGTATCATAAACTGGGACTGTCTGTTTATTCCCGGGCAGACTTCCTGCTGACGGAGGACGGAAAGGCCTACTGCCTGGAAATCAACACTTTGCCGGGAATGACTCCCACCAGTCTCATCCCTCAGGAAGCTGCTGCTGTGGGGATTTCCTATGGTGAATTGTGTGAAAAGATCATTGCATTGTCCCTGCACCAGCGGGGAATACGCTGAAACGGGAGGCAAGGGTTATGCAAAGTACGACCGCAGCACAGCTGCTGGAGGCCACCGGCGGCACGCTGCTTTTCGGCAGCGCGGCGCAGTGTGTGAACGAAGCGGAGACGGACAGCCGGCAGTGCCGGCCGGGGATGCTGTTTGTGCCCCTGATCGCCGCCCGGGACGGACACGATTTTATTGCCCCGGCGCTGGCTGCCGGCGCTGAGGGCACGCTGTGTTCCCGGGTGCCGGAGAAATTGGAAGAGGGGAAGTTTTACATTCAGGTGCCGGACACCCGCCTGGCCTATAAAGCGCTGGCTGCATGGTACCGGGCGCAGTTTCATATTCCCTTTGTTCAAATTACCGGCAGCGTGGGCAAGACGACTACAAAAGAAATGATTGCTGCAGTACTTTCGGAGCACGAAAAGGTACTGTGGACCGAGGGCAATTTCAACAATGATATCGGCGTGCCGAAAACCCTGTTGCGCCTGTCACCGGAGCACCGCGCGGCCGTGATTGAAACGGGGATGAATCATTTTGGTGAGATCCGGTATCTGGGTGAAATGGTGCGCCCGGATATTGCAGTGATCAGCAATGTGGGGGATGCTCACATTGAAAACTTGGGGAGCCGCGAGGGGATTTTGAAGGCCAAGTGCGAAATTTTTGATTATCTCAGCCCTGACGGGTTTGCTGTATTGAATGGAGACGATGCGCTGCTGAATACTGTGCACCCAGAGGTTCCGGTGTATCGCTGCGGCGAGGGCGAGAACTGCAATGTGCGCGTGACGGAAGTGGAAGACAGAGGCCTCGACGGGGTGGACTGCACCGTGCGCACTGCCCAGAAGGCCTACCGCCTGTCCATCCCTGCGCCGGGACGGCACATGATTTACAGCGCGGCCATGGCCGCTGTGATCGGAGAAAAACTGGGCCTCAGTCCGGAAGAGATCACGGCAGGCGTGGCTCACTATGAGCCGGCGGGGGAGCGAATGCGCCTGATTCATCGCGCCGACGGTGCTTTGATCCTGTCGGACTGCTACAATGCCAATCCCCAGTCCATGGCCGCGGCCATTCACACCCTGGCCCGAAGCGGACGAGAGCGTACTGCGGCGGTGCTGGGCGACATGGGGGAGTTGGGCGCGCTCTCGCCTCAGGCTCATTACGATATGGGAATGTGCTGTGCCCGGGAGCAGATCGATGCGGTGGTGGCCATTGGGGAGAAAGCGAAGGAGATTGCCCGGGGCGCCCGGGAAGGCGGCTGTGAAAATGTGCAGTGGTTCTCCGATCGGGCGGCAGCGCTGGACACCGTTTTGGCTTTGGCAGGCCGGGATACGGCGGTGCTGGTGAAGGCCAGCCACGCCATGGCGTTCCCCCAGCTGGTGGAGCAGCTGAGCAAGGCATGAGGTATGCAGAGGCAAAGAGAAAAACAGGAGTTTTCAATGTATGATTGATATTAATATTTCAGGGCTTGTCAAATCCTTTGACCTGGAAAAAAAGATTTTGGACGGGGTCACATTTAAAATTGATTCCGGCGAACGGGTGGGACTGCTGGGCAAAAACGGCAGCGGCAAGAGCACACTGTTCAAAATTTTGACCGGTGAGATGGATTATGACAGCGGTGAGGTCATGATTGCGCCTGGCCGGCGGCTGGGACTTATTTCCCAGATTCCGGTGTATCCGGAGGGATATACCGTGGAGGATGTGCTGGAGAGCGCCTTTGCGCGTATTCACGCGATGGAGGCGGAACTCAAGCGCCTGGAAGGACAGATGGCCGGCGGGGACGGAGATCCGGCGCTCCTGCGGCGCTACGGCGAGTTGAGCGCTTCTTTTGAAGGCATGGGCGGCTACAGCACGAAAACCGAACTGAACAAGGTATGCGCGGGCCTGTCCATCCCTCTGGATATGCGCGCGCGGCGTTTCGATTCTCTCTCTGGCGGCGAAAAGACGCGAGTGAACCTGGGACGCCTCATTTTGGAAGATACAGACATCCTGCTGCTGGACGAGCCGACGAACCACCTCGACCTGCACGCTACAGAATGGCTGGAGGAATATATCTCTCATTTTAAGGGCACCGTGCTGACCATTTCCCATGATCGCTATTTTCTTGACCGCACCGTCAGCCGAGTGATCGAACTGCTGGACGGGAAGGCAGAATTTTACTCCGGAAACTATAGTTTTTACGCGGTAGAGAAAGAAAAGCGCTACGAGGAACGCCTGCGGCAGTATGAGAAAAATCAGGCCAAAATCGAACAACTCAGCGAGGCGGCGGAGAAAATGCGCCTGTGGGCCTTTCAGGGCAACGATAAAATGTACCGCCGCGCCATTGTGATGGAGCGGCGCATCGAAAAACTCAACACAGTGGAAAAACCCAACCGGGAGCGAAACCTGACAGCATCGTTTGGCGAGCGGGAGTTTGCCGGGGACGAAGTATTTTCCCTGCGGGATCTATCCATGGGCTTTGAAGGGCGCACGCTGTTCTCCAATGTGAATTTGAAAGTGCGCGGCGGCGAACGCATTGCTCTGATCGGCGATAACGGTACGGGTAAATCTACCTTTTTGAAGCTTCTTTTGGGACAGGAACAGCCTCTGGGCGGACGTATCAAGACTGGCCCTGCCGTCAAGGCGGCGTACCTTCCGCAGATCGTCTCCTTCCCCCACGGTGAACGCAATCTGGTGGACACCATGATTTATGAGACGGATTGTACGGCGCAGACGGCCCGTAACCGTCTGGCGGCCTTCCATTTTCGGGGGGAGGACGTGTTCAAGAGTGTGTCCGTTCTCTCCGGCGGCGAACTGAGCCGCTTGAAGCTTTGCATTCTGATGGATGAGAATATTAATTTCCTGATTCTGGACGAGCCGACCAACCATTTGGACATTGCCTCCCGGGAGTGGATTGAAAATGCGGTGGAGCAGTTCGGCGGCACGCTGCTGTTTGTGTCCCATGACCGATATTTTATCAACAAATTTGCCACCCGCATCTGGGAGCTGGAAGGCGGAGCGATCCATGATTATCCCTTTGGCTTTGAAAAGTACCGCGCGGTGAAGGCGCAGCAGGAAAAGGAAAAAGCACCGCCTGCAGTGGAAAAGAAGCCAAAGAAACCGGCAGCCAAAGGAACCCGCAATCAGAATGCCGCCCGCAAGCAGCTGACGATCTGCGAGCGGGAAATTGCGAAAGCGGAGGAGCAGCTTGCTGCCCTGGATCGGGCGATGGAAGAGCATGCCTGTGACTATGAACAGCTGCGTGCGCTGTGTGAAGAAAAAGAGGCGGCCCAGGCGGCGCTGGACAAACTTTACGAACAGTGGGATGCCCTGGCAGAGGAGGCGGAGGGGTGAAACGGACTTGTGGCTACAGGGGGCGGCGGCATGCGGTGCCGCTGGGTCTGCTTTTGGCGGCGCTGTGCGCGCTGCTGGCTCTGGCCTTTTTGTTCTTCTATACGCCTATGCGCTTTTCGGGCTGCCTGCTGCTGTGCGCGGCTGTGTATTTTGTGTTGTGGCACTTTTTGTGGCTGCGGCGGGAACACCGTTTGGCCCGGGCCGTGCTTGTCATTCTGGCAGCACTGCTGATTGGCGGTTTGGCAGTATTTACTGTGCTGGAGGCTCAAATCATCGGCTATGGCCGCACAGACCGGGAAAGTCCGGTTTCTGCCGTGGTGGTGCTGGGAGCCGGAGTGAATGGCACAAAGCCGTCTTTGGCGCTGCAAAGCCGTTTGGAGGCGGCGTTGGATTATGTTTCGGATCGGCCTGAGGTGCCCATTGTGGTCACTGGATCCCAAGGACCGGGAGAGGATATTTCCGAGGGCCGCTGCATGGCGGACTGGCTGATTGCCCGCGGTGTGGACGAAGGGCGTATTCTGGTGGAAGAACAGGCGGACAATACCGAAGAAAATGTCGCTTATGCCAAGGCGCTGCTGGCCCGGCACGGTGTGGATGCCGGCGATGCCGTCGCGGTGGTCAGCGCGGATTATCACCTGTACCGTGCGCACCGGTATTGGGGAGAGGACATGGTGCCCGTAGCGGCTCATATGCCGGCGGCCTATTGGCCGCTGACGGCGAACTATTATATTCGGGAGGCTTTTGCTGTGGCAAAACAGAACTGGCTTTGACAGGAGGGTATGACTGTGAGCAATTGTTTGTGTATCTATTATTCCCGCACGGGCAACACCCGGGCCGTGATGGAAAAAATTGCGGAGCTTTTGGACGCAGAACTGTTGGAGATCACCGATGGAAAGGCCCGGAAGGGCGTGGTGGGGTTTGTGGCGGCCGGGCTGGATGCCATGAAGAAAACGCCTGAGGCGCTGATGCCTTTTCAGACGAAGCATCCCCTGGGGCAGTATGATGAGATCGTTCTGGCAACTCCTGTGTGGGCCGGGCGGTGCAGCAGCATCACCCGCTCCTTTTTGATCGAGCACGGAAAGGAACTGCCGGAAAGGGTGGCCTACGTTATTACGCATATGGGCGATTCGCCTTATGAGGCGGTGTATCAGCAGATGGATCAATATTTGTCCGCGCCGCATGTGCTGGGGTTGTCCTTGCAGCCCAAAGCCACCGATTACCACCAGAAAGTATACGATTTTGTGCGCGCGCTGCGCGGTGAGGCGGCGGAGCAGGAGTGATGGCAGAACAGCGTATGTTGGATAAACTGAAGGCGCTGGAAATCCATTATGAGGATGTTCAGAGCCGACTTGCGGATCCTGCAGTATATGCCGACCGGGAAACGCTGCGCTCTTTAAGCCGGGAGGAGAAAGAACTTTCGCCGCTGATCGAAGTCTGGAGAACTTTGCAGGAGCGTCAGCGGGATCTGGAGGCGGCGCAGGAGCTTTCCTCCGAACCGGATTTTCAGACGAGCGCCCGGGAAGAGATCGCTGCGGCCCTTTCAGACATAGAGCAGTTGTGGGAGAAGATAAAACTTTTGCTGCTGCCCAAGGATCCCAACGATGTGCGTAATGTGGTTATGGAGATCCGGGCCGGTGCCGGAGGTGAGGAGGCAGCATTGTTTGCGCATTCTTTGTTGCGGATGTACACCATGTATGCTGAAGCAAAAGGCTTTCGGGTGGAGGTGGTGAACTGCAGCGAAACGGAGCTGGGCGGCGTGAAAGAGGCCCAGTTCCTCGTGGAAGGAGAGGGAGCATACTCCCGCCTGAAATTTGAAAGCGGCGTTCACCGGGTGCAGCGAGTGCCGGAAACAGAGTCCCAGGGCCGTATTCAAACCAGCACAGTCACTGTAGCGGTGCTGCCCGAAGCCGAAGAAGTGGAGGTGCGCATCGATCCGAACGATCTGCAGATCGATACGTTCCGATCTTCCGGCGCAGGGGGACAGCATGTGAACAAAACAGAGTCCGCCATTCGCATCACCCATCGGCCTACGGGATTGGTGGTGGAGTGCCAGGACGAACGCAGCCAGTATAAAAACAAAGACCGGGCGATGAAGATCCTGGCTTCCCGCCTGCTGGACGCTGAGCAGAAAAAGCAGCACAGCGCTATTGCTGCCGAGCGGCGCAGCCAGGTGGGGACGGGTGAGCGCAGCGAGCGTATCCGCACCTATAATTTCCCGCAGGGCCGGGTTACGGACCATCGCATCGGGTTGACGCTTTATAAAATCAATGCGGTGATGGACGGTACGCTGGACGAGATGATCGACGCGCTGGCCACGGCAGAGCGGGCCGAGCAGCTGCGCCTTTCCGAGCAGTAAAAGTAACAAGATGAAAAGAGACGTGATATGGAAACAAAAGTGTATCAATGGAATCCAACGGGTGAAAACGGAGAAGCTGTGGCCGGCGCTGCTGCGGTGCTTCGCAGCGGCGGCCTGGTGGCGATTCCCACGGAGACAGTGTACGGTCTGGGGGCCGATGGCTTGAATGGCGCTGCAGTGCGCCGTATTTTTGAGGCGAAAGGACGTCCGCAGGACAACCCGCTGATTTTGCATGTTCCTGACGGCACTTGGCTGGATCGCTGCTGTGCGGCGGTGCCGCCTCTGGCCCGCCTCCTGGCGGAGACGTTCTGGCCGGGGCCGCTGACCATGATCCTGCCCCGGGCTGCCTGTGTGCCGGATGAGACCACGGGTGGCCTGGATACGGTGGGGGTCCGCTGTCCGGATCATCCCATCACCCGGGCGATTATCACTGCGGCGGATACGCCCATCGCCGCCCCCAGCGCCAATACTTCCGGCCGCCCCAGCTGTACCACAGCGGCGGATGTGCTGGAGGATATGGACGGTAAAATTGAGGCGGTGGTGGACGGAGGCTCCTGCATCGTGGGGGTGGAGTCCACGATTCTGGATCTGACGGCCTTTCCGCCGCGCCTGCTGCGGCCCGGCGGGCTGCCGCTGGAGGCGCTGGAGAAGGTTTGCGGGACCATTGCGCTGGATCCGGCGGTTACCCGCTTGATGCAGCCCGGCGAGCAGCCCAAGGCGCCTGGTATGAAATACCGCCATTATGCGCCCAAAGCGCCGGTGACAGTGGTATCCGGCGCGCCGGAACGATCTGCGGACTATATCCGCACGCATCTTTCCTCTGGGGAGGGTGTTATCTGTTTTGAAGAGTTTACGCCGCTTTTTACAGGCGTTTCGGTGCAGAGCCTGGGCCTTTCCACTGACAAAGACGAGCAGGCCCGGCGGGTGTTTGATGCTCTGCGCGCCTTCGACGGAACGCAGGTGGCGGCTATCTGGGCGCAGTGTCCGGACACAGCCGGCTTGGGGCTGGCGGTGGCCAACCGACTGAAAAAAGCTGCGGGATTTCATGTGATTGATGCCGGCGGAGAGGAGGCGCGGCCGTGATCGTGTTTGGAATCACCGGCGGTACCGGTGCAGGCAAAACCAGCGCGCTGCGGGTGCTTGCAGAGTTGGGAGCCTATCTTATTGACTGCGATGCGCTGTATTATGAAATGCTGCGCCCCGGAACGGCGCTGCATGAGGACATCGGCACAGCTTTTGGGCGGGATATGTTTGATGCGTCGGGTGCGCTGAACCGGCAGAAGCTGGGCAGCCTTGTGTTCAGCGCGCCGCAGGAGCTGCAGCGGCTTAACGGCATTATTTACAGCCATCTGGGGGCGGAGATCGATGCGCGCCTGGCGCGGCAGCGCGGCGCACGCTGTGCTGCGGTGGATGGCATCAATATGCTGCAGGCCCGCGCCGCCGGTGCGTTCCAGTGCGACTGTATGGTGGGCGTCATCGCGCCGGATGCGCTGCGGCTGCGCCGTATCATGGCGCGGGACCACATCAGTGAAGAATATGCCAAAAAACGGATTGACGCGCAGCCCGGCAGCGATTTTTACCGGGAGCACTGCGATGCGGTGCTGGAAAACGTATACGACAGTACAACAGTGTTTGAGCAGGCGGTCAAGGTTTTTTTTGAGGATCTGCTCAGCCTGTACGAATCCAAAAAGGAGAAGGAAGACCATGTCTGAACACAAAACAAAGGCGGAGGCGCTTGTTTACGCCCCCGAAAATGGACACAGCCGCGTGAATGCGGCAGAAGAGGAACGCTGCACGCAGTATTGCGAAGGGTATAAACAGTTCCTGGATGCAGGCAAGACGGAGCGCGAATGCGTTCAGGAAGCGGTAGCTCTGGCGGAGAGAGCTGGATTCCGCCCGTTGGTGCGCGGTGAAACACTCGCCAGCGGCGACAAAGTGTACCGTGTTAACCGTGGCAAGGCGGTGTTTTTGGCGGTGATTGGAGAAAAGGGGCTGGAAGAAGGCGTACAGATCGGAGGCGCCCATATTGATTCTCCCCGGTTGGACCTCAAGCCTCTGCCCCTGTATGAAGACAGTGAACTGGCCTACTTTAAGACCCATTATTACGGTGGCATCCGCAAATATCAGTGGGTGGCGGTACCGCTGGAACTCCACGGTGTGGCGGCGCTGAAAAACGGCGAGACGGTGGAAGTGCGTATCGGCTGCGGTAAGGATGAGCCGCGTCTGGTGATCGAAGATCTGCTGCCGCATCTGGGTGCAGAACAGAGCAAGAAGCCACTGGGAGAGGCAATCCCGGCGGAAACGCTGAATATTCTGGTGGGCAGTCAGCCGCTTCAGGGAGAAGAAAAGGATGCAGTGAAGCGCAATGTTCTGGTGCTGCTGCATGAAAAATACGGCATTTGCGAAGAGGATCTCATTTCTGCTGAACTGTGCGCTGTGCCGGCTTATGAGGCCATGGACATTGGCCTGGACCGCAGCATGATCGGCGCTTATGGCCAGGATGACCGGGTGTGCGCCTATGCGGCGCTGCGGGCGCTGCTGGATGTCGGGCAGGTCCAAAAGACAGCGGTGTGCCTGCTGGTGGACAAGGAGGAGATCGGCTCGGTAGGCGTTTCGGGTATGCAGAGTGCGGCCTTCGACACCTTTATGGCCGATCTCTGTGCGGCCTCCGGTACGCGCCGGGATGTGTGCTATGAGCATTCCTTCTGCCTGAGCGCCGATGTGACCGCGGCTTACGATCCCAATTTCGCCGAAGCCTATGAAAAGCGCAACAGCGCCCGCTTCAATTACGGCGTAGGACTGTGTAAATACACCGGCGCCCGGGGCAAGAGTGAAGCTTCGGATGCATCGGCCGAAGTGGTGGCCCGGGTACGCCGGATGCTGGACGCCAACAGCGTTCTCTGGCAGATGGCGGAACTGGGCAAGGTGGATTATGGCGGAGGCGGTACCATCGCCCAGTATATGGCCAACCGCAATATCGATACCCTGGATGCAGGCGTGCCGGTACTGTCCATGCATGCGCCCTTTGAAACTGTGTCCAAGCTGGACTGCTATATGACTTACAAAGCCATGAAGGCGCTGTACGAGGAAATGTGATTCGAAGCACAAAAGAAAGAAAACGTCCCGCGGCTGTTTCGCGGGGCGTTTTCTCGTTTGTGGACAGTTCCCTTTTTCAGCAAATTATGCTATACTAATACTCTACATACTAAGATATCTATCATTCGCACAGGAGTGTGCGAACCGAAGACATCGGAGAGGATACCGTTTATGAACTTGATCAATTCACAGAGTTTATACACTATCATTCAGCGGTTGACCATTTTGGGAAAGGACAAATTTATCGAGGAAGAAGAGGCGCGCTATGCTCGCCAGATCGTATCTCTGGCGGATGAGATTGTGGAAAACGATATCGAGTTGGTGCTGTTGGCTGGTCCTTCGGGCAGCGGAAAAACCACCACAGCCCATAATCTGCGCAAAGAACTGATGTGCCGCCTCATGGGCGAAGGGCATTATGTCTATTGCCTGAGTATGGACGATTGGTATATGTCTGCCGACCGCTACACCATGCCGGTGGACGAAGAGGGGCAGCCCGATTATGAATCTCCGGATTGCCTGGATGTTCCCCGTCTGAATCGGGATTTGAATGATTTGTTTGCGGGACGGGAAGTGAGTCTGCCCACCTATAACTTTATCACCCGCCGCTCGGTGGAGAGCGGTGCAAAGATCGAATTGAAAAAAGGAGATGTGGTGATCATGGAGGGGCTGCACGCCCTGAATCCCATGATCCATTTTCCGGACGACACGCTGCGCAGTCTGCGGGTGTATGTATCCCCTGCCGATGTGATTGTGGACGAGACGCGGGGGATGGAGCTGAGCAATCAATATATCCGCCTGTGCCGGCGTATTTACCGCGACCGGGATCAGCGCGGCAGCTCGGAAGAGGAAACGATTGAAAGAAGCCGCAGCGTGAATCGGGGTGAGCGGCTGTATATTGCCCCCTTTTTAAACAACGTGGGCGTTTGGCGCGTCGATACGCTGCTGGGCTACGAGCTGTTCATTCATCGCCGGGAGTTGCCGGAGGAGAAGGAACTGCGGGTGGTTCCCCTGTCTAAAATTACCCGGTTCGATATTCCGGAGGGTTCCATTCTGCGGGAATTTTACAAAGTGTAAGAAACGATTAAGAGAAAGGGGGAGTGCGCTGTGCCGGAGCTTTTGTGCCCGGTCTGCGGCGGTGTGCTGACGCAGGGAGAAAAAGCGGGGATTTGTTCGTCGGGTCACAGTTTTGACCGGGCGAAAAGCGGTTATGTCAATCTCTTGGTGGCCCGCCAAAGCGGTGCGCAGCATGGGGATGACAAGGAGATGGTGCGCGCTCGCCGTGCCTTTCTCGATGGCGGCTGGTATGCGCCGCTGCGCTGCGCGTTGTGTTCTGCTGCGGTGCGGCATACACCGGCGGAGGATACGGTGGATCTGCTGGACGCGGGCTGCGGCGAATGTTATTATACCGCTGCGGTGGCTGCAGCGCTGCGCACAGCAGGGAAGTGCGTCGGTGCTGCAGGCGTAGACATTTCTAAAGACGCCCTGCGCTGGGGCGGTAAACGCGCACCGGATCTGCAGTTGGCAGTAGCCAGTGTGTTTCGCCTGCCGGTGGCGGCGAAGAGCTGCGATATCCTGCTCAACGTGTTTGCGCCTTTTGCCGGAGAAGAATACGTCCGGGTGCTGCGGCCGGGTGGTGTGCTGCTGCACGCCGCTCCAGATGCGATGCATCTGTGGGAGCTGAAAGAGGCGGTGTATGAAACGCCGTACCGCAACGACGCTGCGCCGCCGGTCCAGGCCGGGCTATCGCTGGTGGAAGAAGAACGCATCAGCGCGGTGCTGCACCTGGTGCGGCACGAGGATATTGCGAGTCTGTTCCAAATGACGCCCTATGCCCATAAAACCGGTCCGGCCGATGCAGCACGGCTGGATGCACTGGATACGCTGGATGTCACGGCGGCCTTTGTGCTGCGGGCGTATCGGAGGGACTGAAATGGGCGGTGCACGGGAAACGGGAAGGCATGCGGCAGCTTACGCTGCGGCACTGTGCCGCCGGAAAGCGACGAGCGCGGCCAACTATGGAAAGACTTTTCTCAAATGGGCCGTGATCGCGGCCTGCATTGGGCTGGTGGGCGGCCTGGTTGGTGCGGCGTTCCACATGAGCGTGAATGCGGTGACGACCCTGCGGGGTGCGCATCCGTGGCTGCTGTATCTGATGCCGCCGGCGGGCCTTCTGGTGGTCTGGGTCTATCGCGTCACCCAAATGGAGGGGAAGGGAACCAACGACATTATCCATTCCATCCACTTTGGGGAGAGGGTACCCCTGATGCTGACGCCGGTGATTTTTCTTGCCACGGTGCTCACTCATGTGGTGGGCGGCAGCGCCGGCCGCGAGGGGGCAGCGCTGCAGATCGGCGGCAGCATCGGCTGCCAGGTGGGGCGGCTGTTCCGGCAGGACGACCGCAATGTCCGTGTAGCTACTATGTGCGGCATGAGCGCAGTATTTGCTGCACTGTTTGGTACACCGCTGACCGCGGCGGTATTCGCCCTTGAAGTACTTACGGTGGGCGTTTTTTACTATATGGCGTTTATCCCCTGTCTTATCGCAGCGCTGACGGGTTACGGCGTTTCTCTGCTCTTTCGTTTGCCGCCCACGCGCTTTGCCATTTTGGAGGCCTTTGACCTTTCGCCGGCGGGCGTTTTGCAGATTATGGCGCTTTCGGTGCTGTGCGCGCTGGTGAGCATTGCGTTTTGTGTGTCTATGCACAAAACGGAGCGGCTGCTGCAGCGCAAGTTGGTCAACCCCTATGCCCGCGTTTTGCTGGGCAGCGCAGTGTTGATTGTTTTGACGCTGCTGTGCGGCACAGACTATAACGGCGCAGGAACGGATGTGATCACCGCGGCCATGGGCGGCGCGGCGGTGCCCTGGGCCTGGGCCTTGAAAATTGTGTTTACGGCCCTCACCATAGGCTGCGGCTTCAAAGGCGGTGAGATTGTGCCCGCCTTTTTTATCGGGGCGACATTCGGATGCTTTATGGGAGGGCTGCTGGGCATTCCGGCCAGCTTCGGTGCGGCGCTGGGTATCGTAGCGGTGTTCTGCGGGGCGGTGAACTGCCCCATTGCATCCCTCATTCTCAGCGTAGAACTGTTCGGCGCTGGGGAGCTGAGCTATTTTGCCATTGCCTGCGGCGTCAGCTATATGCTTTCGGGATATTATGGCATTTACCAGAGTCAGGAAATCCGCTATTCCAAACTGAAGCCGGAAAAGATCGAAATCCATGCAAAATAACAGCACAATGGAACGATTTCGCATACACCTGCGAAATCGTTCCATTTTCATGCAGTGGGATTTTGCCAGCTGTGCAAATTCCAATGTGAAGCAGCGCTTTTGAGATGTTTTGTTGGATGGTGCGTTCTGGTTTTTTTGCGCAACACTTTGAACGGATGCGTTTAGAATACAAAAAGGAAAAAAGGACGCTTCCGTTTGGTGGACGCCAATAAGGAAGTATCAAAAACACACTAATTTAACGGCTGACAAACAGGGGTGCTAAATAAACCGGCGTGATATTTCGTCAAGAAATATCACGCCGGTTTATATACATTTCAAACCACTTTTATAAGAATGACAACGAACAATTGTTCCTTGTCATTTTAATCGTTCTATAAAGTTTTTCAAATCTGATTTTTTGCCTCTCATAGTATAAAATAATAGAAACGTTTACTGCAATATGGTATACTAAAAATACATATCCAAGGTAGGTGAGATTTGATGAATGAATATTTGAATGAAAATGTGTGCCAATTTGATAACGATGCTTCTGCGTCTTCTTTTGGCTGGAATTTTCAAACAAATGCTGGTATATTTCTTTTCTTAAAATATATGCCAGAGGTAACAGATATAAAGATTGAGTCCAAATCTCAAGACATAGAAATGACTTTGGAGCATAATGGAAAAGTTTTTGCTCAAGCCAAATCCTCACAGGATTACACTGCCATCAAAGATCAGAAGGGAAAATTTAAAGATGCAATAATTTCATTAGCGCGAAACCCGTATGAAGGCAATCAGTTAGTTTATATATCTAATATACCTGATACATTTAAATCTGTACCAAATTTTTTTGATAACAGCATTATTGCGTATAATGATTGTTTAGCGGGTTTAAAAAAGGAAATTGATGAAACTATTTTTTCTATTTCGAAGAGTATTTCTCAAAAAATAAAAAAAGAAGCAGATCCCCAAAAAGCAGCAAAACTAGAGCAGATTAAAGGAAAGGTTGAAAACTTCCATAAAGAAAACTTATATATTTCAACGATATATCCGTATCATGGAAATGAGCAAAATAGGTACATTAAAATTGGCGATACAGTTTTGAGCTTTTTGACAGACACAATTGGTGTGCCGAGAGAGGATGCCATTGCTATAAAGCAACACTTGTTAGAACACTGGCAGCTCTATTTTGAACACAATTCAACCATTAAGGACAACAATAATTGCAAAAGAATTTCCAAAGAAGATTTTACCTGGCCTATTGTAGCACTTTTAGTTGATGGAAATTTCCCTGATATTGATAGCTGTTTAACCTTTATTCCAGATTTGGCTATAAAAAACGAAGTTGCGCGAATTATGAATGATCCTAAAAGCTTTTACCATGAACGCTACGAATTTTCGAATAGAGTATTGCAACGCTATGCTCTTTTTAAAAAGGAGTTATTAGGAGAAGTAGTCAAGCAGCCAGAACTTGATTTTATCAAAAAATATGGGCATGAATTTGTAGATGAATTTACGATGCTAGGAAACGGAGATAGTGAACTTACAGAATACCTAACGAAAGTATTTTTATATAGAATACTTGCAAACAACCGATATGTTCAAAAAGTTTGCACGGCAGTAGGGGTGAAAATATGATTATTGAAAAACTTATATTACGAGAAGGAATGATAGAAAATTTAGATACATTTTCAGAAAAGCGAAATTTAATTTATTCAAAGTCTAATACAAAAGGCAAATCTACATATGTTAGACTTCTCTTCTATGCATTGGGGTATCCAATTCCTAATATGCGTGGGATCAAATACGAAGAAATCATTACGGAAATAACTTTTTCTGAAAAAGGGCAAAGATATACTGCAATTAGAGAAAATAATTTAATTATACTTTTCTTTAATAATAGCCGTATTGAGTTTACTCTTCCCAGCCAACACCTGAGTTTTTTATCCTTTATTTTTAAATATGAAAATATCAAAGTTTTGAAGAACTTGCTGGGATTTATGTATATTGATCAGGACAAAGGTTGGACACTGTTAAATAGAGGCACAGTCATAGGAAAAATAAAATTTAGCATAGAGGAATTACTAGCAGGCCTAAACGGCATTGATATAGATGAATTAATTGAGAAAAAAGGTTCGCTTGAATTAAACAAAGAGAAGTATTTAGCAATGTTAAATATGCAAGAATTGAGCGAACAAGTGTATGAACAGAATGGTGAAATCTTTATTTCTAACATAGAAAAAGAACTCAATGAAAAAATAGCGTATTGTAATATAAAACTAGAAAACGAAAATAGTGCTTTAAAAGAAATTAACTCTGTCCTTCTAAAAGAAAAACAGTTCTTTGATTACATTGATTCGATGAATTTATCCGTAAAACAGGGGGACATTGTAATTCCAGTAAATCGAAGTACACTATTAAACTCAACAGCAAATTACGAGTATCTGCGAGCGCATCGAAGCATAATTGTGACAAATATTGAAAAACTTAAACGTGAACGTTCATCCTATCAAGCGAAGCTTAATGAATACTACGTTAAAAACTCACAGATAAACATACTTTCTAACGAGGGTAAAGATACCCTTATCAATAAACAACTTGCTAATTTTAATATTGACCAGAAGGTTGTTAGACAACTATTAGAAGAAACTAAGAAAGACTTAAAGTATGTTACAGCGGAAATAAAAAGAACCATTAAAAACCAAAATACTTACATCTCCAAGATTTACAAATATGTTTTAGAATATGCAACAGAGCTTCATGTTGATGATAAGATGGTGGCTAAAGAAGACTTTATTTTTACATCAGACTTAAAGTCTCTTTCTGGCGCAGTTTTGCAAAAAATGGTATTTGCTTTCAAAGTTGCCTTTTTAAAAGTTATAGAGGAAAGCATGAATACAAAATTGTTTATTGTATTAGATTCACCCAAGGGAAAAGAATTAGATGATGACAATATGAAGCTAATTGAAAATTTGATTAGCACTGAACTATGTGACAATCAAATCTTTTTTGCAAGCATTTATGATCTTGAACATGAAAAATTAATAGAAATCAAGAATCGTGCAATTGAAGGGCGAAACAACTGATAAACAATAAGAACATAATTATTCTACGCATTTCAAGCCGCATTTACAATGGCAAGAATGGTAAGCTACTTCCAGCAGCCCAATCATGTCGGAAAGGCCTTGCGGTATCAGGCTATTCCACCACCTAAATGCGTAGGCACAAATACTTATAATAGCAGTGGGCACAAGCAGAAATCTGCTTGTGCCCACTTGGTTACCACGAAACAAAGGCGAAGGAAGCCGTCAAGGGCGCGGAGCGTTCATCTCGACCCTTGACGGCTTCCTTTGGCTTTGCTATTTCTTGACTACGATGACTTCCACCAATTTTGCCTGCAAGCGGTGATTCATGTACTCATCAATACCGATGTGCGGTAAACCATCTTTGTCATAGAGAGTTCGCGTACAAATCTTATTGATGTAACGGTCGTAATACCGCAAGATGCGCTCCAATGCCAACGGATCACCTGCGCGGGCCGCTTCGATTACATCCATGGGTAAAAGCACTCTGCCGTTAAAAGCCGGTTGCTTCATGTTAGTTTTTCACTCCTTTGGATTGTAAGTCTTTTCGCAGTTCATTCAGTGTCTTTGTTCTGTGCCGCTGGACAGCGCTGCGGGACATTCCTGCAATACTACTAATCTCACCATCTGTCAGCTCCAACACACAATACAGGATCAAAATGCTTTGCTCCCGTTCCGGCAGGCTGGCAAAGGCATCGGCCACCAGCTCGTCCCGGATATGCAGAGTGTAGCCGTAGGCCGTGAATAGGATGCTGTCGCTTGGGTATTCGTCCATCGAACAGAGTTTGTCCATTTCATGCTGGCACAAGGCGCTGAACTGGATTGCCCGTTTCCGCTGGCGATTTAGTTCCCGGAAATAGTTCATAGCCTCATGGCGGAGAACGGTTTTACAGAAAGCGTCAAACCGGCAGAATTCTCCATGATCGTCAGGGATGTATTTCATTTTCTCACCCCCGATCTGCGGGATAGCGAGAAGGCGGGGCCGGTTGCGCCGCCCACGGTATCTACGTTGCTGCGGCAGCTCCGGCCCGCACCGAAAGACCACAGGAAACGACAAAATTCGCCCGGCAGGTTGTAGACCCACTGTGCGAAAATGAAAGTAATATGAAGTTTTCTTATATGGTATAGTTCATACTCGTAGCCGGAGCTGTCCCCTGCTGGGCACAGGCTTTTTTTAAGAAGTTATTTTGGTAAAAATCAAGTCGTATCAGCATGGCGGCTTCCTCCGTGGACCGCCGATCCTGCGCCGGGCAAAGAGAAGCGGCGGCCTTGATTTCTCAAAGCCGCCGCTTTCATAGGCGTGTTAAAGGGCTACTTTACGACGGCTTTTTTTCTTTTGCCGTCGTGCGGCAGAATGCTATTCAATATTCAATTCAATGTTTCCAGTAAAGTCCTTACACTCAATGCCGATATAGTTTCCACCATCAGGAAGTGTAATTGTATCACTATATGTTCCGGTTGCTTCAATCAAAGTGACTGCTTCATCAGATCCAGAAATCCAAAATACTTTTGCAGTACCTTCCGTAACCTCCAAAGTGCAATCAATAGACAACTCCTTACCGGCTTCTCTCTTTATGGAAGTTCCTCCGAACAAATACTCTGTATCTGAAAAATCCTCATAGTCGGCTGTATAGCATCCGGTATAATCATCAATCCCTTTTTCTTTCGTGCCTTGTAAGGACGAATTTCCGGTAAGCGCTATGGAACCAGCAGACTGCACAATATTATTATACTGATCGAGAACTTCATCTTTTGTACAACCGGAAAGTATAGAGACACCACACAGTATCAGGCATAGTGATAGAACTATTTTCTTCACAGGTATCACCTTCCTTTCCTGCGTACAGCACGCTTTCCTCTTCCCTTGGCCTTTGTCTGTTTACGGGCTTTCATTTCTTTTTTGTTACTGGACATCCCTAATAAAAGCAAAGCCCAGAGAACCATGATACCAACCCCAATGACCGCCAGCAAAGGGTTGGGCGCTGTGGTTGTTCCGGCATATCCACTCATGTCAAAGCCCACTAAAATCAGCGCAGCAGAAAACGGATAGATGCTGGCAAGGATACCGCCTTTGAAGAACAACATGCTATATCCAAGGAAGAACGCCAGAATGGAACCGCCCAGATATGCCCCTCGGATCTGCCCAAAAATCAAGATCAGCGGCATACAGACCAAATAGGTCGTCAGAGCTGCCAACACGATTTGCGTACCTCCATGAAAAAACACTTCCGCTGTCAGTCCCGATAATCCAACTGTCAATCCAGTAATCAAGGTAACGCCAACGCTGTATATTCCCAACAGGACTGCAAGAATACCAACCCAAAAGAGCTTAGCTCCCAGCATTTTTGGCATAGAAACAGGAATTGTCATGATGTTTTTCAGCGTATCATGGGTGGCTTCTCTGTCAATCAGCCAGCTGCCAATCATCACCAGTGAAATCGGAAAAAACATCTGCGTGTTACCCCAGACAACATTCTCAAACAGAGTGGAAAAATCATAGTTTGGATTTCGGTACTCCGCCTCCACAATCAGCTGGCTCCCATATTGCACCAACGGACAGAGTGCAAGCGCCACCAGCCCCACCCAAAGGATTTGGCACCGGCGTAGTTTCAGTAATTCCGATTTTAATAAATTCCACATAATTACACCCCCTTAGATTTCCTGACGCCGGTAAACCATCGCAATCAGCGCAAGAAATACAATCGCTTCCACAATAATCACGCCGAACACCTGAACACTATTCAGGAAATACGGACTGATTCGTTCCAACAAGTCTGCCAATTCCGCACTGGTCTGGCTTTGGTCATAAAATTGGAATGTCCAGCGGAAAGCCAGCGGTCCCGGAAACAGGGTTCCGATATTCAAACCAAAAGGCTGTGTGAGGAACGCGTCGCTCATGGAAAGGATATAATTCGCAATCGTATAGAAAAAGGTAATCACAACCGACACTATATAGTTTTTATTAAGAAGAACAACGAGTAGAATACAGGGAAGTGCGCCAACCCACATAATCAACCCTTCTTCAATTCCAACGCCAAACAGTGTCCAAAACCCAACCGGCTCCCAGCCCTGAAACAGCAAAACCGCAAGATTTACCAATCCTCCAACTGCCATAAAGCCAACGGCAAACAACAGTAAAACCAGCATCTTGGAAAGCACCAGCTTAGTTCTATTTACCGGTATGGTAACAAGGTTTTTCAGTGTGTCATTATCCAGTTCCTCAAACAGAAGATTGGAAGCCAGTATCACAAGGAGCGGCATCAAAAGCAAATAGGCACTGAGCTGGAATAGGCTGGACATCACTCCATTTACAGCATCCACATCGGTGTTTACATCTGCCAGAAAGAAAGCGTAAGCCAATGGCATGAAAACAGAAAGCAGTAGTGAAATAAATACCAATGGTTTGCGTTTTAATTTCAAAAATTCGCATTTGATTAGTTTAAGCAATTCCCTCGCCTCCCGTCACACGCTTGAAGTAATCTTCAAGGCTTTCTTCACAGGTATGCGCCTCCGATACCTCCAATCCATTTTCTACAAAGGCAGTTACAATTTTCCCTACGGGCAGCTCCAGGTTGTGCAGGCGCAAATTATGGTCATCCTGTATGGAGAAATGGTTTTCATGGAAATTGCGTTCCAAAATTCTTGCCGCCTGTGCAGTATCAGAGAGCGTAAAACGAATATGTTTGCTGCTTTTTTGCTCCAGCTCAGCAAGGCTTTCTTCTTCCAGCAATGCGCCGTGGTCGATAATTCCAATATCGTCAGCCAGCAAGGAAATCTCTGAAAGAATGTGACTGGAAATCAAAATCGTTTTTCCTCTTGCGTCGCAAAGCTCCCGAATAAAGGAGCGTACTTCTGCAATACCGATGGGATCGAGACCGTTGATCGGCTCATCCAAAATTAAAAGTTCCGGATCGTGCATAACAGCAAGAGCGATGGCAAGCCGCTGCTTCATACCAAGAGAATACTGTGAAAAGAGCTTTTTATCTTTGTAGGGCAGTCCTACCAAATCCAGAGCGTCTTTGATGGCATGATTGTTTGGTACGCCCCGCAGGGTAGCAAAGATACGCAGGTTCTCTGTGCCGGTCAGGTTGGGATAAAAGCCGGGGGACTCGATCAGACTGCCAATACGGGGCAGCAACTTCTTTTCATTCCCCTGTAAAGACTTTCCCCAGATTTTGACCTCTCCGGAAGTCGGCTTCGTTAAGCCCAACAGCATTTTCATGGTAGTGGTTTTTCCGGCTCCGTTTCTGCCCAGCAGACCATAAATTCTCCCGCGCTTTACATGGATATTCAAGTCAGCCACACTCTTTTGCGAGCCGTATTGTTTCGTCAGATTTTTTGTTTCAATGATGTAATTTGTGTCCATATTCAAACCTCCTGTTCTGTAAGGTATTCTATCACGCCAACCTTGCATTAACCTTGCCGCAACCTTGCATTAACCTTGCAATTTGAAATCTGTCAAAATGACAAAGGCTCCCGCCATAAAGACGGGAACCCGCTTAAATCTCCAAAGGAAAAAGCAACATAAATTCAGTTCCCTTTCCTGGAAAACTTTCAACTGTTATGCTTCCACCCATCTTTTCTACAAGCTGATGGACAATAGAAAGACCAAGTCCGCTGCCTTTTTCGGAGCGTCCTTTATCACACTTATAAAGCCGTTCAAAAATGTGTTTCAAATCTTCTTTTTCAATCCCCGCACCATTATCCGCCAGCAGCAGCTCCATGTGATTTCCCTGCTTTGACAGGGCAATTTTGATTTTGTCTGCATGGCTGTGAGCGATGACATTTTGAATGAGATTATTGATGATCCTCATATAGCTGTCCATATCCAATCTTACCCGGACAGGCTGTTCGGGAATATCAATGTCATAATCGACCTGTTTATCCTCAAAAATAGGTATCCAGTCGATCAGGATATTTCTTGTTAGCTCTGCGGCCTCAACGCTCTGGATTTCCAAAGCGAACTCGTCGGAATTTAACTTGAACCAGTCAAAAAGCACATCAATATATTCTTTCAGATCGTGAGCTTTCCGGCGGGCGGTTTCGATATAATCATCCCGATCTTTCCCTGTAACAAGCCCTTTATGTGCAGCGTCAAGATACCCAATAAGGGTTGTAAGGGGCGTCCGAACATCGTGGGAAAGGCTCGTCATAAGCTGGCGGTTGGTTTCTTCTGTCTGCCGGACAATCGAAAGTCTGCTTTCATAGGACACAACGATCTCATTGATTTCATAGGCAAGAGGTGCTGCCAATTCATTGGTTGCAGACAAAATACGCCGGTTGCCATTTCCATTTTTCACATCAACCAGTGCATCGGTCATTTCTGCAATTTGCTTTTTTACGCGCCGAACGAGAAAGATGGAGGTCAACACAGCCACAACGGCAATCACAATGGATAAGAAAACGATGATTTCCATACCGGCTACACCTCCTTATTAAAGCGGTAGCCAATCCCTTTGACCGTTTGGATATACTTTGGACTGGAAGGATTGACTTCTAATTTTTTACGAAGCCGGCTGATGATTGCCATGATGTTACTGTCGTCATAGAAATATTCTTCGCCCCAAACTTCCTCATAAATCTGCTGTTTGGTCAAAATTTTACCTTGATGTTTTGCACAGTACAGGAGCAGGTCAAATTCCTTTGGGGGCAGTTCAAATGTTCCGTTTTCCGTAGTAACAGAACGATTTTCAAGGTCAATTTGCAATCCATCAAAATCCAGTTTTTGCACAGCTCCGGCTTGCTGATTAAAGCGGGTGTAGCGGCGAATGAGGGACGCAATACGGGCAATCAGTTCATCCATATCAAACGGTTTTGTCAGATAATCGTCCGCACCGGCCCGTAAGCCCCGCACTTTAGAAGCACTGTCATTTTTGGATGTGAACATCAAAATCGGCAGGCTGTTCTCTTTGCGGATTTCTTCCAGCGTTTCAAAGCCATCCATACCGGGCATCATCACATCCAGCACCACAAGCTGGTATTCCTGCTCTTTTAATTTCTGCAAACCCTCTTTTCCGGTATTGCAAAAATCGGCTTCTATATGTTCCGATTGTACGCTGCGTTTAATCAAAGCGCACAGTTCTCTGTCATCATCTATAATCAAAATTTTATTCATGGCGCAGCTCCTTCCCTTGTTTTGTCCGGCCATCAATCGGCTTCTCCGCAGTTTTAGGGATCAGCCAAACACCAGCCATTTTCACAGCACCGGAGATACGCCCTCCGGCGCAATAATAGTTTACACGTCGAGGTGTCACGCCCCATTTTTCGCTTGCCTCTTTGACTGTTATGTAATCCATGTCTGCACCTCCGATAATAGTATTATAGTTCTTACAAAAGAACGATACAAGAAACGGAATGTAAAATTAAAAGTTTTCATTTTGCGGGCAGTTCCTGACCTTTCCAGCGTTATATTGGCGAAGCAAAAAACAAGGGTTTGGGAAGCTCCCAACAAGCAAAAATCTCCGCTCCGGCAGCAGACCGGAAACGGAGATTTTGCGGGAGTGTGGCTACACTCCCTATGCTTGTTCTGTTGTGATTCTTCCAGAAAGGACGGGAACGGAATGGAACAGAAGCCAAAAGCACAAGAGAACGATTATCTTCCGAAAAGAGGAAATCCGCTGCAAGAAACTATCTGCTACAAGATCGGCGGGACGGTCTTTGAAATCGAAACTTCCTGCGGCGGAACGGAACCGCTCTATGACAAAATGGTGCGGCTCATCCGCTCAGAAACCATCACAGATGCTGACAAAGATCACAAAGCACGGTATAATAAGGACAGCAACCTGTTTGTCGGGCGTTCATTACAGGAGGAATGAACTATGACAGCAAACACAAAATATCCCGACAACATCACCGCTTTATACGCCCGCCTGTCCCAAGAGGATGCGCTGGACGGCGAGAGCAACAGCATTGCCAACCAGAAGAAAATCCTGCTCAAATACGCAACGGACAATCATTTTTCCAATCCCACATTTTTCATTGATGACGGCGTTTCCGGTGTCACTTTCGATAGACCCGGTTGGAATGAGATGATACGCCTTGCAGAAGCGAGGAAAGTCCAGACCGTTATTGTCAAAGATATGTCCCGCATGGGGCGGGATTACCTGAAAGTGGGCTACTATACCGAGAGTTTCTTTGCGGAACGTGATATTCGATATATCGCCATCAATGACGGTGTGGACAGCGACAAGGGAGACAACGATTTTACCCCTTTTCGCAATCTGTTCAACGACTTCTACGCCCGCGATACCAGCAAGAAAATCCGTGCCGTCATGCGTGCCAAAGGAAACGCTGGGGAACACCTCTGCACTAATCCGCCCTACGGGTATATGAAAGACCCAGCGGACAAAAAGAAGTGGATTGTGGACGAGGAAGCTGCCGAGATCGTCAAGCGTATTTTTGACCTGTGCATTGCGGGAAAAGGCCCCATGCAGATTGCCAAGCTGCTGACTGCCGAACACATCCTTACAGTCAAGGCACATTATGCCCAGCGTGCCGGAAAACCGCTGCCTGAAAAACCGTATCACTGGGACCCGAAATCTGTGGCGGGGATCTTGGAGCGTCCAGAGTACACCGGCTGTACAGTGAACTTCAAAACCTATTCCAAGTCCCACAAACTGAAAAAGCGACTGCATAACGTCCCGGAAAACCAGCGGATTTTCCCCAATACACAGCCTGCCATTATTGATGAACAAGTCTTTGTGCGGGTACAAGAATTGCGGGAGAACAAGCGCCGTCCGGCCAAGCAAGCTGAACGGCAAGGGCTGTTTTCTGGCCTGCTGTACTGCGCCGATTGCGGAAGCAAACTGCATTTCGCCACAGGCAAAAACATGACGCCGCAGCAAGACTGCTATCGGTGTTCCCGGTATAAGAGCAATACAGGCGACTGTACCATGCACTTCATCCGGGAAGAAACGCTGAAACTGTTTGTTTTGCAGCGGATTTTCGATGTGACGGCGCTGTTCTTTGATGATGCTATGGCATTTGAGGAAACCGCGAAAAAGCAGCACTTCCAAGAAGCCGAAAAAGAGGCCAAGAAACGCAAGCGTGAAATCGCCCAAGCGGAAAAACGCAGTGCTGAACTTGACCGCATTTTCAAGCGCATCTATGAGGATGACATCAGCGGGACGATCAGCCATGAACGGTTCTTGAAACTCTCCGCTGATTATGAAGCGGAACAAAGAGAACTGACAGAGCAGGTTAAGACATGGCGGGAAGCGGTAGAAACCTTTGAACAGGATAAAGCCGACTTTGCCAGCTTTGCAGCCATTGTGCGGAAGTATGTGGGTATCCGTGAATTGACCCCCACCATCGTCAATGAGTTTGTAAAGAAGATCATCGTCCATGCGCCGGATAAGTCCAGCGGACACCGCAGGCAGAAGATCGAACTGGTCTGGAACTTCATTGGAGAAGTCAACCTGCCGGGCGACGATCAGACCGTGGAACGGCAAAGAAAAGACAGGACGGCATGACCTTTCAGCCATGCCGCCCTGCGACAATCAAATTACTTCCTTATGGGGGCGCGCCTTTAGGAATCGTCCTTTTTTTCTTTGTCGCGCTTTTCTGCTGCGTGCCGTTTGGGATTGGAGGGAAACCAACCTTTATGAACGCGCTCCTCCTGCTCGTGCAGTTCTTTGATGCTCCACAGGCAGGTGACGCCCAAGACGCCCAGAAACAGCGAGCACAATCCTTCCGCCAGGAGAGAAGCGATGAGACATCCTGCACCCGCAGTGAAAAACGCAGGCCAGATTTTTTTGGAAAAATAGTATTCGCACCAGATTACGATGGGATGGAATATGCCAATCAATAACAGCGCAGCCGCGCCTACCAAGATTCCTTTGAAATGCAGCGGCATCCGTGTTACCTTCCAGGAAAAACCGTACGTCCGCTCATTTTCGACCGATATCGGTGCGATAGTGGGCATCCTGGAAAGAAATACCCTCCACTGCGTGATATGCCTTTGCGATGGCGCTTTCCAGATCGTCCGCCGTGGCAGTCACGCCCAGCACACGCCCGCCGTTGGTGAGGTAAGTGCCCTCCCGGAACTTAGTGCCAGCGTGGTAGATGAACACGTCCTCGCCTACGCTGTCCAGGCCGCTGATGGGATAACCCTTCTGATAGTCCATGGGGTAACCGCCGCTGGCCATGACGATACAGCAGGCGGCGCCGTCGCTCCATGTTACATTGAGCTGATCCAGTGTGCCGTTGCTGCAGGCCATCATCACATCGAGGAGATCGGTTTTCAAGAGGCTCAGCACGGGCTGGGTTTCCGGGTCGCCGAAGCGGGAATTGTATTCCACCACCTTGGGGCCATCGGGCGTCAGCATCAGGCCGAAATAGAGGCAGCCCTGGAAAGGGCGGCCTTCGGCGGCCATGGCTTCCACCGTGGGGCGGAAGATCGTGTCCATGCAGACCTGGGCAATCTCGGGGGTGTATTTGGGACTGGGGGCAAAAGCGCCCATACCGCCGGTATTGGGGCCTTCGTCGTTGTTATAGGCCCGCTTGTGGTCTTGGGAAGAGAGCATGGGGGAAAGGTGTTTGCCGTCGGTAAAACACAGCACGGACACCTCAGGACCGGTCATGCATTCTTCAATAACCACTCGGGCGCCGGCTTCGCCGAACTTTTTATCACCCATCATGGAACAGATTGCCGCTTCCGCTTCCACCACCGTCTGGGCTACGACGACGCCTTTGCCCAGGGCCAGACCGTCCGCCTTAACAACAATGGGCGCGCCCATCTCGCGCACATAGGCAAGGGCTTCATTCATATCAGTGAAAATTTCATATTTGGCTGTGGGAATGCCGTATTGTTTCATCAGATTTTTGGAAAAGGATTTGCTGGCCTCAATGATGGCGGCGTTTTTGCGAGGACCGAAAGCGGGAATGCCCGCTTCGGCCAAAGCGTCCACCATACCCAGGGCCAGGGGATCATCCGGGGCTACCACCACATAATCCACGTCGTGTTCTTTGGCAAAGAGCACCATGGCGGGGATGTCTGTGGCTTTGATCTCCACGCATTCGGCCTCGGCGGCGATACCGCCGTTGCCGGGCGCGCACCACAGTTTGTCCAGTTTGGGGCTTTTGGCCAGGGCGTGCACAATCGCGTGCTCCCGCCCGCCGCCGCCCACGACGAGTACGTTCATATCTGATTTCCTTTCCGCTTTCGCAGGAATTCCAGGGGGGAGGCCCCTCTGGTTTTGCCGATACCCCGGCAAAAGAAGCTTCATAGATCTCCAATAGGGGTTCGCCTTCGATATGCAAAGGCGAGGGAGAATCGAAAGGAGAGAATGCGCTCTCGTTTCGGCAGATCGCCTTAGTGGTGGAACAGCCGCATGCCTGTGAACGCCATGACAATGCCGTATTTGTTGGCCGTTTCAATAACATTGTCGTCGCGGATGGAACCGCCCGGCTCGGCAATGTACTGCACGCCGCTCTTGCGGGCGCGCTCCACATTGTCGCCGAAGGGGAAGAAAGCGTCGGAGCCGACTGTGACGCCGCTTTGGGTGGCGATCCAGGACTTTTTCTCTTCTGCGGTCAGCACTTCGGGCTTGACTTTGAACGTATTCTGCCAGACACCATCGGCCAGAATATCCTCATACTCGTCGGAGGTGTAGATATCAATGGCGTTGTCCCGGTCGGGGCGGCGGATACCGTCCACAAACTGCAGTCCCAGCACTTTGGGATGCTGGCGCAGATACCAGTTATCGGCTTTGTTGCCCGCCAGGCGCGTGCAGTGGATACGGCTCTGCTGGCCGGCGCCTACGCCGATGGCCTGCCCGTTTTTCACATAGCACACAGAGTTGGATTGCGTGTATTTGAGTGTAATCAGCGCTACAATCATGTCGATTTTAGCCTGCTGGGGCAGCTCTTTGTTGTCTGTGACAATGTTGGAGAGGAGTTCTTCATCTATTTTGAAATTATTGCGGCCCTGTTCAAAGGTAATGCCGAACACGTCCTTGTGCTCCTGTTCGGCGGGTACATAATCCGGGTCGATCTGCACCACATTATAACCGCCCTTTTTCTTTGTTTTCAGGATTTCCAGGGCTTCATCGGTGTAACCCGGGGCGATGACGCCGTCGGAGACCTCGCCTTTCAGATACTGAGCGGTAGCGGCGTCGCACACGTCGGACAGGGCGGCCCAGTCGCCGTAAGAGCACAAACGGTCGGCGCCGCGGGCACGGATATAAGCGCAGGCAATGGGGGAAAGCTCTGCGCCGTCGTCCACGAAGTAGATCTTTCTATCCACATCGCTCAAAGGCAGGCCTACAGCTGCTCCGGCAGGAGATACATGCTTGAAAGAAGCAGCGGCAGGAAGGCCTGTGGCTTCCTTCAGCTCCTTGACCAGCTGCCAGGAGTTAAAGGCATCAAGAAAGTTAATATAACCAGGCTTACCGTTCAGCACGGTAATGGGCAGCTCGCTGCCATCTTTCATATAGATACGGGACGGCTTCTGATTGGGGTTGCAGCCGTATTTCAGTTCCAGTTCCTTCATGGAAATGCACATCCTTTCACTTGAATCAATCCTCCGGCGGGGTAAAGCGTTCCTGTCGGAACACGCCTTTTGAATCGCGGCAAAATGCTGCGCCCACCGGGGCGCGCAGCAAGGGGAGAATATCCGGATCGCTGTTGCAGATGGTGTTGAGAGCGTAGATGCCCGCATGGTCGGGATCGTTGGTGTATTCCGAGGATTCGTCTCCGGCAAAAAAACGCCAGCCGCTGTCGGGGTAGTTTTCAGAGGGCGTTTCGCGGTAGCACCAGCCCACGCGGCAGCCGTCTACTGTAATGCGGTCACTGGCGATGCAGCCGGCCGGACCCTCCCAATCGCACAGCAGCGGGCGGATATCCGCGGCAGGAATGGCGTACTGTTTGCCTGGAGGCGTATACCACAATCCGCTGCCCCAAGCGGATTCCTTGCTGAGCAGCATGCCGGTGAGATTCATCCAAAGCGCGGCGTCCCGTTCTACCTGGGCATTGTCTGCCCCATGGCGGAAATCCCAGTAGAATGCGCCGCACACCAGGCTGAGGGCGTACTCCGTCCAATTTTCGAAGGTCGCGGCCTGCTGGAGCCAAAAGCCGGCCAAATCGTCCAGTTCTTCCCGCTGGAGCAGGCCGCAGGCGTAGGCGGCGCGCAGATGGCCCATGCATTCGCTGATATCCCAGCCCAGGAAGCCGTGCCGCCCCAGAAGCGGATAAAACTGGGCGGCAAAATCCCGGGTACGGCAGAACCATGCCCGTCCGCCTTCGTTCAGTTCTTCCAGGGCAAACGCAGGGCGGTTTTCCCAAAAACTTTCAAAATCCAGATAGTTTTCGTGGACACGGATCTCCCGGTTGCAGAAATCCCGCAGACTTTCCTTGTCGGTGATGCCGAACATGGTTTTCAAATGGGTGCGGCAGGCGGCGACGTCTGCCTCGCTGGCACATTGCGGCAGAGTTGTAAACGCGTTGGGACCGGCTTCAGACGGCCCGGGGATACCGGGTGTTTTGCGCAGGACGGAAATGCCGCACAGCAAAGCAAGAAAGGTTTCGCGGCTGCAGGGCGTGCCGGGCGGGGGCGGATAGTTTTGCGTCAGGGTCTGTGCCAGTGCAGGCAGGGGGGTCTGGACAGGATGAAAATCCCGCAGAGCGCTGGGATCTGCTTCAAACGGCCTGCGCATGGCGATCAGACGTTTTTGTTGTAGATGCGGGTTTCACTTTCGCCGCTGAGCAAATGGATGTAACGCACAAAAAGGGACACTTTGTTCTCTTCGTTGAGCGCGTTCCACAGCAGTTCGCCGAAAGCGTCGATCTTGCCCGTGATCTGTACGGGTTTGGGTTCGCCCTCAAAAGAGGGCAGGGGATCTCCGTCGCCCATGTAAGTGGAAACATAGCGGCCCTCACCGGGTGTGGGATTGTCATAGCCGAAGAAATAGCGGCAGCAACAGGAAGGGTCGCCCCGATCGCTTTTCAGAATGGACAGGGCATACGTGCCGTCCTTGTGCATCAGGCCCGAAATGCGGGGGGTGTAGTTGGGCGCGTCCGGCTCAAAGGCGCGGGTATGCAGGCACTGGGCGAAGGTTTTTCCTTCCAGCAGGCCGTCGCGGATGGTGTCGGTCTGATCGCCGTTGGTGACGATGATGGTGCCATCCTCCAGGCAGCGCACGGGATGGTAAATGATCAGGGAAGGATCTTCGAGTTTGCTGGCGTCAAAGGCCTCGGTCTGGATGCCGTCCTCCGTTTCGATGAACACACGGTTGCGGGAATTGGCGCTGCGGCCCATGATCCAATAGGCGATGACTGCGTTTTCATTGTCGGCGCTGCGGCCCAGGATAATGCCGCGGCCGGGATAGCTGTTGTTTTCCAGTTCCTGCTGGATGTCAATTGTTTTCATCTCTGGCGCTCCTTTTTATTCAGCTTGATCAATGCGTACAATGCGGCCTTCCACATGCAGCCGTCCCTGGCAGAACAGGCTGACTGCCTCAGGCAGCAGTTTCCACTCGGCCTGTTCCATCACGCGCTTTTGAAGAATTTCCGCCGTATCGCCCTCTTCGATGGCCACGGCTTTTTGCAGAATGATGGGACCGGCGTCGGCTTCGGCGGAGACAAAATGCACGGTGGCGCCGGTCAGTTTCACGCCGTATTCCAGCGCCTTTTCATGCACTTTGAGTCCGTAAAATCCGTCGCCGCAGAACGAAGGAATCAAAGCGGGATGGATGTTGATGATGCGGTTTTCATACCGTTCGACAAAGGCGGGAGAGAGGATATAGAGGAATCCCGCCAGAACGATCAGATCGGCGTTCAATTCAGACAGCTTGCCGAGCAGCGCTTCAGTAAAGGATTCACGGCTGTCATAGTCCTTGCGGTTTACGACATGGCCGGGCACGTTTGCTCCTTTAGCCCGTTCCAATGCAAATGCGCCGGGAGTAGAGGAGACGACAGCGGTAATTTTGCCGTTCCGGATCTCACCGCGCGCTTGGGCGTCCAGCAGGGCCTGCAGGTTGGTGCCGCCGCCGGACACCAGTACAACAATATTTTTCATCCCTTATTTCACCATGACGGCATCTTCGCCAGTTGTGATGATGCCCAGACGGCAGACTGTTTCCCCTTCTTCGCGCAGCAATTTCAGCGCTTTTTCAGCATCGTCTGCCGGCAGGGCCAATACCATGCCGATGCCCATGTTGAAGGTATTATACATATCGCGCATGGGGATCTCGCCGACTTCGGAGAGCAGTTTGAAGATTTCAGGCAGCTCATAGGAAGAGGTGTCGATTTCTGCGGTTAGTCCTTCCTTCATCATGCGGGGCACGTTTTCATAGAAGCCGCCGCCGGTGATGTGGGAGATACCATGGATGGACAGTCCTTCGTCCAGCAGGCGCAGAACGGATTTGACATAGATTCTGGTGGGGGTGATCAGCACTTCGCCCAAAGACTTGCCCAGCCGGTCGCTATAACGGTTAAGTACATCGGGATCGCGGTCAATGTTGAACACCTTGCGGATCAGGGAGAAGCCGTTGGAGTGGCAGCCGGAAGAAGCCAGGCCGATCAGCACATCGCCTTCGGCCATATCGCTGTTGTCCAGCATGCGGCTCTTTTCCACGATGCCGGTGGAATAGCCGGCCAGGTCGTATTCATCTTCAGCATACAGGCCGGGCATTTCGGCAGTTTCGCCGCCGATCAGGGCACAGCCGGCCTGCTTGCAGCCTTCTACCACGCCTTTGACGATTTCGGCGGTGCGCTCGGGTACATTTTTGCCCATAGCCATGTAATCCAGGAAAAACAAAGGCTTTGCGCCGCCGCAGATGATATCGTTGACGCACATGGCTACGCAGTCCACGCCCACGGTGTCATGCCGGTCCATGAGATAGGCCAGCTTCAGCTTGGTGCCCACGCCGTCGGTGCCGGAAACCATCACCGGCTCACTGTAGCCGCCGGGCAGCTCGAAGCAGCCGCCAAAGCCGCCCAAAGTGCCGATTACGCCGGGGATATAGGTGGATTCCACCATGGGCTTGATGAGGTTGGTGGATTCGTAGCCCGCGGTCACGTCCACGCCGGCGGCGGCGTAGCTGTCGCTCTTGGAAATGCTCATTGAAAATTTCTCTCCTCTCTTGTCTGGGAAGGGGGGATTAAGCGCCGAACACCCGGCGCATAATCTCCTGATAGGCGTCCTCTACGCCGCCCATATCGCGGCGAAAGCGGTCTTTATCCAGTTTCTCGCCGGTCTTGGCGTCCCACAGGCGGCATGTATCGGGGCTGATTTCGTCAGCCAGTACGATTGTACCGTCGGACAGTTTTCCGAATTCCAGCTTAAAGTCCACCAAAGTCACGCCGACTTCGGAGAAAAAGCGTTTCAGCACATCGTTGATCCGGAAGGACAGGCCGGTGATCCGGTCGATTTCCTCCTGGGTGGCCAAACCCAAAGCCAAAGCGTGATAATGGTTCAGCAGCGGATCATCCAAAGCGTCGCACTTGTAGGAGAATTCAATCGTGGGCTGGGGAAACACGATACCTTCCTCCACTCCGTAGCGGGAAGCGAAATGGCCTGCGGAACGATTGCGGACAATGACCTCCAGGGGAACGATGGAAACCTTCTTGACGAGGGTTTCCCGGTCGCTCAGTTCTTCTACAAAATGGGTGGGGATGCCTTCCCGTTCCAACACCTGCATCAGATAGTTGGTCAGCTTGTTGTTGATCACACCTTTGCCTGTGATGGTGCCTTTTTTGGCGCCGTTGAAAGCCGTGGCGTCATCCTTGTAGTCCACGATCACCAGATCGGGATCGTCTGTTGCAAATACTTTTTTTGCCTTTCCTTCGTAGAGTTGCGCTTGCTTTTTCATAAAACCCCTTCTTTTTTGCAGTGCAGAATTTATTTGGCAAAGAACAATTCGGACAGAGTCATGGGGTCCACATACTGGCCGTCTTTGTAAACGCGCATGTTGCCGGAGGCCACTTCGTCGATGAGCATTACCTTGCCTTCGGGATCATAACCGAACTCAAACTTGATGTCGTACAGCACCAGACCCTTTTCCTTCAGGTCATCTGCTACGATCTGGGTAATTTTCTGAGTCATGTCCTTGATGTCGTCATACTGGGCATCGGTCATAACGCCCAGAGCCACCAGCGCGTCCTTGGTTACCAGAGGATCGCCCTTTTCGTCGTTTTTGAACGTGGTTTCCACATAAGCGGGCAGATCGGCACCATCTTCAATATATTCGCCGTAACGGCGCAGGAAGCTGCCCACAGCCTTGTGGCGGCAGATCACTTCCAGGCCGTGACCGAACACTTTAGCAGGCAGGACTTCCATGGTGGTGTTTTCCAGGTCGGCGCTGACAAAATGGGTACGGATGCCGGCGGCGTTGATCTTTTCAAAGAAATAAACGGACATGCGCAGGTTCACGTCGCCCACGCCGTCGATGGTCAGGCCCACAGAGTTTTCGCCAGGATCGAACACGCCGTCCTTGCCGGTGCAGTCGTCCTTAAACTTCAGCAGATAGTTGCCGTTATCCAGTGCAAAAACATCCTTGGTTTTGCCGGTGTAAACCAGTTTCTTTTCCATAATAAAATTCCTCCATATATTATGAGTTTTTAAATGATCGAAATGCAAATCAGCGGTGCGGGCGGATCAAAGTTCTGCCTGGAGTTTTGCGTCCTTGGCTGCGATTTGGGCGGACATGGAAGCGCGGGCCGCGTCCAGTTTTGCGGCCAGCTCCGCATCGGATACGGCCAGGATCTGAGCGGCCAGAACGGCGGCGTTTTTCGCGCCGTTCAGCGCCACGGTGGCTACCGGGATGCCGCTGGGCATCTGCACGGTGGAAAGCAGAGCGTCCAGGCCGTCAACGGCTCCGCCCTTCATGGGGATACCAATGACAGGCAGGGTGGTATTGGCGGCAAAAGCGCCGGCCAGGTGTGCGGCCATGCCGGCGGCGCAGATGATGACGCCAATGTCGTTTTCCCGGGCGGAACTGGCATAGGCGGCGGCTTCCACCGGCGTGCGGTGAGCGCTGAGAATGTGGGCTTCATAGGGGATGCCGAAGTCTTTCAGCTGCTCCACAGCAGCTTTGACTACGGGCCAATCGCTGTCAGACCCCATGATTACGGCAACTTTTTTCATCAATGATGTCCTCCTTCAATCGTCTGTAAATGGATATTGATGCGCAGGAAACAACAAAAAAGCGCAGACCGCGCGGCGCGGTCTGCACTTGTAGGGCATCATGCGTGGATGGATGCGGGCATGAAGCGGCCATGTGCCCGGCAGAGAATCCGAAAAGACGAGTACATGGCGTTCCCTCCTGCGATGAAAGATATCTTTATCATATAAAAAACAAAAGGGAAATTCAAGCGTTTTTTCAATGTTCGTGTACCTTTACAATGGGAAAAGAAAAACCATGCCGGCTTTTGTCCATATTTGCGCGCCGTTTACAGCAGGCCGGTCTTTTCTACCTGATGCTCAAAGAAATTCATCAGCCAGATAACCGGACGGCGCAGCACAATGCCGATCAGCAAAGAAATGGGAATGTAGATTGCGCTGACGGAGAGCAGATATGTCATATAGTTGTTTCCGTACATACCGCCGATGCACTCGCGCATGGCATTGATGCAGAACGTGAAGGGCATGTAGGGGTTGATGGCCTGGAAGAATTCGGGCAGCAGCTCCACGGGGAAGGTGCCCCCGGCGCCGGCGACCTGCACGATCATGATCACCACGGCAATGGCCTTGCCCACGTCTTTGAACGAAACGGTCAGGGTATACATCATCAGGGAGTATACCAGTGCGGCGACCAGACCGACGGCGATGAAACGCAGCGGGTACAGGCACTGGATCCGCAGCAGAAAGAGATCACCCAGACAGATGATCAGCCCCTGCAGCAGCGCCACGGCGGCAAACAGGCAGTAGCGGCCGAAATACGCCACGGTGGGAGGGATATTTCGAAGCTTTTCGTCTTCTTTTACGTTGGTTTTCAAAATGGAGCAGGCCAGAAGGCCGCCCACCCAGATTGCCAGAATGCTGTAGAAGGGGGTCATGGCAGACCCGTAGTTTTCCACCGGGTATACATGTTTGGTGGTTAGTTCCACCGGAGAAGCCAGAAATTCTGCCACAGTATCCGGATTTTCGCGAACCATATCCAACAGTTTGGCAAAACGCTCGTCTTTTTCCACGGAGTTCAGATCATTGAGCAGGGCATCCACATCGCTTTTTGCATTGCGGAGCAGTGTGCCGGACTGTTGAAGGGCGGCGATGGAGTGTTCCAAAGAACCGTCTACACCGGTCAGTACGTTGTTGATCAGAGGCAGATCCTGATTCAGCGTTACCAACAGGCCGGCGAGGTCGTCCAGGCAAGTGTAAAATTGATTCAGGGTATCGTCCAGACGCGGGGATACGGTATTTTGATACTGCTCCCTGACCGTATCCAGATCGCTGCGCAGCGCCTTCAAATCTCCTCGCAGGGTGGAGAGCTGAGAGGTGGGCAGCGTGCCGTCTCTGCGTATGGTGTCTGCGGCTTTCTCTGCGCTGCGGCTGATTCCGCGCAGATCATCCCACAATCTGTCCAGTACGGACAGGTAGGGATCAATTGCCTGCTTGAGATTTTGTTCCAGGTTGCCGCTGAAAGAAGGTAGCGGGAAGCCTGCATTTTTCAGATCGTTGACCACAGTATCGAATCGGTGAGCCATAGACAGAAGGCTGTTTTCCATGTCGGCGAGAAAAGCACGGGTGCGCTTTACCGTATCGGATGCGCTGCCGGCAGCGGAGGAAATCCGATCCAGTGCAGCGGCTGCATCGGAGGAGATCCCCTCCACGTCGCCAACGGCGTCTTCCAGATCGTCGCATATGGATTCAACACTGTCCGCGACGGCATCCATGTTGTTCTGCAGCGCATCGGTGAGGGCGCTGGCTGTGGCGTCGGAAGCGCCGGTCAGAGCGCGCAGGCTGCCCAAAGCAGTTAAACTGTCCTGGATAGTGGTGTCGGTATCCGGCAGTAGTGCCTGTGCCGCTGTGGTCAGCTCTTGAGCGGATTGAGCGGTTTCGATCAGCAGGTCTACTGCAGAAGAAAAATGGTCGATATCCTGGCTGGTTTTTTCCAGAGAAGATGTGATATGCTCCACAATAGAGTCTTCTTTTTCTTCCAGCATGCTGTCTGTTATATTCAATACATCCAGAACTACAGCGGAAACGGTGTTGATAAATTGTTCATTGATCGTGCTGCGCAGCGTACCCATACCGGTGGTGGTGATTTTTGCGGCAATGGCGTTTTTCTTTTCGTTGCTGTAATACTCGATGGCAGGGCGCTCGGTATTGTCGGTGATGAATGTGACAATATCCTCTGTGAAGCTGGCGGGGATAATCACCGCTGCATAATATTTGCCGGATTCCACGCCGTCGCGGGCCTCTGCTTCATTGGTAAACTGCCAGTCAAAGTTTTCATCGCCGTGCAGACTTTCGATGACACGCTCCCCCATATTGACGCTGACGCCTTCCACTTGGTATCCGGCGTCCTTGCTGGCGACAGCTACCCGCAGGTTTCCGGTATTGCCGTAGGGATCCCAGTTAGCATAAATATTGATCCATGCGTACAGGCTTGGAATGAATGCCACGCCCAGCACAATGATCAGCGCCACGGGGCGGCGCCATAAATTGCGGATATCCCGTGCAAAGATCCGGAATACCATGGGAATATCTTCTTTTATCAGCTGGACAAAAGGATGCATATGTGGAGCTTTCATAAAATCCTCCTTATCAAATGAAACAAAAACAGCCAGGAGCCAAAGTGCGGTCTCCCGGCTGTTGCGCGCAGTTCAGGGCACCTGCAAAAGCTTGCGCATCGTATCGGAATTGTGTTGTTCGATATGGCGCAGACGCTCCACGCCCTCTTTCAGTACGGTTGGGTCTGCGCCCAATGCCAGCGCCTGATCCAGCTTGGCGCAAAGGCTTTCTGTGCTGAGCCGGGACAGATCCTCGTACAGTTCCTGTCCCATATAGGACAGAAAAGCGCTGACTTTGGGATCGTATACTACGCCGACCAGCGGCACACCCTGTCCGGCGGCAAAAATCAGCCCGTGCAGGCGCATCGAGATGACCGCTTGCATGCGGCTCATCAGTCCCAGCGTCAGCTCGGTGGACAGGGGCTGGCGGAGGATACAGGGCGTTTCCTCCAGGCAACGGGCCACTTGATCGGCGGCGGCGCCGTCCGAGCGGTGGTTGATGGAGAAAAAAACCGGGGTAAGCCCATGTTCGCTTCGGGCGTAGCGCACCGCAGCAGCGAACACTGGAGCCTTTTCTGCGAAGCCAGGCCAATCCCGCAGACAAATGCCAAGATAAGAGCCGTGGGGCGTGAGGCCGTTTTGCTCCATCATGCGGTCGATATCTGCTTCAGCGGCACGCTGCAGCGTCAGCGCGGGGTCAGAAGCTAAAACGATTTCAGGATTCGTTACGCCGAAGCGCTGGAGTTCTTTCAGGCTGGAATCCTCCCGCAGTGTAATGGCGTCCACGCAGCCGTTGAGCGTTTTCCGGGTGAGGGCAATGTCCTTTGGATGCTTGACCGGGCCGATGCCGCAGCCGTACATCAGCACCTTGCAGCCGCGGCGTTTGGCCATGCGCAGGGTGAAGAGGTAATACCATAAACTGCGGCGGGACGTTACGTCCTGGATCAGACTGCCGCCGCCGTTGATATAGAGCTTGGTGCGTCCCATCAGGCGGTAAATGGCAGGCAAATCAAACATATGGAGAGAGCGGACACCGTGGCACAATTTTGTTTCCTCCGGGTTGCGGGAGAGGACGGTGATCTCCTCGGCAGGGGCTACGGTACGCACCTCCTGCAAAATGGCCTTGAGGATGCTCTCATCGCCGGCGTTGCCCAGGCCATAGGAGCCGCAGATCACAATGCCGCTGCGGTTATTCACTTTTCGCTGGCGTTGTTTTTCCATGGCTGGTCGTTCCTCGCCTCCGCTGCAGCGGAGCATATCATAATTTGAAAGTGGCAGATTAGAGCGGAGCGGGAATCAAAGTCCCAGAATGGCGCGGATGCGCGCAGAAATTTCGGCGTTGTATACCGATAGATCGTCATAGGTCTTCTGTGCAGGCTTTTGCGCGTGGATCAAGGCCTGCACCATATCGCTGCAGCCGGTGATACCGGGGTTGTAGGCTTCCAGATTTTTGGAGATGTACAGCGGCAGCCCCAGGGCTTTAGCCTCCCAAATGACCATGCCCTGGCCTTCATAGCGGGAGGTGAGCACGAAGCCGTCCATTTTGTCCATATAAGGAAAAGGGTTGGGCTGGTTGCCGAGCAGTGTCACATGGCCGGACAGATCCAGTGCGGCGATCTGTTTTTCCAGAGCGGCGCGGTCAGGACCGTCGCCGATCAGATAAAAATGAAAATCCGTGCGGGCTTTTTTCACTTCGGCCAAATAAGTCATCAGCAGGTCGTAGGCCTTCTGGTGGCAGATGCGCCCCACGGAGCACAGGTTCAGCTTGCTTTCGTCCACCGAAAAATCCACCGGAGCGCCGACCTTGCGGAAAATTTCACCGGTATCGATATGGTTGGGGATGGCGGTAATGGGTTTATCCTGAATGTTGGCGGCGCGGCGGAAGCCTTCGATAATACCGGGGGATACGGCGGCAAAGGCGTCGTAGTATTTGAGCTTACCCTTGAAAAAGTGCCACAGCACGCGGTATTTTGGCTCGTTGGCGCGCTTGATCTCCACATCATTGTGAATCCACATCACCCTTTTTTGAGCGTTGGCCTTAATAGCGCCCACAGCGCACTCGTTGCGGTAGCTGCTGAAATCCACGGCCACATCGTATGCTTTTCCGCTGGTGACGTCGCCGCTGAGCTTCATCACAAGACCAAAATACAGCAGGCGGAAATAAGACGGCATAGGCGGAAGATAACGAATATTCAGATTTTCATGGACGGGCACGTCAAAAAAGCACTCTTTGTCATAAAGATAGACATCGACGCAGCAGGTGCTGTAGTCGATCTCGTTGAGGATATTCACCAGCGCTTTCTGGATGCCGCCCACGCGGAGATCCGATTGAAAGATCGCAATTTGTTTCATGCTCGCTTCCGCCTTTCATGTACTTGGAAAATTGCGTATTTCAAATTGTATAATACTTTTCCCGCTTTTGCAAGGGGGGAATGGGGCTGGATTCGTGATTTTGCAATAAAAATGACTTTACAATTTTGATAAAATGACCAAATTAACCTTGGCGCAGCCGTGTAAGATACCCTTCTAAAATCAACGATGCGGCTACAGCGTCCACTGTTTTTTTGCGTTTTTTTGCATTTTTTCCGGCACTGAATAAAATATTGTGGGCGTCAATGGTGGTGCGTCGCTCGTCCCACAGCGCCACAGGGAGTCCTGTGGCTTCTTGGAGCTGAGCCTGGAAGCGGCGGCTTTTTTCTGCCCGGGGACCTTCGGTTCCATCCATATTTTTGGGGCAGCCCAGTACCAGCTGCTCCACATGATACTGTTCGATCAGGGGACGGAGCTGGGCGATGATATTTTCCGGCGTGTAGGCGTTTACTGTAGTGGTATAACCTGCCAACAGTCCGGTGGGATCTGAAATGGCGACCCCGGTATGGGCATCGCCATAATCAATGGCCATGATGCGCATGAGCGGAACACCTTCCTTTTGTACCTTTTTGTATTTTCTGCGGATGTTTTTTGCCGTAGTTTCTTCTCATACTATACTGAATTTGGAACTGTTTTGCAATCCGGAATCGTTTATCTTTTCCGGCAAAGGCAGGGCGCGTTCCCCCGGTGCTGCCTTCAGCGGTTGCTCTTGAGGGCGCGGCAATGATGTGATACAATTATTATATAGTTAAACAGGGTTAGGAGCGGAGGCAGAAATGAAGAGAGGAATACAGTTTGCGGGCATTATGCTGCTTGTGTTGGCGTTGGCGTGTTTGTATGTAGGGGCAGAGGGCTTTCTTACGATCCGTCCGGCAGCAGCGTACGAAGATATGGGAGTGCATACTTTTTCTCCTTATCAGACTTACCCCACGCAGGTGAAAAATACCGCCGGCGGCCGCCAGGGACGGCTGCATCCGACGAAGACCGTTTATCTGGTATACTACCGGGCGACGGATGGATCGGGGTATCAGTGGAAGGATGAAGTCCAGTACCGAAACACGGCGGAAAACATGGTGGCGGCAGGAGAATGTGTGGAACGGCGGGTGCTGTCTATCCGGGAAAGCGGAAAATATATCACGGTCGAAGGTGATCAGACCGCGGGGAGTTACGTATTCCACCAGCAGCGGCGCTACGGGGGAATGGTCTTGCTTTCCGCTGCCTATCTGGTTGTATATGGCTGTGTGTGGGTTAGCTTGATCCGAAAGCGGCGGGCGGCGGCGCGTTGATTCCGGGCCGGCCAGCGGAGGTCCCGAGAAAAAATCTTGCCGGAAAAAGAAAAAAAGATTTGACGCTGCGCAAAAGATATGATATAGTGTTCATTACCTATGAAAGAAGGGCTTTCTTTTTGCGCGCATTTTTCGCTTTTTACGCGCAGAGGGGAAAGCCCTGTCTGTAGGGAGGCAGAAGGCGCCCGTGATAAGCGGGCGGCCAATAATAAGGAGGTGCCGTTAGATGCGCGTTAAAATCACTTTGAGATGCAACGAATGCAAGCAGAGAAACTACAATACTTTCAAGAACAAGAAGAACGATCCCGATCGTCTGGAGATGAAAAAGTATTGCCCCTTCTGCAAGAAGCACACGCCCCACAGCGAAACCAAGTAATGCTGGCGAGCGTGTAAAAGAAAGGGTGTGTATTTTTTAAATGGCTGAAGAAAAAAAGCCTGCTCCCAAGAAGGCCGACAAGAAAAAAGGCGGCATTGGTCAGTGGTTCCACGATATGAAAGGCGAAATGAAGAAAATCGTGTGGCCCACAAAGGAGACCACGATCAAAAATACGGGTATCGTAATCGGTATGTGCGCCGTGGTAGGTGTGTTCCTGTGTGCCTTCGACGGCATCGCCGGTACGATCGTTTCCACGCTGTTCACAGTGTTCGGCTAAGGAGCGGGGCATGGCGGAAGCAGCAAAATGGTATGTGGCTCATACCTATTCCGGCTATGAAAACGCCGTGAAGACCACCATTGAAAAATATGTGACCAACCAGCATCTGGAGGATCTGATCCTCGATCTGAAGATCCCCATGGAAACGGTCACGGAAATCACGGACAGCGGCACGAAGGAGATCGAACGCAAGGTATTCCCTGGCTATGTCCTGATCAAAATGGTGATGACCGATGATACCTGGCATTTGATCCGCAATATCCGCGGTGTTACAGGTTTTGTCGGCGCTGAGAACAACAAACCCATTCCTCTGACGGAGGAAGAGGTATTGGATCTCGGCATTGAAAAGCACGAAATCGTCGTCAAGTATGCTGTGGGCGACAATGTGAGAATCATTGACGGCCCCATGAATTCCTTGTGCGGTATCGTGGAAGAGTTGGACATCCCCAAGAACCGCGTGTCGGTGAAGGTGTCCATGTTCGGCAGAGAGATGCCCGTCGAGCTGGAGCTTGACCAAGTCGAATCTCTGGAGGACTGATCCCTTTCGTTGTAAAGCGCGCCGCGCTTTGCATACAGGCCGGACGGTCGTCCGGCGCAAGTGGGAGGGGCGTATGGCGCCCCGCCAAAGACGCACTGCCCCTGGGCAGACGTCACCACATTTATCATCTAAGGAGGTGCTACTAAAGTGGCACAGAAAGTAACCGGTTATGTGAAACTGCAGATTCCTGCAGGCAAGGCAACCCCCGCGCCTCCCGTTGGTCCTGCACTGGGCCAGCATGGCGTAAACATTGCAGCATTTACGAAGGAATTCAATGAGCGGACCAAAGATCAGATGGGGATGATCATCCCCGTTGTCATTACCGTTTATGCTGACCGTTCCTTTACCTTCATCACCAAGACCCCCCCGGCTCCCGTGCTGATCAAGAAGGCCGCCGGCATCGAAAAGGGCTCCGGTGTTCCCAACAAGAACAAGGTTGCCAGCATCAGCAAGGCCGACGTTCAGAAGATCGCGGAGACCAAGATGCCCGACCTGAATGCCGCCAGCCTGGAAGCGGCCATGAGCATGATCGCCGGCACGGCGCGCAGCATGGGCGTCACTGTAGAAGAATAAACGAGGGACGGTCATCCGTTCCATACAGTGGGAGGATTATTCCGAATTAACCACTATGAGGAGGATATAACATTGTTTAGAGGCAAGAAGTACCAAAATGGTGCAAAGCAGATCGACAAGTCCACTCTGTACGATTCTGCCGAAGCATTTGATCTGATTTGCAAAACGGCTCCGGCCAAGTTTGATGAAACGGTGGAGCTGCACGTGAAGCTGGGCGTTGACTCCCGCCATGCAGACCAGCAGGTTCGCGGCGCGATCGTTCTGCCCCACGGCACCGGCAAGGATGTCCGCGTGCTGGTATTCGCCAAAGCAGGAAAGGCCGATGAGGCCCGCGAAGCCGGCGCCGATTTCGTCGGCGATATGGATCTGGTGGAGAAGATCCAGAAGGAAAACTGGTTCGACTTTGACGTGGTAATCGCAACTCCCGATATGATGGGCGTTGTGGGCCGTCTCGGTAAGGTTTTGGGTCCCAAGGGCCTGATGCCCTCTCCCAAGGCTGGCACTGTGGCCATGGATGTGGCCAAGGCCGTCAAGGAAGTAAAAGCCGGTAAGATCGAATACCGCCTGGACAAGACCAACATCATCCACTGCCCCATTGGCAAGGTGTCTTTCGGTCCCCAGAAGCTGGAGGAGAACTATAAGGCACTCATGGGCGCCATCATCAAGGCAAAGCCCGCTGCCGCCAAGGGCCAGTATATCAAGAGCTGTGTTACCGCCTCCACCATGGGTCCCGGCGTGAAGCTGAACACGGCAAAGCTTCAGTAATTTTCTTCCAAAACGGCGCTTGACAAACCGGTTGTGCGCCAGTATAATAGAAAAGCTGAAAAAATTGTATTATAGCGGTTTTGGCCGATATAATAATTGGCGTTCCAAAGACAGCAGGTGGAGTTTACTCCGTAAATCCTGCCGAGGAGAGTCTTTCATCATTTTTGAATGACAGGCAGTCCTTGTGTCTTTGCGATGCAGGGACTGTTTCTTTTTGGACGCTCCGAACAATCCATTGGAGGTGAAAATCAAAATGCCTAATGCAAAGGTTCTGAGTGAAAAGCAGGCGATTGTGGAAGCGCTGAGCGAGAAGCTGAAGAATTCTTCCGCTGGCGTTCTGGTCGACTACAAGGGTATCACGGTTGCCGAGGATACCGAGCTGCGCGCTGAGCTGCGCAAGAACAATGTCGAATACGCGGTCGTGAAGAATACGCTGCTGCGCTTTGCGGTGAAGAACGCTGGGATGGAGGAGCTGAGCGGCGTGCTCAGCGGTACCACCGCTCTGGCGGTCAGTCATGACGATCCCGTTGCTCCTGCTCGCGTGATCAATGACTTTGCCAAAAAGCTGAAGGACAAGTTCGAAATTAAGGGCGGCTATATGGATGGTAAGGTCATGCCCCTGGAAGAAGTTCAGGCGCTGGCTAACATTCCTGCTCTGCCCGTTCTGCAGGCACAGGCGCTGGGTACTATGCTGGCACCCATCACTGGCTTGGCAGTTGTTCTGAAGCAGATCGCAGAAAAGGGCGGCGAAGCCGCACCTGCTGCAGAGGAAGCTGCTCCCGAGGCTGTGCCCGCTGAATAAGCGGCGGCGCGTCGATCCCTGTGCGGGCTTTGGCCCGTAACCATTTCTATTTTAAAATTAACTTTCAATTAGGAGGTACAATACAATGGCAAGCGAAAAAGTAACTGCTATGATCGAAGAAATCAAGGCTCTGACCGTTCTGGAACTGAACGATCTGGTGCATGCTCTGGAAGAGGAATTCGGTGTTTCCGCTGCTGCTATGGCTGCTCCTGCTGCCGGCGGCGCTGCTGCTCCCGCTGAGGAAGCTAAGACTGAGTTCAACGTGGTCATGACCGCTGTGGGCGATCAGAAGATCAAGGTCATCAAGGTTGTCCGTGAGATCACCGGCCTGGGTCTGGCTGAGGCTAAGAAGCTGGTCGAGACCGAGAACGCTGTGATCAAGGAAGCCGCTCCTCAGGCTGAGGCTGACGAGATCAAGGGCAAGCTGGAAGAAGTCGGCGCAAAGGTCGAGCTGAAGTAAGCGATTTCCACTGGCTCTGCTTCGGCAGATTTATATTGAAACAGGGAAAATCCCCCGGGCTGCAAGCCTGGGGGATTTTTGCGCTGCGTGGGAAAAGATGGGGGATCTGTAGGGATGGAAAAAGTTAAGGAGAGGGGATGCTTTTGGGCGTATTAAAAATATGTTTTCGAATCAGCAGGTAATACATTGTGCACACAATGATGGTACTGGAAGTGGCAATCGGCGTTGCCAGAGCAATGTGAAACAGGTGTGCGCCCGCCGTTTGGCTCATGAAATAGGCTACTGGCACACGCATAATCCATCCATCCCAGAAAGCTTGGAAAAAGACGAACCGGGTGCGGCAGCAACCATTATAGAACCCCATGTAACAAAACAGAATGCCTACCTGGATACAGTCAATGGAAAATCCTTTGAGATAGTCTGCTGCCGCTGCAATGACATCCTGATTGGGGGTGAAGATAGCAGCCAGGGCTGCGCTGTGAAACCGCACGATGTAAAATACTACAAAACCGATGCCGACGGCGACGGCCCAAGCATAATACAAAGTCTTTTTTGCACGTTCCGGCTGCTGAGCACCCATATTTTGAGCAATAAAAGCAGACATGGACTGCATGAAAGAAATCGGGATCAGCAGCACAAAACTGACCACTTTCCAGGCGATGCCATAACCGGCCGAAAGCAGCACGCCCATACCGTTGGCGATGGCGTTGACAGCCAGAAAGGAAAACTGCGTGACTAAATCCTTCAGCGCCACAGGGGTACCGATGGAAAACAACTCCCGGATCTTTTCACCGTCAAATCGGATGTGTTTTCTGGAAAATTGGAAGGGCAGTTTGATTGCGCGGATGATGAGAATGGACAAAACCACACTGACGGCCTGAGCGCAGACTGTGGCAATCGCGACACCGCGCACGCCCATGTGGTACTGTGTTACCAGTATGATATCGCCGACCACATTGATGGCGGCGGCAATGACCACAAACACCAGTGGAAGGATCGCGTTGCCGATCCCGCGGAAAATGCAGCTGATCAGGTTATATCCGACTAAAAACAGGATGCCTGCGCTGCAAATCATTAAATAATCCACTGCGAACGGATACGCTTCCGGCGGCATATCCATCGCACGGATCAGGAAGGGAGCGGCGATCAGCATGATCGCCGTCAGAAGTGCGCCGAACGCGGCAAATACGCAAATGGAAGAACCCATGGATTTGGCGGCGTCTTCAAAGTTTCCTTCGCCGATATAACGTCCGATTGCTACGGTTACCCCCATGGCCAGACCGGTTACTACCACCTGGATCATGTACATAACATTGCCGCCCGCTGCCACAGCGGCAATTTCCGCAGCACCGCAATAACGGCTGATTACAATCAGGTCTACAGCGCTGTAAAGTGCCTGAAGAAACATGGAAAGCAGAATAGGCAGGGTGAAACGAATAAAAGGAAGGAGAATCGGTCCGGAGGTGAACGTATTGCTCTGCGTCGGTTGTGCCATGGTGAACCCTTCTTTCCGTCGGTTATAGTGCACGAAAAAACGAAATGCTTTCTGCCGGAGAGAGATTACGTGTTCAGCATAGCCGATCCTTTTTTTAATCTGGAGTAAAAAATGCACATTTTATCAAAATAAGGATGGCCAAAATTGTGGATTCTGTGCAAAAGACACGCGATTGAACAGGAGAGGTTCATAGAATGACACCCCCTGGCGGCATGGATTCCTCACATGCCGCCGGGGGGTGTTTTGGTCATTTGCCTGCCGGATAACTCATCCATTGTTCAGATCCAGTGCGATGATCTGGGAGAGCTGGACGTTGGCGTCGCTCATATGGATCTGCTCCGCTTCGGCCGCGCCGCCCTGGGTGGGGGAGAAGGTCACGTCGCTGAGGACGACCCATTGTTCCGGCTGGGATTCATCCACCGCTTCCGAGCCACGGTATACGCCCTCGAAAATGCCGCAGGCGGTGAACAGCCGCACACCTTCGCCTCGGGCTATCTGGTTGTACTCAATGATGTTCCACATTCAAATTTCACGCCTTTCGCTGTTTTGCCGTATCATAGCATAATTTTGGCCCGCTTGCAAACAGCGGGCGGATTTTTCCTGCAGCGTTGACAAGCAGGGCAGATGCTTTTATAATAAAACTGTATTGTTAATCAGAGATGAGAATTCTTCCGGGAAGGCCACGATGCATTTGATGCTGTTGAAAGACCGCTCCGGAGCGGTCTTTTGTTTTTTTCAAAAACAAAAGACAAGCATTGTATGCTTTTACGAATAAGGTGTTTCCGCATTGTCTGCGTCGGGAACATATTCCAGCACATTTTCTACCCGGCAGTCTAAAATTTCACACAGTGTGTTGAGCGTAGTGGTAGAGATAGGCTTTCCGTGTTTCATGCGGTGAAGCGTGCTGGCGGTTACGCCCTGTTTGAAGATTAAATAATATTCAGTTATTCCTTTTTGAAACAGCGTTTCATAAAAGGGTTGATAGCTGATCATTAGCATCACCACAAAAAGAGTAGCATACTTCATTTGTTGATTATACTTGATAAATAGAGTATAATGAGCGCATACTTGGTTTATCGAGTATATTGATAGAGTTCCCAAAAGAAACAATTATAAAAAGGAGTGGTAAAAGAAATGAAGAAGAAGTTCCTATCCGTCGTGTTAGCGCTTGCCATGGTGCTGAGCCTGATGCCCGCGGCGTTTGCGGCGGAAGGCGGCGTTTCCACGGCAGAAGAGCTGAAAACAGCCATTGAAAATGCCCCGAAAGACGGCAGCCAGGTCACAATCACCCTGGACGCAGATATCAGCGATATGAGCACAGATCAGATTGTGACCATAGCAGAAGGGCAGAATATTCTCCTGGACATGGCTGAGCATAGCATTAAGGTAGCCAGCGCCTTTGCGGGCAGGCCTATCCGAAACGAGGGCACACTGACTGTCACCGGCAATGGCACCATCGACAGTTCGAACTCAAATACCGGAGGCTATGGTGCCATTGATAACTATGGTACACTGACCATTGAAAACGGAACATTTACGGGCTCTGTTAACGCAAGCGGCGCCTCTATCAAAAACAGACCGGACGGTGATCTGACGATTAAGGACGGCACATTCAACGGTGCAGTAACCGCGGTATACAATGCCGGTATTGCCAAGATTTATAATGGCCTGTTTGATTGTCGCTCCTGCTCTGCCTGTAATAACAGCAGCTGGGGGTATACGATCCAGAGCCATATGGATGAAGAGGGAAAATCGCCGCAACTGTATTTCTATAATGGCACGGTGATTGGCGTACAGGGCGGATTTTCCACTTCGGCCGGGTACTCAGAGATCCACGATGGGTCATTTAAAACGGTTTCCTGTGCTACACACACTAACGGAAGCAGCGCCCACTATGCTTTGTATATTGCTGGTGAGGATGAAGATGTAAAGTGCGTCGTTTATGGCGGTTCTTTTGAGTCTGTTTCCAAAACGGCTGCACTTATCGGCAATGATAATACCGGAGGAGACGGCGGAATCAATGCCAATGCGACCACGGAAATCAAAGGCGGCACATTTAAAGCGCCTGCAGGCCAAAAGGCCGTAACAGGAGCTGAAAATACGGGCAATCCTGTCATTACCGGCGGTAAGTTCTCCAGTGATGTGAGCGAGTATCTGGCTGACGATTGTGTGCAGAACGCTAATGGCGAGGTCGGCAAGCTGGAGCAGGTAGCTGTTGCCGAAGTCGTTGCTGCGGATGGAAGTACAACTACCAAGTATGCTTCCCTGACCGGGGCCGTTAATGCCGCTAAGGACGGCGAGACGGTGACCCTGCTGAAAGATGTGGATTTGGGCAGTGGTTATGTCAATATCGCAAAGAAGCTTACTCTGGATCTGAATGGTTATACGGTTACAGGTAGCAATACATGGGTCATCGGAGTTTATAGTGATGTGACGATTAATGACAGCTCCAACGGACAGGGCAAGATTATTAACAGCTCTACCAGTAGTGGAACCCGCATTGCTGTTTTGGCACAGGAAAATAGTCAGGACGAAAAAACCTGCAAGCTGACAATCGAGGGCGGCATAATTGCGGCTACTGGAATTGAAAACTCCTATGGTGTGTTCAGCAATAACAGCACGACTACATATGGTCCGACAATTATCGTCAATGGCGGCGAAATCACCGGCTATTTTGCTGGTTTGACGGTTACTCATGACACAGATTTGACTATTTCCGGTGGCGAGATCACTGGTAATTATTACGCCGTTTCGGGAAATGGATCTGCGGATGACACGGACATTACCATCAATGGAGGCAAGCTGGTGTCTAAAGATGGAAATGTAATCTATCATCCGCAGGTCGGCAACATGACCATCGGCGGCAATGCTGAACTGACAGGGCCGAATGGCGTACAGTATTGCGGCGCGGGTATGCTGACGATTCAGGATAACGTGGTCATTACCGCTACTGGCTCCTATACGGAATTTCCTACTAAACCGTCTGAACAGGGAGACGGCAGCACGGACGACGGCGCGGCGCTGTCGATTGTTTCCCGCGGCGACGGATATCAGGACGGCGATCAGAAAATGGCGGTCAATATCACCGGCGGCACTCTGAATAGCGTTAATAATGCGGCAATTTCTGTGTACCGTCTGCAAAATAAAAACGGTTGGGTCACCAACGATCAGACTAACCTTTCCAGCTATCTTGCGGCGCTGAATATTACCGGTGGAAAGCTTTCTGGTGGTGAGCGTAAGGGCGCACTTGAGATTGATACGGCAGCAGAGAAGCAGGTAGCTGTTTCCGGCGGCCTGTTCTCCAGCGACCCCAGCGCTTACTGTGTTGACGGCAAGACCGGTGTGACCAACTCTGACAACGCGACCAAAGCTGATTATCCCTACGCTGTGGGCGAAGAGGTTGCTGATGCAAAGCCTGCTGTGGTGGAATCTGCCACCGTCCCGGCTAACACGCCTGATAATGCGTCTCAGGATGCAAAGGATGTCGCAGACCAGATGACCGGCGGCGCAGGCGTGAAGCAGGATGCGGCGCTGGAGGGCGCAATCAAGGACGCGGCTAACGGCAACAAAATTGAGGGAAACACTGAGCTTGCAACTGGCAAAACGGTTACGGCGACGCTGAACGAAGCGACGAATGGTTCCGCTAATGATAATGATGTTGCCATCGTCTATCAGCCCTATGTGGATGTGACGGTGACCAACGCGGTAAAGAGTGGAGCAACGGTTACTTCTTTCACTGCAGATCTGACTCCCATGTACCGCGTAGTGGCTACCACCAACGCTGTGGTGAGCGGCGGCGTGGAAATCAAGGTCTCTGGTGAGGTGGACGCAGACGCCAACGCTGTCCTGATTGAGAGTGGCAAGGAATTGGACGGCCTTGCTGACCGGCAGTATGAGGTCAAGCTGGCTCTGCCCGATGACTTTGCGAATGCAGGGGATAAGCTGTGCATCAAGCACGACAAGAACGGTTCCGCGGAGTACTACACTGGAACTGTGAGTGAAGATGGCGGAAAACTGTTTGTTACCTTTATTAGCAATGGGTTCAGCCCCTTCACAGTGTATGCCGCATCCGAGACCGCGGCTTCCATCGGCGATAATGTTTATCCCACCCTCCAGGCGGCGGTAGACGCGGTGGAGAACAACGGTACCATCAAGCTGCTGAAAGACGGCGAGACTGCTACTGTGAGCCGCACGGTGAAGTTCACAGTCGATCCTTCTGGTAAGAATTACACCATCAGCCTGGGCGGAAATTGCACGGATAAGGATGCTGGCGAACATATCTTTGATGTGGTTTACACCGCGCCTTCCGGCGGCGGATCTTCCAGCACAACGTATACGGTGAACGTGGAGAAGAGCAAGCACGGGAGCGTGGAGAGCAACCGCAGCCGTGCCAGCTCCGGCACTACAGTTACGCTGACAGTCCAGCCCGATAAGGGTTATGAACTGGATGAGCTGACGGTGACGGATAAGGACGGGGACGAACTCGAGCTGACCAGAAAGAGCGATACAAAGTACACTTTCACCATGCCCCGGAGCGCTGTCACGGTGGAAGCCGTCTTCGTGGAAGAGCGTGAGGATACGGGCTACAGCGACGTGAGCGCGGATGCCTGGTATGCCGATGCGGTGCAGTATGTGACCGACAAGGGCATGATGCAGGGCAACAACGGAAAGTTCATGCCCGCCGACAAGCTGAACCGCGGCCAAATGGCACAGGTGCTCTTCAATCTGGAGGGCAAGCAGCCGGTCAACTACGCCATGTCTTTCGGTGATGTGAACGGCAGCGAGTGGTTTGCTGAAGCGGTGCGCTGGGCAGCTTCCGAGAAGATCGTAAGCGGCTATGACAACGGCAACTTTGGCCCCAACGATCCCATTACCCGTGAGCAGCTGGCGGTCATTCTGTTCCGCTATGCGCAGTACAAGGGGATGGATACGGTAACGCTGGAAGAGAATCTGACCGGCTTTGCAGATGCGGATGAGATCTCCGGTTATGCGGTTTCGGCGCTGAACTGGGCTGTGGGTGCAGGCGTGCTCAAGGGCACCGGCACGGGCCTTGCGCCCAAGGCCAACGCTACCCGCTCCGAAGTGGCGCAGATGCTGATGAATTTTGACCAGAATGTTATGAAATAAAGCATATCGATTGCAGCAGGAACGCCCGCACATCTGTGCGGGCGTTCCGTTTTTTGCTTCCGGTCGGTTTGCTTCTGCGCCGGATCAAAGGAAGAGGACTTGAAAGCCTATCAAATACATGGTATTATTAGATTTAATAACGTACGGAAGGGAGCGCGCAGAGTGAAAATTTCAACCAAGGGGCGTTATGCGCTGCGCATGATGTTGGATCTGGCGGAGCACCAGAAGGATGGCTATGTGGCGCTGAAAGATGTAGCAGCCCGGCAGGGGATCTCTAAAAAATATCTGGAGCAGATCGTTCCGATTCTTAATCGTTCGGATGTGCTGCAGACGAACCGCGGGTTTCAGGGAGGATACCGGCTGGCCCGGAAGCCGAAGGATTATACGGTGGGCGAGATCCTGCGCCTGACCGAGGGAAGCCTGGCTCCGGTGGCCTGTTTGGAGCGCTCGCCGATGGAGTGTGAACGCAGCGCAGGCTGTGCCACGCTGCCGGTTTGGCAGGGACTGCACAAGGTGATCTGCGAGTATTTGGACGGTATTACGCTGCAGGATATTTTGGACCGGGAGCAGGTACGCCAGATCGACGATTACAGTATCTGAGCGGAAGGATCGCTCTGGATTGGAAAAAGTGAACCCGGACATTGTGCAGGGAGCATGTTCGGATGAGAAAGAGCGGCCTGGCGGAACAGAAATGCTCCGCCGGGCCGCTCTTTGCAGTGAACAGGAGGAAATAGGGGAAAAAGGTTTATTCGGAGAACATGGGGGTAGAAAGATAACGCTCTCCCGTATCGGGAAGAAGAGCGACAATCAGTTTCCCTTTGTTTTCTGGCCGCTTGGCCAGTTGGGTCGCCGCCCACACGGCAGCGCCGGAAGAAATGCCCACCAGCACGCCCTCATGGCGGGCCAGCGCGCGGCCTGTGGCAAAAGCGTCCTCATTTTCTACGGGAATAATTTCATCGTACACCGTGGTGTTCAAAGTATCCGGAATAAAACCCGCGCCAATGCCCTGGATTTTATGAGGACCGGGGGTTCCTTTTGAGAGCACTGGAGAGCCGGCGGGTTCTACCGCCACCACTTTCATGTTGGGGTTTTGGCTCTTCAGATATTCTCCCACGCCGGAAATGGTGCCGCCAGTGCCCACGCCGGCAACGAAGATGTCCACTTTGCCGTCGGTGTCTGCCCAGATTTCGGGGCCGGTGGTGGCGCGATGGACAGCGGGGTTGGCAGAATTGGTAAACTGGCTGGGAATAAAGCTGTTGGGGGTAGCTTCGGCCAGTTCCTTTGCCTTGGCGATGGCGCCTTTCATACCAAGTGCGCCGTCGGTCAACACCAGTTCGGCGCCGTAGGCTTTGAGCAGGTTGCGGCGTTCCACACTCATGGTTTCAGGCATGGTAAGGATCACGCGGTACCCCCGGGCGGCCGCCACGGCGGACAGGCCAATGCCTGTATTGCCGGAAGTGGGTTCGATGATCACAGAATCGGAATGCAGCAGCCCTTTGGCCTCGGCATCGTCAAGCATAGCTTTAGCGATGCGATCTTTGACGCTGCCGGCAGGATTGAAATATTCCAGTTTGGCTACTACAGTAGCCTGCAAATCATTGGCTGTTTCATAATTTTTCAGTTCCAGCAAGGGGGTGCCGCCGATCAAATCGGTTATTTTTTCATAAATTTTCATCGTGGAATCTCCTTTCAAGGTGTCATTCTAATAATTAGGCGGGGATATCCTGTATTTTTGGCAGGGTATAGTGCTCTTATCACAGTGACGAAAGCAATCAGCGGCGACATCGTCTCATAACAACAGAATCTTTCATGGTAAGCGCTCCAAAACTCATAATGCATATATGAATGATAGGCAAAGAGTAGCACAAGGTTTCGTGTTTGTCAAGGGGATTCCAAAGATTTCTTTTTTAGCGAAAATGTTGAAATCAGCATTGACAAACAGTACCTGTGCGCGTATTATACAAAACACATAAAACAAATAGGATTTATAGATGATTGGGGAAATGGAGGCAGTGAATGGGTTTTATATTAAAAATGCTCCGCCACAATTTCAGGAATGGGCGAATGTGTCCATTCGTGAGCGACGGCCTGTTATAGGAAACAGCGGAGCGATGCAGTAAGCATACGCAAAAGCATTCGGGCGGGCCTTATGATAAAAAATGCGGCCATGCCGCAAAATTAACAGAGATATTTTTTATTAGTAAGGGGTTTTACAGATGTATACATATCAAAGCCAATATCATTTTGAAACGATTCAACTGCATGCGGGACAGGAACAGCCAGATCCGGCCACGGATGCCCGTGCAGTGCCTATTTATCAAACTACATCCTATGTGTTTCATGATTGCGCCCATGCGGCGGCGCGTTTCGGTTTGGCGGATGCCGGCAATATATACGGCCGCCTGACGAACTCGACCCAAGATGTGTTTGAACAGCGCATCGCAGCGCTGGAGGGCGGTGTGGCGGCGCTGGCCACGGCCTCCGGCGCTGCGGCAATTACTTATACTGTTCAGGCATTGGCTCAGGCGGGGGATCACATCGTGGCGCAAAAAACGATTTATGGCGGAAGCTATAATCTGCTGGAACACACGCTTCCGCAGTATGGCATTTCCACTACTTTCGTCAACGTACATGATTTGGGCGAAGTGGAAAAAGCCATTCAGGACAATACCAAAGCCATCTATCTGGAAACCTTGGGTAATCCGAACAGCGATATTCCCGATATGGATGAGATCGCTGCCATTGCCCATAAGCATGGCTTGCCGCTGGTGATCGACAATACGTTCGGCACGCCCTATTTGATCCGTCCGATTGAACACGGCGCTGACATCGTGGTGCATTCCGCTACCAAATTTATTGGCGGCCACGGCACTACGCTGGGTGGTGTGATCGTGGACAGCGGCAAGTTTGACTGGAAAGCCTCCGGCAAATATAAGCCCATTGCTGCGCCGAATCCGAGCTACCACGGCGTTTCCTTTGTGGACGCGGCCGGTCCTGCCGCCTTCGTTACCTATATCCGGGCCATCCTGTTGCGCGATACCGGCGCTACGCTTTCTCCGTTCCATGCCTTTTTGCTGCTTCAGGGTACGGAAACCCTTTCGCTGCGGCTGGATCGCCATGTGGAAAATACAAAAGCAGTGGTGGATTTTCTGGAGAAGCATCCCAAAGTGGAGCACGTAAATCATCCATCTCTGCCTGAGCATCCAGATCATGCGCTTTATGAAAAGTATTTTCCGAATGGTGGCGCCTCAATCTTTACTTTTGAGATTAAGGGAGGGCAGGAAGAGGCGCATCGGTTTATTGATAAGCTGAAAATTTTCTCCCTCCTGGCCAATGTAGCAGATGTGAAAAGTCTGGTGATCCATCCCGCGACCACGACCCATTCCCAGCTGACATCAGAGGAGCTACTGGATCAGGGGATATATCCCAACACCATTCGTCTGTCGATTGGTACAGAACATATTGAGGATATTTTGGCCGACCTTTCTCAGGCGTTCGAGAATTGATCCTTGACAAACGAGAGCCGGGGCCATCATCCGTGGCGACCCCGGCTCCTTAATTCTGAATTGAGGACAGGAAGAGTCCCCTGCGAAAAGGAGGGAGCGGAAGCGGTACGGGGCGGCGTATCCGGAGGCGGAATTGCCGGCGTATCCGGAATGTGTGCCATGGGTGGCAGAATGGGCTGATTTTGTCGGCTCTACAGCGGCCATTGCGGCAGATGCGGTCACGTCCAAGCGGCGGGAATTTATTTGGTACGGAACGCAGCATTGCGAAACACTTGTCTTATCACGGCCGGGACAAACGGTTTTGCCCGCCGAATAGAAAACTGACCGCACGGGGACAGCATGTTGTGTGCGGCCAGGGCGGTGAGGAGATCCTTTTGAAGGAGGCAGCCACGGCCACGGCCTGCAGGTGTATCGATCGCATGATCGAGTTTGGGTAAAAGCAGACAGGAGGGAAGCGAAAAAAATGGCGCGCAAAGCGATGATTGCCATGAGCGGCGGTGTGGATTCCAGCGTGGCGGCGCTTTTAATGCAGCAGCACGGCTGGACATGTGCTGGTGTAACTATGAAACTGTATCAAAATGAAACGGTGGGTGCGTGCGGCACCCATACCTGCTGTACGCTGGAAGATGTAGAAGATGCCCGGGCGGTGGCCTATGCACTGGGTATGAAGTACTATGTTTTTAATTTTTCGGATTGTTTCCGCGAAACAGTGATAGAGCGTTTTGTACGGGCCTATCAAGCGGGTTGTACACCAAATCCCTGTATCGACTGCAATCGTTTTTTGAAATTTGAAACGCTGCATCACCGGGCGCGGGAGCTGGGGTATGATGTCGTAGCTACAGGGCACTATGCGCGTGTCGAATATGACAAGGAGAGACAAAAATTTTTGTTGAAAAAGGCAAAAGACCCTACTAAAGATCAAAGTTATGTGCTATACTCAATATCACAGGAACAGCTTTCCCGCACATGTTTTCCATTGGGAACGCTGAAGAAGACACAGACGCGGGGAATTGCACAGGCGCATGGTTTGGTGAATGCCAGGAAGCACGACAGCCAGGATCTCTGCTTTGTGCCGGAGGGCGATTATGCGGCTTTTCTCGAACGCTTCACCGGAAGTGTCTGCCCGCCCGGTGATTTTATTGACGAAAAAGGGCATGTGCTGGGCCGGCACCGCGGGCTGATCCGCTATACCGTGGGCCAACGCCGCGGTCTGGGGCTGTCCTTTCCGGAACCGATGTATGTCAAGGCAGTGGACGCTGCGGCGAATACAGTCACACTTGCTCCGGAGCACGCACTGTATTCACGGACGCTGATAGCGAGCGACATCAATTTGATTGACTGTGGAAGCATTACGGGAACGCTGCGCGTGAAGGCGAAAGTGCGCTATCGGCACCAAGAGCAATGGGCCAGTGTGCGTCAGGAAGGGGCACGGCTTCGGATCGTTTTTGACGAACCCCAGCGAGCGATTACCAAAGGGCAGGCTGTGGTGCTTTACGACGGGGAAACTGTGCTCGGCGGCGGTACGATTGAGGAAACGGAATAAAACCGATCGGATGCATGGCATCCGTAAAATAAGGAGAGGTATTGCAATGGACAACAAGCGTTTTGAACTGAACAAAAATCTGGCGCAGATGCTTAAGGGCGGCGTCATCATGGACGTGACCACGCCGGAACAGGCAAAGATTGCCGAGGATGCCGGCGCGTGTGCCGTCATGGCGCTCGAGCGCATTCCTGCGGATATCCGCGCTGCCGGCGGCGTGTCCCGTATGAGCGATCCCAAAATGATCAAAGGGATTCAGGAGGCGGTATCCATCCCTGTAATGGCGAAATGCCGCATTGGCCATTTTGTGGAAGCGCAGATCCTGCAGGCCATTGAAATCGATTATATTGATGAAAGCGAAGTGCTTTCGCCCGCCGACGATAAATATCACATTGACAAAACGGCCTTTGACGTGCCCTTTGTCTGCGGTGCGCGGGATCTGGGCGAAGCGCTGCGCCGCATCAACGAGGGCGCGGCTATGATCCGCACCAAGGGCGAGCCGGGCACGGGCGATGTGGTGCAGGCTGTGCGCCATATGCGCATGATGCAGGCGGAGATCCGACGCATTGGCGCCATGAGCGATGACGAGCTGTTTGACGCTGCAAAAGAGCTGCAGGTGCCCTATGATTTGGTGCAATATGTGCATGAACACAAGAGACTGCCTGTGGTCAACTTCGCCGCCGGCGGCGTGGCGACCCCGGCTGACGCGGCGCTGATGATGCAGCTGGGTGCCGAGGGCGTGTTCGTCGGATCCGGCATATTCAAATCCGGAAACCCGGCCAAGCGTGCTGCGGCCATCGTCAAGGCAGTGACCAATTACACCGACGCCAAGCTCTTGGCAGAACTGTCCGAAGATCTAGGTGAAGCCATGGTTGGCATTAACGAACAGGAGATCGAACTGCTGATGGCGGAGCGGGGCAAATAAGCCATGACCATCGGTGTTTTGGCCCTGCAGGGGGCCTTTGCAGAGCATGAGCAGATGCTGGAGCGGCTTGGGGAAAGTACTTTTGAAATCCGCCAGCGACGCGATCTGGAGCGCAGCATGGATGGCCTGATCATTCCCGGCGGGGAGAGCACGGTACAGGGCAAGCTCCTGCGGGAGCTGGGGATCTTTGAGGAATTGAAGGCCCGCATTCAGGGGGGCCTTCCCACATTCGGCACCTGTGCGGGGTTATTGCTGCTGGCCCGGCGCATTGAGAACGACGCGCGCATACATTTTGCTGCGATGGATATCGCGGCGGTGCGCAACGCTTACGGCCGCCAGCTGGGCAGCTTTCACACGGAGGCGGATTTTGCCGGCGCCGGAAAGGTCCCCATGACGTTTATCCGCGCGCCCTATATCGCTTCGTGCTCCGGAGCGGCCCGGCCGTTGGCAGAAGTGGATGGAAAAATCGTGGCGGCCCGGGAGAATCATCTTCTGGTCACTGCATTTCATCCGGAATTGGATGAAAATCCCACGGTTCATACGTATTTCCTGAATATGATCCGGAAAAAAGGATGAAAAAAGGCATCCCGCACCGCGCAGCGGTGCGGGAGCGTTTTTTAGCCTTCCATAGTGGAAGCGCGTAAAAAAGAATATGCCGGGGGCTTAAGACTCGTTGCCGGGAAACTGGGGAATGCCGGCAAAGTCCGCCTGCACTGAGTGGAGTATGTTGAGCAAGACATCATGGTATTCTTCCTGGATGGCGGCGGCTTCTGCGGCTGCAGTAAGCCTGTACCAAGGGAGAGGGATGGTGCATCTTATAAAAGTCCTGGATTTCCTGGGAAATAGGGATCTTCCAGGTATCGTTGCTACCAGACCATCGCAGAACGCACCGGAGAGTCTTCGGCCGTCATGAACTTTCCTATGCCCGGATTGAGCGGCGGCGCGGACTTCACCTTCATGTCTGCATATACGTTGTATCAATTCTGCAGAAGCACATTCTCGCCCAGGTAAATTTTGTAGGGGATGTTGTGATCGTACTTCGTGGAAAAAACGCCTTTCGCTGCTCCGGGACAAAAGAAAAAATGCTCCTGTCCCAGCAACTACCTTTTGCTGAGATAGATGTGGATACTGCTTCTGTAGTGCCGCCTGACTTGACGGAACAAACTGCCCGCCTACGTTGTGCGCGCTGCCACACACTGCGCTTGGCGAACAGAGATGTCTACCGGCTTTTCTGCTGCGGCTTGCTGCATCGTTTCCGGCAGGATACGTACGCTTTCTCAACGGTTTGGTTATTGTTGATTTCGAGCGATAAAGTAAAATGTGCTAAAAGGAATTGTGAAAATTAAAAAAAATAGCTTCGCCGTGAAGCCGGGCATTGCATCGGAAGCGGAGAGTATGGTAAAATAGAGCAGCATTTGTGCGGCGTGGGCGCCATGCCGCCATAACAACGAAGGAAATGGAGGAATCCCATATGAGAAAGAACTTCGGTGCAAAGCCCTGGACCTATCCCCAGCCGGTGTTCATTGTGGCCACTTATAACGAAGACGGCACACCTGACGCCATGAATGCGGCCTGGGGCGGCATCTGTGATGATACGCGCATTACGATGTGCCTGAGCGCGGGACACAAAACGGTGAAAAACCTGCTGGCGCGGGGGGCGTTCACCGTCAGCATGGCGGAAGCGAACCAGGTGGTCCCCTGCGACTATGTGGGTATCGTGTCGGGCAACAAAGAAGCGGACAAAGTGGCAAAGGCAGGTTTTCACACCACGAAATCCTCCTTTGTAGACGCGCCGCTGATCGATGAGCTGGCTATGGCCCTGGAATGCACTGTAGTCAGCTATGACGCCGAAAGCGGCTGCCTGATCGGAGAGATCGTCAATGTATGTGCGGATGAACGTGTGTTGGACGGCGAAGGCAGCATTGATCCGGACAAACTCCAGCCTATTGTGTTTGACCCGGTGAAAGCGGCTTATCGTGTGTTGGGTGAGAAAGTGGGCAATGCGTTTTCCGACGGAAAGCAGCTGCGGTGATTTGGCAGGAAATAAACGGCGGTTGACCGCGCGCATCGGCGCGGCCAACCGCCGTTTTTATGATTCTTCTGCGTAACGGGCCAGGAATTGGCGCGTGCGTTCGCAACGGGGGTGATCGATAACCTGATGAGGGTCGCCCTGTTCCACGATCACGCCGCCGTCCATAAAGATCAGCCGATCGGCCACATCCCGGGCAAAGGCCATTTCGTGGGTCACAATGATCATAGTGGTTCGTTTTTCTGCCAGAGTGCGGATTACCCGCAGCACTTCGCCGGTCAGCTCCGGATCCAAAGCGCTGGTGGGCTCGTCAAAGCACAGGATGTCCGGTTGCAGCGCCAAAGCGCGGGCGATGGCCACACGCTGTTGCTGGCCGCCGGAGAGTTGATAAGGATAGTGATCCGCTCGATCCGCCAGACCCATTTGTTCCAGCAATGCTCGGCCGGCTGCTTCGATGGATGCGTGGCTTTCGCCGCCGTGCTCTTTTGCCAGCAGTTCGCGGGCCAGCGTGATATTTTGCAGGGCGGTGTACTGTGGAAAGAGATTGAAGTTTTGGAATACCAGCCCGAAGTGGAGCCGCTTGGTGCGGATGTCCCGCTCATATTGGGCGGGGCTGTCCTCGGCGCTGAAAATTGTAGTGCCGGCCACGGAGATAGAACCGCCGTCCGGTTTTTCCAAAAAGTTGAGGCACCGCAGCAGCGTGGTCTTGCCGCTGCCGGAGGCGCCGATGATGGACAGGGCCTGCCCTTTTTCCAGAGAGAAGCTGATGTCCTGCAGCACCTGGGTGGCGCCGAACTGCTTTTCCAGATGGGATACTTCCAAAATCGCCATATTGCAGCCCCCTTTACTTGAAATAATCCAGCCGCCGCTCGATGCGGTTGAACAGAATGGTCAGCACACCCACAAAGAGCAGGTAGAACGCGCCGCTGTAAAACAGCGGCCATATCAGGCCGGCGCTTTTCATGAAAGAATAGCCCGTGAACGTCAGCTCGTAAACAGCAATGATGCGGGCCAGGGATGTGTCTTTTACCAGGTTGATGACCTCGTTGGACATGGGAGGCACGATGCGCTTGATCATCTGCAGCAGCGTGACCTTGAAAAAGATCTGCCGCTTCGTCATACCCAGCACTTCGCCGGCCTCCCGCTGCCCCAGAGGAACACCCTGAATGCCGCCGCGGTAAATAACGGAAAAATAGCAGGCGTAGTTCAGGGTGAATGTAACCACGGTGGCGCTCATGCGTCCGACAGGCCCGCCCCACAGCCCGCAGCCCAGCAGTCCCGGCACATAGAACACGGCGATCAGCTGAAGCATCAGCGGCGTGCCGCGAATGATCCACACCAGAATGCCGCACACCGTGCCGATGGGGCGGAAAGCGGCCAAAGTTCGCGTCAGCGCGCTGGGCGCTTCCTGGCCATAAAGCAGAAAGCGCAGCGGCGCCCATTTGCTCATGGCGCCGAAAGCAATGACAAGGCCCAGGGGCAGGGAGAACAGCAGCGTTAGAAAAAAGATTTCCATCGTGGCTGCCAGGCTCTGCAGCAGGCTGATGGTAACATTCAGAAACATTTGGCGTCACATCCTTGTATTTGGAATGGCAGGGGCAAAGGCAGAGAGCGGAGGCTCCCTGCCTTTGCATAGAGAAGGTACGAATCGAGCGAAAAACGGTTTACTGCGCTGCGGTGATGACCACCTGAGCGTTTTTGCAGTAAGCGTTGGTGCAGTTCATGGAAGAAGTGACTTCGTCGGTCAGCGTCATGCCGTTCCATACCACATCGATGTTTTTGGAATTCAGCTCCATGATCTTGTTGTCCCAGTCGATGACGACGAATTGTGCTTCCACGCCCAGTTTTTCGGCCACCAGTTTGGCCAGGTCGGCATCAAAGCCGATCCACTCGCCGTTCTCGTCTTTATAATCCATGGGAGCGAACTCGGTGATGCCTACGATCAGCGTGCCTTTGTCCTGGATGTAAGCCACGTCACTGTCTTCGGCGGGAGTAAACTCGGCAGGTTCACTCTGTTCCACCAAAAGATCCTGGGAGATGGCATAGGTGTCGGCCAAGGCAGCCATGGTGCCGTCGGCGTAAGCCTCGGCGAAAACAGTATTGATATAATCGGTCAGGTCGCTGTCCTGACGGCAGCCCACGCCGTATTCCTCTTCGGTGAGGCGATCGGTGTAGGTCAGATCAGGGTAACTGGTGCCTTCGCCGATCATGGCGCCGGCCATCAGCAGATCGATGATGGCTGCCTCAGAGGTGCCGGACGCCACTTCCATCAGCGCGTCGGCCTGGGAAGACACGGCGTTATAAGTATAGCCGTTTTCTTTGGCAATGGCTTCGCCGGCGGAACCGGCCTCTACGGCATACATTATGCCCGCTGACTGGTTATCGTCTGCAGAGCCGGGGGTGTTGGCATTGCCGCCGCAGGCGGCCAGAGAGCCGGTCATGGCCAGAGAGAGGGCAAGAGCCGCCAGTTTTTTGCTGTTTTTCATCATGTCATCCTCCAAATTCAGTGAATTGATGCATTTCATTAATTCGGTAACAGTTTACCATACTAAATTATAAATGTAAAGAAGCGCTTCTGATGAATAGGAGACAAATTCAAAGCGCATTTTTTGTGCAGATTGCCTTTTTGCATTTTATGGAGCCAAGCGGGTTGACACGCGCAAACAGTTCGTTATAATTTAGTTATCACAAATAATTACTTAAGATAATTATTGTAAAAATAATGGTTCAGGAGGCGCGTATGGAAATTGAAGCGGTGCAGGAGCTGATGGCGGCCTGTCATGAGGCCAAACGGATTACAGAACTGCTGCCTAAGCTGCCGAAGGGGATGACGCCCCGTCATATTGGAGTAATCGATGCAATTCACGGTTTGAGCCGGGAAGGCGATGTCTGTGTTAGCGCTGTCAGTGCCCGATTGGGGATTACGCGCCCCAGTGTGACCCGCCTGATTGGGGAGTTGGAGCAGCTTGGTGCGGTGGGCAAACAGGTGGACACGAACGATAAACGGGTCGTTTGGGTTTCTCTGACAGCACTGGGACAGCAATACTATGATTTTTATGTGTTTGGCTACCACAGTTTTCTGGCGGAGTGCTTCGAAGAGTTGGATCCAGCGGATCTGTGCACAACGGCGGAAACCATCCGCCGGGTGTATCAGATTATGCGGAAACGTCCCATGGAAAGTCTCCGCTTGCGCAAGACCGAACCACAGGAGAAGGAGCAATCAAGTTAATATGAAACCGTTTGAGCGAACTTTGGACACAAAACTGATTTTATCGATTGTGGCGACTGGAATTATGTCTTTTTCCGGCGTGGTGGTGGAAACGGCCATGAATGTGACCTTTCCTGCACTGATGGAGGAATTTTCTGTGACGACCGCCACAGTGCAGTGGATCACCACAGGATATCTACTGATGCTGGCGCTGGTAATCCCGGCATCTTCCTATCTGAAGCGGCGCTTTGCAATGAAAGCACTGTTTCTGACAGCGGCGCTCCTGTTCCTTTTGGGAACCGTGCTGGCTGCCGCGGCACCGTCCTTTTCCTGGCTTCTGGGCGGACGGCTGATCCAAGGCGTGGGTACAGGACTGGCGCTGCCGCTGATGTTCAACATTGTGCTAGAGCAGGCACCGCTGGACAAAATGGGGCTGATGATAGGGGTAGCATCGCTGATTACGGCGGTGGCTCCCGCGGTGGGACCCTTTGCCGGCGGCGCTATTGTGGAAGCGTTCGGCTGGCGCATGATTTTTGTGGTGCTGCTACCATTGCTGTTTCTGTCATTGGTATTCGGCGTCACGTCCATCCGGCAGGTGTCGGAATTGGTGCGTATGTCTTTTCCATGGCTGGAATATTTGCTGCTGGTTTGTGCGTTCGCGTGCTTTATCTTTGCGTTGACCGGCGCGTCCTCCGCCGGCTGGTTCAGCGCGCATACGCTGGGGCTTCTGGCAGCGGCGGCGGTGTGCGCGGCGGCGTTTTATTTCCACTGCAAAGGCACGCAGGCGCCGCTCATCCGGGTGCAGGTGTTCCGCTGTGCTCCGTTCACGCTGAGCATGCTGGCCATTGTGTGTGTGCAGATGATCTGCTTGGGCATCGGCTTTTTAATTCCGAACTATGCTCAGCTTGTTTTGCATCAGAATGCTTTTGCAGCGGGTTGTCTGTTGCTGCCGGGCTGTATTGTGGGCGCGGCGGTCTCACCGTTCAGCGGTCGATTGCTGGACCGTTTCGGCGCAAAACGCCCCATTCTAATAGGAAACCTGGCAATTCTGTTTGCAGCGGTGTGTTTCGGTGCCTTTACCCTGCAGCTGAGTGCTGCTATGTTTTTGGTTATTTATCTCTTTTTTGCCTTTGGTCAGGGCTGTTCTATGGGCAACAGCATGACCAACGGCCTGCGCCAGCTCAGTGCGGAGCTGAATGCTGACGGCAACGCGGTGATCAATACGACCCAGCAGCTGGGCGGCGCTGTCGGCACGTCGATTGTCAGCTCCATTGTGGCGGCTGCCCAGGCACAGCTGCCGGGGGACGTAGTCACAGGTACTATGCTGGGCAGCCATGCTGCGTTTATGATGCTGGCCGCGCTGGCTGTCATGATGCTGTGTTGCTCGTTGGGAGCGTTTTATCATACGGGAAAGCGCGGTACGGTTCGATCGTTCTGTGTACAGGAGAAAGGAAGCCGTTGAGCGGCCCATGTTCCGGCAAACAAGCGCGCCGCAGGGTATAACCCCTGCGGCGCGCTTGTTTGCTGTGGCCATGGAGCTCAGGTGCTGCGCACAATCTTATAATATGTTTTGGCGGTAAAGGAATATACCAGGGCGTAAATGGCGCTGAAGATCAGCAGCGTGCCCACGGTGCACAGGGCAAAGAGTTTGACGTCGGTCAGTGAGAACAGCAAAAGAAGCTTGCGGATCATGGAAAAGGCCATCAGAATATGCAGTGCGGCTACAGCCAGAGGCAGGAAGAATACCATCCGCACCTGGCTGTTGATGGTTTGGCGCACTTCCCGGCGGCTCATGCCCACCTGCTGCATGATCTCAAAACGCTTGCGGTCCTCGTATCCCTCGCTGACCTGTTTGTAATAGATAATCAGTGTAGTAGCGGATAGGAAGAGGATTCCCAGAAACATACCCAGGAACAAAAATCCGCCGTACATGGAATAAAAATCGATCGCGCTGAGCTGGCGGCTGTTCATATAAATATCGTTAGCCGCGCCGATTGTATTGTTTAAAACATTGTAAAAAGCGATCTTTTCCGCGTCGGTGCCGTCGCAGTCCAGATAGCAGTCGAGGTAAGTGGTGAAATTTCCACCGCTTTGCGCGTAAATAGCGGAAAGAACACTGTCATCCGCCACGACAAACCCAGCGTTGGGGACGTTGGAAATCATAGCGCGGCTTTCGCCTTGAAACGTATCCAGCGTACCCGCCACACGGTAGGAAGTGGCTTCGATCCGGAAAGTTTCCGGTACGGTTCCTTCGGAGGTGTAGACCAGCATTTCGTCCGGTGCCAGGGATACGGCGCGGCCGGTCAGGCGGTTGTATTCTGCTGCGGTCATCAGGGAAACGGTATATTCGATCCCCTCCTGCTGATTTTCGAAATGAAAGGTGTCGCCGGACAGGGTCCAGTAGACCCGGGAATGGATGATATAGCTTTCATGGCGCAGTGTGCGGCCTTCTTCGGCAGCCGCAGCCTCCGCCTGGGCCAGCAGTGCAGCAGGATCTGCATCGGTCAGGGCATTTTTCTGCCGTTGTGAGATCTGGATGTCATGGGGATACAGGTTATCCAGTGTGTTGCCAAGGCCGAGATACAGGCATACGGTGGTGGATACTGTGACGAGCACCATGGTGGAGAGGATGCAGATGTTGGCAAGCCCCACGGCGTTCTGCTTCATACGGTAAAGCATACCGGATACAGCCGTAAAGTGCTGGGGCTGATAATAAAAAGCGCGATTGGCGCGCAGACGTTTCAAAACGGCAATGGAACCGGCGGTAAACAGACAGAATGTGCCGATGATAACCAGAAACACTGCCACGAAAAACAGCAGCATGGCAGAAATGGGATCTTTTACGGTCAGGGAAATCCAATAGCCGCCCAGGAGAGACACAAGACCGAGCGCTGCCAGGACCCATTTGGTGCGGGGCTCTTTTTCACCGGTGTGGTCGCTGTGCAGAAGTTCAATGGGCTTTGAGCGGCCCAGCCGCACCAGGTTGCTCAGCAGTGTTAGCAAGAACAAAAAACCAAATAAAACAATGGTCTGGCCGATGGCGCCCGGGCTGATATCGAAACCGAACTGAACTGGCAGATTGGTCAGGCGCAGCAGCAACAGAAGCACCAGTTTGGAAAAGAGAATGCCTGCGGTAAGCCCGCCGGCAATGGCTGCCAGAGCGCACAGAAACGTTTCCCAGAAAAGCAGATGGGCTGTGTGCCGTTTTTCCATGCCCAGCACATGATAAAGACCAAGTTCTCTGCGGCGGCACTTCATCACAAAATTGTTGGCATACAGCATCAAAACAATGGAAAACAGGGCGATGATCATGCAGCCAAGTGCCATCAGGCTCTGGATATAGGCCGCGCCCCGCACATTGGCGATCAAGTCGCTTTTGGTGAGGTAGGCTACGATGTAGAACATGGCTGCTGTGCCGCCGCAGGAGAGAAGATACGGCAGGTAAAACTGACCGTTGCGGGTCAGATTCACCAGTGCCAGATGAGGGTAGAAGCTGCCCTTACGCATGTACTTCACCGCCTTGGGCCAGCACGGTCAATGTGTCGGAAATGCGGGCGAACATCGCTTCCTGGCTCTCTTCGCCGCGATAAAGCTGGTGGTATACTTCGCCGTCGCGCAGAAACAGCACCCGCCGGGCGTGGCTGGCGGCTTTGACGGAATGCGTGACCATTAAAATGGTCTGTCCGTCGGCATTGACGCAGCCGAACAGATCCAGCAGATTGTCCGCTGCGCGGGAGTCCAGCGCACCGGTGGGTTCATCTGCAAGAATGATCTGAGGATTGGTAATCAGCGCTCGGGCTACTGCCGCGCGCTGCTTCTGACCACCGGATACTTCGTAAGGGTATTTGCTCAGCAGCTCCTGGATACCGAGCTGTTTGGCAATGGGGCCGAGCCGGCTGCGCATGGTGTCATAGGATCTGCCTGCCAGCACCAGGGGCAGGAAGATATTGTCTTCCAGTGAAAATGTGTCCAGCAGGTTGAAATCCTGAAATACAAAACCCAGATTTTCGCGGCGGAACGCAGCCAGCTTGCCGTCCGGAATTTTGCTCAGATCCTTGCCTGAGAGCAGTACCTCGCCGGATGTGGGGCGGTCCAAAGCGGCCAGAATGTTCAAAAGGGTGGTTTTTCCGCTGCCGGACTCTCCCATGATTGCTACATATTCGCCCTGTTCCACTGAAAAGTTTACGTTGGTCAGCGCATGTACCTGATTGCCGCCAAAACGGGGAACATAGGTCTTTTTCAGGTGCCGTACTTCCAAAATGACCATCAAACGGTGCCTCCTCGATTTATTGTGGCTTTATCTTACCAGCACTGCAGTTTGTGTGCCATCGTTTTGGCTTACAGTTTGCTCTGCATAGCTTACATTTTTGTAAGAAGCAGGCCATAGGAACCGGTGGCTGGTGCGGTCTGGAAGTGTTCCAGCAGATGTTTACCGCGCCAGGAGGCCGTACAGCATGGTCTGGAGCAGATCATTGGCTTTTTGCTCGGCATCGAACGCAGCGTCTTCGCGGATGTATATGCCGAGAAAGTGGACAAAGCTTCGAAACTGCAGCAGAGCTTCTTCCATGGATAACTGGCTGCGCAGAGGTTCCTTTTGCAGAACAGACTGCAGCGCTGCATTGTTAAAAGCGTCGAATTCTGCGCGGCATTTTCCGATTTCCTGCTGCAGACGGTTTTGGGGATACAGCAATAGATCGCTGAACAGCTTGCGGTGCAGGGGATGCTGCCTGAAAAAGCGCATGCGGACAGTAAAGTATTGTTCTACCGTGACTGTGGAAAGATTGATCTCGCTGCGGAGATAGCGCGTCATATCATCAAAAAGCACATGCACGCAGGATAGATAGAGCGCGTCCTTATTTTTGTAATAATGATACAAAAGCCCTTTGGAAAGATTTCCGCGGGCACAGATCTGGTTGAGGGAGCTTCCTTCGTAGCCGTGGCTGGCAAATTCGGTGAAAGCATGGGTAAGAATCAGCGCTCGGCTTTTCTGATTTTTTTCGCTCTGCTTCATAAACGATTTCTCCTGTTACAATGATTACACTTTTATCATATTTCGATTACAGTATAGCAACAATACGGAACAACTTCAAGGAAGGGGTTGACGGGGCATTTTATTTGGGGTAGCATAAAAACAAGCCAATTGGTCTGTTTTGTAAAAGGAGGAATTTCCATGAAGAAGTATTGGATTATACTCTGCGCCGGATTGTTGAGTATGGGTCTGCTGGCAGGCTGTGCCGGGCAGGAACAGAATAAAACCGGACAGGAAACGCTCAGCGCTGCGGCGGATCTGATCGGACAGGCGGATGCCGATGTCAAGGATCTGTTCGGCGGAGGAGAGGAGAACTGGACAGAAGACCAATCCACCTATATTGGCCGGATTTATACGGCGGAACTGTATGATGTACCGGTGACGATCTATACTGCCTGTGATGCCGACAATCTGGTCAGCAGTGTGTCAATTTGGATTTCGGATGGCACGCAGGCGGTGAGCGAGGAACAGCTCGCGGCATGGCAAGGCTATATCAGCGATGCGACCGGCGTGTCGATGGAGGAAATGCCTGTGTCTGAAGAATCGGGCACACAATCCTGGCGGTGGCAGGTGGAAAATACTTTTTATACGCTGCGGCTGCTGGGCGATATACTCACACTGGATATCCTTCCCGCAGTTGGAGAACTGCATTGATGTGATGTCCGGCTGGATATGCAAGCAAGCACGCGCTGATCCCAGCGCGTGCTTGCTTTTTTGCATCTGCACCAGCTTTTTCTCCTTTATTCCACAACGGCCGGTCCGCTGGAGAGATGGAGGTAAACCCGGGTGCCGGTTCCGGGGACCGAGGAAATGGTCAGGTCATGGCCCAGGCGGCCGGTGATTTTTTTGCACAGGTACAGCCCGATCCCGGTGGATTTTTTATCGCTGCGGCCGTTGCAGCCGGTGAATCCTTTTTCAAATACGCGCGGCAGATCCTCACTGCGGATGCCGATGCCGTTGTCGGCAATCACCAGGCAGCTGCCGTCTTTGAGAATCCGGATGCAGCCGCCGGGATGCGTGTATTTCAGCGCGTTGGACAGAAGCTGCTCGATCACGAAAGAGAGCCATTTTTCATCCGTCAACACGGTCATGCCCGTGGGCTGAAAAGAGAGGGAGATCTTTTTGAGAATGAACAGTTTGGCATATTTGCGTGCGCAGGCGCGAACGATTTCGTCCAGGGGACAGCGGCGGAACAAATAGTCGGTGTCATCGTTGCCCAGGTGCAGATAGGTCAAAACCATTCCCACGTATTGCTCGATTTTGAACAGCTCCGCCGACAGTTCCCGGCTGCGCTGGCCGTGTTCTGCCTGCAGCAGAAGCTGCATAGCGGCGATGGGCGTTTTAATCTGATGAACCCAAAGGGTAAAGTAATCCGTCAGATCATGGTAGCGGTTTTCATTTTCTGCGGCTAATAGCGTGCGATGGGCGCAGATTTTTTGGAGAAGGGCCTGATAGTCTGCCTCCAGAGCGTCATCCGGTTCGGGAAGAGAGAAAGCCGAGGTTTCCACACAGGAACGAAGCGCGGCAAGTGCACGGCTCTTGCGCAGATAGCGGACAAAAGAAATGCACAGAGCGAGTGCCAGCAGCACGGCGCACAGACTCAGCGCATAAAGCAGAGCGTCCATTGGCATGCGGTAAAGGAAGAAAACCAGAGCGAAAAGCGCCAGGCAGCCCAGCTGCAGGGCGATGCTTTTTTTCTGCCGGCGCAGGAAACTGCGCAGCGGCGTTTTATTCCACAAGATACCCCACGCCCTTTCTGGTTTGGATCAGGTCGCGCACGCCGGCGCTTTCCAGCTTCCTGCGCAGCCGGTTGACGTTGACGCTCAGCGTATTTTCATCTACGAAGCTGTCTGATTCCCACAGGGCCGTCATGATTGCATCCCGTGAGACGATGTGCCCGTGTTGTTCCAGCAGCAGGCGCAGAATGCGGTACTCGTTGCGGCTCAGTGGAATTTTGACATCCCCCTGCAGCAGGGTTTCCTCATCGGTGTTCAGAAAGGCTTGGCCGCAGGGAAGCAGGTTGGCAGGTGCGGAAAAATCGTAGCTCCGGCGCAGCAGGGCTTGAATTTTTGCCGTGAGTACGGTCAGGTCGAAGGGTTTGGCAATGAAATCGTCTCCGCCCAGCTGCATGGCCATCACGGCGTTCATTTGATCTGAGACGGAAGAAAGGAAAATAATGGGCACGCAGGAGCGCCTGCGCAGTTCGGCGCACCAGTGGAACCCGTTGAAAAAAGGCAGGGAAATATCCAGCAGGATCAGCTGCGGGGCAAAGGTATCCACCTCGGCGAGCACATGTTCAAAATCCTGCACGCACTGTGTGGTATAGCCCCATTGACGCAGATGCTCTCCCAGCACACGGGCGATCACTTCGTCGTCCTCCACGATAAAAATGCGGTACATGATATATGCGCTCCTTTCTGTACGGCTTTTTCCGCAGTATAGCATTTTGGGCGGGGAAGTGTCTATTCTCTTAAATAAAACGTAAGAAAAATTCCCGGCTCATCTTGGCGGTCTTTGCTATATTGGTGAAAACCGGGGCGGGAGAAAAACCGGCTTGGTTCGGGCGTATATTTGTTACTATGAACAACAGGGGGCTGTTAACGCCGATGCGGCAGGAGTATGAAGGAAAAAACGGGTATACCTGTACGGCGGCGGTTCTGCGGGCAGAGTGAGTATCCCCTTTGACAAAAGCAGTGAAATGCCGTATCCTTATATCGTAAAAAGGACAAAAAGGGGAATGGCGATGAAATCCATTTTAGAATATGATACCGTGTCGCTCAGTGACGATGGTGCAGCACTGGTAATTATCGATCAGACGCTGCTGCCGGGTGAGATCAAGCTCCTGCATTTGACCGGACAGAACGAGATCTGGGAGGCTATCCAGGCCCTGCGGGTGCGTGGTGCGCCGGCCATCGGTGTGGCGGCGGCCATCGGGCTGTATTTGGCGGCCCGGGAGATCAAAGCAGGTGAACGCGGCGCGTTTCTGGAACGGCTGCACGCGGCGGCAGAGTACCTTAATTCTGCCCGCCCCACCGCGGTGAACCTTTCCTGGGCGCTGCGCCGCATGGAGCGCACAGCGCATCAGACCGCGGGCGGAGCGGAGGAAATTCGGGCGGCGCTGCACAGGGAATGTCTGGCCATGTGGCAGGAGGATATTGATGTGTGCCGCCGTCTGGGGGAGAATGGCTTGTCTCTGGTAAGACCCGGCGATGGCCTCCTGACCCACTGCAACGCCGGCCAGTTGGCCACTGTGCGTTACGGTACTGCCACGGCACCCATGTATCTGGGCCATGCACGGGGTTATGGCTTCCATGTTTATTGTGATGAAACCCGCCCCCTGCTGCAGGGAGCACGGCTGACCAGCTTTGAGCTGTCCTCTGCTGGCATCGACACCACGCTGATCTGCGATAATATGGCGGCCTCCGTGATGAAAAAAGGACTGATTGACGCGGTATTCGTGGGCTGCGATCGGGTGGCGGCCAACGGTGACGCGGCCAATAAAATTGGCACGCTGGGCGTGGCGGTGCTGGCCAAGCGTTTCGGCGTGCCGTTTTATGTGGTGGCGCCTTCTTCCACCATTGACCTGCATACCCCAACTGGGGCAGATATCGTGATCGAAGAGCGCAGCGGCGATGAGATCTGCCGGATGTGGTATGAAAAGCGGATGGCGCCGGAGGGGGTCAAAACATGGAACCCGGCCTTTGATGTGACGGACAACGATCTGATTTCTGCCATTGTTACGGAATACGGTGTGGCCCGCGCGCCGTATACGGAATCGCTGAGGGATATTTTCTGTAAAAAGGAGGCGGCACAGATATGAGCTATCCCACCGATGCGCAGGCGCGTGAGGAAATTATCCGTGTGGGACGCCTGCTGTATGAGGAAGGGCTGAACACGGGCACCGACGGCAATATCAGTTGCCGTGTGGGCGGCGGAGCGCACCTGTGGACCACCGGATCGGGCAGCGCAAAAGGCTTCCTCACAGAGGATGATCTGGTAAAGACCGATTTGGAGGGGAACGTGCTGGAAGGAACGGCCAAGCCTTCCAGCGAACTGAAGCTCCATCTGTGTGTCTACCGGCATAATGTCCTGGCACAGGCGGCGGTGCATGCTCACTCCATTGCCGCTACGGCGCTGGCCAGCGCAGGCGTGGGATTGACGGAGCCGTTGCTGCCGCCGGTAACGCTGCAGCTGGGGAAGGTGTATACGGCGCCTTATGCGCTGACGGGCACACAGGCGGTGGCGGACAGTATTTTGCCCTATGTGAGAGAGAACAATGCCGTGTTGCTGGCCAATCATGGGGCGGTGACCTGGGGAAAAGATCTGTGGCAGGCTTTTACCCGCATGGAAACGCTGGAGCGCTGCGCACAGATTCTGATCCAGACGCGAATGCTGGGAACACCTCAGTATCTGTCGGAGGCGCAGGAAGCGGAGCTGCATGCCTACGGTGTGCAGCTGGGCCATTTTCTTCGTTGAACGGTATCCGGGAAGAGTTCGTATGGATTATCGGATTCGGGAACTGAAACCGGAAGACAACCGGCGCATCGAATACATCATCCGAACGTGCCTGGTTGAATTCGGGGCCGATCATGCGGGCACCGCTTGGGCTGACCCGGATTTGGGCCGTTTTTCGGAGGTTTATAACGAAGAAGGAAGCCAGTATTGGGTGGCTGAGAATGTCCGGGGCGAAGTGATCGGCGGCGTGGGGATCGGCCGGATAGACAGTGTCGCCGGCGTGTGTGAGCTGCAGAAAATGTATTGCCTGCCTGAGGCCAGGGGTACCGGCGCGGCCCATGCCCTGATGAAAACAGCGTTGGCTTATGCCAGGAAGCACTATTGTTGGTGTTATCTGGAAACGTTGGAAAATATGGTTGCTGCACAGAAGTTTTATGAGAAATACGGCTTCCGGAGAATCGCAGAGCCTTTGGTGGAAACAGGGCATTATGCGTGCGATGTGCGTTACAGCAAGGAATGGGGTACAGAAACGTGCCTGCGGTGAAACCGTGAGGTGCAGACGAAAATTTTGGCAGAGAGAATGCAATAAATCGTTCCTTTTGTGCATTCCCTTTATGACAGGAGCGGCGGAAACATGCTGATTTTGGATGTGATCACAACCGAATCCCGGCAGCGGCTGGAAGAGAACGCCTTGGATAGGCTGCTGCAGGGCGTGGCCGGGGGAGATCGGGACGCCTTGGCAGAGCTGTATGGCCGTGCCCGGACGGCAGTCTATGCATTGGTGCTTTCCTATTTGAAAAACCCGACGGAGGCTGAGGACGTGACCCAGGATACGTTTGTCCAGATCTGGGAAAAGGCCCCGGCTTACCGCAGCGAAGGAAAGGCGTTGGCCTGGATAATGACTATCGCCCGCAATCTGGCACTGATGCGGCTGCGCAGGCAGCAGCGTGTCGGCGACCTCACCGAAGAAGAGTGGATGGCTCTGCCTGATGAGGGCAGGGGACTGAGCCACGAAGAGCGGATGCTGTTGCACAGCGCTGTGGCGGCATTGTCCGAACAGGAGCGGCAGATCGTTCTTCTTTATGCCGTCACCGGCTGGAAGCACCGGGAAATCGCCGCGCTGCTGCAGATGCCTTTGCCCACGGTCTTGTCCAAATATCACCGCGCGCTGAAAAAATTAAAAACGCACTGGAAAGGAGAGGATGCCCTATGACAGAACAGGAAATGATACGCCATCTGCACAGCGCCATTGAACATGCTGCGCCGGATGCGGTGGGCGACGTTCTCTCCCGCTGCGGTGCGCAGAAAGGAACGGAGGATATGACACAACAGGAACGCCCGGTAAAAAACCGCAGGACGCGCCGCATGGCGCCGTGGCTGGCTGCCGCGTGCCTTGCGCTGATAATCGCCGGGGGAGGCATGCAGTATACGCAGTCCCATCTGGTGCGGAGCATTATTTCCGTGGATGTAAACCCCAGTGTGGAATTGAAGCTGAACGCTAAATCCCGTGTCATTTCCGCTGTTGCCCTCAACCGTGACGGCGAGGAGATTCTGGAGGGGCTGAAGCTCGAAGGGGCTGACGCCAATGTGGCTGTCAATGCCCTGATTGGTTCGTTGCTGCAGCACGGGTATGTGGACGAATTGGCCAATTCGATCCTGATTTCCGTGGAGGATGGCGACAGCGTTCGCGGCGCGGCGCTGCAGCAGGAGCTGACTACAGAGGTGGAAGCGATTTTGGATGCGGCATCCCTCAATGCTGCGATTCTGACCCAAAGCGTGGAGGAAAACGAAGCGCTGCGTCAACAGGCAGATGAATATGGTATTTCCTTGGGCAAGGCTCAGCTGATTGAGACGCTGGTACAGAGCAGCGACCATTTGACATTTGCTGCGTTGGCGGGCCTGAGCGTCAATGAGCTGAATTTGCTGGCGTCCAATACGAGTATGGTGCTGCCGGAAACGGTGCAGACCAGCGGAAAGGCCAGCGACAGCGCCTATATCGGCGCAGAAGCGGCCAAAACAGCTGCATTCCGGCACGCCGGCGTTTCGGAGAATCAAGTCAGCGCTCTGGAAGTGGACTTTGACTATGAAGACGGCGTCATGGTCTACGAAGTGGAGTTTGCTGTTCAGGGAGTGGAGCATGATTGTGATGTGGATGCATCTACCGGCGCAATTGTGAAATACAAAACAGAGGGGATGCAGCAGACCACGGGGAACGATGGCACCTCTGCAGGCGGTACGGCAACGCAAGGAAAAGACATCGGAAGTGCCGCAGCCAAAGAGGCGGCCCTCAAGCACGCCGGAGTCAGCGAAAGCCAGGTTTCGGGACTGCGTGTGGAAACGGATTGGGACGACGGCGTGCTGGAATATAAAGTGGAGTTTTTCTGCAACCGCACGGAGTATGAATACGAGATCAACGGCGCAACGGGTGCGATCCTCAGTGTGGAACAGGATCAGGAGGATACGGCTTCATCCGGCGATGCTGGTGCGGCGGCCAACCACATCGGTATCGAGGCGGCAAAGACTGCGGCACTCCAGCATGCGGGTATTTCGGCCAAAGACGTATACGATCTGTCTGTGGAATCTGAACTGGATGACCGCATCCCCCATTATGAGGTGGAATTCAAATCCGGTGGCATAGAGTATGGTTACGAAATCGACGCATCTACCGGTGCGGTGCTGCAATATGAAAGGGAACAGGACGATTAAAACGATCAACGCGGCAGGATCATTACCTGCCGCGTTTTTTATACGCTGTAGCATTTTTATATGTATGCCGTTATACAAATACGAAATTAGCCAAGTAGAAAAGAAAGAAGGTGTGTGCCGGGTAAAAGAAATAGAAAAAATATTTCAGGCCCGGGCCTTTTTTGCCGTTGTAACGCAGCATCAGCGGGAGGGCGAACAGCATCATCCACTGGGTAACCGGGCCGCCGTTGATCATTTCGCTGCTAAACTGGCTGATGCTGAACAGAATGTATACCACGGACAGCAGCTCGGTTTTTTCCCGCAGAAAATACAGGGCGACGCCCAGGGCAATAAAAGCCGGTCCATATTCGTTCAGCGCCAGATTCGGGACGATCCCTGTCAGCAAATCGCCGTTCAGCTGTCGGGTGAAAGGGAGGATGTTGGGGAGCAGGAAATAAAAGACCTGTGCGGCGGCGATGACACCCAGCAGAAAAAAGCCGTGTTTACGATTGCGCTGGAACCCTTCGATGGTGCTGATGAGTAGACACACAAGGAACAGAGATAAAAAAATATTATGGTTTCCATATCCGTTTGGGGTGGGAAACAGCGTGTCCAGGGTGTAGCTGAAAATTGTCATGCCGATGCTGAGAAGATACAGGCGCAGAAGGTGGAGCTTCCGATTCCTGGTGTAATGATAGCCCCAGACCATGCAGAACAGAAACAGCGGATACGAAATGCGGCCGATACAGCCCAGCCAGGGCGGTGCGGCTTCGAAATAAAAACCGATGTGATCCAAAACCATGCACACCAGCGCAATGCATTTGAGATGAAATATACTCATAGGTTCCACTTCCTTCCGCTCCATGCCACAAACAGTATAGCAGCGTGGGTACGGCGTACAAGTGGTGCAGCGCAATCCTAAAAGGTCCTTAAAAAATCTTTTTTCCTTTCTAAAAAAATAGCCGGCAGCGAGAACTGCCGGCTGTTTTTGTTGTTTACGATTGTGCCCGTTGGAGCAGGTTGTAGATGATTTGCGCAGCTTCGGCGCGGGAAGCAGTAGCGTCGGGCAGGAGCTTTCTGCCGTTGCCCTCCACAATTCCGCGCTCTACACACCAAGACAAAGCCTGGACGGCCCAGGAAGCGACCATTTCCCGATCGCTGTAAGGAGCCAGGGCGGTGTCGGGATCTTCGGCAAAGCCATCGCTGGCATTGTAGATCAGGCAACACAGTTCCTGCCGGGTGATGGGCTGCTCCGGACGAAACAGATTGTCGTCGCCTCCCTGCGCAATACCGCGCTGTTTCAGAGCGGCCAGATATGGCGTATACCAGGCATCGGCGGCGTCTGTAAAAGAATCGCTGCTTTCTATCGGTTCAATTCCCAATGCGCGGCAGAGCAATACGGAGAACTGCGCGCGGGTGATGGGGCGGCTGGGGTAGAAATTGTTCCCGCTGCCTGCGCCGGTGACAATGCCGGCCTCCGCCAACGTGTTAATGGCTTCGGCGTACCATGTGCTGTCGGGGACATCATTAAAATAGGCGCCGGTGACAGGTACTTCGCCCAGGTACTGCCATTCGTCCCGCTCTGTGTCTGCGGTGGGTTCGTTGCCCCGGCTCCACCAAAGGGCGCGGTAGTAGCCGCCGTTGTGAACAACAATGTCTCCGGCGGTATAAATATCGTCCGTGCTCCATGTGGGATAAATAGTTGTGATCCGCTGAGGTGCAGAAGATTCTTCCAGGGAGGAAGACTCTTCCGGTACAGGTTCCCCGCAGGCGCTGCACAGCAGCAGCGGCAGCAGGCACAGCAGAGCAATGCGGCGCAGCATAAGCCTCATTCCACCTTTCTCAAAGCAGTATAACGCACAGCACACAAAAAAGGAAGCCCCCTGCTGAAACACAGGGGGCAAAACTGTATCAGGCATTGCGGAAACGGGACAAAAATTCGATCATCCGGGGATTTGAAGGATGCTCAAACACATCTGCAGGAGTACCTTTTTCACCGATCACGCCGTCGCACATAAAGACTACATGATTGGAAACGTCCCGGGCAAAAGCCATTTCATGGGTTACTACCAGCATGGTTATGCCTTCGGAAGCAAGATCCCGCATGACGGAAAGAACCTCACCTACCATTTCCGGATCCAGTGCAGAAGTGGGTTCATCGAACAGCAACACTTCCGGGTCCATAGCCAGGGCACGGGCGATGGCTACACGCTGTTTCTGCCCGCCGGAGAGCTGGCGGGGCCGGGCGTTGATATAGGGATCCATACCTACCTTTTTCAAATAGCGCATGGCATTTTCTTCTGCTTCGGCCTTGCTTTTTTTGAGCACTTTGGTTTGTCCCACCATGCAGTTACGCAATACTGACATGTTGTCAAACAGATTAAAGGACTGGAACACCATGCCGACTTTGGCGCGGTAGGCAGGGGCGCCGCCGCGACACGCCATAATATTCTCACCATGGAAGAGGATTTCGCCGCTGGTAGGTGTCTCCAACAGGTTAATGCAGCGCAGAAGTGTGGATTTACCGGAGCCGGAGGCGCCGATGATGCTGGTCACGTCGCCGGGATGTACCAGGAAATCAATGTCCCGCAGCACCTTGTGGCTGCCGAAGTCTTTGGAAAGGTGTCGGATTTCAAGAATTTTGTTTTCGCTCATGTTCAGCGCTCCCCTCTGTTTCGGCCATATTTCAGATCATGCTGGATCTGTGCCTGATGCGTCTGATGGACATGCTGGGCGTGCTCTTTGCTGTGCTCGTCTAAGGGGCTGCCCTTAACGGGATAATTGTAGTTACCGGCAGCAGCGTTGCGGCTGCCGGTTTTCACCAGCACATAGTCCCGCTTGCCCGCCATGCGTTTTTCAATCCAACGCAGTATAATGGAGGCGATCAGGGTCATGGTAAGGTAAGCAACCATTTCGATGGCGGCAGAAGGGAAATAGAGGTAATTTTGGCCGACTACGCCACGGTGGACAGAGAACAGTTCGCCAAAGCCGATGATAAACATCACAGAGGTGTCTTTAATGTTTATGATCAGATTGTTGCCGATCTGCGGCAGCAAAACACGGAGCGCCTGGGGAATGATCACATAGAGCATGGTTTGGACATGCGTCATACCGATCGCTTTGGCGCCTTCTGTCTGGCCGGGATCAATGGAGAGGAAACCGCCGCGGACCGACTCGGCCATGTAGGCGCCGGTGTTGATGGATACGACAAACAGCGCGGCGACAAAGATATCGGGCCATTTGACCAGCGTACCGGTAAAATAGGGCAGTCCGTAATAAATAAATACGGCCTGAAGGATCATGGGGGTTCCGCGGAACACTTCCACATAGACCCGGATGATGGCGCGAATCAAACCCAGTATGAACCGCTTAACAATGTTGTCGTTTTTGGAATGGGGAATGGTATTCAGGATACCGCAGAAAAAGCCAATGATACAGCCGATCAGCGTAGCCAGAAGTGCCAGACGCAGCGTAGCGCCCATGCCGGCGAGATATTGCCCGCCATAGGACTGCCAGACTGTGGAAATGTCTGTGCCCAGCTGCGAGCATTGCTGAAGGAAAATTTGCAGCATACGAAGATGCTCCTTTCAAGATTCTCTGTCTGGAAAATGTACGAACGTTTTTTTATTATAAGAACAGGGCGCATGGCCCTGTTTTCCGATGCCGAAAACAAGCGGAACGCTTTTCGGCACCGCAAAACAGGGGCAAAGGCGAGGGAGCGGGATCCCTCGCCTCGGCCGCAGTCCATAGAAACGCTTACTCGCTCAAGGGCTGGATGGCAATAGCCTCGTCCATCAGCGCATTGAAATCATCGGCTGTCATAGTGGACAGGATGCTGTCGATCGCATCTTTGAGCTCGGTGTTGCCTTTTTTCACAGAAACACCGATGTTTACATTTTCGGCACGCTCTTCATCGGTGAACTGAAAATCGCCGTCAGTTCCAGAGAAGTCCAGAATCTTGAGATCAGGATAGGCCCGTACGGCGCCTTGAGCCGTGGGCATATCAGTGCAGACGAAATCCACCGTGCCAGTTTCCAAAGCCATCAGCATGGCAGGAGCACTCTCTGCCGCGGTCTGGATATCTGCGCCTTTGATCTGCGGCAGGCACGCATTATACCAGATTGTGGACTCCTGGGCAGTAGCGGTACCGCTCAGCTCATCGATGGAAGAGGCGTTGGCGTTGGGGCTGTCTGCCTTGGTGACGCAGACCATGGTGGCATAGTAATAGGGACCGGCAAAATCCACCTGTTCGCTGCGCTCGGCAGTCATGGACTGACCGGCGATCACGGCGTCATAGGTTCCGCTCTGTACGCCGGGCACCAGAGAACCCCAGTCGGTCTGAATGATTTCCAGCTCCCACCCATTGGCCTCGCAGATTTGTTTTGCAATCATTACATCATAGCCGTTGGCATAGGAACCAGACACGTTGGAAATCGGCACGGCGCCATTGGAATCATCGTTCTGGGTCCAGTTATAGGGTGCATAGGCGCACTCCATAGCTACCGTCAGAACGCCGTCTTCCACGCCGGAGGAGGCATTGTTTTCGTCGGCAGAACCTTCAGAGGAGGGGGTTCCGGCAGGGGAGCCGCAGGCGGCCAGAGACATGGTCATCAGTGCAGCGCAGCTCAGGGCAAACAGTTTCTTTTTCATCATTGTCTTACTTCCTTCCAATTTTTTCAATTTTGGTTTGCACATCCGTGTGGGTTCTTGAATCACAATGCAATCTTAATGTGGCCATAAAAGGCAAAAGCCACAATGCTTCCATAGAAGAAGCATTATGGCAGAGGCATCGGCACCTAATCTAATAAAATTGGAAAAGATGATAGCACTCCACATTGCTGTGACAGTCCGGCGGATATTCTCCGCCAGCCCAGATACAAATTCCCGGGCCGGAATCTGCATCTTCGGCAAAAAACCCTTTCTCCTGCTCAGCGGTGGCCAGACCGGGAAATCTGAACAGATACTGATGTTTTTTGCGCCTCTACCATTGTGTATGAGGCATAGCCCCAAAAGATATGTAATTCAATTGTGAGCATGTTAGCACGGATAAGGCAGTATGTCAATACTTTTTCTGAAATTTGGGCCGAAGGAACAGGAAAGTCTTTTCTGTACGGGCAAGGTGGCCAAATCCCGGAGGTGGAAAAGGACATCTATTATGAAATTTGTGAAGAAATACCACCGGGAAGAAAAAGTTCTTGCAATTTAAAAGGAATCCTTTTATAATGAAGCCAATTTCAGGCGAAGGATACTAAAATGATGGACAATATGCTGTTTGCAACTGTATTTTCCTCTTTTTTCTGCGGTCGATTTATCGGCGGCAGCGCTTTTTGCTGGGAAACTGTGCAGTTGTGAATTGATGAGAAGCAGAAGGGGCGTTTTGGGACGTTCCCGGGATGGAAAACGATGAAAGGCTCATTGATTGACAACAATCAATGAGCCTTTTTCTTTTTGCAATACAAAAAATTCACATAAAGAAGGAGCAAAATAGCATGGTCGTTGTTATGAAACCAAATGCCTCAAAAGAGGATATTGCCAAGCTGGCGGCGGAACTGGAACAGCTGAATCTGAAAGTCAGCATCACGGAAGGACACGGCTGCAGCATCTTGGGCCTGGTGGGCGACACCACTGCCGTGGATATGGACAAAATTACGATTAACCAGCACGTGGAGCGGGTGATGCGTGTTTCCGAGCCGTATAAAAAGGCCAACCGCAAGTTCCATCCCGAAGACACCGTGGTGTCTGTAGGCAGTGCGAAGATTGGCGGGGGCAATTTTGGCGTGGTTGCCGGCCCCTGTAGCGTGGAAAACGAGGATCAGATGGTAGAGGTGGCTCAGCGTGTCAAAGCGGCCGGCGCATCCATGCTCCGCGGCGGCGCCTTCAAACCCCGCACCTCGCCGTATTCGTTCCAAGGTATGGGCACCCGGGGGCTTGATCTGCTGTTGCTGGCTAAGGAAGCTTCGGGTCTGCCTATCGTCACAGAGCTGATGAGTCCCAAATACATTGACTTGTTCGAGGAAAAAGTGGATGTGGTGCAGATCGGCGCGCGCAACATGCAGAACTTTGATCTGCTCAAGGAAGTGGGCAAAATGAGCAAACCGATTCTGCTCAAGCGCGGCCTGTCCAATACCTATGAGGAGTGGATCATGTCCGCTGAGTATATCATGAGCGAGGGCAACGAAAACGTGATTCTCTGTGAGCGCGGCATCCGCACCTTTGAAACCTATACCCGCAACACGCTGGATGTGGCGGCCATTCCCTGCATCAAGCGCATGAGCCACCTGCCGATCATCGTTGATCCTTCCCATTCCGGAGGTATGAGCTGGCTGGTGGAATCGCTGACCATGTCCGGCATTGCCGCCGGGTGCGACGGTATCATTGTAGAGGTGCACAATGACCCGCCCCACGCTAAATGCGATGGCCAGCAATCCCTGACGCCGGATCAGTTTGAGCAGCTGATGGGCAAAATCAAGCAAATGGCCAATCTGATGGGCAAAACGGTGGTAAAGTAACGAAAAACGCTTGTCTGTTTTTCTGAGAAATTTCTGGGGAAAGGTGTTTTGGCTGGATGAAACAACTGACGGTGGAGCTGCCGGGAAGGGAATACGACATTCTCATCGGCACAGGACTTTTGGAGCAGTGCGGCGCGCGTATCCGCGCCGTGACGCGGGCGGAACGGCTGGCGGTAGTGACAGACAGCAATGTGGGACCGCTGTATTTGAAAATGGTGATGGAAAGTTTGCTGAGGGCTGGATTTACTGCTTTTTCCGTCACATTTCCCGCCGGAGAGGCCAGTAAAAATATCCGAACGCTGAACAACCTTTATGAAGGCTTTGCCGATGGTGGTCTCACTCGGGGCGACGGTGTGGTGGCGCTGGGCGGCGGCGTCACCGGCGATATGGCGGGCTTCGCGGCGGCCACCATGTTCCGGGGGGTGGATTTTATTCAGATCCCCACCACACTGCTGGCACAGGTGGACAGCAGTGTGGGCGGCAAAACCGCCATCGATCTGCCTCAGGGTAAAAATTTGGTGGGTGCGTTTTATCAGCCCAAGCTGGTGCTGGCGGACACAGGGTGTTTTGCAACGCTTCCGAACCGCGTTTTGTGTGACGGAATGGCGGAAGTGATTAAATATGGTATGATCGTCGACGCTCCCTTTTTTGATTTTCTGGAACGCTTGGATGGCATTCAGGCAGCCGCTGCGCACTGGGAAGAGATCGTGTATACTTGCTGCGACATCAAGCGCGCCGTGGTGGCTGAGGACGAGCGTGATACGGGACGGCGGGGCATTTTGAACTTTGGCCATACCCTGGGCCATGCTTATGAAAAGGCATATCATTATGAAACCTATACGCACGGCGAAGCGGTGGCTGCGGGCATGGTGAAGATGCTGGAGCTGGAACGGCGGAAAGGCCGCCCGGTAGCGGCGCTGCAGGCGCGGCTGGAGCGGGTGCTGAAAGCTTTTCAGCTGCCCATCGAGATTCCGTGCACGATGGAAGATTATCGTGCCGCGGTGGGGCTGGATAAAAAGGCACAGGGCCGATGCATCGGCGTAATTGAGGTGGTCCAGCCCGGACAGGCCGAGATCGTGCCCATGGAAAAAGAAGCGCTGTTTGCGCTGTTAGAGGAGAAAGACGCATGAATGTGACAATACGGCCCCAAAAGCTCTGCGGAACCATTACGCCGCCGCCGTCGAAAAGCCAGGCCCATCGGTTGATCATTGCTGCGGCCTTGGCGGATGGGGAAAGCGTGCTCTCGAACGTGGCCTTTTCTCAGGACATCCTGGCCACCCTTTCGTGCATGGAACAGCTGGGTGCGCGCTGGGAAAAGATTGACGGGAGCACGATCCGCGTGCAAGGACTTGCTGCCGGTGCACCGGTTCTGCAGAAGGATGGAATGCCCCATTTTGACTGCGGCGAGAGCGGTTCCACGCTGCGTTTTCTGATCCCAATTGCTCTGGCGGTGGCGGGCGGCGGCGTGTTCAGCGGCCGGGGCCGACTGATGGAGCGACCGCAGAAGCCCTATTTTGATCTGTTTGAGGAAAAGGGAATCTCCTGGGAACAGAAGGATGGCACACTTACTGTGCGCGGCACGCTGGAAAGCGGTACATTTTTGCTGCCCGGCAATGTGTCCAGCCAGTTTTTCACGGGGCTGCTCTATGCGCTGCCGCTGCTGGACGGAGCTTCACGGATCACGGCCACCACTGCGCTGGAAAGCGAAAGCTACATTGCCATGACGATGGATGCGCTGAAAGGCTGCGGTGTGGCGGTGGATGTGCTGGAAGGGAAACAGGGCAGCTTTTTCGTGCCTGGCGCGCAGCGCTATGCACCCACGCAGCGCCGCGTGGAAGCCGACTGGTCCCAGGCTGGCTTCTGGTACGCCGCTATGGCGTTGGGGAATCTGGTGGATGTGACCGGGATGAGCGAGAATTCCCGGCAGGGAGATCAGGTAGTGGCCGACGCTTTTGTGAAATTGTGCCGAAGCGGCGATGTAGAACTGGACGTGGCGGACTGTCCCGATTTGGTGCCGCCACTGGCGGCCATGGCGGCGGTGCGCAAGGGAACGACGAGCATTGTGCATGCCGCGCGGCTGCGCATTAAAGAAAGCGACCGCCTATCCGCGGTTACGGCGGTTATGAATGCGCTGGGAGCACATATTGAGGAACTGCACGATGGATTGGTGATCTGCGGCTTGGAAACGCTGTGCGGCGGCGTCTCGGTAGATGCCTGCAACGACCACCGTATTGCCATGATGGCCGCTGTGGCGGCCACGCGTTGCAAGGAACCGGTGACGATTGAGGGGGCAGAGTGTGTCCGCAAGTCCTATCCTAACTTCTGGGAGGATTACGAAATGCTCGGCGGAGCGATCACGCGGGAGGGGTAATATGACCTATACGATTTTCGGCGAAAGCCATGGGCCGGCCATCGGCGTAGTGCTGGAAGGCGTGCCTTCCGGTGTGGAGATGGATCTGGATTTTATCCGCGCGGAACTGCAGCGTCGCGCTCCTGGGAAAAGCGCCCTGACTACGGCCCGGAAGGAGGCGGACGAGCCGGAGATTCTTTCCGGCGTATTTGACGGCAAAACTACAGGCACGCCGCTGTGCGCCATTATCCGCAATACGGACACCCGCTCCAAAGATTACGCCAAACTGAAACACCTGCCCCGTCCCAGCCATGCCGATTATGCTGGCGCGGTGCGCTATGGCGGATTTAACGATTACCGCGGAGGCGGCCATTTTTCCGGGCGGCTGACGGCGCCGCTGGTGTTTGCCGGGGCGTTGGCCAAGTTGATCCTGCAGGAAAAAGGCGTTATCATTACATCTGCCATTTCTATTTTGGAGGGAACACCGGATCCGAGTCCGGAGGAGATTGAAGAGATTATTCTGGCGGCCAGAAAGGCGGGAGACAGTGTGGGCGGCGCCATTTCCTGCACGGTAACCGGCATCAGCGCAGGGTTTGGCGCACCGGATTTCGGCTGCAATGCTGAGGGCATCTTTGCTCAGCACCTGTTTGCGGTGCCTGCGGTAAAAGGCATTGCTTTCGGTGCGGGCTTCGGGTTTTCATGCATGCGCGGCAGTGAAGCCAACGATCCGTTTTATATGGAAGAAGGGCAGGTCAAAACCCGCACCAATGCCTCCGGCGGGATCAACGGCGGCATTACCAATGGAATGCCCATTGTGTTTGAAGTGGCGATCCGTCCCACGCCGTCCATCGCTATGGAGCAAAATACGGTGGATCTGGCGGAAAAAAAGGATGCAACGCTTGTGATTGAGGGGCGGCATGACCCCTGTATTGTGCAGCGGGCGCTGCCGGTGGTGGAGGCAGCGGCGGCTCTGGCCAGTTGCGAATTGCTGGGGCTTTGAGCAAAGAGCGGATTGCGTGCAGGAAAACATGGGAGGAAACGAAACGATGGAACAAAAGAAACAGGCAATTGCAGGGGATGTGGTTGTCCTGTCCGGCGCAGTGATTTGCGGCGATGTGAGCATTGCTTCCGGCAGCAGCGTATGGTTCAATGCGGTGGTGCGCGGGGATGAAGCGCCGATCAGTATTGGGGAAAATACCAACATTCAGGACTGTGCAGTGTTGCATGTAGACGAGGACTGCCCGCTGCGCATCGGCAGCGGGGTGACCGTGGGCCACGGGGCAATTCTGCACGGCTGTACCGTGGGCGATAACGCCCTGATCGGTATGGGAGCCATTGTGCTCAACGGCGCGCGGATCGGCAAAAACTGTATTGTCGGCGCCGGCGCGTTGGTTACCGGCGGCACGGAGATCCCGGAAGGGTGGATGGCGTTTGGCAATCCGGCGAAACCGGTGCGTCGCCTGCGCCCGGAGGAGATCGAAGGAAACCGCCGCAGCTGTGAAACGTATCTGAAAGAAAAGGAGCGGTACCGCACATGAGCACATTGGAGGAACTGCGCGCGCAGATTGATGATATCGACGCGCAGATGGTAGCGTTGTTTGAACAGCGCATGAACGTGACGCGGCAGGTGGGCGAGTACAAAAAGGAGCACGGCATGCCTGTGCTGGATCGGGGCCGTGAAGCGGAAGTTTTGGCGAAGAAAGAATCCATGCTGAAAAATCCATATCTCAAAACCGAGGTGAAGGATTTCTTTTCCAGTATCATGGCGATTTCCCGCCGTCAGCAGCGCGCACTGCTGGCACAGCAGAGCAGTGTGGAACAGGTGCGCGCTCTGCAGGCGCTGGTGCAAAACGCCCGGGAGCCGGTGAGTATGCCGCAGGTGTTCTATCAGGGTGTGGCCGGAGCCTATGCAGAAGAAGCTGCAGCCCTCTTTTTTGGGGAAGCGGCCGAGCGCCGCAGCGCCCCCACCTGGCGTAGCCTTTTTGAACTCTTGGTGGCGGGTAAGGCAGATTATATCGTCGTTCCCATTGAAAACAACTCCACCGGCTCGATCAATGCAGTCTATGACCTGCTGGCTGAGTACGGCGCCTATGTGGTGGGAGAGCAGACAGTGAAAGTAGAGCACTGCCTGTGCGCGCTGCCTGGCACGGTGCTGGAGGATATCACCGATGTGTATTCCCATGAGCAGGGCTTTTTCCAGAGTGAGGACTTTTTGACTCGGCATGAGGGCTGGAAGCAGAACGCCGTGCTGAACACCGCAGCTGCCGCACAGCTGGTGGCTGTCAGCGGAGTGAAGAGCAAAGCGGCGATCTGCAGCCGCCGGGCGGCACAGCTCTTCGGGCTGGAAGTGCTGCAAGAGCATATCAACACCAGCGCGGATAATTATACACGCTTTTTTGTGGTGGCCCCGACCATGGAGCTGCGGCCGGAGTGCGGCAAGCTGAGCCTGATGTTTACCCTGCCTCACGAACCGGGCACGCTGAACAATGTATTGGGAATTCTGGCGGCTCACCAGATGAACATGTTGCGGCTGGAATCCCGCCCGATGCCGGGCGAGGGCTGGGAATACCGCTTCTTTGTGGACGTGGAAGGCGATCTGCGCAGCGACGCGCTGAACACCGTCCTGTTTGAACTGGTGGAAAATACGCTGACGCTGCGGATTCTGGGCAATTACCCCAAGGGGGCCTGAGCGATGATAAAACGAAATCTCGTGCTGATTGGCCTGCCCGGCAGCGGAAAAAGCACGGTAAGCGCACTGCTGTCCCGGCGTCTGGGCTGGCCGCTGCTGGATACAGACGAGATGGTTGTGCAGCGGGAGGGACGAACCATCCCCGAAATTTTTGCCTGCGAGGGAGAGGATTACTTTCGACGCGTGGAGACTGTCTGCGCCAGGGAAGCGGCCGGCACTGAGGAAGCGGTTATCGCTACCGGCGGCGGTATTGTGCTGCGGGAGGAAAACATGACGGCGCTGCGCAGAAGCGGCTTTGTCTGCTTCCTTGATCGCGGCGCTGCGGAGATTGCCGAGGGACTGGATATCAGCGGCCGTCCCCTTTTGCGGGAGGGCCGGGAAAAAATTTACCGTCTGGCCCGAGAGCGGGATGCGCTCTACCGCAAATACGCCGATGTGGTAGTTTCTGAAAAAACGCCCGAAGCGGCGGCAGACGCCGTTTTATATGCATTGGCTGCGGCGGAACCGGAAAAGGGGGAGATGTGAGCTGTGGAAACCAAAAAACTCTGTGTCATTGGCGATCCGGTGGAGCACAGCCTGTCGCCGGTGATTCACAATGCGGTTTTGAAGCAGACGGGACTGCCCTATGTGTATGGCCGGGTACGGGTGCGCGGCGGTGAAACTGCCGCCTTCCTTCGCCGTGCGGCAGAGGAAGGGTATGCAGGCTTCAACGCTACCATGCCCCACAAAACGGATCTGGTGGAGCTGGTGGATGAGCTGGATGCTGACGCGCAGCTGTATCGGGCGGTGAACACCGTAGTGCTGCGGGATGGGAAGATACGCGGCTGCAACACGGATGGCCGGGGATTTTTGCAAATGCTGTTGGAGGCGGGCATCTCGCCGGAGGATAAGACGATTACCGTGCTGGGGGCCGGCGGCGCGGCGCGGGCCGTGGTGCTAAAGCTGGCGCAATCCGGCGCGCGGCGCATTTTTGTGTGCAACCGTACTCGCTCCAAAGCAGAAGCACTGGCAAAGGAATTTCCCACGCAGATTACGCCTTGCGGCTTGGATGAGGAAACTTTGCAGGACTGCGCCCTTTTTTCTGATCTTCTGGTGAATACCACACCGATGGGAATGCACGGCATGGCGGCCCGGTTTGAGCAGCTGGACTTTCTGGCAGCGCTGCCGAAAGGCGCCGCGGTTTGTGACATTATTTACAGTCCGCCGGAAACCATGCTGCTGGCGCGGGCTAAAGCGCTGGGACTTTCGACGCTCAACGGCTTGGGCATGCTGATTTATCAGGCGGTGTTTGCCCTGGAGGAATTTACGGATGTGAAAATCGATGCACAGGAGGTTCTGCCGGCTGTGAAAGCGGCGTTGAACGAAGCGATGAATGCGTAAGGAACGGCAGCGGCGGGGAATCGGCTGAACGCTGTATGATGGAATAAGCACTCCAGAAGCGGGGACAGGTAAGCCGCCCGGAGCATACTGCGGTATGCTCCGGGCGGCTTTTTTTACAGCGGCGTATTTTTGGAAATAGGGACATTCTTCCGGCGCATAGAGTGAGAAAGAACGATTTTGCAAAAGGAGGAAGTGTCTTATGCTGTCTGCAGTGATTTTGCTGCTGACGAACAGCTTGATGTTCACGCTGCGCCTGAACGGGAGTACCGGATCATTCCCGAAGCCGCTGAGCGCGGCAGAAGAGAAACAATATCTGGAACGCTATGCCGCCGGCGATCTGGAGGCCCGCGATGTGCTCATTGAACACAACCTGCGTCTGGTGGCGCACATTATGAAAAAATACTACACCCAGACCAGAGATCAGGAAGACTTGATCTCGATCGGCACCATCGGTCTGATCAAAGGGATTTCCAGCTATAAGCCGGACAAGGGGGTGCGCCTGGCGACTTATGCGGCACGGTGTATTGAGAATGAGATTCTGATGTATTTCCGCTCGCAGAAAAAGCTGCAGGGAGAGGTATCTCTGTCTGATTCCATCGACACGGATCAGGACGGAAACAGCCTTTCGTTTATGGATGTCATCAGTGTGGACGACACCATGTTGGAAGATTTGAGCGCCAGTGAGACTCGGGGGGTACTGCGCTGCCTGGTACAGACCTGCCTAACGCCGCGGGAGAGAGACATTGTGGAGCAGCGCTACGGTCTGGATGGGAAACCGCCCCGCACTCAGCGGGAAATTGCCGCTGCCTGCGGCATCTCCCGCAGCTATGTATCGCGACGCCGCTAATGTAAACGAAGCCCGGAAAGCCTGATGTGGACAGGTTTTCCGGGCTTCGTGCGTGACTGGGGTAGCGCCGCGGTTATTGTAAACGGCAAAATTTCAGGAAGATAAGCGGCTGTTCATTAAAACTAATATTCAAGTAACTCATTAAAAAGTGTGATAGCAAAACGATCTGTCATACCAGAAATATAGTCAATGATTGCCTGTGTATATATTTCCCGAGTTTCTAATTCTTGATAAATTTTTCGATTTTCACAGCTAAGTGCCAACGTTTTCAATTCTCCATTAGGTACAATTTCTACCGAGCAGTACCGTGCTAACCATTTTTGAAAAGAGTTAACCAACGTCGGAGTAAAGTGTTCGTTTTCTTCCAGTGCAGTCCAAGTGTATTTTCCTTGGTAAAATGACATGAGTTCATTAAAAATTTGAGAAATTACTAATTCAGAATAATGCTTAAATGGTGTAAGTCTCCTATGACCGTAGATTTGATCGTAGTTAAACGCCTTAATTTCATTGATCTGTTGATTGAATTGGGGACTCATGCTAATTCCTTTGTCAGGAGAACTGTTTTGACAAATATCTATAATCATATTATGCATGATTACAGTAGTGTTCATCACTCTTTCATCGTTTGCACGTGCCATCCTTAACAGTTTGCTCTGAGCACTTTGGTCAAGAAAGCCCAAATTAATAGCATCTTCAATGTCGCGTCCAACATAGGCAATTTTATCTGCCATTTTAACAACGCAGCCTTCCCATGTCACGGCTTGAAATTTTCCTGGCGTATCAAAATCATCAATTGAGATTGAAATATCCCGAGGGAATATTCCGTTTTGATCCACTTCGCCACAATGCGAAATAATGCCATCTCGGACTGCGTATGTCAAATCCAAATTTCTATATATTTTATAATTATCTTCTAGCAACTCGATTTGATCTACAAAACGCAATCCATTTTGCTCATGCCAAAAATTTTTCCCTAAATACTCTTGAGAAAGCTTCTTTATCACGCTTTCGCCTTGATGTCCAAAAGGTGCATGTCCTAAATCATGTCCAATGGAGATAGCTTTCGTCAATTCTTCGTTTAGTCCAAGCGCTTTGGCAATTGTTGAACTAACAGACTCTACATGGTTAACATGCTCCATTCTAGTACAAATATGGTCATTGTTGATATTAAAAAAGACTTGTGTCTTATGCTTAAGTCGCCTATATGCCATTGAGTGAAGGATTCGCGTATAATCACGTGCAAACGGACTTCGGACATCATCGGCTCTTGAGTATAGTGTATTTTGCCTTGCCGATAAAATATCCCAGTGTGGATTGTCTATTGTAGCCGCTTGTTCAAAAAATTTTCGATTCACAATAATCTCCTCTCTCCATTAATTATTGGTTAATTTATCTTTTATTTTCATATTTTCCTCCATCGAGAAATCGAGCATTCCCTATCAGTTCTAATCACTTATCACACGGGACATAAACCCAATAACTACCTTTTCGGCACTTAGTAAGTTTTTTCCCCGCAGCGAATCCTACCAAAATCCGATTCGCTGTCGCTGCCGATACCTCACACAACTCCCGCACATCGGCATTCATGATATAGTCATGGGTTTTAAGATACTCCTCAATTTTCTTCCAGCGGAGAGTTGCCTTATCCATCTTTCCATCGCTCATTTCATCACTCGTACTAATCACATCCATGAGTGATGCTTTGATGGCTGAAAGCATGAACTCGATAAATACCGTGGACTCTCCGGCGTCATTGGAGGCGTTGATGGCGTTGTAATACTCCTGCTGGCGGTCGTGAATGATAGACTCCACCGGCAGCCAGGCAAAGGCTGGGTTCCATTTCGAAAGCAGCAGTGTATGCCACAGTCGCCCCACACGCCCATTTCCGTCGGCGAAAGGGTGAATCAGTTCCAGTTCATAGTGGAACACACAGCTACGAATCAGCATGTGCACCTCACTGGTCTTTGTCCAGTCCAGCAGCTCCATGACTAGATCGGGGACATACTGTGGAAGCGTGCCAAAATGCAGGACATGCCCTTCACTGTCTACCACGCCCACAGGGCGGCTGCGAAATACGCCAGACTCCTCCACCAGCCCCCGGGTCATGATGCCGTGGGCAGTCAACAGGTCATCCACCGAATAGGGGTCCAGTTCATCCAACCGCTCATAAATCTCATAGGCGTTTTTGACTTCAGCAATATCCTTGGGTGGAGCCAAGACATGCTTGCCGTTCAGCACAGCAGTTACCTGTTCCAAAGAGAGAGTATTCTGCTCAATGGCCAGAGAACCGTGGATGGTTCTAATCCGATTGCTACGCCGCAGCGTCGGATTGGCGGAAAGGGAAGATACTGCCGATAGTTTCCCCACCAGTTCTGCAATCTCAGCCACATGGCCGATCATTTGATTGGTAATTTCAAAAGGAGGTTTTTTATTTCTCATGCAAGTTCCTCACCAGGTCAATCTTTATTGCTATTATATCATACATCGCTCATTTCATCAATCAAAATACTCTTTTCTTTGAGTGATGCTTCCTGTCTTGATACACAGAACTGCTATGATAAATTTTGAAAAGGAGGAATTTATCATGGCATCCATTGTGAAACGAAACAAAAGCTTTAGTGTGGTCTACACATCATACGAAGGTGGAAAAAAGAAGCAGCGGTGGGAGACCTACCATTCTTATGAAGCGGCACTGCATCGAAAAGAGCAAGTTGAACTCGTACGAGCAAAACAGAAGGAGAGGTTGCAAAACCATGCAGATAATCTATCGGAACTGCTTGAGGAGTATATAGAGCTTTATGGGCGGGTTCACTGGTCCTATTCCACGTATACCAATCACGTGGCTCTGATTCAAAACCACATTCTCCCGGCTTTCGGAGACATGAAGCTGACAGAATTCAGCCCTAAAACGATTGCCGTACTGTACAGCAAGATGAGAAATCAGGAAAATATGACACCTCAAATACTGTCCTCTGTCCATAAATTACTGCACAGCGCATTTGAACAAGCGGTGCTTTGGGAATACGCAGACCGCAATCCATTTCATAAAGCTACACTTCCAAAAGCATTTCCCTGTTCAATGGAAATGCTGTCCAACGAAGAAATCAAAAGGTTATTGCAAAACAGCGGATTTTCGCTACTTGGGATTGCGGTCCATCTCGCATTTGCAGGCTCTCTGCGCAAAGGGGAGATCCTGGCGCTGACCTGGAGTGACGTAGATTTCGGAAACAGTACGATTTTCATCAATAAAACACTGAAACGAGTACGAAAGGACGCGATTCAGGCGTTGGACCGGAACGACATTCTCTATCAATTTCCAGCCGTGTTTGATGAGGGGCGAACAGTGATTGTTTTGAAGCGTCCGAAAACCCGATCCAGTGTCCGTACCGTTTACCTACCGCCCCATGTGATAGATCTGCTCCAAGACTGGAAAAAGGAACAGACTCCTTGTGGAAAGAATGTGCCGGATCTAATCCTTCGGTATTCTTCCGGAAGACCGTTACAGGAAGAGGCGCTCCCCAGAATGCTGGAAAAGCAACTTCTTACATTAGGCCTTCCCAAAGTAACCTTTCACAGCCTGCGTCACAGCAGCATCACATATAAATTGATTCTGACTGGCGGAAATATCAAAGCAGTGCAAGGCGATTCTGGACACGCCCAGGCCGAAATGATTACCGAACGGTATGGACATGTCATTGACTCCTGCCGAAAAGAGTGTGCTCAGAATTTTCAAAAAGAGTTTTATGAAGCGTTGTAGTTTCCAATCAAATAATCAAGAGCGCCGGAGATTTTCCGGCGCTCTTGGTTTCAAGATTTCCTGATAAAATTTTGCTAATCAGAATGGATTCGAACGACAGTCATTCCGCTTAGGAGGCGGATGGTCCATCCAACTTTGATTTTGGAGTTTATCATGAAAGGAAACCTTATATGGTACGAATAACTAGCTTTCAGGAACTGACACAGTTCCTCCGAAAAATAGCATCTGCCTATTGCCAGGCAGATTATGCAAAACTTTATCAAGAACTACAACTTCGGTATGAACAGCAGATCTTCTCTGCCTTCTTAGATGGACACCTTAGTTGGAGCATTGTGCAAGGGGAATCTGCATACGCACTACTGTTGTATCATAACTGGAGTTTTTCCGGGGATCAGGCAGAAAACGCGCGACAGATGGCAGCGCTGGTGCAGGAGATCGAACAGCAGTACACAGATACAGATAAAATGCCGATTTCCACCGAAGATACCGAAACGGTTATGCGAGTAGCAGAACGAGTTTATTGCTTCTCTCGGTACATTTGGAAAGAGCATCATACACTGCTCTTCCTGCTCCCCGCAACCCATAAAACAGAGGATTCCTTTTGTCGCTGTTATCAGAGAGCAGGCGGCAAGATGCAGGCTGACATTTATCTGCTGGTCCCTCACAAAGATTTTTCAGCTACCCCGCAAAGCATCCTACTCCATGAAGTCGGGCACATGATCAATCTGGCGCTGACCGGTACGATGGAAGTACAACCGGATGATTTTCAGGTTGTTTCCGCCCTGCTCCATCTTGATTTGAATGGTGTGGACAGAAAAGAATTCTTCGCCCACTGTTTTGCGATGAGTTTGCTGATCGAGCCGGAGCTCACCTCGGCCGATCCATTCACTATGGTTCCAAAAACGGACAAAACGATATTTCGATCCTATTTCACATATAAATTGAAAACCGCTGAGTGACTTGCCTAAAAAGCAGGTCACTTTTCTTTTGCAGAAGGACAGGCAAGAAGAAGCGGTTCCCTACATACGATGAACAAAAGGAGGGAAAGCGTATGAAAAAAAGAGACTTGCCTGTTGTGCAATGTACTTACAGCAATACCGAAAAGAGTATCTCTGAAATTTTGGAAGAATCTTTTCGGCTTTATCTTGGCCGCATTCTTGCTGCGATGGAGCATCCCATTGTACAATGTAAGCGATGAATGGCCGCTTATCTCAGGAGGTAAATCATGTACTTAGAGATAAGCAACCCCATGGATTACCATGTGGCTTTATACATCAGACTATCAAAGGAGGATGAAAACGAGGGACCATCTCAAAGTGTCCAGAACCAGGAATCCCTGCTGCGGGAATTTGTGCAGCAGCACCGGCTGAGTGTCTATGACACCTATGTAGATGACGGATTCAGCGGCACCAGTTTTGACCGCCCTAGCTTCCAGAGGATGATTGGCGACATTGAAACCAAAAAGGTCAATATGGTCATCACCAAGGACCTTTCCCGTTTGGGCCGTGATTATATCATGACCGGTCACTATATGGAGCGGTACTTCCCGGAACATCGGGTTCGGTATATTTCCCTGCTGGACGGCATTGATACCGGCGTGGACTCCACCGCCAACGACATCACCCCTTTCCGTGCCATCATGAACGATATGTATGCCAAGGACATCTCCAAGAAGATCAAGAGCGTCAAGCGGGATAAGCAGCGGAAGGGGCAGTTCATCGGCGGCAAGCCCATGTACGGGTACAAGATGCACCCCACCGAGAAAAACAAAATCGTCATTGACGAGGAAGTGGCTCCGGTGGTGCGGCGGATCTTCGCACTGGCCCTCTCTGGTATGAGCTGCCGCAAAATTGCGACTACGCTCAACGAAGAAGGTATCCCCACACCGGCTACCTATTGCGGCTGGAAGGTCGGGAACCCTGGCCCCTACACTGGACTGTGGAGCAGCGAGCGGATTTCCGAAATGCTGAAAAACGAGACCTACATCGGCAATATGGTGCAGGGGCGCAGTGTAAAGATCAGCTATAAATCCCAAAAGTGCCTGCGGCAATCGCCGGAAAACTGGGTGGTAGTGGAGGGGACCCATGAACCGATCATTGATCCGGAGACCTTTCAAAAGGTACAGCTGCTGGTGAACAGTCGCAAGCACACCCGAAGCCGGACCTATGACTTTCTGCTGAAAGGACTGATCTTTTGCCACGAGTGCGGCTACCCTATGGCGGTACTCAACCGTAAAAATGCCGCCGGTGAGGATCGCCTGTTCTTTGTCTGTCGAACCTACCAGCGATTCACCAAGGCGGGCGTTTGCACCTGTCATTCCATCAAGGAAGAAACGGTGAATGAAGCGGTATTCGCCAAGGTGCGGGAGGTCTGCCGGGCCTATCTGCATCCCGATAAGCTGTGCCCGATTGCAGAAGAAGCAGTGGAGAACGCTAGCAAGGCGGCCAGTTGTGAAGCAGAAATACAGGCACTGCAATCCAAAATCACCGCTCTGACCACCAACCTGGATCAGATGTATATGGACCGGCTGAATGGGCTGCTCTCTGAAGAGGACTTTCAGCGCATCTATCAGAAAGTCAAGATGGACCGCACAGTTCTGGAAGATCGGCTGAAGAGCCTTCAGGAACAGGCAAAGCAGCCGGTGAACACCGAAGAAAAAGCCAGGGCACTGGTAAAACAGTTTCTGGATTCAGCTCTCACCAGTCGGGAGCTGCTGGTCAGCCTCATCGAACGGGTGGAGCTGACCGAGGAAAAAGAGATCATCATCAAATTCCGCTTCCATGAGCTGGAGGCGATTTCTTAAAGGGCATCGTTTACAATAGGCGTGTCGCTATGTATCCCGCCTGGAAAAGAAAGCGCTGGAAAAGCTGGGCAGGGAATTCGAGCGGACGCAGAAATAGAAATGCAGCAGCCTGAAAAACGGCTGCTGCGAAGTCAGGGGTTGGATTCCGGAAATACGGGGCCATCGTTTTTCTTTTTTTGTGATTTGCGGAGCTGTTGCTCAGCGAAGGCTGCGCCGTACGCGATAGCACCGGCTCCGAATTTAGCGCGGATCTGATCCATGGCGCCTTCCAACTGCTCCGCTCTGTGTTCCTGTTCGGAGGAAACGGCGGAAAACAGGTTCAGCTGTTGAGACCACTGGTCAGCAGGAGCGAGGTTCAGAGCGGTGACGGTCAGCATGCGGATCGGGTGAGGCATTTGCCAGGAAGAGTGCAGCAGTTCCATGCAGGCTGCGGTGATGTCCCGGGCCAGATGGGTGCTGTGCGGCAGCTGTTTTTGCCGCGTGATGGTACGAAAGGACGGATCGCGGATCATCACCTGTACGCCGGTGCAGTACAGGCCATGTTGGCGAAGGCGGACGGCCACCGTATCCGACAGGATGGTAATATGGCGAAGGACGTCCTCCCAACAGGTTAAATCGTGGCTGAATGTGGTGCCATTGCCGACGGATTTGACCGGGGCGCGCTCGCCGTAGGGGCGCACCGGGGCGTGTTCCAGTCCGTTGGCATATTCGTAAAGCTGCTGTCCCATCTTGCCGAACAGCTCCTGAAGCATTGCGGGGCTGGACTGCGCCAGCTGGCCAATAGTGTCAATCCCGTACTGGTGCAGCGTTTTGGAAGCAGTTTTTCCCACAAACAGCAGCGACGACACTGGCAGCGGGAATACGGTTTCCCGCCAGCAGTCCGGGGAAAGAACCGTGGTGGCATCCGGTTTTTTGTAATCGCTGCCCAGTTTGGCAAAGATCTTGTTGAAGGACACGCCAACGGAGCAGGTCAGTCCGGTTTCCTTCCGTACTGCTGCACGGATTTCATCGGCAATGGCCTTGCCGTTGCCGCCAAACAGGTGCATGCTCCCTGTGATATCCAGCCAGCTTTCGTCGATGCTGAACGGCTCCACAAGGTCAGTGTAGCGGCCATAAATGGCGTTGATTTGCTTGGAGTATGCGCTGTAGCCCTCCCGGTGGGGCGGCAGCAGAATAAGACCCGGGCATTTTCTGCGGGCCTGCCAGATGGTTTCCGCCGTAACGACACCATATTTTTTGGCAGCCTCGTTTTTGGCTAAAATAATGCCGTGGCGGGAGGTGGGATCACCGCATACAGCCACGGGTTTCCGGCGCAGCTCGGGATACTGCAGCAGTTCCACGGAAGCGTAAAAACTGTTCATATCGCAGTGCAAAATGGTCCGAGGCACAGCTGCCCACCTCCTTTTCCAACAAACTGAAATCAGCATAGCATAAAAATGGAGAAAAATCAAACAGATGTTTTTGAGGACGCTGCAGAAAAGCCCAGGTCCGGGAGCGGGCCTGGGCATGAGTTCATCGATGCAGCAAGGGCGATAAGGGCTTGTAGATCAAAAAGGCAATCAGCACATCCAGCATACCTTTGGCGAAGGTAAACGGCATATTGAATACCAGAAGGCACTGTAGCAGGTTATCTACAAAAGGAAGGATCAACTGATACATACCGATGATGCCTTCCATAGGCATGAAAACGGCATAGATGGGATACGTGATAAAATAGTTCAGCGGTACACTGAGCACAGCCATGATTGCCGAGCCAACCAGCGAACCGAGAAAGGCGCCTTTGCGGTTCTTCATTTTTTTGTATAGAAGGCCGGCGGGAACAACAAATGTGACGCCCAGAAGGAAATTGCACAGTTCGCCTACGCCGCCCGTGCTGGTATGGGTCAGATTGATCAGATTTTTGACCAGGCAGACGACCACCCCGTAGACAGGCCCCAGGGAAAAAGAGGCCAGAAGGGCCGGCAGCTCGGAAATATCCAGCTTGATGAAACTGGGCATAATGGGCACGCTGAACTCCAGAAACATCAATACTGCCGCTACGGCGGACAGCATGGCGGTGACTACCATTTTGTGAATTTTACTCTGTGTGTTGGTATGCATATAGTCAATTCCCCCTTTTCTTATTGCAGGCACAAAAAAACACCCGAAAGGCAAGCTTTCGGGCAAACGGATACAACACCGGAACGGTGTGCCAGATCGTTTCTTCCATCCAGACTGTCACTGTCGGTATCGGAGTTGCACCGATTCAGCACGCAAAAATTATGCGGCTCGCGGACTGTACCGCCGGTCGGGAATTGCACCCTGCCCTGAAACGCTTCTTTCTTTGTGGACACAGTATAGCGCTGACAGACGGAAAATGCAAGAGGCAATGGGTGGAAATTGTAAAGAAATACAGAAAAATGGCTGGGAAAAGCGGGAACAGGCAAGGGGATTGACGCTTGCAAAATAGAATGTATGTGCTATAATAAAGAAAAACAAGAATAATGGAAGGGGAGGAGCGCAGCATGCGGGGAAGACAGACAGCCTGCGCATTTACAGGATACCGCCCTCAGAAGTTGCCGTGGCTGAGCGACGAGCGCGACCCGCGGTGCGCAGATTTGAAGCGACGTCTGCGCGCAGCTGTTGAAGACGCCTGCCGCTGTGAAATGGAGCATTTTTTGTGCGGCATGGCCCAGGGCTGCGATTTGTATTTTGCCGAACTGGTGCTGGAAATGAAGCGGGACTGGCCAGAAATCACCCTCGAAGCGGCGGTGCCCTGCCCTACGCAGGCAGATGGATGGCCTGCAGAGGACAGAGTGCGCCGGCAGCGGCTTTTGGCGGCGTGTGATTATGAAACCATGGTGCAGGAGCGCTACGGCCCAGGCTGCATGATGCGGCGCAACCGTTATATGGTGGATCATGCGGCTATGGTGATCGCGGTTTATGACGGTCAGACGGGTGGTACGCAGCGAACGGTGGAATATGCCCTGCGTCGATGTTTGCCTGTAGTGTTGGTGCCGCCGGTGGAAGAAAGCGAGTATGCCCGCCGCTGAACGCCGCCGGAGAATTGGCGGTTGGCCGGATACACGGAAGAGAGGATATACGATGAAAGATACGACATTTACCGGGTTTGAAGATGCGATGATCGACTTTTTCTGGGCGATCCGTTTTAACAATAACCGGGAATGGTTTGCAGAGCATAAAGCCACATATGTGGAAAAGATTTATGAGCCGATGAAGGCCCTGGCACGGGAGGTGTGCGCGGGGATGGAAGCGCGGTACGGCCTGGAAAGCTTGTGGCGCTGCAGCCGGATCTACCGGGACGCCCGGCGGCCGCAGCCTCAGGGGCCTTATCGGGATCATATCTGGTTTGTGCTGGCCCAGCAGGAGCGCTGGTCGATAGCGCCCACGTTTTACGCGGAAATCTCCGCCGAAGGCATCAGTTATGGGTTCGGCAGCTACAACTGCCCGCCGGACTTTATGAAAAATATGCGCGCAGCGATGGAGGCGAACCCCGCCAAGGCAGAGCGCATGATCCGCGCCTTTGAAAAAGACGGCAGCTTTCAGCTGGATGGGGAATCCTACAAACGGCCCAAGGGCCATGTGTCCGAACGCATTGACCGGTGGTACAATTTGAAAAGCATTGGTTTTTCGGCCTTTGAGCCATGGAGCGATGCCAGCATGAGCGCTTCGCTGCCGGCGTATCTGGTGGAGCGTTTTGCTGTGCTGGTGCCTCTTTACCGCTGGCTTTGGACCTTTGTACCACCGCTGGATGAGACGATGGAAAAACGTTCTCGGCGTTGAAAAAGAATGCAAAACGTCGCACCCTGTATGGGGTGCGGCGTTTTTTGAGATGGTTTTCTTTTCTTCAGCGCATTTTGGCCGTTGCATCTCCTTTTTATCGAGCCCTATTGTAGCACTTTTTTCGGAAAGGTTTCAAATTATCATCAATTTTCCAGAAACGCCTCAAAAGCGGCATGGCTTCCTGCCATGCCGCTTTTGAGGCGGCGGCGCACGGGCGCCGGAAAACGTCGGACAATTATTTTTTAGCCAGCTTTTCCAGAATCAGGGAGATCTCATCCAGTTTTTCCGCAGCATCGCCCTGGGCCACGGCTGCGCGGACGCAGTGATGCACGTGGGCTTTGAGCACCTCAGCGTTGGCCTTGCCCAAAATGGCCTGAGCAGCTTGGATCTGGTTGGAGATGTCGATGCAGTAGCGATCCTCTTCAATCATATTCAGTACGCCGTCGATCTGGCCGCGAGCGGTTTTCAGCATGCGGGTGATCTTATCCCGATCGGCCATCATTGGATGTTTACCACCTTGTAGTCTGCATCGGTGACGGCTTTGGCCAAAGCCTCGTCCGTTACGGAATCCTCCGCTGTGACGACGGCGTTGTTGTTTTCAAGACTCACCGTTGCGGATTTAACGCCGGGAACGGCGTTGAGCGCCTCCTGTACATGCTTGACGCAGTGCTGGCACATCATGCCCTCAATGAAAATGGTTTTGGTGTTCATAGTAATACTTCCTTTCGTTGTTTCTGCCGGTGCGGCAGGGATGGGGGATGCAGTTTCCTTATATTCGCCGTCTGCAGGGATGGCACGGGAAATATGTTTGGATTTGAACGCGCGCAGGCGCAGCGCGTTCGTGACGACGCAGACGGAGGAAAGGCTCATGGCGGCGGCGGCAAACATAGGATCGAGCTGCCAGCCCAGCCAGTGATAGAATACGCCTGCGGCCAGGGGGATGCCGCAGATATTGTAGAAGAAAGCCCAGAATAGATTTTCGCGGATGTTGCGCATGGTAGCGCGGGACAGTTCCACGGCTATGGCGGCATCCCGCAGGTCGCTTTTCATCAGCACGATGTCCGCCGATTCGATGGCGACATCGGTGCCGGCGCCGATGGCAAGTCCTACGTCGGCACGGGCCAGAGCGGGCGCGTCGTTGATGCCGTCGCCCACCATGGCCACCCGCCTGCCCTTTTCCTGCAGCGCGGCCACATGGCGATCTTTTTCCTGAGGCAAAACTTCGGAGATAATTGTGGAGACGCCCAAGCGCCTGCCGATGGCTTCGGCAGTGCGCCGGTTGTCGCCTGTGAGCATGACGACGTCCACACCCAGCTGCCGGAAGGCGGCAATGGCGGCGGCACTGCTGGCTTTGGGGGTATCCGCAACGGCGACCAGACCCAGCAGACGGCCATCCGCAGCAAAAAACAGCGGCGTCTTTCCCTCTGCGGCCAGAGTTTCTGCCTGGGGGAGAATGGATGTGATATCCACGCCGGATGCTTCCAGCATGGCCCGGTTGCCGCCCAGAGCCTGTTGCCCGCCGATGGTGGCTTTTACGCCGCGGCCGTGGACTGCAGTAAAACCACTGATGGAAACGGCCGGAAGTGTACGCCGGGCTGCTTCCTCGGTGATAGCCGCGGCCAAGGGATGCTCCGACGGCCCCTCCAGGCAGGCTGCAATGGTCAGAAGATCTTCCTCGGAAACGCCGGGCGCCGGGAGAAGATCGGTAACGCGGGGCTTACCTTCGGTGATGGTGCCGGTTTTGTCCAGCACCACAGTGTCGATATGGTGCAGGGTTTCCAGCGCGGAGGCGGATTTAACAAGGATACCATTTTCTGCACCCTTTCCGGTGCCAACCATGATGGCCACAGGTGTGGCCAGCCCCAGCGCACAGGGGCAGGAGATCACCAGTACCGCAACGGCGGAGGTCAGAGCAAAGCCAAAGGATGCCCCGCAGAGCAGCCAGACCAGAAACGTGACCAGGGCGATTGCCATGACGGCCGGGACGAAAATGCCAGCGATTTTATCGGCCAGGCGGGCAATAGGGGCTTTGGTAGCGGAAGCATCTTCCACCAAATGAATGATCTGGGCCAGGGTCGTGTCCTCTCCCACCCGGGTGGCTTCAAACACAAAGGAGCCGGATTTATTGATGGAAGCAGAAATTACGGTGTCGCCGGGACCTTTTTCAACGGGGATGCTTTCGCCGGTCAGGGCGGACTCATCCACGGCCGATGTCCCCTCCACCACGGAACCGTCTGCGCCGATGCGCTCACCGGGGCGGACGCGGATACGGTCGCCCACGCGGATTTCCTCAATAGGTACTGTGAGTTCCTGTCCGTTTCGAAGGACGGTAGCGGTTTTGGGCGCCAGATCCATCAATTTTTCGATAGCGGCGGACGTTTTGCCGCGGGAGCGGGTTTCCAGGAATTTGCCCACGGTGATCAGTGTGAGGATCATACCGGCGGACTCAAAGTAGAGGCTCATATGATATTGCTGCACCAGCGCGGCGTCGTTATGGCCGAAGCCGTAGGCCAACTGGTAGAGAACGAAAATACTGTAAGCCATGGCAGCGGCGGAACCGACGGCTACCAGGGAATCCATGTTGGGCGAACGGTGCCACAGCGCTTTGAAGCCGACCCTGTAGTATTTGCTGTTGAGGGCAAGGATGGGGAGGGTGAGCAGCAGCTGGGTCAGGGCAAAGGGCAGCAGATTGTCATGCCCCGCCAGGAAAGACGGCAGGGGCAGGCCCAGCATGTGCCCCATGGAGATGTAGAACAGGGGGAGGAGGAACGCGATGGACCAGAGGAGGCGGTGCTTCATCTGGTTCAGTTCAGCCTGATTCCGGACCTGCGGCGTTTCGCGCACCGCGGCGGCAGCTGAACGCTGCAGCGTCGGCTGTGCACCGTATCCGGCGGCGGAAACCGCGGCGGAAATGGCGCCGCTGTTCAGGGCGGAATCGTCGTACTCCACCTGCATGCTATTGGTCATCAAGCTTACGGCTATGTCCTGCACGCCGGGCAGCTTTTTCACGGCCTTTTCCACATGGGCTACGCAGGCGCTGCAGGTCATTCCGGTTACGTCAAATTTTTGCTTCATAACAGTTCACCCGATTTTTCTGAAAATCAAATCAATAGAATTTAGATACCCCACCCTGGAGGGGTATCTGCCTAAAGTTATTATAAACAAACTTCAGCGTGAGTCAAGCAAAAAATGAAAAAAGGAGGGGAATGCCCCTCCTTTGCCGACTCAGCGTTTGTCGCCCGGTTTGAAGAGCAGCGCAGCCAGGAATGAGAAGAGCACTGCGGCGGCAATGCCGGCGGCTGTGGCGCTCAGGCCGCCGGTGAGCACGCCGATCCAGCCGCGGGCAAGCACGGCCTCACGGACGCCGCGGGCCAAGCTGTAGCCAAATCCGGTCAGGGGAACGGTGGCGCCGGCGCCGCCCCATTGTACGATGGGGTCATACCATCCCAGCGCGCCCAGAATCACGCCGGTTACCACATAGCCCACCAGGATGCGCGCGGGGGTCAGCTGTGTTTTGTCGATTAGGATCTGGCCAATGGCACAGAGGATGCCGCCGCAGAGAAATGCGTTTATATATTCCAAAACACTCACTCCTTTTCTGCAGAAACCACTACGGCATGGCATATGCCGGGGATGCTTTCACCTTGAAAACTGGAGGTGGGGGAGAGCAGCGCACCGGTGGGGGCAAAGAGGATGCGGCGCCATTGCCCCGCCTGCAGCTGACGCAGCAGATATCCGTTGAATACCGAGGCGCTGCAGCCGCAGCCGGAGCCGCCGCAGTGCATATCCTGCCGCTCCAGGTCATAAAGTAGTAAGCCGCAGTCGCTGTGGTTGGCAGACAGATCCAGTCCTTCCCGTTGGGCCAGATCCACAAGAATGGCACTGCCCAGTTTTCCCAGATCGCCAGTGATGATGCGGTCGAAATCGCCGGGGGCGCAGCCTGTGTCGCGGAAAAAGGCCTGCAGAGTGTCCAGCGCAGCTGGTGCCATGGCGGCGCCCATATTATTGGCGTCGGTGATCCCTTTGTCGATCACGCGGCCCCGTGTCACATGGGTGATATAAGGCCCGTTTCCCGTGGCGGAGAGGATGGTGCAGCCGGCGGCGGTGGCGGTCCACTGCGCGGTGGGACAGCGCTGGCTGCCATAAGGCATGGGCATGCGGTACTGCCGTTCTGCGCTGCAGAAATGGGAGGAGGTCACTGCGGCGGCGCGGGTCAGATAGCCCGCACTCAAAAGCAGCGCCGCCAGGGAAAGGCTTTCGCCCATGGTGGAGCAAGCACCGTACAGGCCGTAGAAAGGAACGGGAAAATCCCGCATGGCAAAGCCGGCTGCGATGCACTGATTGAGCAGGTCGCCGCCGAAAATACAATCGAGTTGTTCGCTGTTCAGATGCGCCTTTTCCAGCGCCTTGCTTAGAACATAGCGCTGCATGGCAGATTCCGCTTTTTCGTAAGTCGTTTCACCGAAAAAGGAATCCGGATCCAACTGATCGAAATAAGGGGCCAGCGGGCCGTCTTTTTCGTATTTTCCGCCGATATTGGCCCAGGACAGCACAGAAGGCGGGGCGGATAAATGGATGGTCTGCCGCATTTGTATGGGAACACCTCCGGAAGAAAAAATAGAATAAACATAGTATGGCCCTGCGCGGAGAAAATTAACCCGCTGGGTGCGGAAGAAAGCAGAAGAAAAACATTGTTAATACATTAACAATGTTTTAGCGAAATTTGTAAAGATTTCACCAAAATATGGATTTGGGGGGAGAGGAATATCTTGACTTTTGACTGTAGTTCGCTAAAATGGAACGTATATACAGCATGCGGATGTTTCGCAAAAATATCCCAAAAACGCAAAATACTGCGGAAAATCGTTGCACAACACACACGGAATCGCAGCCTTTGCGTGCATATGACACATACCGGATCTGTGCGATTTGGAAGGGCGTTCATGATGTGCTGTAGGAGGCCGTTTCAGTCCGCTCCGCGGAGGGATGGAGACGCCAAGCAATCTGGAAAGAGGGAGGTGAGATAACGTGGGGAATATCTCAGAAAAAATCGGACACCATCTTGATTACTTTACGAATGCGATCAACATCGGTGGAATTACGATCCCGCACAGTGTGTACGTTTCGTGGGGGATCATTGTGGTGCTGGTGCTTTTATCCATTTGGTTTACCAGACACATGGAGCTTGTGCCGACAAAAAAACGTCAGGTCGTGATTGAAGGATTTATCGGCATGCTCTACAACATGCTTTACGGCATTCTGGGCGAGCATGGCAAGCGCTATATCCCGTATTTGCTGACAGTGCTGATTTATCTCGGTGTTGCCAACATGGTGGGACTGTTTGGTGTGGCGCCGCCTACGAAGAACCTGAATGTGACGCTGGGACTGGCCATTATGAGTATTATACTGGTACAGTATGCCAGCATTCGCCACAGAGGTGTTGGCGGCTGGCTCAAGAGTTTTACTCAGCCTGTAGCAATCGTAACGCCGCTGAATGTGCTGGAGCTTGTGATCAAGCCTTTGTCTTTGTGCATGCGACTGTTTGGTAATATTCTGGGCGCGTTTATCATCATGGAATTGATCAAAATGGTGATTCCGGCGGTGTTCCCGCTGGCTGCAAGTATGTATTTCGATATCTTCGACGCATTCCTGCAGGCCTATGTCTTTGTATTCCTGACGTCTTTGTACATTCAGGAAGCGATAGAATAAACACACACATACAAAAACTCAATTCAAGGAACAAAATTTTAGGAGGTACATTATTATGATCGCTATTGGTGCAGGTATCGCCGCTCTGACCGGCGCTGGCGCAGGTATTGGTATTGGTTTGGCCACGTCCAAAGCCGTGGAGGGCATTGCCCGTCAGCCCGAAGCTTCCGGCAAGATCACTTCCGCTCTGATTCTGGGCTGCGCCCTGGCAGAAGCTACCGCTATTTACGGCTTGGTCATCGGCCTGATGATCATCATCATGATGGGCTGATTGCCTCAATAAAAGGAGAATTACATCATTTAACTTTTGATTGGAGGCAACAGGATGTTACATGTAGATCCAAATATCTTCTGGACTGTTGTCAATCTGCTGATCCTGTTTATCCTGCTGCGTATCTTTTTGTTCAAGCCGGTACTCGGCATGATCGAAAAGCGCAAGGCGGCCATTGAGGGCACGCTCAGCGACGCGGATCAGAAAAATGCGGCTGCGCAGGCGCTCAAGCAGCAGTATGAATCCTCCCTGAAGGATGCGAAGCAGGAATCTTTCCAGATCGTGTCCGATGCGAAGGACCGCGCGCAGGTACAGTATAACCAGATCATTGACAAGGCCAACGCCGATGCATCTCAGATCGTCCGGCAGGCCAACGCTGCCGCTGAAGCCGACCGCGAGAAAATCCTCAAGGATGCGCAGTCCGAACTGGCCTCTGTGGCTCTGGCGGCTGCATCCAAGCTGCTCGGCACCACGGTCGACGCCAAGGCCAATAAGGCCATGCTCGACGCGTTCTTGGCGGAAGCGGGGGATGCGAAATGACAGTTGTTGCGGATAACTACGCAAAAGTCCTGATGGATATGAACATTGCTCCGGAGAAGGTGGACGATATGCGCGCCCTTTTGACCAACAAGATGGTTTACGAGGCGCTTGCAAATCCTTTCGTCAGCCGGCCGAACAAGCACAGCGTGATTGAAAAGCTGTTTCCCGAGGCAGTGTGGAATTTTGTCAAGGTGATGAGCGACAACGGAGATATCGTCCTGGCGGAGGATATGTTCCAAACATACGATCAGCTGGCGCTGGACGCCAAAAATGTGGCCCGCGCAACCTTTACGTATGTGACAAAACCCGATGACGCGCAGGTGGAGAAGCTCAAGAAGCTGATCTGCCGCCAGTATGGCAAGGACGGCGTGGAACTGACGCTGCAGGAGGATCCCTCCCTGGTGGGCGGGTTTATCCTCGCTGTGGGCGACAGCGTGCTCGACAAGAGCATTCGTACCGCCATCCTCAAAATGCAGCGTCATTTTGCAGTGAGGTGAGAAAACATGAGCAATGTCGATTCGCAGAAAATCATTTCTGTATTGAAAAGTGAGATCGAGAATTACGACAACGAGGCCAAAACCGAAGAGGTGGGCCGGATTTTGTCCGTCGGCGACGGTATTGCAACCATTTACGGTTTGCAGCATGCCAAGTACGGCGAACTTCTCGAATTTGAAAATGGCACGGAAGGCATGGTGCTGAACCTTGAGCAGAAGACGGTGGGCTGCGTCCTTTTCGGAACGCAGAACGGTCTGGTAGAAGGTTCCACTGTCAAGTGCACCGGCCGCGAGGCTGGTGTCGCCGTGGGCGATAAGATGGTTGGCCGCGTGGTCAATGCCCTGGGCCAGCCCATCGACGGCAAGGGCCCCATCGAAACCGATGATTACCGCCCTGTAGAACACAAAGCGCCCGGCGTAATTACGAGAAAGGAAGTCAATGTCCCTTTGATGACCGGTATTTTGGCCATTGACTCCATGTTCCCCATCGGCCGCGGTCAGCGTGAGTTGATCATCGGCGACCGTCAGACTGGTAAGACAGCCCTGGCGGTGGATACGATCCTGAACCAGAAAGGCCAGGATGTGATCTGCATCTATGTCGCAATCGGCCAGAAGGCGTCCACTATCGCAAAGATTGTGAACACCCTGACCAAATACGGCGCCATGGACTATTCGATTATCGTTTCCGCTACTGCGTCCGACTCCGCGCCGCTGCAGTACATCGCCCCTTATACGGGCGCTGCCATCGGCGAACATTTCATGGATGAGGGTAAGGACGTTTTGATCGTTTATGACGATTTGTCCAAGCAGGCTCAGGCTTACCGTGCCATTTCCCTGCTGCTCCATCGTCCGCCCGGACGTGAAGCATACCCCGGAGACGTGTTTTATCTGCATTCTCGTTTGCTGGAGCGCGCCTGCCGCCGCGATGAAGCGTTTGGCGGAGGTTCCATGACGGCGCTGCCCATCATTGAGACGCAGGCCGGCGACGTTTCCGCTTATATTCCGACCAACGTGATTTCCATCACCGACGGTCAGATTTTCCTGGAAACGGATCTGTTCCACTCCGGCATTCGGCCCGCCGTCAACGTGGGCCTGTCCGTGTCCCGCGTGGGCGGCAAGGCCCAGACCAAGGCGATGAAAACCGTTTCCGGTTCGCTGCGTGTGGATATGTCACAGTACCGCGAGATGGAAGCATTCTCCCAGTTCTCCTCCGATTTGGATGAGGCGACCAAGAACGTGCTGGAATACGGCCGTTCCCTGGTGGATCTGCTCAAGCAGCCTCTCTATAATCCGATGCCTCTGCACAAGCAGGTGATTTTGCTGTGCGCTGCATCCAACCGCCTGATGGTGGGTGTGGACGGCAAGGATATGGAAGCGTTTAAAAACGGCGTTGTGGAGTACATCGAGAGCACCTATCCCAATATCGTTACGGAGATCGACACGGAGAAGAAGGTATCCGACGAGTTGAAGGAGAAGATCCTGGCGGCGGTGAAAGAATACAAGAGTAGGTGATTTCATGGAAAGCATGAAAGATATCCGTACGCGGAAAGAAAGCGTACAGAAGACCATGAAGATTACCAAGGCAATGTATCTCATGTCTTCTGCCAAGCTGAAGAAGGCGAGAGCCAGACTGGATGCGACGGTGCCGTACTTTCTGAAGCTGCAGGACACCATCTCGGATATCCTGGCCCATTCCCCAGAGCTGGAGGAGAATATCTACTTCTGCGAGGAAGTGGCCGAGGCAGCCAAGGACGACGGGAAGAAGCGCGGTTATATCGTCATTACGTCCGACAAGGGCCTGGCGGGCGCTTACAACCACAATATCATTAAGCTGGCCGAAACGGAGATGGCAAAAGGCGGCGACAATACCATCTTTTCCATCGGTGTCAGCGGCAGGCACTACTTTGAGAAGCATAAGGGATTCGGCGTCGTGGACGGGGAATTTTCTTATGCGGCGGTGGATCCTACTATCTGGAGAGCCCGCGATCTGATGGAGCATGTGCTGGAACTGTACAAAAACGGCGAGCTTGATGAGGTATACGTCATTTATACTAAAATGCGCAACGCGATCAGCATGGATGCGGAGATGCTCCGTATCCTGCCCCTGACGAAGCACATGTTCAATCACGAGGAAGCGGCGGGTGAGTATATGCATACTTACATGCCCTCTCCCCAGGCAGTCTTGAAGCAGGTCGTGCCCAACTATGCAAAGGGCCTGATTTTCGGCGCGATGATTGAGGCATATGCCTCCGAGCAAAACGCCCGTATGACCGCCATGGACAATGCAACGACGAATGCGGAGGAGATTATCCGGAGTTTGACGCTCCTCTACAACCGCGTTCGGCAGGCGGCCATTACGACGGAGCTGAACGAAGTCGTCAGCGGCGCTGCTGCGCAGGAATAATTGGAGGTACCAATGGAAAAGGGAAAAATCGCACAGGTCCTGGGGCCTGTTGTCGACGTAGCGTTTGACACATATCTTCCCTTGATCAACGAGGCCTTGAAAGTCACGGTGGACGGACAGGAGCGCGTGATGGAGGTTTCCAAGCACATGGGCAACCACATCGTCCGCTGTATTCTGCTGGACGCCGGCGAAGGGCTTTCCAGAGGCATGGAGGTCGAGGCCACGGGCAGCTGCATCAAGGTGCCCGTCGGCGATCAAACGCTGGGCCGTATGTTCAATGTTTTGGGTGACGTCATCGATGGCGGCGCCCCTATCCCGGCAGAGGAGGAACGCTGGGAAATTCACCGGGAGGCTCCCACGTTTGAGGAGCAGAGTCCTGCAGTTGAGATCCTGGAAACCGGCATCAAGGTGATCGATCTTCTGACGCCGTATGCCAAAGGCGGTAAGATTGGACTGTTCGGCGGCGCCGGCGTGGGCAAGACCGTGCTGATCCAGGAGCTGATTACGAATATCGCACAGGAGCACGGTGGTTATTCGATTTTCACCGGCGTCGGTGAGCGCACCCGCGAAGGCAATGACCTGTGGAATGAAATGACGGAGTCCGGCGTTATCAAAAAGACGGCGCTGGTCTTTGGCCAGATGAATGAGCCGCCCGGAGCGCGTATGCGTGTGGCCTACGCGGGCCTGACCATGGCGGAGTATTTCCGTAACCGCGAGCATCAGGACGTGCTGTTGTTTATCGACAACATTTTCCGTTTCGTGCAGGCTGGTTCCGAAGTTTCCGCTTTGTTGGGGCGTACACCTTCCGCCGTTGGTTACCAGCCAACGCTGGCCAACGAGATGGGCGCGCTGCAGGAGCGTATTACATCCACTCGTGACGGGTCCATTACGTCGGTTCAGGCTGTTTACGTGCCTGCCGACGACTTGACCGACCCCGCGCCTGCCACCACATTCGCCCACTTGGATGCAACGACGGTTCTGTCCAGAAAGATTGCAGAAATGGGTATTTACCCGGCTGTGGACCCGCTGGAATCCTCTTCGCGTATCCTGGAAGCCGAAGTGGTGGGCGATGAGCACTATAATGTTGCCCGCAAGGTGCAAGAGATTCTCCAACACTATAATGAGCTGCAGGATATCATCGCCATTCTGGGTATGGACGAACTGGATGAGGACGATAAGCTGACAGTGTACCGCGCGCGTAAGATCCAGAAATTCCTGTCTCAGCCCTTCCACGTGGCGGAGAACTTCACCGGCGTGCCCGGTGTTTATGTGCCCGTGGCGGAGACGGTACGCGGCTTCAAAGCTATTATTGACGGCGAGATGGACGACTACCCCGAGGTGGCGTTCTTCAATGTCGGTACCATCGAGGACGTGAAAAAGAAGGCGGAAGCGCTCAATGCCAACGCTTAAGCGTACGGCTGTGAAATCGAGGTGTGCGGATGAGTACATTTAATTTACAGGTTGTGGCATTGGATCGCGTATTTTATGACGGTCCCTGCGAGGCGCTGACCGTTCCGGCAATCGATGGTGAAAAGGGCGTTCTGGCAAGCCATGAGCCTATGGTTATGGCGATTACGGCCGGTGAGATGCGTTTTACGGCGGCGGGACAGCAGCAAGTTGCTGCTGTCGGCTGCGGTTTTGCGGAGATCACGCGCGATAAAGTTGTCGTGATCACCGATTTTGCCCAGAAGCCGGATGAGATCGATGTGGAGCATGCCGAGCGCGTCAAAGTGCGCGCAGAGGAGCGGATCCGCGAGAAGAAGAGCCAGATCGAATTTGCCCATTCCCAAGCCGAATTGGCCCGCGCAATGGCTAAATTGAAAGTTGCGCGCAAGTCCAGCGCATCGTTAGGACGTTGAGGAGTTCGGCGAAACAAAAAGAAAAAGCCCGCAAAGCATGCTTTGCGGGCTTTTTTTAACAAAAAAGGGAAAAAGGGGTTGACAAAGAGGGAAAGGTTTGATATTATAAGCAAGCTTTCCCGCGAGGGGGAGCAAAAAGGAAGAAGACCATAGAAAAAGTTAAAAGATCAAGAAAAAAAGTCTTGACAAGAGCTTGAAGGTATGGTATTCTAACAAAGCTGTCCGCGAGGGCGGCGGCCGGAAACGGAGAAAAAGAGAGAGCCACGGCGAAAAAGATTGGAAAAACTTGAAAAAAGTT
>JAJCJJ010000019.1 GCA_020555865.1 bacterium 210917-DFI.7.65 | reverse complement strand
GTGATCGCGACAAAGAATCGCATCAATTGTTCATAAAAAAGATATTTCCGAAAACTGCACGAGTACGTTCAACGAAACAAATAATCGAAGCGATCCAACAAAGCAAATAGGGTACTAGCGTATGTGATTTTCATTTACTTCTTTTTGATTTCATGGGAAAATAACCACAGGATTTAGTTAGGAGTATGAACATGGTGAAAAAAAAGATCACAATCAAAGAAGTCGCTAAACTTTCCGGTGTTTCAATCACAACTGTCTCCTTGATATTAAATGGAAATACAGAGAAATTCAGTCCAAAAACCGTTCAGAAAGTTTTAGCTGCTAAAGAAGAATTAGGCTATCAACCTGATTATTTTGCTAGACAAATGATTACCAAGGAAACGAAAACAA
>JAJCJJ010000018.1 GCA_020555865.1 bacterium 210917-DFI.7.65 | reverse complement strand
CCCTTTATTTGTCGTAAGTTCGGCAAATAAAGGGACGAATGCTTCGTGTTACCACCCTCGTTTATATTATCCTTACAGACAATACCTCAACGGTACCTGTTGATACCCGGTGAAATATCGGTCACTACCGTCTGAGTTGCGTGAACAAATCAGAAAGCTCGGAGTTCATATTCACTGATTTTTACAATCCCCTTTTTCACCATCCGGGTTCTCTTTGCTTGCTATTCGCTTGCTATTCATCAGCTACTCTTCTCTTCAGCGCTTTATTATTTGATTAACAATATCCCACCAATGCTAAAATTTGTCAATGATTTTTTGATAATTTCGAATATTTAAACGAATAAGCTTATTCGTTGTATAATTGATCATTTAAAACATTGTTGTTATGAAC
>JAJCJJ010000017.1 GCA_020555865.1 bacterium 210917-DFI.7.65 | reverse complement strand
AAAAAATCAGACACCTACAGAACAAAAAAAATCAAAAAGCGATTCGCAACTTTCCGAAAAAGACAAACAAGATTTACTAAATGGACTTTCAAATTTTGGAAAATAATTTCACTGATTTTTTCAAAAATGGGGATTGGGGCAACGCCCCAAAAATAAAAAGAATCGTCTGAAACGAGGAACAAATTAAAATGCAAATTTTAGTTGTGACCGAGTGGAAGATGATTACTTTTTACCGTAAGTGTGTACACACTTACTAAGCTCGCTACAAAGAAATATCTATCTGCATAGAAACATGAGCGAAGCGAATTTTAACAAACACGCTTGACGGAAAAAGAGTACAGTTTCACGTGAGTGATCTGTACTCTTTTTTAGCACGATAGACACCAAAATATTTT
>JAJCJJ010000016.1 GCA_020555865.1 bacterium 210917-DFI.7.65 | reverse complement strand
CAAAGGTGTAGAATGATTTTAGGGATAGAAATATCCCTTTTCTAAAAGTCCAATGACTACAAGTAGTCAAAAAGAATCGGGGATAAGAATACCGATTTTGGCCTAACGAAAGGAGGATATATGTATTTAGGGGAACGATTTATTAAATAAAATTCTAAAATATCAAGTAATATAAGAGTATGATTTTTAAAATGAGTGTTGTTTAATTTAAATAAATATTTTCCTAGCCCCTATGTATTATTTGAGGGTTATGTAGAAAAAATATTGAAATTATTTAAAAACCGTTCATAATGGAAAATAATGAATTCTATTAATAAATCGTTCACTTTTGATATTTTTTAATAGCCTTTTTTGTAGGACTTTTAGAGAATTTTTTTGTTATCGGTGATTTATAAGGAGGGGCTAAATTTG
>JAJCJJ010000015.1 GCA_020555865.1 bacterium 210917-DFI.7.65 | reverse complement strand
ACTTCTTCTACAAAGTTATCTTCGCGTTTTTCGATACCTTCGCCAACTTCGAAACGTACGAATGTTTTAACAGTTGCGCCTTTTGAAGCAACGTATTTTTCAACAGTCATATCAGGATCTTTAACGAATGGTTGGTCAACCAAAGCGATTTCTGCTTTGAATTTCTTCAAGCGTCCTTCTACCATTTTTTCAACGATATTCGCTGGTTTGCCTTCATTCAATGCTTGTTCTGTAAGAACAGTTTTTTCATGTTCTAATTCAGCTTCTGGAATTTGTGATTCGTTTACATAGCGAGGATTGATAGCTGCTACGTGCATAGCTACGTCTCTTGCAACTGTTTCATCTGTTGTTCCGTCTAGAACAGTCAATACAGCAATACGTCCACCCATATGCAAGTATCCGCCAAATGCAG
>JAJCJJ010000014.1 GCA_020555865.1 bacterium 210917-DFI.7.65 | reverse complement strand
CCCATTGCATAACCGCTTGGATAAGCTTCTTTCATTAAGACTGCGCGGTGATAGACTAGTTCCGCTGCATTCTCAAATGTCAAAGATCGACAAGCAACAGCTGCACAAAAAGCACCGATCGAATGTCCTGCTGCAATATCAGGCTGAATACCGTTTTTTTCCATTTCATCTAAATAAAATACTGCTTTTGTCAGTAATGCTAGCTGGATAAAAACCGTATCTTGATAGTTTTCTTCTTTATCAACTAACCGATACCCCGTCACATTTTCTAAACGTTCCATGTACATTTCAGGGATATCCGCTAACATCCCTAACTTCTGACTGCCTTGCCCAGGAAATAAGAAACCTGTACTCATGAGCCTCGCCTCCTTAGCACTTACTTTTTCCACTGCTATCTTAGTCAATTTCTGCTATAATA
>JAJCJJ010000013.1 GCA_020555865.1 bacterium 210917-DFI.7.65 | reverse complement strand
ACTGCCTTGTTGTACCATGCTCCCTGCTCCACATCAGCAAAGCCGCTCCGGTCGGTTAAATACTCTTCCCGCACATCCTCTTTCAGCAACCGGAAGAAAATCGCCGCCGTTTCCGCACGGGTGACGTTGGCCAGCGGACGGACATAACCTTCGTCGTCACCGATAATATAGGCAAAATGATCCGCACCGTTGAGCCAGTCCGGCACGCCGGTGGCTTCCCAGCCGGCATAGACCGTCTTGTTCGAGGTCATTTTGATCGTGCTGATTTTCTCCGTCAGGTCCTTGTCTGCATACCAGCCGGTGAAGGTATAGCCTTCCCGCACCGGCACCTTCTCCAGACGCACCTCCGTATTGCGCGTATAGCGCTCGCTGTCGTATTCCGTGCCGCCGTTGGATTCATAGTGCAGCGTATAGCGCG
>JAJCJJ010000012.1 GCA_020555865.1 bacterium 210917-DFI.7.65 | reverse complement strand
GAAAATGCTAAAGCAGCGAATGTTGAAGAATTGAAAATTGCAGGATTAAACTAAGAGGTCGGGACAGAAGTGTTTAACTCCGAGAAATAAGAAGGAATTTCCGAAAATTGTTCTTTAATTTTTGGAGAATTTCGGCTTATTTCCGAAGGAGTTGCTTTTGTTCCCGCCGTTTATCAATTTTTAAGCCTGTACCAAAAATCCAATGTGATTTTTGTCCCAGGCTCTCTTGGAAAAGAAGAAAAATCCACTTATTTCTGCTATGATAAGAGAGAAAAAGAATACGAAGGAGCTTCGCCCATGCGCAACATAAAATTAACCATTGAATACGATGGTAAAAAATACTCAGGTTGGCAACGACTAGGCAATTCAGAGAAAACGATTCAAGAGAAAATTGAAAGTATTGTAACACAAATGACAGGTGAACCGATTGAAATTATTGGCTCAGGCAGAACGGATGCCGGCACAC
>JAJCJJ010000011.1 GCA_020555865.1 bacterium 210917-DFI.7.65 | reverse complement strand
GTGGTAGCGGGACGGCCGAAGCTGTCAACCTGATCTGCGCTCTTGGTGGAAACCTTCAGATCCTTGCAGTACTTTTCAGCAAACTCAACAGTGTAGTAACCATCAGCGGTCTTCTCATCGCTGATGCTGGTAGCGTCTGCCTTGACCTTGGAGGTCACGGGAGTTGCCTTGGTAGCGCCATTGTTGATGGTGATGTCGCCAATGATGATGTCGCCGCCCTTGTCCTCATACTCCACCAGAGTGGCCTTCATGGCATTGAATGCCATCTGAGCGGCCTGCTCACGGGTCAGGTTGTCGGACAGAGAAAGCTTCTCCATGCCATTGTCCAAGTCAACATCGTCGCTCAGCGCCAGTTTGGCAGTCTTGATGGCCCATTCATTGCCCACCAGTTTTTCGATCTTGGGATCGTAACCCAGGGCCACCAGCAGCATCTTGGCAAACTGGGTACCCAGCACGGGAGCAGTGGGGTTGAAACGGCCGTTGCCGTCACCAGCGATAATGCCTGCGTCGGTGCAGTACGCGATTGCGCCAGCACTCCAGCGGT
>JAJCJJ010000010.1 GCA_020555865.1 bacterium 210917-DFI.7.65 | reverse complement strand
GAAAAAAAGTCTTGACAAGAGCTTGAAGGTATGGTATTCTAACAAAGCTGTCCGCGAGGGCGGCGGCCGGAAACGGAGAAAAAGAGAGAGCCACGGCGAAAAAGATTGGAAAAACTTGAAAAAAGTTCTTGACAAAAGCTTGAAGCTGTGGTAATCTAATAAAGCTGTCCGCGAGAACGGCGTGTACCTTGTAAATTAAACAACGTAACCATGAAGCAAAAATGCACCAGACGGAGCACTGAAGAAGTGCTCGCTGAAACGTTGCAGGAAGCGGTTAGTCAATTACGCAGACTGTAACGATAAAAAGTTTGAAGCTATGACAAATAGCTCTATGAAGGTTTGAACAGCGGGAGCTGTTTAGATACCATTTTATAGAGAGTTTGATCCTGGCTCAGGACGAACGCTGGCGGCGTGCTTAACACATGCAAGTCGAACGGGGCGCTTATGATGGAGATTTCGGTCAACGGATTAGGTTGCCTAGTGGCGGACGGGTGAGTAACGCGTGAGTAACCTGCCTTTCAGAGGGGGACAACAGTTGGAAACGACTGCTAATACCGCATAATATATATGGACCGCATGATCTGTATATCAAAGATTTATCGCTGAAAGATGGACTCGCGTCTGATTAGCTAGTTGGTGAGGTAACGGCCCACCAAGGCGACGATCAGTAGCCGGACTGAGAGGTTGAACGGCCACATTGGGACTGAGATACGGCCCAGACTCCTACGGGAGGCAGCAGTGGGGAATATTGGGCAATGGGCGCAAGCCTGACCCAGCAACGCCGCGTGAAGGAAGAAGGCTTTCGGGTTGTAAACTTCTTTTGTCAGGGAAGATGAACAGACTGTACCTGACGAATAAGCCACGGCTAACTACGTGCCAGCAGCCGCGGTAATACGTAGGTGGCAAGCGTTGTCCGGATTTACTGGGTGTAAAGGGCGTGTAGGCGGGATTGCAAGTCAGGCGTGAAAACCAGGGGCTCAACCTCTGGCCTGCGTTTGAAACTGTAGTTCTTGAGTACTGGAGAGGTTGACGGAATTCCTAGTGTAGCGGTGAAATGCGTAGATATTAGGAGGAACACCAGTGGCGAAGGCGGTCAACTGGACAGCAACTGACGCTGAGGCGCGAAAGCGTGGGGAGCAAACAGGATTAGATACCCTGGTAGTCCACGCTGTAAACGATCAATACTAGGTGTGCGGGGACTAACCCCCTGCGTGCCGCAGCTAACGCAATAAGTATTGCACCTGGGGAGTACGATCGCAAGGTTGAAACTCAAAGGAATTGACGGGGGCCCGCACAAGCGGTGGATTATGTGGTTTAATTCGAAGCAACGCGAAGAACCTTACCAGGACTTGACATGGGGATGACCGCTCTAGAGATAGGGCTTTCCTTCGGGACATCCCACACAGGTGGTGCATGGTTGTCGTCAGCTCGTGTCGTGAGATGTTGGGTTAAGTCCCGCAACGAGCGCAACCCTTATTGTTAGTTGCTACGCAAGAGCACTCTAGCGAGACTGCCGTTGACAAAACGGAGGAAGGCGGGGACGACGTCAAATCATCATGCCCCTTATGTCCTGGGCTACACACGTAATACAATGGTGGTTAACAGAGGGATGCAAGACCGTGAGGTGGAGCGAACCCCTAAAAGCCATCCCAGTTCAGACTGCAGGCTGCAACTCGCCTGCACGAAGTCGGAATCGCTAGTAATCGCGGATCAGCATGCCGCGGTGAATACGTTCCCGGGCCTTGTACACACCGCCCGTCACACCATGAGAGCCGGGAACACCCGAAGCCGGTAGCCTAACCGCAAGGAGGGCGCTGTCGAAGGTGGGTTCGGTAATTGGGGTGAAGTCGTAACAAGGTAGCCGTATCGGAAGGTGCGGCTGGATCACCTCCTTTCTAAGGAGACATGAGGCATGAAATATTGTCTCGGAGTCCTAAGGTTAGCGTCTGGAGCGCGGAATGGTACGTTGTTTAATTTAGAGGGCACACGCCCGTGGAGACAAGATGGGGGTTTAGCTCAGCTGGGAGAGCGCCTGCTTTGCAAGCAGGAGGTCAGCGGTTCGATCCCGCTAATCTCCACCAGACGGGCCCGTAGCTCAGTTGGCTAGAGCGTACGACTGATAATCGTAAGGTCGGTGGTTCGAGCCCACTCGGGCCCACCAAAAGAAGATGTCGTTTGACATTGGATCTCAGAATTCAAGGGATTGAATTTTGAGATCTGACATCAAAAGATGTTGGGACCTGCACCTTGAAAACTGAACAATGTAACTCAAAGAAACAACAGCAAGGCAACAGAGAGGCTTGCGATGCAAATCGCAAGAAAGTTTTTAGAGTATTTGTGGAAAACGCGCGCAAGCGCGAGGGTAACAAATTACAATTAGCTAAAACATCTCGTAAGAAGCCTGCATAATTCAACTAAGAGAACCAATTGTAAGATTGTTCGAATAGGTCAAGCTAAGAAGAGCGCAAGGGGAATGCCTTGGCATCAGGAGCCGAAGAAGGACGTGACAAGCTGCGATAAGCTGCGGTGAGGAGCAAATATCCTGTGACCCGCAGATTTCCGAATGGGGGAACCCGGCGGAGCAAACCTCCGTCAGCGTGCGTTGAATCAAATAGGCGTACGTGGGAAACCGCCTGAACTGAAACATCTAAGTAGGGCGAGGAAAAGACATCAACAGAGATTCCGTCAGTAGTGGCGAGCGAACGCGGAAGAGGCCAAACCGGAGGATTTATTCTCCGGGGTTGTGGACTCACACAACGGCAGGATAGGTTAGAAGAACGGCATGGGAAGGCCGGCCACAGAGGGTGAGAGCCCCGTAATCGAAAACCGAATCTTGTTAGTGAGGATCCAGAGTACCGCTGGACACGAGGAACCCGGTGGGAAACAGGGGGGACCACCCTCCAAGCCTAAATACTACCTGATGACCGATAGAGGAGCAGTACCATGAGGGAAAGGTGAAAAGGACCCCGGGAGGGGAGTGAAAGAGAACCTGAAACCTTGTGCTTACAAGCAGTCAGAGCACGTTAAAGTGTGATGGCGTACTTTTTGTAGAACGGTCCGGCGAGTTATAGTAACGAGCAAGCTTAAGGTATTCAGTACCGGAGGCGCAGCGAGAGCGAGTCTGAACAGGGCGTATGAAGTTCGTTGCCATAGACCCGAAACCGGGTGACCTATCCATGAGCAGGTTGAAGTGGAGGTAAAACTCCATGGAGGACCGAACCGACCTTCGTTGCAATGACGGCGGATGACTTGTGGATAGCGGAGAAATTCCAATCGAACTCGGAGATAGCTGGTTCTCCCCGAAATAGCTTTAGGGCTAGCGTTGATAATAGATTCCCGGAGGTAAAGCACTGAATGTCCTAGGGGCCGATAAGGTTACCAAAGACTATCAAACTAAGAATGCCGGAGAATTGGTCATCAGCAGTCAGACAGTGTGAGATAAGTTTCATTGTCAAAAGGGAAACAGCCCAGACCTACAGCTAAGGTCCCAAATGTATGCTAAGTGGAAAACGATGTGGGATTGCGAAAACAACCAGGATGTTGGCTCAGAAGCAGCCATACATTAAAAGAGTGCGTAATAGCTCACTGGTCGAGTGGTCCTGCGCGGAAAATGTAACGGGGCTAAGCATACAACCGAAGCTTAGGATTGTAGAAATACAGTGGTAGGGGAGCGTCGAATGAGGGGTGAAGTCGCAGCGGGAGCAGCGGTGGACTTCATTCGAGTGAGAATGCCGGAATGAGTAGCGAGAATTATGTGGGAATCATAATGGTCGAAAATCTAAGGTTTCCTGGGGAAGGTTCGTCCTCCCAGGGTAAGCCGGGAGCTAAGGCGAGGCCGAAAGGCGTAGTCGATGCACATACGGTAGAAATTCCGTAGCCGCCGAACTTTAAGCATGCTGACACATTGAGATAGCGGAACCCAGGCGTTGGTTGACCTGGGCGTAAGGGACCGAAATATAGTAGGGAAGTCCGCGATGCTCAGTGGCGAGAAAAGGCATGAGGTATACTAAGGCGCCCGTACCGCAAACCGACACAGGTGGATGAGGAGAAAATCCTAAGACCAGCGGGAGAAGGGTTGTTAAGGAACTCTGCAAGTTGACCCCGTAACTTCGGAATAAGGGGAGCCTCGAAAGAGGTCACAGTTAATAGGCCCAAGCAACTGTTTACCAAAAACACAGGTTTATGCTAAATCGAAAGATGACGTATATGAGCTGACGCCTGCCCGGTGCTGGAAGGTTAAGAGGAGGGCTTAGCCGCAAGGCGAAGGTCTGAATTGAAGCCCCAGTAAACGGCGGCCGTAACTATAACGGTCCTAAGGTAGCGAAATTCCTTGTCAGGTAAGTTCTGACCCGCACGAAAGGCGTAATGATTTGGGCACTGTCTCAACAGCCCACCCGGCGAAATTGTAGTACCGGTGAAGATGCCGGTTACCCGCAACTAGACGGAAAGACCCCATGGAGCTTCACTGTAGCTTAATACTGGAAATCGGTAAATCATGTACAGGATAGGTGGGAGACTTGGAAGTACGGGCGTCAGCTTGTATGGAGTCATCCTTGGGATACCACCCTTGGTTTGCTGGTTTTCTAACCTGCGGCCATGAATCTGGTCGGGGGACACTGTTAGGCGGGCAGTTTGACTGGGGCGGTCGCCTCCAAAAAGGTAACGGAGGCGCTCAAAGGTTGGCTCAGCACGGACGGAAATCGTGCAGTGAGTGTAAACGTAGAAGCCAACTTGACTGCGAGACCGACGGGTCGAGCAGGTACGAAAGTAGGAGTTAGTGATCCGGTGGTATGCAAGTGGAAGTGCCATCGCTCAACGGATAAAAGCTACCCTGGGGATAACAGGCTGATCTCCCCCAAGCGTCCACAGCGACGGGGAGGTTTGGCACCTCGATGTCGGCTCGTCGCATCCTGGGGCTGAATTCGGTCCCAAGGGTTTGGCTGTTCGCCAATTAAAGCGGCACGCGAGCTGGGTTCAGAACGTCGTGAGACAGTTCGGTCCCTATCTGTTGCGGGCGAAAGAGATTTGAAGAGAGCTGTCCTTAGTACGAGAGGACCGGGATGGACATACCTCTGGTGCACCAGTTGTCCTGCCAAGGGCACAGCTGGGTAGCTATGTATGGAAGAGATAAACGCTGAAAGCATCTAAGCGTGAAACTCCCTCTAAGATAAGATCTCTCATCCTTTAGGAGTAAGGCCCCAGGAGGACTACCTGGTTGATAGGCTGGAAGTGTAAGTGCAGTAATGTATTGAGCTGACCAGTACTAATAGGCCGAGGGCTTGACCTACAATGAAGAATGCAGGCAAAGCCTTGGATGAAGTGGAAGGAAGTTACATTGTTCGGTTTTGAGGGTGCAGGAAAGAAAGTGCCCATAAGAAGAGGAAACGCACCTTTAGCTCAGTTGGTAGAGCAACTGACTCTTAATCAGTGGGTCCCGGGTTCGAGTCCCTGAAGGTGCACCAAGCTGATCTGGCTGGTGTGCCGGATGCGGTACACCAGCTGGAGAGAGCTGAAGAAGGAACGCGGACATGGCCCGTTGGTCAAGTGGTTAAGACAGAGGCCTCTCACGCCTTTAACATCGGTTCGAATCCGGTACGGGTCACCAAATTCTTCTTGACAATGGGCGATGAAAAGTTTATAATTAGCTTGTTTTCCGGTTAAACCGGATAACATAAAGTTGGTGCTGATTAGAGTGAGGGTCCACCTGTTCCCATTCCGAACACAGTAGTTAAGCTCATTTCTGCTCACAATACTTGGCTGGAGACGGCCCGGGAAGATAGGTAGCGCCAACATGTAA
>JAJCJJ010000001.1 GCA_020555865.1 bacterium 210917-DFI.7.65 | reverse complement strand
TACCAGCCGGTGAAGGTATAGCCTTCCCGCACCGGCACCTTCTCCAGACGCACCTCCGTATTGCGCGTATAGCGCTCGCTGTCGTATTCCGTGCCGCCGTTGGATTCATAGTGCAGCGTATAGCGCGCCGTGGTTCCGCCGCCACCGCCACCGCTGTCTTTCGTCCAGTGCGCAGTAAGTGTCAATGGCCCCATCGTGCCGGCCGGAATTGTTAAATCTTTCTGCGGCGTTTCCTGCCCGGAATACGTCCAGCCTTCAAATGCATAGCCATCCTTAGTGGGATACTTCAAACGAATTGTATCTTCGACTGTATAATGATCCGGGTTTTCCGGTGCGTTTACTCCATCGTCCAGCACATACGTGATTGGATAAGAACACGGTGTATAAACAGCCGTTACAATCAAATTTTCTTCAAGATCGACGATATCTCCGCTCTCCCACACACCACGGTACCCTTCTTTCCATGGGACAACCGGAAACTCGTTCTGCAGCAGATTTCCGCCGCGCTTGATCCGTTTCTCCCCAACTATCATCTCATCCGCCAGGAATGTTACGGAAACAGGATTATAAAATATCACATCTCCAGAGAGGGGGAAACCCTCCGGTACCCTCCAGTCTTTGCCTCCTGGTGCCTGTTTGGGATCCGCTGTCCAGGTAAAGGTATTGGATGCCCCCGGTTCTACAGAATAGACCGTACCGTCTTTCACCGCCCATGTAACAGGAATCTGTTCCAAAAAAAGGAATTCCCCCTGGTCGCAGCCCTCAGTACTATTATAATCCTTTAAATAGTCTTCAATCAGTGCTTCAGAAGTATCGTAAATTATTTCTAAATTATTCTCAATATAATACTTATCCCAAACATAGCTGTCTATCCAATCCAAAACAGGATTCCAGGACATTTTGACATACAGAAGTGATTCCGCGGTACCCAGCAGGGTATCTTGGGATGGATTTCTATCTCCCCATATACCGCTTTTGTAGGCCTTCACAATGATTTTATAATAGCTGGAGCCCAGACGTTCGTCATCCAAGCTGTCCACAACAATTGTACTCGTTTTTCCTTGGTTGCCAGTATTTGCACGATTGTAAATCGCTTCCTCGCCAAAGGGCTTTTCTTCGTCGTGCGCTTCCTCGTCTTTCACATTACTAAATGTAAATGTATAGTAAGTATGCTCGCTCCAGGGGCTATTGTTGGGATCCACGCCTTTGATATAAGGCCGAATATACGCGCTTGTGTATCGCGCTAATTCCACTTCCAGCGTCGATCCGCTTTGTGTGTACAAAGATTCAGGCTGTCCTCCCCCCCTCTCATTCATTCGGACTTTAAACCCTATTACAGGCATTTCAAAGGCAGCATCAGGCTCTGCTGCCAGCGCTGCAGGCGGCAGTAGCCCTACCAGCAGGCACAATGTGAATAGCCATACTAATAGACTTCTTTTCATATCATTCCTTCCTTTCACAAAAGTGTACTTTTGTGAGCTGTGCTTTTTCAAAAAAGTGTACTTTTTCAAAAAAATAAAGTACACCCAAGTTATTATTTATAATACACAAAAACAGGCAAAATTACAATAGAAATTTTTCTGTTTCGCAATGAACCCCCCCTTCTATAAAAGTACACTTTTTCAAATTCTACTATTTTCCATTTGGTGAACATAGCGCAGTAAGAAAGGGCTGAACGGACGGTTTTCGTACCAGAAGTCAAAAGTTCCCCCGGCCGATCTGTGATCGGCCGGGGGAACTTTTGACTTCCTGCATCAATTCCCGGTGAAAAACGATATGTAAAGGCGCTTTTTCGTTCTGTGCATATTGGGAAAAGCCGAACCATTGAGCCCCGATGACGCTCAGCCGCCTTCTTTTTCAAGATAGGCCATGGCAGAGTTGCGCATCAGGCGCTTAGTGCCGACTTCATCAAAAGCGATTTCCAGCAGTGCATCGCCACCCATGGGCTGCACGCTCATTACCATCCCCCGGCCAAATGCCCTGTGACGCACCATATCACCCTGGCGCAGCTCTGCTGCCGCAGAAGAAACCGCAGATAATATAGTTGCCCCCCGCTCCACAGGCTTATTCTGCACATCACTCTGGCTTGAGCGGCCCGCAGAGGAGGCAGAACGGCCGCCGATCCCGGCAGTGAGTTGACGGAAATCAAATCCCGGGCGGAATTCCTGCGGCGCAGCACTTTTCGTCCAGACGCGGTTTTCTTCCGGAATCTCCCGCAAAAAACGGGACGGTGGATTGGTCGTTGTATGGCCGAAGAGCATACGCTGGCCGGCGTTGGTCAGCGTCAGCCGCTCCTTGGCGCGGGTCATAGCTACATAACACAGCCGCCGTTCTTCCTCCATTTCCGCCGGGTCGTCAAGACAGCGGGTGCCGGGAAATACGTTCTCTTCCATCCCCACCACGTAAACCGAAGGGAATTCCAATCCCTTGGCGCTGTGCATGGTCATCATTACCACGCTGTTCTCTTCGCTGCTCTGATCGTCCAGATCCGTATACAACGCCACTTCATCCAGAAAACCTGAGAGGACTGCTCCCTCCGGGTGATTGTCGATATAACCGACGATACTGGAGCGAAGTTCTTTCACGTTTTCCAGCCGGCCGCGGCTTTCAAAGTCCTTTTTGGCCTCCAGCATGGCCAGATAGCCGCTGTCCTGGCATACTTCATCATAAAAAGTGTCCAGCTCCATAGACTCGGCTTTACCCTGCAGCGCAATAATCATGGAAGCAAACTCCATCAGTTTTGGCACGCCGCGCTTCAATTCCGGATATTGATCCGCTGTCATAAGAATCTGAAACATGGGAACACCCTGCCGAATCGCTTCTTCCTGCACTTGCTCAATCGTACGCGCACCGATGCCGCGAGGAGGCATATTGATAATGCGGCGCAGCCGCAGATCGTCTGCAGGGTTATTGACTACGCATAAGTAAGCCAGCATATCTTTAACCTCAGCACGGTCAAAAAAGCGGATTCCGCCGATGATTTTATAAGGAATGGCATTGCGTTTGAAAGCACGTTCCAACTGGTTGGACTGGGCGTTCATACGGTAGAGCACAGCGTTATCCCGCCAGTTACGGCCAGAACTGAACTCCTTCAGGATCTGCCCTGCGACAAAATCCGCTTCTTCGGACTCATTGAACACCGTTTGAATATGTACTGGCTCTCCGCTGTCGTTCTCTGTCCACAAGGTTTTCCCCTTACGCCCTTCATTATGGCGGATCACTGCATTGGACGCCTCCAGAATCTGCCGGGTGGAGCGATAATTCTGCTCCAGCCGGATGACCCTGGCCTTGGGATAATCCTTTTCAAAGCTGAGGATATTTTCGATATTGGCGCCGCGAAAGCGGTAAATACTCTGGTCGTCGTCTCCCACGACGCAGATATTGCTCCGTTCCCCAGCCAGGAGCGAGGAGAGGAGATACTGCAGATTGTTGGTGTCCTGATACTCGTCGATCAGCACATAACGGAATTTGCGCTGGTAATAGTGCCGCACCTCATCAAACTGCTGAAGCAGTGTGACCGCGTGGAGAATGATATCATCGAAATCCAGCGCATTGGCTTCACGCAGGCGGCGGACATACTCCCGGTATATTTTTGCAATTCGCTCCATGCGCCAATCGCCGGGAGTGACCCACTCCTGTGCAAACTGTTCCGGCAGCACCATCGCGTCTTTGGCCGAACTGATATACCCCAGCACTGTGCGGGGCTGAAACGCCTTTTCATCATACTGAAACTCTTTTACAATGTCTTTAATCACCCGTTGGCTGTCGGCACTGTCATAAATAGTAAAACTCTTGTCAAACCCCAACCGGTCAATATCCCGGCGCAGAATGCGCACACAGGCAGAGTGGAACGTAGATGCCCACACATCGGCCGCCTCGCTTCCCAGCATGGCTTCCAGCCGCTCTTTCAGTTCCCCGGCCGCCTTGTTGGTGAACGTGATAGCAATAATGGACCAAGGCAGCGCCGGCTGCACGGCGCACAGCTGCCGTGCACGGTACTCCTGCTGCGGGTCGGGATGCTCCAGATAGGCTTTTAAAAACGCCAGATCTTCCTCCGTAGCATCGGCCGGCACTTCGTCGCTGTCGCTGCCGCGGCCGTATTTCAGCAAATTGGCCACCCGGTGGATCAGCACAGTGGTCTTGCCGCTGCCGGCGCCGGCCAGCAGCAGAAGCGGCCCTTCGGTCGCCATGACCGCCTTGCGCTGCATGGGGTTCAGATGGGCATAATCCTGCTCGATAATCGCTTTTCGTACAGCGCAGTAGTCTTGATGAAAATCTGTCATAATGCCTCCTGTTTCTCTCTGGCTTTGTCTGAAAGGGGAAAAGCCCTGAACTTTTCGGCCGCAGGGCCGCCTCCCGATCGGTTCCTTTTTCAAGCAGCCCCTTGCTGTTTGCCTCACCGCAATAGAAATACGGTGCTTTTTTATTGTAATACAAATCCAATTCTCGGTCAACTGTTCTATTCTTCAGGATCGTTCTGTCCTGTTATGATCATATTTCTGTCCGCTGTTTCTTTCCCGTTGAAACCACCCGTATCCGGTGTTATAATTTTACAAATCGTGCATGATCGAACATAAAAATTTGTAGTTTATTTCTTTTTAAAATGGATGTATGGATGATGACATTCTATTGGGAGGTTTTGTTTGATGTACAGTTTTCGCAACGATTACAGCGAGGGCGCGCACCCTGCCGTGCTGAAAGCGCTTCAAAAGAGCAATGCCGTGCAGACACCCGGCTACGGCACCGACCGCTACTGCGAAGAAGCCCGTACCCTGATCCGCACCCTGTGCGATGCGCCGGAAGCAGACGTTCACTTTTTTGTCGGCGGCACACAGGTAAACCTGACCTGCTGCTCGGCATTCCTGCGGCCCTTTGAAGCCGTTATCGCCCCCAGCACCGGCCATCCGCTGGTGCATGAGACCGGCGCTTTCGAAGCCACTGGCCACATGGTGATTTCCGTCCCCACACCAAACGGTAAGCTGACAGCAGCACAGGTCCGCACCGTTTGCACCGCGCATTCTACCGAACATATGGTTCGCCCCCGTATGGTGTATATTTCCAACTCCACCGAAATCGGAACTGTCTATACCAAAGAGGAACTTTCTGCTTTGCACAAGGAATGTAAAGAGCTTGGCCTTTACCTCTATTTGGATGGTGCACGCCTCGGAAGCGGCATGGTGAGTACCTGCGCCCCTCTTGACTGGCCGGATTTGGCACAAACACTGGACGCCTTTACCATCGGCGGAACTAAAAACGGCATTCTCTTTGGTGAAGCTCTGGTCATCACCAAAGACGCACTGAAGTCCGACTTCCGTTATCATATGAAACAGCGCGGCGCCATGCTGGCCAAAGGCCGCCTGCTCGGCATTCAGTTCCAGGCAATTCTGGAAAAGGGCCGCTATCTGGACAATGCCCGCCACGCTAACGCTCTGGCCCAAACCCTGCAGACAGGGATTGCCGCCTTGGGCTATTCCTTCCTGGTGGAATCACCCACCAATCAAATCTTCCCCATTTTTCCGGACACCCTGCTGCGCCAATTGGAAAAGGACTACGAATACGAAGTGCAGCAGCCCATGAAGGACAGCAGCACCTGCATTCGCCTGGTCACCTCCTGGGCCACGCCGGAGGAAGCTGTCACCCAATTTCTCACAGACTTGACCCGTCTGAGCAAATAAGAATCCATCCGCGCTTCTCCGTTTTGAACGGAAAAGCGCGGATTTGTTTTTGAGCTGATCACAGTGTTTTTTGAAAGGCAATGCGTTCAGAACCGTCTGCCAGGAAAATGCGTCCGCAGTATGCAAAGCCGCATTTTTTCAAAAGGGCCTGCATTGGTTGATTGTCCCGGTGGGTATCGATGCGCACGTTGCCGCAACGGCGCAGGCACCAATCCAGGCAGTACGCGCCCACACCGCCGCCATGACACGCCACACAGACGCGGTGTACTGTACCATAGGGCGCATCGCTGAGCCAAGCGCCGTCGTAAATAGCCGCATAGGTGGGATCTTCCCCCATAATCAGCGAAAACACCGCTGCAATCGTTTCGCCTTCCATACAGACAAAGCTGTTTCCCTGTTCGATTTCCCGGGCAATTAATGCGCGCGGCGGATACCCTTCCCTCCATTGATCCGGGTTTCCGGTTTGCTGCATAAAGGTTCGTGCGGCAGCATACAGCGCCATCACACGCTCCAAATCCTGTTCTCGTGTCGCTCTGATCTCCATATTCACTCTCTGCGCCGTACCGGACAGCGCTTCCTCCTTTTTGGATATATATGATGCTGGATGGCCTATCGGCTTTCTGCAGAACTCTGCATCTCTGCTTACTGCGGCAGATTCCGGCGCGCTGCCTTATGCAGCTGCGCCGACCGGAGGTACAGCGGAATCGCCGCCAACTGCGCCAGGACGGACACCGCCACCATTGCGGGAAGACTGGCATCATACAGTACCCCCAGCAGCCAGCTTCCCATAAACCAAAACACACCGAACGAACATTCAAAAATACCGTATCCTGTCGCACGGCTGCTTTTAGGCACCATACCGGTCACGGCCGCTTTCAAAATCGATTCCTGTGCTCCCATCCCCACACCCCACAGTGCAATGCCCAGCAGCAGCAAAGGTACCGAATGAAAAGCAAAAATGAACACCGAAAAAGGCGCGCTGATCAACGTGGACAGCACCAGCGCCGCCGCTCCGTGTTTGTCATAAAGAAATCCGAAAATCAGGGCCGCCACTGCATCCACCAGCATGGCCCCGGCATACAGCAGGGGCAGTGTACCGGTGGTAATCAGGCCTGCCGTCTGCTCCAATTGGGGCGAGAACGCGGTAAACGTGCGGGAAATGTGCATAATTACGATCGAATAATCAATAAAGCCAAAAGCAAACAGGCTGATCCCGGCAATATAAAGGACGAACTCCCTTTTCATCTGAAACGGACGGTACTCCTTCGGCTCCGGTTCAAACCGCTCCGGATTCGGAAACCTGCGCTTTGTCAGCAGCAGCAAAATCAGGGTAGCCGCCCCCGGGACGGCCAGCACTGCGAAGCAGAACGCATACACCTCAAAAGTGGTACCGTCTGTTTTGAACAGCATGACGATATACAGCAATACCGGGCCGAGAAACGCACCAATCTGATCCAGCAGCTCCTGAATGCCGAAACTCTTCCCTGCACCTTCCTGCGAAGCCGCAAAAGACATCACCGTATCCTTTGCCGGTTTCTTGATGGCTTTGCCCATACGCTGTACAAGCAGCAGGCCGCAGGCCCAGATCCAGCCGTCTTCCCCCACCAGCGCCAGAGCCGGCACCGCAAGGATATCCACCCCATAACCGAGAAGAACCATCGGCCAATACAGTCTGGTTTTATCGGTCAGCTTTCCAAAAAAATAACGCATGGAATAACCTACCAGCTCTCCCAGACCGGATACAAAACCAATAGTGGCGGCGGAAGCCCCCAGAAGCGACAGATAAGCGCCACGGATACTGGATGCGCCTTCGTGGGTCATGTCCGAAAACAGGCTGACGATACCGAACAGCACAATGAACTGCATGGCAAACGACAGCTTCTTTGTTTTCCCGTTTTTCATAGTTCATTCCTCTTTTTGGATACGCTCTGTCATATGCGGGAACTCTGCTTTGCTTTCCTGCTTGCAGCGCTCATAAAGAATACACAGCAGACGGGCAAATTCGGATTGCTGTTCTTCGTCCAGCCCTTCCAGGAGCCATTCATAAAAGGCAGCTTCGATCTGAGCCTTGGAGTTTTTCAGCGCCTCTGCCTGTGGGGCGGCAAACAGCAGTTGGCTGCGGCCATCCTCCGGATTCTCCTGCCGGGTGATATAGCCTTTTCCTTCCAGACTTGCCGTCTGGCGCGCTGCCAGGCCCTTATCGATGCCAAGGATCCTGCAGACACTGGCCTGCGTAATGCCCGGGTTTTTACGGATCGTATGGAGAACATCCAGCTCTCCCGTTCCGATCCCGGTGTCACGCAAGGTTCGGACGGTAAATTTACTGACCTCTCTTGCAATTTTCGTGATCTGCCGCTTTGTAATATCCATTGTACACCTCAAAAAGATGATGTGTCATCTAATTACATCATAGCACATTTTCTTTCGCTGTCAACAGGCTGAAAGGCCTGGAAATACATCTGCAGCATATTCAAAAACCTGCTTCTCCCTTGACAATCGAACATTTATTCTATATATTATAATCAGAACATTTGTTTCAGGCGGTGGAAACCATGGAGCTTCTGGAAAAACTGGAATTGCTGGCCGATGCAGCAAAATATGATGTGGCCTGCACCTCCAGCGGCGTAAAACGCAGTTATCAGCAGGGCCGGGTAGGCAATACCACGTCCGCAATCAACGGATGCTGCCACAGCTTTTCCGCCGATGGGCGGTGCATCACCCTGCTCAAAGTGCTGATGAGCAACTACTGTATTTATGACTGCAAATACTGCATCAACCGCAGCAGCAGCGAAGTACGCCGCACAGCCTTTACGCCCCGGGAATTGGCAGAGCTGACGATCGGCTTTTACCGCCGAAACTACATTGAAGGGTTGTTTCTTTCCTCCGGTGTGCTGAAAAATGCAGACTACACCATGGAACGAATGATCCAATGCCTGTCTCTGCTACGCGGAGAATACCGGTTCAACGGCTATATCCACGCCAAGGCCATCCCCGGAGCAGCGCCGGAACTGGTGCAGCAATTAGGGCTTTTGGCCGACCGATTGAGTGTGAATATCGAGCTTCCCTCAGAGCAGGCTCTAAAAATGTTGTGTCCGGAAAAAAGCAAAGCCTCCATTTTCAAGCCCATGGGCCGCATTGCCGATACCCTGCAGGAAAACCGATACGATCTGACCCGTTACCGTCATACGCCCCGGTTTGCCCCAGCTGGGCAGAGCACTCAGATGATCATCGGCGCCACGCCGGAAGACGACCGGCATATCCTGCATCTCAGCCAGAGTTTGTACCGAAAATATCATCTCAAGCGCGTCTTTTACTCCGCTTATATTCCGGTAACAGAACATGCTCTGCTGCCGGCCAAAGGCAGCAAGCCGCCCCTCCTGCGGGAGCATCGCCTGTACCAGGCCGACTGGCTGCTGCGTTTTTACGGCTTCACTGCCGAAGAACTGCTGGATGAAGCCTGCCCCAATTTTGATCCTGCATTGGATCCAAAATGCAGCTGGGCGCTTCATCATCTGGAGCAGTTCCCGATAGAGGTTTCCACCGCCGATTATGAAATGCTTCTGCGCGTGCCGGGTATCGGTACTGTATGCGCCAGGCGTATTCTCTCAGCGCGCCGCACCTGCCGCCTGGATTTCGACGTGCTCAAAAAACTGCGGGTCGTCCTCAAACGTGCACAGTACTTCATCACCTGCAATGGAAAAATGGCCGCCGGCATACGATTCCGGGAGGAGAGCGTGCGCCGCACGCTGACCATGCTGGAGGCAAAAGAGCTGCCCGGCGAGGCAGGCGAACAGCTAAGTCTATTTCCAGCAGAGACAGAAAGGAAGTTGGCGCCGTGACATGGAGCGAATGCATCTACGAATACGACGGTTCTTTTTCCGGACTTCTGTGCTGTATCTTTGACAGTTATACCCGCAAAGAACGGCCGGTTTCCATTCTGGAAACCGGCCGGGAACAGATTTCGCTGTATGCCGTTCACACTGTGGAAACGGACAAAGGCCATGCAAAGCGCATTTGGAACAGCGTATGCGCCCGCTCTGCAGCAACGGCAAAGCTGATCCGGCTCGCCCATCTCACCTGCCTTCCAAACCGGGAACTGCGGATCTACCGCCTGGTCTGCCGGCTGTACCGTGAAGGCCCTTCGTTTGTTAGAAATCCGGCCGATCCGGATTTGTATCCGCTGTACAGCGCTGTGCGGCACATGGACACCGAATTGGAAAAACTGCGCGGTTTCGTTCGCTTTTCGAAGTTTGAGGGGCTGTACGCCGCCGAGATTGCGCCGAAAAACCGCGTGCTCCCCGCTTTGCGCCACCATTTCTGCGAGCGCTTCGCCGATCAGGATTTTCTGATCTACGACCGCACACACAAAGAAGCACTGGTGCACTGCCGCGGGCACTGGATCATCACGCCGCTGGATTCTTATACCATGGCCAGACCCAGCCGCGCCGAGGCTGCCTTCCGCAGACTCTGGAAAACGTTTTACGATGCCATTGCCATCCGAGAGCGCACTAATCTCCGCTGCCAGCGCAGCAACCTGCCTCTGCGCTACCGCAGTGACATGACGGAATTTCAGGATGAATCCTATTTCCAAGTGGAGGACGAACTGCCGCCTGTCCCAAACGCCCCGTCACTCCCCCGCACCGACTAAGGTACGCAGCTGTTTGAGCGCCCGTTTTTCCAGCCGGGAAACCTGCACCTGTGATATATGCACCACTGCGGCACACTCCTGCTGCGTATAGGCTCTGAAATAGCGAAGCGCAATGATCGTGCGTTCTTTTTCCGGAAGCGCTTCCACCGCCTGACGCAGCGCCAACGTGCGCAGCATGGTTTCTTCCCCGTCCTCAGCGCGCAGGATACTCTCCAGGGTCAGCCCCTCCGCCGTCTCCTGCTGCAATGATTCCGGCGCAGCGGCGGACAGCTCCGCAGCGGCGATTTCCTCTGCGCTCAGACCTGTCTCCGCCGCCAGCTCCGACAGAGCAGGCTCCCGCCCGAAGGCACCGCGCAGCCGTTCCCGCACGACTGCAATTTGAGCAGCACGCTGTTTGAGCGTGCGTCCCACCTTGATCGTTCCGTCATCCCGCAGAAAACGGCGGATCTCGCCGCTGATTTTGGGAACGGCATATGTAGAAAACTCGGTTCCGAAGGCTTCATCAAAACCGCGCACCGCTTTCAAAAAGCCGAGGCACCCCAACTGATACAGATCCTCTGCCTCCACTCCGCGTCCGCAGTAGCGGCGCACAATGCTCCAAATAAGTCCGCTGTTTTCCTCAATCAGCTTTTCGCAGGCGTCGTTGTCGCCCTTTCCAGCGCGCCGCAGCAGGACGCGCATCTCCTTCGTCATTGCGCTTCGCCACCGCGCAGCGCGATTTTGCGCTTCATGGTCACCACAGTTCCTTTGCCCGGCGCCGAGCGCACACGCAGGGAGTCCATAAAGCTCTCCATGATGGTAAAGCCCATACCGCTGCGCTCCTCCCCTCCGGTGGTGAACATGGGACGGCGCGCCTCATCCACATCGGCTATACCCACACCCCAGTCCCGCACCACCAATTCCAGTATTCCGCCCGCATACAGCCGTGCCTGAATGCGGATGCGACCGATGGAATCGGGGTAAGCATGGACAATAGCGTTTGTCACCGCTTCACTGACGGCCGTTTTGATATCTCCGATTTCTTCCAGCGTAGGATCCAGCTGGGCCGCAAAGCCTGCCACAGCCAGCCGAGCAAACCCTTCATTGCTGCTTTTGCTCAAAAAATCGATTTGCATTTTGTTTTCTGCTCTCACAGCTTTTCTGCCTCCTTTTCAATGGTCACAACGCTGCCGATGCTGGCGGCCCGCAGTACCCGCATGGCCTGGGGCTGTACATGGGTCACGCGCATGCTTCCGCCCAGATTCTGCATCCGTTTATACAACCGCAGGATCACGGCAATGCCGGAAGAGTCCATAAAGGATACACCAGAAAAATCCAGCGTCGTCCGCAGCGGCAGAGCCACATCCAAATGCCGGTCGATTTCCAGCATGACTTCTTTGGCTCCGTGATGGTCCAACTCGCCGTGCAGCTGCAGCGTCAGGTCCCGGTCGATTCGTTTTGCAGTCACTTTCATCGTTCCACTCCCTTTTCCTTCGCGGATCAAATTCATGTTTTAGTATGCCGTGCATACCGTCCTTGCGCGGCCGCGTTTTCTCTTCCTTCCGATCGCCGGACAGGGCCGCTGCGGTGTTTCTGCATTCCGGAGCGCTCCTCCGGAAAGAAAAAAACGAGGATACTGCGTTTTTCACGCAGTATCCTCATTTTATCGCTTATTGAGAACGGAGTTTGTCGAAGCAGCGTGCAGCTGCGGCCTTTTTTGCCGTCAGGAACGCATTTGCGCGGCGCTTTCTTCCAGCTTGGCAATCAGCGCACGGTATTTTTCCGCTTGCTGGCGCTGACCCTCCACCACATTGGCCGGGGCTTTGGACACAAAGTTTTCATTGCTCAGCTTTGCTTCGATGCGTCTAAGTCCTTCCTCCGCCTTCTCCTTTTCCTTGGCAATGCGCGCCAGTTCCTGCTCCACATCCACCAGATCCGCCAGCGGCAGATAGAGCGAAGCGTCCGCCGTGGCCAGCGTCACCATTCCAGCCGCGTCAGAGGGGGCGGCGTCCGTCACCGTCAACTCCGACACACAGGCCAGACGCTTGATAAAATGCGCGCCCTGAGTATAGATCGCCGGCGTATCGGTGACCAGGATCAACGCCGCCTTGCGGGATGGCGGCACATTCATTTCGCTGCGGCGGCTGCGCACGGCATTGATCGCCGCCATCACCGCCTCCATGGCCTCCTCCTCGGCAGAAAAATCAAATTCCGTCTTTGCCTCGGGCCAGGGAGAGGTCATCAGGAAGTCGCCGCTGTGGGGCAGCGCCTGCCAGATCTCCTCGGTGATAAAGGGCATGAACGGATGCAGCATGGCCAGCACCTGCTCCCACACATAACACAGCACCCGCTGGGCATTCTCTTTGCTCCGGGCATCTTCGCCGGTCAGACGAGTCTTGGTCAGTTCGATGTACCAATCGCAGTAGGTATCCCAGATAAAATCGTACACATTGGCTGATGCCACGCCCAATTCATAACTGTCAAGATTCGCCGTCACATCGCGAATCAGCTTGTTCAGGCGGCTGAGTACCCATTTGTCCTCCAGTTCCAACTCGTCTACGGGCGGCAGGGCGCAATCCTCTACGGTCAGATTCATCATCAAAAAACGGGATGCGTTCCAAATCTTGTTGGCAAAATTGCGCATGGCTTCGCACTTCTCCACATAAAAACGCATATCGTTTCCAGGACTGTTGCCAGTGACCAGATTGAAGCGCAGAGCGTCTGCGCCGTACTGCTCCGCCATTTCCAGCGGGTCGATGCCGTTGCCCAGGGATTTGGACATTTTGCGGCCTTTATCGTCGCGCACCAGACCGTGGATCAGCACCGTGTCAAAGGGATATTTTTTCATATGCTCACAACCGGAGAAGATCATACGGGCCACCCAGAAGAAAATGATATCATATCCCGTAACCAGCACGGAGGTGGGGTAATAATACTCCAACTCCGGCGTTTTTTCCGGCCAGCCCAGCGTACTGAAAGGCCACAGCGCACTGGAAAACCAAGTGTCCAGTACATCCTCGTCCCGAATGAGCTGGGTGCTGCCACAGGCTTCGCACTGAGTGGGATCCTCGCGGCTGACGTTAATATGGCCGCAGTCGGCACAGTACCAGGCGGGAATTTGATGGCCCCACCACAGCTGACGGGAAATGCACCAGTCGTGTACGTTTTCCATCCAGTTGGTGTAGGTTTTGGAGAAACGGTCGGGAACAAATCTCACCTCACCGTCATTCACCACCCGCAGCGCCTCTTTTGCCAGCGGCTCCATGCGCACAAACCACTGGGCAGAGATCAGGGGTTCCACATCGTTGTGGCAGCGGTAACACGTGCCTACGTTGTGACTATAATTCTCAATTTTCTCAATGAAGCCCGCCGCCTGCAGATCCTCCACCACTTTTTTGCGGCATTCATAGCGATCCATGCCCTCATAGGGGCCGCCATTGGCGTTGATTTTTCCGTTGTCGTCGATCACGCGGATCGTCTCCAGATTGTGCCGCAGCCCCACTTCGAAGTCATTGGGATCGTGGGCCGGGGTCATCTTCACGCAGCCGGTACCAAAGCCCATTTCCACATAGTCGTCGGCCACGATGGGAATTTCACGGTTCATAATGGGCAGGATGCAGGTCTTTCCGATCAGATCCTGATAACGTTCATCATTGGGATTGACGGCCACGCCAGTGTCGCCCATCATGGTTTCCGGACGGGTGGTGGCCACCACCAAATACTGATCGCTTCCTTTGATAGGATATCGCAGGTGCCACAGGTGGCCCGGCTTTTCGGTGTATTCCACTTCTGCGTCGGACAGGGCCGTGACGCAGTGGGGACACCAGTTGATGATTCGGCTTCCCTTGTAGATCAGATCTTTCTCATACAGGGATACGAACACCTCGCGCACCGCTTTGGAACAGCCCTCGTCCATGGTGAAGCGGGAGCGGTCCCAATCGCAGGAAATACCCATTTTTTTCTGCTGGGCCACGATGCGCCCGCCGTATTTTTCCTTCCACTGCCACACCCGCTCGAGGAATTTCGCACGGCCCAAGTCGTAGCGGGTCTTGCCCTCGTTGACGCGCAGATCTTCCTCCACCTTGATTTGGGTGGCAATACCGGCATGATCGCAGCCGGGCACCCACAGGGCGTTGTAGCCCTGCATACGCTTATAGCGGATCAGAATATCCTGCAGCGTACAGTCCAGGGCGTGGCCCATGTGCAGCTGTCCCGTCACATTGGGGGGCGGCATAACAATGGTAAAGGGCTTCCTGCTGTCATCGGGTTCGGAGTGAAAGCACTTTCCGTCCATCCACATCTGATAAATGCTGCTTTCCACAGCCTGGGGGTCATACACCTTCGGCAGTTCTTTTTTCATACCTGTGTTCTCCTTTTTTTATTATTGATGGATCATACGTCGTAGTAAATCAGCGGAACTTCGAAATGCTCCTGCAGCAGCGTGCGCAGCTCCTGCATCTGCTCCTCGGAAAGGTCCGTCTTCGCAATAATATAACCAACCCGCGGCGTCATCAGCAGCGCAAAAATACGGCGGGATTCATAAATACCGCAAAAGGCAGAATACGCATGCGTGCAGTGCTCCAGCGCGTCATCAATCGTCATCTCCGCCTTGTCGAACGTATAGCGCACCTCGCTGACACGGCCGGAGAGCCGCCTGCGCATTACATATTTGCTGAAAAAGCCCAGATAAGGATAATAAAACACAGCGCGAAACAGAAAATAGGCGCCAAAAAGCATTCCCAACACCGCAATGGCCAGAGTAGATGCTGGGTTTCCATCGATCTCCCCAAAAATGAGCAGCAGCAGAATCCCATTGCCCAAACCCAACAGGCCAAAGACTGTATAAAAAATCCGCTGGGCCAATACGCGTCCTTTTCGTGTGGCCAATGCCGTCACATGGTGAAAATCGGTCATCAGCGCCTGTGTCGTTTCATAATTGGTTGTAATTGTCATAGTTTCTCTCTTTCTGCCGCAAAAAAACGCCCTGAGCTGTCTGCCCAGGGCGAATAGTACTGATCCGCGGTGCCACCTGTCTTCGGGGAACCTCCCCGCACTCTGCTTCCCTGTAACGGGAGAACCCGCCAAAGCCTACTTCATCCCTTCGGCTTTGAAGCTCCGAGGCGACTTCTGCAGCGCCGCAGACGGATTTTCACCTGCCATCCGCTCTCTGAACCGCGCAAAACTGCATACTGCTCCTCATCTACGCCATCTTTTACAATAAATGAACAAAGAAAGTATAGCCTCCCGTCGTCCGTTTGTCAAGGGGCGTGCCAATAACCTTCTTTTTTACATTTGGACTGATGGAAACAAATCTCGTCAATTTCGCTATGCGTTGATTAAGACATAAAAACATGATAAAGTAAAGCAAAAAGAAATCTGAGGTGGCGGAGGGTAAAATGATTGAATTAAGACAAGAAATGCCATGTGATTATAGAGAAACAGAACATGTAATTAGAGAAGCTTTTTGGAATCATTATACACCTGCTTGCAATGATCATTATCTCATCCACATTATGCGAAATTGTCCTGCTTTTGTACCGGAATTAGATATTGTTGCGGTGAAAGATGGCAGGATCATTGGAAATTCAATGTGCTTGAAATCATATATTTCCGGAGATGATGGAAAATATTACGAAGTTTTAAGTCTGGGACCGATAGGCGTATTGCTGGAGTATCAACACCAAGGTATTGGTGGGAGGTTAATTGCCCATACCAAGGAAATTGCAAAGAAATTGGGTTTTAAAGGTATTCTTTTGTGTGGAGATCCCGACTATTATACTCGGCAAGGCTTTACTGCAGCAGAAAAATATAAAATCCGTAATGCAGAAAATATGTATGCTGATGCACTTCATGCTTGCGAGTTGTGTCAAGGAGCCTTTTCCAAAATGGGCGGGCGTTATTACGAAGATGAAATTTATAATGTTGATGAAAAGTGCGTAAAAGAATTTGATAGACAGTTTTCGAACAAAGAGATTATTTATGGAACTCCTATGCAGAAAAAGTTTGAAATGATGATTGAGCGAGTAAAACCTTATCAAGAATAGCAGATAACTTCCAGTTTATTGCGTAATTATCATCTGTGAATATACCTCCCTCCGTCACTTCGACGGAGGGAGGTATATTCAAATCACTCCAAACGGTATTTGGGCGTCAATGACTCCCTTTTATTTTTTCGACTGATTTTCAGAACAGAAAATCCCCCTTCACCAAGTGGACAAAAAAGATTCCTTTTAAGTCCCACAATCAATCAAGCGGGATCGGATCACTGCCGACACGTTCAACGATCGGTAAATTAGCCAAAAAGATAGCCCATCAGCCCAAAAGGTAAACGGGAGCCCAATTATGGCCTGTTCCCCGCAGCATCCAACAGCCGATACAGAAGATACAGCGCAGCAACAGCGGCACAGGCAGCTGGCAGCGGCACGCGAAGCAGCACGATTTCCCCCAGCCACAGCAGCGACAGGCACAGGCTTGCACCCACTGCCAGCCCCAGAGCGGTACAGACAGCTTTTACGCCCTTGTCCTTTTCCGCATCGAACGCGTTTCGAACGATCTGCTCCACAACCAGCACCGAAGCGGTGAGTATGGCAGCGCACAGCAATGCATCGCCCAGAGAAAACGCAAGATATGGAGGCGCAGCCGCCCGGCCCGTCAGGAAATCCGGCAGCCACGTCAGGAACGAAGGCGAAAGGAGAATCTTAATGCTCCCCAAAACAGCCGCTGCCAAACAAACGATACCGCCATATTCCGCTGCCCGACGGCCGGCAGATTTATGCGGAAGACTGGCAATGATCTCATCGCAAAACGCTTTGTAATCGCCGCCGATCACGTCCGAAAGCGTGTCTCCCCGCTCTTGCGCATCCAGAACCATTTCTGTCAAATCCCGGCGTACTCGTTCCTGATCATACGCAGAGAGTGATGAGCCGCGCAGATAACAGATCATATCCGTAAACACACCCTGGTTTTCTGCAAAAATCTGTTTATCCAACGTATTGTTTTCCCGATTCAGTTCCTTTCTTTTCTGATACATGCGTTGTCTCCTCCGTTTGAAACAGCATCCCAATCGCTCTGGATAGTTCCCTCCAGCTGCCGTAAAACTGCTCCATTTCGATTCGTCCCTTTTCGGTAATAGAAAAATATTTGCGCTTTGGCCCCACAGGTGATTCTTTATAGTCTGCCTGAATCAGTGCATTCCTCTCCAACCGCAGCAACAGCGGGTAAATCGTGCCTTCTGAAAGGTCGAAAAGGCCATACGATTTGCACTTTTCCACTATTTCGTACCCGTACGTTTCGTTTTCACTGATGATCTTCAAAATACATCCTTCGAGCACCCCTTTGAGCATTTGGGATGGAATCACGTTCCCGCCCCCTATCTTGTATTGCATGGTAGGTTATCTATATTGTATTGCATAATAGCTTGCTTGTCAATAGGTTTAGTATAAAAAGAGCGCATGGAAGATTCCATGCGCTCTTTTTCGTTATTTTTCCAGCTTTCGGTCGTAATACGAGGTGTGCAGAAGAGCTTCGGAAATGGGACTGAGCGGTTCTTTATAAAACTCACGGTAGATCGTTTGAATCTCCGGATTGTCGCAGGAGTTGCGTAAGGTCATCCGTTCGTCCTCAGAATATAGGCTGGCAATACGCTGCATCCGGATAGCATCAGTCACCGGAATTGAATGACACTGGGGCTGTCCCGCACCGCTGATGCAGCCGCCGGGGCAAGTCATCACTTCCACAAAATGGTACTGCGACACATCTCCCTGCAGGAACTTATCAGCATTTTCCGTCCCATAGACCACCGCGATTTTCAGCGTCAGCCCCGCCACATCAATGCTGGCCTCCTTGACGCCTGTCATGCCGCGCACAGGGGTAAAGTTCAGCAGCGTTTCCGGCGGTTTCTGGTGCGTCAGCACTTCATAGGCATAGCGCAGCGCAGCTTCCATCACACCGCCGGTATTGCCGAAGATTACGCCGGCGCCGGTACCCTTGCCAAGAATATCGTCAAAGGGCAGATCGGGAAGATCATTAAAGTCAATCCCCTCTTCCTGGAGCCAGTGCGCCAATTCCTTGCTGGTGATGCAGTAATCATTGTCCCGAATCTCCGGACGCTTGAGCAGACGGCCAGCCGCATTGAACTCCGGCCGGCGGATCTCCGCCTTTTTTGCCGTACAGGGTGTGACAACCACATTGACAATACGGGACGGATCCAACTGCTTTTTCATGGCAAAATAGGTTTTTATAGTGGGACCCTGCATCCCAATGGGGCTTTTGGCCGAAGAAATATTTGGAATAAATTCCGGATGGAACGTTTCCACATACTTGACCCAAGCCGGGCAGCAACTGGTAAATTGCGGCAGCGGCGCGCTGCCGGTAGTGATGCGGCGGATCAATTCCGAACCTTCTTCCAGAATTGTCAAATCCGCCGAGAATGTCACATCAAACACATAATCCGCGCCCAAAGCTTTCAGGGCCGCCACCATTTTCCCTTCCACATAGCGGCCGGGCTGATCGGAAAAAGCATCGCCCAAACCGACCCGCACCGAAGGCGACGTGGAAAATACGACGATCTTATTGGGATCGCGGATAGCATCTTTCACCGCCTGGCATTCGCTGCGCACTGTGATGGCTTCTTCGGGGCAGTTGGCACTGCACTGCCCGCAATTAATGCAGATTGCTGTGTCATGGTTCTTCAGCAGATCATAGTGCAGCTGCACGCCGATCTCCTCCTGGCAGACCGCCAGGCAATGGCCGCACAGCGCGCACAGATCATTGTTTTTGACAATAGCGGGATTGTCTGCCTCGACCGGAACGCAGCAATCGAGATGTTGAAACTTGCTCATAAGCTGCTCCTTTCCGTTCAAATGCCGAGGGCTTTGCGCTTTTCAAGGATCACCTGCTCCAAAGCGTCCGCCGAAGACGACACATCGGTATCGACAATCAACTTGCCGCCGGTCAGATCCGGCAGCTGGTTGGTCAGCACATCCAAGATCACCGGGCTGCCCGTGACAAAGGGCGGCAGTCCCAAATGGACGGTGAATCCCAGAGCCAGGCCGAAGCAGCCGTCCGCCAGGGCCTGTTCTTCCAGCCACTGAGGCGCAGAGAGCACCAGCGGAAGCTGCGGCAGATCGACGCCCAGCAATTCCGCAATTTCGCCGGCCAGCAGATCCAACCGCCCAATAGCCAGGCAGGGGCCGAAATTCAGCACCGGCGGAATGCCGAGCTGCTGGCACACGGCCTTCAAATTCGGCCCGGCCAGTTCTGCAGCCTCCGTGGACATCAGGCCGCAGTTTTCCAAACCGCCGCAGGTGCAGCCGGCAGCCAGTACGATGATATCTTTCGCAATCAGCTGCTTGGTCAGCTCCACAGTGAACACATCGTGGCCCTTGGCACGCAGGTTTGAGCATCCCACCACAGCGGCGACTCCTTTGATTTTCCCCTGTACGATCAGATCAATCAGCGGGCGATAACTTCCGCCCAGGAAAGAGCGCAGCGTCTCTTCCGTCACGCCGGTGATAGCATTGGGATAACCGTGCTGCGCCATGGGATTAACGCGGCCGGCACTGCTTCTGCCCACCTCCAGCAGCACTTGAGTCAGGGCTGCCTTCAGCGTCGGATCACTGACGCGCTCCAGCGCCTTCGAGCAGTTGGCAGCATTGAACACCCCATCTTTTCGCCCGGTATAGGACTGAACAGCCTGATCAATAATGTATTCGCTGATCTCCTTCTTCTTGGCAAAATCATACGGCACATACTCAGCATTTTTCTTTTTCGCCACATCATCCAGACAGATCTGTGGAATCTGCAGCGCATCACAAATCGGCTCGATTCCGGGAATGGTGCAGTTGAATTCCGACAGCACCAAATCAATACATCCCGTGCTCAGTACCGCCTCGCTGGTATAGTTATTACCAGCATGGCCGCAAAATGCTTCCGTGCATGCATCTTTGCGCACCTGGAAGTCCTGTCCAACGCAGGTGCAGCCCACAATACGGATTGCCTTGGCGCCCACAGCGCGGGCCTTCTCCTGCGCCGCAGGAGAAACCAACGCTTCCTGCAGATGGTTGAACAGCGCCTGCTGATGGCCTGTGATCATAATATTGATGCACTCTGGATCAATAACCCGCAGGCCCACAGGATCAAAGCCGATCTTCGATTCGCCCAGCAGAACGTCGTTGATCAGGTTGGTAAGCACCAAACCGTAAATGCCCGTGGAAATCCCCAGACGCAGGCATTGCAGCAGCATATTGACCGGGTCGGAGTTCAAATTCGTGGAAGTTTTGACCACGGCGTTGAACACTTCGTCCTTTGCGCCGCCGGGCAGGATCCCCAACGCTTTCCATTTCTCCACCCGCATGGGATAGCCGACTTTTTCGACCAGCTTCATCTTTTCCTCTATAGGCTTATGTAGATCGGCCAAAACGGCGTCAGCTACCTGTCCGGCGCGGTCCCAATCCGTAAAACCGGTAATGCCGAACAGTTTGGACAGCCGGTCCAGCGCATGGATTCCCTTCAGCGGTTCTTTCTTGGCTGCCGTCTTTTTCAGCTGTTTGGCCGCATTCTCCACCACATGGATATAGCAACCAGAACCGGCCGCCACCGAACGCAGGAAATTGCGCGCAGCGATGGTGTCGGCATCAGCGCCGCAGACACCTCTGGGCCGCGCCTTGGAGATCCGGCAGGGACCATTGGAGCACAGCCGGCAGCATACACCCTGCGCTCCGTAGCCGCACTTATTCTCCTGCGTGATCATCCGGTTGTGGGACACTTCCATAGACAACCCTTTCAGATAGGTTTCCAATGGCTGGTCCGCACTGGCGCACATGTTTCTCTCATCCATTTTCCAAGTACCCCTTTCTATTTCGTTTTGCCGCCCCATGCCTGCTTCCGGGTTCTCCCTTCCCCAAACACGCCGAAAGGCGACAAAAAAGCCCAAAAACTTTTTGAAAAATTTTTGGGCTTCGATGCCATTTGAACGACCGATATACGCCGTTGCATATCAGCTGTTATTCTGATTTTACAGTAATTCTAATCGAATCATAGCAACTCTGCCGAAAGTTGTCAACAAATTTCCACGACTTTCCCGCATCGCCCACCTAATTTATACAGATGCGACAAAAGAACCCGTCTGATTTTGTCATTTCGATACCGCACTGCCGGTCCGCAGAGAACGCCGGGAGACGCGCTTACAGATGAGCGTCGATAATCGCTTTATATTCCTCGATCGTACGCACACCCACCAGGCGTTCCACTTCCTTGCCATCCTTGAACAGCACCACCGTGGGGATGCTCATCACGCCAAAATCGCCGGCCAGGCCGCCTTCTTCATCCACATTAACTTTACCCACACTGGCACGGCCTTCATACTCCTGCGCCAGCTGCTCAATCGTGGGACCCACCATGCGGCAGGGTCCGCACCAGGATGCCCAGAAATCCACCAGCGCTACGCTTTTCTCCTCCAGGAATGCGCGGAACTCCGCGTCTTTCAAATGCCGCACTGCTTCGTTTGCCATAATAAATTCCTCCTGTTTTTTCTATTTGTATATGATTCGCTTAACATACTCGTTTTATTCCGGGCGCCGGTCCAGCCAGGAAACAGCCGCCAATGCGGCTACCTGCCCTTCACCGACAGCTTTTGCAATTTGATATGGCTGCCCTGTACAGTCGCCCGCCGCATACAAGGCGGGAAAATTCGTTTCCATCCGCGGTGAAACACGGATATGGCCATCCTGGATCGCAAGCCCCGGAATCAGATCCATAGGCGCCACGGACGCACGCAGCAAAAACACGCCGTCGCAGGCAATCTTTTCTCCATCTGCCAGCACATGGGTAAGCACCGTATCGCCGCCCAATTCCAGCGTCTTGATACGGATAAAAGGAATGGTGCCAACCAGCTTCCCCTGTTCCGGCCTCCGGGATAAATACACTACAATGCAGCCGATCTCTTTGAGATAGTTGGCTTCTTGTTCCGCGCTTTCTGTTTCACCGTATACCACCACACGCTTTTTCCGATAAAGCATTCCGTCGCAGGTGGCGCAGTAACTGACACCGCGGCCCATCCACTGCTGCTCCCCGGGAAATTTTTCTCCCCGGATGATGCCGCCGGCCAGAATCAGTACACGAGACTCCAGAACGGTTTCCGCCGCGCTGAGCATCCAGCTCTTTCCGACGTACATGGCAGCGATCAGCCGCTTTTCTATCCATTCTGCGCCAAGCCCCACGGCCTGTGCATGCATGCGCTCCAAGAGCTCGGCACCGGAAATATCCGGCAGCGCTGGATAATTCGGCACGTGCCCGGAACGATACAGCGGATTGTCCTGGCAGGCGTTTGATATCACCGCCACCGTTTTATTCCGGACGCGGGCATTGATGGCTGCAGACAATCCTGCCGGCCCACCGCCTAAGATGGCTATATCATACATGACTTGGATCCCCTCCGTCCGTTGCATATGCATCACTTCGCCAGAAAATGGAATATTTTCTTTCATTATACATGGTTTCCCGTAAATTTCCACCCCTTCAGCAAAAAAGCTTTTTGTCACAGCGGCAGAACGCAGTCAGCTCAACTTTAAAATCTCCTTTTTCAGCTTTGCGATAATTTTTTTCTCGAGCCGTGAAATATAAGACTGCGAGATCCCCAGCCGGTCGGCGCACTCCTTCTGGGTTTGCTCCTGCCCGCCGCCCAGGCCGAAACGCATGGTGATGATTTCCTTTTCCCGCTCCGACAACTTTTCCAGCGCCTGATGCAGAAGTTTTCGGTCTACATCTTCCTCAATGGGACGCATGACAATGTCCCCGTCCGTACCCAAAATGTCCGAAAGGAGCAGTTCGTTGCCATCCCAATCAGTATTCAACGGTTCGTCAAAAGAGACCTCTGCTTTCTGCGGCGCGCTTTTGCGCAAATACATCAGAATCTCGTTTTCGATGCAGCGGGAACAGTAGGTGGCCAGCTTGATGTTTTTATCGCTGCAAAACGTGTTGATTCCTTTGATTAGTCCGATGGTGCCAATAGAGATCAGATCTTCAATATTAATGCCCGTATTCTCAAAACGTCGGGCGATATAGACAACCAGACGCAGATTGCGTTCGATCAGGGTAGATTTGACTGTCTCATCCCCCTCGTCCAGCCGTTTCAGCAGCAGGGCTTCCTCCTGCCGCGGCAGCGGCGGCGGCAGCGGATCCGTTCCGCCGATATACATAATTTTTCCCGGTGCAGGACGGTGCAGCCTGTTCCAAAGGGCACCCAACCGGTTCCAGAGTTTTTGCAGCCTTTGTTTCAGATTTCCCATAATATTGCCTTTTCCTTTCTGTCCTTCATTCCACTGGTCCGCCCCACAGCGCATCATACTCCTGCCCTTCCGATACCGGCGTAGGCGAGAGCGCCACAGTAACGCGTTCGGCTTTCCAGCAGCCGATCCGGACATGCTCCGCCGTATATCCCAGCAACAACCCGGAGGCCGTACCCACGCTGCGAAAGGGCAGCAACCGCAGCTTCGGTGCATTTTCCACGCAGCGCAGCGCTTCCAGCGCCTCCTCCGGGCGTTCCAAAAAAGGCTGCGCCAAATAGGGGCGTGCCGCTTCCGGCCAGGATGAAGCAAACCGTGTCCCCTCCGCCACCAGCACCGGCGCGCCGGTCAGCGGATCGCATAGCGTATTCCCGCTGTCGCGCAGCACGCGCAGATGCACGCGCGTTCCCATGATCTCGCACTCCGCCTCCGTCAGCTCCCCCAATACGGCATGATGCAGCCTCCCCCGCGAAAAAAGCCACAGCGCGCCGAAACACAGCGCCGCGCTGCAAAAAAGCAGGCCGAACTGCACAGGCAGGAGATACGCCCCGCGAACATAATACTGCGTCTGCATCCAAAAACCGCAGGCGATCACACTTCCAGCCAGCACACACGACAAGGCAAAAAACACCAGACACAAGCGCCAGAAGCACTCTCCCCAGCCGTAGCAGAGCAGCACCAGCAGTCCTCCAAACAGAAGTTTGCACGGCGGCCACCCCAAAAACACGCCCCAGGGAAAAAACACTGCCGCCGCATAAAATCCGCCCAGCGCAGCTGTGGGAAGCAGGCGATAAAATTTTCGTTCTGCGCCGGCAAGATAGCCCGTAAAATACAGCAGCAGACCATCGAGCAACGCATTGAGCAGAAAAACGCTGTCTATGTAAATGACCATTCAAACTCACCCGAAGAACAGTATAATAGCTTGTTTTCTGAAAAAGCGTCGCAAAAGGGGCGCGCCAAAAGGCGCAGGATTTCGCCAGAACGAAAAAAACCGCCGCATACTCCAAAGAGTATGCGGCGGATGTCACACTTCCCTCATATTGCTTTCAAACTATCGCCCAGCGCAGACAACAGCGCATCCATTTCCGCATCTGTGCCCACCGTAATGCGCAGAAAACGGTCAATTCCCGGAGTGTTAAAATAGCGCACCAGGATTTTCCGTTCCCGCAGCGCCGCAAACAGTGCGCCGGCATCCTGTTCCGGATGCGCCGCAAACAGGAAATTTGTTTTGGACGGGAGCACAAAAAAACCCAGTTCTTTCAGTGCCTGCGCACTTCGCTCCCGGGTAGCGACGATGCGGCGGCAGGTATCCTCAAAATACGCCCGATCCCGCATCGCAGCAGCCGCCCCTGCCTGAGCCAGGCGGTCCAGCGTGTAAGAATTAAAGGAATTTTTTACCGTACTCAGCGCTTCAATGAGAGGCTGCTGCCCCATGGCGAACCCGATACGCAGCCCCGCCAGCGACCGAGACTTGGAAAAAGTCTGCACCACCAGCAGATTGGGGTAGCGCTCCACCAGCCCGACAGCGCTTTCGCCCCCGAAATCCACATAGGCCTCATCCACCACCACCAAGGCAGCGGTGTGCTCGCGCAGAATCTGCTCCACCTGATCCAGAGGCATCGCCATCCCGGTGGGGGCATTGGGATTGGCAAACACGATGCCCTTATAGTCCCCTGCAAACACTCCGGCATCCAGCGAAAAATCCTCCCGCAGCGCTACGGCATCGTAAGGAACAGCAAACAAATCAGCGTAGACCGGATAGAAGCTGTAACTGATCTTTGGAAAGGCAATCCGGTCCTCCGGGGCAAAAAACGCCAGGAAGGCCAAGGCCAACACCTCATCCGACCCATTGCCCACAAACACCTGCTCCGGGCCGAGTCCGTAAAATTCAGCAATCGCGTCGCGCAGGTCGCCGCATTCCGGTTTTGGATACCGCCGCAGCGCCCCGTCTGCCGCTGCGGCGATAGCTTCCAGCACTCGGGGGGAGGGCGGATACGGGTTTTCATTTGTATTCAGCTTGATAAATGAGCCTTCTTCCGGCTGCTCGCCGGGAACATACGGCACAAGGTGCGCCAGGCGCCGGCTCCAATAAGAATTCATTGCCCTGCATCTCCTTCCAGAATGCATTTGATGCTTTTTTCCGCTTTGCTGCGCGGCAGCATGATCTCCCGCCCGCAGCCTTCGCAGCGCCATTTGATGTCCATCCCCACACGGGTGATCACGCCGGTTTTGCAGCCGCAGGGATGCTGTTTTTTCAGTTCCACACGGTCATTCAGATGCAGATCCATTTTTTCCAATCCTTTATGATTCAATTTCGCGCCGAAGGGCGCATATAGTGGTATATCAATCTTTATTTCATGCCCTGAAACGGCAGACAGGATGATCAAATTGTTATTAAACCGCCCTTACCTTCCCGAAGGAAGGAACGAAAGCTACCGCAAAAATGCCGAGGCGCTGCTCACCGTGAGCGACGCGAAAAAATATTGCCGCGAAGAAACGCCGCTGGAAATGACTGTGGCACGCTGCGATGCAAAACACGATTTGTACGGCACCATCGGCCCGTTCCCCGCCGTGATCCGTCGAAGCGATGCCATCAGCGCCGCCGTCAGCGGCGCTGAAAAAGAAATCGCCGTATTGTCCCTGGTCGGCAAAACCGTATGCTGCACGATCCGGAACATATGCAGCAATGACGAAGGCCAGACGCTGCTGGAACTGTCCCGCAGGGGGATACAGGACAAAGCGCTCTCCTATCTGCTCGACACAGTACAGGAAGGCGATGTTATTCCCGCCTCGGTATCCTCGATGGCTCCCATCGGGGTCTTTGCCGACGTGGGCTGCGGCATCATCGCACTGCTGCCCATTCGCCAGATCTCCGTATCCCGCATCCAGCACCCAGCCGAACGTTTTTCTCCCCATCAGCCTATTTGCGCCGCCGTTCGAAAAATCGACCGCGCAGCAGGACGGCTGCTGTTAACGCATAAGGAGCTATTGGGTACCTGGGCAGAAAACGCCGCACAGTTCCAGGCAGGCGAAACGATCACCGGGGTGGTGCGTGGCATTAAAAGCTATGGAGTTTTCATTGAACTGACGCCCAATCTCACTGGCCTCGCCGAAACGGACGACACTCTTCAGGAAGGCGAACGGGTATCGGTTCTTATCAAAGCGCTGCTGCCTGACAAGCACAAGATCAAACTCCATGTGATCGGTCGGCTGCCCGCCTGCCCCGCCGCCGCGCCGCTGCAATATAAAATTACAGCGGGAAATATATCCGGCTGGTCCTATTACTGAAAAAAGCGTCAACGCTGCGCCTTGATGTTCTCCCAGTATTTCCGCGCCGCCTGTTCGGTTTTGTTTTCGCCGTATTCATAATATTGAACGCCGGCCATATCGTCGGGCAGGTATTGCTGAGCTACATAGTGGTTCGGGAAATCATGGGGATAGCGGTAGCCAGGGCCGCGTTCTGCGCCAGCAGAATCGGCATGCACATTTTTCAGATGGCGCGGGATATCACCGGTGCGGCCGCGGCGTACATCCTCCATGGCGGCAAGGATGGCATTATGGGCAGAATTGGATTTGGGTGCCGTGGCCATCAGCACCGCCGCTTCGGCCAGCGGCAGCCGCGCCTCCGGCAGCCCCAACTGCAGCGCCGCGTCCACACATGCTTTGACAATGGAAATCGCCTGCGGATAAGCCAGCCCCACGTCCTCCGCGGCGATCACCAGCAAGCGGCGGCAGGGAGACAAAAGGTCCCCTGCCTCCAAAAGCCGGGCCAGATAATACACCGCAGCATCCGGATCGGAACCGCGAATGGACTTCTGCAGCGCAGAGAGAAGATCATAGTGATTGTCTCCATCCCGGTCATAACGCATGGCGCTGCGCTGGGCGGCCTGAGCCGCGTCCCCCGCCGTAAGCAGGATCACACCATTTTGCGGCACGCCGGCGCGGCAGAGCAGCTCGATGGCGGAAACGCCCTTGCGCACATCCCCGCCGCAGGCGCGAGCAATGTCCAGCAGCACCGCATCACTGCACTGCACCGCAAGGCCCAGGCGCTCTTCCATTTTCGCAAGGGCCCGGCGCAGCGCATCCGTCAGTTCTTCCGCGCAAACCGGCTTGAATTCAAAGACCGTACTGCGGCTCAGCAGCGCCGAATACACATAAAAATACGGGTTTTCTGTGGTGGAGGCAATTAATGTGACAGATCCGTTTTCCATAAATTCCAGCAGCGTTTGCTGCTGTTTTTTATTGAAATACTGAATTTCGTCCAGATACAGCAAAATGCCGCCAGGCGTCAGCAGCGTCCCCACATCGGCAAGGATTTCCTTAATATCAGAAATCGACGCCGTAGTGGCGTTAAGTTTATAGAGACGTTTCTTTGTTTTGGCGGCGATCAGGTTGGCCAGGGTGGTTTTCCCCGTGCCCGGTGGGCCGTAAAAAATCATATTGGCCGCTGTTCCGCTTTCAATAATGCGGCGCAGAAGGCCGCTTTCTCCCAGAAGATGCTTTTGCCCTACCACTTCATCCAGACTCTGCGGCCGGATTTCATCGGCCAAAGGACGTTCCATGCCACGCGCCTCCCTTCCTCACACTCTTGCAGCGTGCCGCTTGTTTCTCCAGGAAACTGCAAAATGAGCAGCCCCTGCCGCTGCGCTTTCGCGGACGGCGTTTTTTTCGGGAACGTACTGCTACCGTCCCTCCAACCGCTCCATTGTTTTTGGAATGTATTATAGCACACTTTTTTTCGCTTTGCATCTGCTTTTCCTCTCGCATTTTGCCAAAATTTGTAGTATGCTGACACAAAGAACACAGAGGAAAGGATACCGACGCCATGAAACGAAAAAGCACAGTCCTGCGTATTATCGAGAATTTGAAGGTACTTTACCCAGACGCCGTCTGTTCGCTGACCTACCAAAAAGACTACGAACTGCTGTTTGCCACGCGTCTGTCCGCCCAATGTACCGACGCCCGGGTAAACCAGGTAACACCGGAACTGTTTTCCACCTATCCCACGCTGGAAGCGCTGGCCGAAGCATCTGTGGAGGACGTGGGCAGGATCATCCACTCCTGCGGCCTCTATCAGACCAAGGCCCGGGATCTGGTGGCCTGCGCCCGGATGCTGCTGGAACAGCACGGCGGCAAAGTGCCCGACACGATGGAAGCGCTCACCGCCCTGCCCGGCGTGGGCCGTAAAACCGCCAATTTGGTTCTGGGCGACATCTTCCACAAGCCTGCCGTAGTGGCCGACACTCACTGCATCCGCATCACCGGCCGGCTGGGCCTGACCGACGGCAGCAAAGACCCCGTTCAGGTGGAAAAGCAACTGCGCGCCGTGCTCCCTCCGGAGGAGAGCAGCGATTTCTGTCACCGTATGGTGCTGCACGGCCGGGCGGTCTGTATGGCCCGCGGCCCCGTCTGCGACAGGTGTCTTTTGAAAAAAGACTGCGATTTTGCCAAAGCGAATAAGATCAAATGAACGAAGACGAAACCATGGACAGGCTGCAGCGGCAGTTCCCTCCCCTCTTTTTCTGCAGTCCTTCGACCGCCGCCGGACGCTCCCCCTACCGTCCGGCGGCCGTTTTTTGCACAATTGGAAAAGACTGCTGCAAAATCAGGGAACTTTTCCTCTCCTGGTTCATATACTGCATTAGACTATCTCGAAAAGGAGCCGATGAATTTGGAGCTTCAGGAACAGATCAAAAAAATACAGCAGAACAAGGCCCTGGTACAGCAGCTGATGACTTCGCCGGATGGACAGCGCCTGCTGGCCATGCTAACCAAGGACGGCGGCGGCCAGCTGAATCAGGCAGCCGCAGCCGCAGCCAAAGGCAATACTGCCGATATCGTACATATGCTCGCGAAAGTGATGCAGTCCGAGGAGGGCGCCAAGCTCGTCCATAAAATCAACGACCAGATCAACTGACCCATTCCGCGCGGAAGCGGCGCTGCAACAGCTGCGCCGCTTTCACAAAATTTCAGCAAAGGAGGCGGCGCCGTGTGGCAGACTTTGAGGAAAAACTAAATGCGATCCTCTCTTCTCCGGAGAGTATGCAGCAGGTGGCCCAGCTGGCCCAGATGCTCTCCGCGCAAAACGCGGCTGAAGTTCCCACCGACGAAGAAGCACAGGCGCCGCCTCCGCCACCCTCACAGCAGTCCGCGCCGCCGGGCGGTGGAGGTGCGATACCGGATCTCTCTTCGCTGCTGGGCGGGCTGGATATGAATACCATCGCCCGTTTTCTTCCGTTGCTGCAGGAGATGAACCGCAGCAGTAATGACGAAAGCACCCAGCTGCTGTATGCCCTCAAACCCTTTTTGAAGCCGGAACGACAGAGCAAGGTAGACAGCGCACTGCGCCTGGCCCGTTTGTTCCGCGTGGGCAAAGTATTTTTCAAAGGGTTAGGTGAACAGCATGTATAACCGCTACATACGGGATCAGCAGGGGGGCTTTACACGCATCCGCGAAGAGGACGCGCCCGCAGAAGACAGCCCTTATTCCTGCGGCCCCCCTCCTCCTCCCGGCCCGCCGTCTTTCGGAGGAGCAGACATTGGTTTCCTACGCCGCATTCTGGGCAAACTCGGCATGGCGGACGTTGACACCGGCGACCTGCTGCTTCTGCTGATCCTGTTTCTCCTGTTCACCGAAGGCGGGAGTAAAGATGAAGAGTTGATGATCGCTTTAGGGCTGCTCTTGATCCTATAGTACAAAAAACAACTGGGGCTGTGATCAATCGTTCACAGCCCCAGTTTCCTCTTTTGCTGCAGCCTGATGACACAGAAGACCGCAGACCGGCGGCAGAGCTGCTCCCCCTGTAATTTGTAGGGAGCCAAAAGGGCCCCATTGGCTCACATCCCTGTTTGCAGGGCGCAGTGTTATAACACCTGCCGGTACGGCTGGCGGCTCCCCTCTTAAAGTGCCTGACCGCTCAATTTTTGATTTTGGGATGTTTGTTATCGCAGTTGAAATGGGCGGGGAAAATCCATTTCAAAGCTTTCCCGCCTTGGTTGTTGTTTCGTAAAGGCTGGGAAGGCTGTCACCGACGGCACATTTCATGTGCCGTTTCTTTTGAGCTTAGTTGTCCCGGCTGACTTTGCCCTGTGCTGCACTCATAGATAAATACGTCGCACTTAGCATTAATTTCCAACTAATTCCCTATTTTCTCACATCCTAAAATTGCTCATAGATTCGGCTCAACAAAATGAATAGCTGAATGATCCCAATAGTTTCTATAGACCCGGCTTTCATTGCCGTCAAGGTTAAGTTGGTAAGTCCGAAAGGTCACCAAAATGTTTTTCGGCTGCCATTGTTCCTCGTAAGAATATTGGTATTTCATACCCACATTTCGCATGACGCCGCCGCTTCTGGGATTGTTCCTGTCATGGGTGGCCGTAATATAGGGCAGGCCGTCCTTTTTTACCTGCTCGATAACCGCTTTGCCCGCTTCCGTCACGATTCCTTTATGCCAAAATTCTTTACGAAGTCCATAGCCAAAATCGTGGTGTTCTTCCATATCCACTTTGATGTAGCCGATGGGATAATTGTCCTCTTTCAGACAGATCGCATAGGCATAGGCTTGCGGCTGAGTGTATTTTGCAGCATACCGCTCCTCATAAAACCGCTCCGTTTCTTCCATGTTTTTTACAGGATACCAGGGCAAAAACTGATTGACTTCTTCGTCCTGAAGAATAAAGAACAGCGCTTCCATATCCTGTTCTGTAAATTTTCTTAAAATCAAACGCTCTGTTTCTAAAGTGGGCGTATTCATCTGGTTTTCTCTGTTATCTAAATTCTCCATAGGCTTTTGTGTACGGCTCATGTATAAAAGCGGATAAGGGTTTCCCTGCTCGTCATAGTCTGTTCTTTTATAAACCCGAAAGCCCATGTGCTCATAAAAACCTTTTGCCCGCGGGTTCTGCTCGTTGACCGCCAATCGTTCCACAGCATATTTTTCAATTCCATATTCGATTAGGCGTTTTCCCAGCCCTTTCCCTCGTTCTTCCGGTGCAATGAACAGCATTTCCAGCGATCCATCCTCAACGCCCATAAAGGCTACGGCGCGGCCTGCTTCGTCTTCCGCAACCACCAAATGAGCAACCCCATTCAACGCCTGCGGGACATACTCTTTAATGCTTTGAATTTCACCATCCGACAGAAACAGGTGGGTCGCTCTTACAGAACTTTCCCATACTGACAGCAACCGATTTGTTAAATCTGGTGTCCTATTCTTTACTTCAATAATTTTCATTTTTCTTTCCTCGTTGTAATATGTGTAATTTTATAAAATCAGATTTTGAACCTATCTGTATCAGCCACTGTTTTTCTTTTGTCAGCCGGTTATAGGGAAAACGGTTTTGCTTGCAATCAATCAACAGCCATTGTTCCAGACGGCAGCCCTTAAAATTCGCCGTCTCGTCCAACTTTTGTTCAGTTCAGCGGCAACGAAATTCTTCGGAGCGCCCTCCGTCCGGCTGTGGGTTTCCTGTATATCCGCCATAATACCGTCTCTGTCGTCATGTACCCGGCAACTGAATACATGCCCTCCTGCACACGGACTGCATTCAGCAGAGAAGCGGTTCCATCATGCTCTCCCGGCCGACAATTCTCCATGATTTTACTCTTGCTGTATCAATCCACGCGTTCAGATTTCGGATTCGCCCGGTGGCAATACCGTTCACATAGATTTCAAGATCCGCCTGCAGTTTGACAAAATCCCTGTGTGCGGCAAATCTATAGAACAAGGCCGCGTCAACCTTCTCGTTTTCAACAGGTCAATGAATTTATCACTCAAATGCAGGTCTGCAAGATCGGCAACCATCCCAGCAAATAGTCGGCGGTCATGCCGCTTCTTCATTTTTAATTTCCTTGGCTCTTACCACGATTTTCTAATTTCTCTCAGCAAAGCAACCGTAATGTCCTTTGCAATAGCTGAGGCTTCAGCGCAGTTTTCGTCAAAATTGCCAATCCCGCTGTGCTCTGCAGTATCGGTCACACATCGAATCGCGATAAATGGTATGCCATTCACATAGCACACATGAGCAATACCTGCAGTTTCCATATCCACCGTCAATGGCGCAAATTTATTACAAATTTTTTGCCGCCCATCATCGGTTATAAATGGTTCCCCCGATACCATCCGGCCCCAAACCACCTTTTCAGAGGGCATAAGCTTATCAACAGCAGCCTTTGACAGATTTATCAGCCTTGGGTCTGCCGTAAAAAATACGGATTTCATCCACGGATGAAATTCCGTCAAAATGTCCGGTGCAACATCATGGTAACAAACTTCTGTGGAGATGACTGTATCAAATATTTCAAGGTCTGGCTCTATACCGCCCGCCGTCCCTGAATTGATAATGATATCCACACAAAATACGTCTATCAAAAGTTGTGCCGCTATGGTAGCGTTTACTTTACACACGCCAGAAAACAAGGCAACAACTTCTGCGCCCTCGATCTGTCCAGCATAAAATTTCAGCATAGCCTTTTCTGTTATCTTACAATTATTAATCAAGGGTAAAAATGGGGCAAGTTCTTCATCGCCCGCACATATAATTCCGATTCTCATGGATGATATCCTCCTACGGCTTGAAAGCCGACTTTTATGTTTATTTTACCACGATTCGCAGCGCCTGGAAACAGAGAGTTTTCCGGACGGATTCCCTGCTTTTTGAATATAGGGCGCGAGCGATCAAAAATGCCTGCACTTAGAGCAGTTCATCAGTGAACGGCATCTTGAAAACCAAGCGACCATCCGAAAGGAATAGCCCCGCCTGGGAAGCAACGCCAAGAACCTGATCCAAAGTGTCTTAGGGGGAACGTACCAACGTCGGAACACGCCGCAGGAATGAAGCAGGAACCGCTTTCGGAGAGAACGGCAGCAGAAAATGCATGGAGGAACGAAAGGCATTCTCAGCTCAATGGAATAAAAGCGCTTTCCTTAAATCAATCAGATTTGCATAAACAAAGCCACACAAGAGTTTGTAGCTCTTGTGTGGCTTTGTTCCGTATCGGCAATGTCCCTGGGTTCAGTTCGTTTCCCTATGGACGGAGCGCTTAGGCACGCATCGGGTTTCGTTTCAATTTCTCTGAAAAAGGATCAGCGCTTTTCCAGCGGGACATACGCGCGTTCATCCTCGATTACGCTTTCATAGGCCGGGCGGATGATTTTATCCATATTCACCAGTTCTTCCAGCCGATGGGCGCTCCAACCCACAGACCGGGCCACGGCGAAAATCGGCGTATAAAGCTCCACAGGGATATCCAGCATACTATAGACAAAGCCGCTGTAAAAGTCCACATTGACGCAGACGCCTTTGTAAATTTTTCGGCGCTCATTGATCAGTTCCGGCGCCATGCGCTCAATGTTGGAATAAAGTGCAAAGTCTTCCATGCGGCCCTTTTCTTCCGCCAATTTCTGTACATATCCCCTGAAAACCTCTGCCCGTGGATCCGATACCGCATAAATGGCATGTCCCAATCCGTAAATCAGGCCTTTATGATCAAATGCCTTTCCGTCCAAAAGTTTCGCAAGATAATCACGAACCTGTGTTTCGTTGGTCGTATCCTTTACAGACTCTTTGAGGTCTTTCATCATCTCCATGACTTTTATATTGGCTCCACCATGCTTGGGTCCTTTCAGAGAAGTCAATGCCGCAGCCATAACGGAATAAGTATCTGATCCAGCAGAGGTAACCACCCGCGTCGTAAACGTAGAATTGTTTCCGCCGCCATGCTCCATGTGCAGAATTAAAGCCGCATCCAAAACATGGGCTTCTGTCTCTGTATAACTGCAATCCGGCCGGAGCAGACGCAGCATATTTTCCGCTGTGGAGAGCTGGGGATCGGGCCGGTGGATATAAAGCGAATCATCACATAGGTAATGATTGTAAGACTGATAGCCATAAATGGCCAGCAGGGGGAACACACTGATCAGCTGCAGGCACTGGCGCAGCACATTGGGCACGGAAATATCCATGGCGCTGGGGTCATAGGACGCCAGGCTCAGCACGCTTTTTGCCATGGAGTTCATGAGATCGCTGGTAGCGCCTTTCATAATGACATCACGGGTGAAATCCTCAGGCAGCCGACGGCAATCGCATAAAATACTGCGGAATTCTTCCAGCTGCCATTTGTCCGGCAATTCCCCAAACAGCAAAAGATACGCCACCTCTTCAAATCCAAACCCGCCGCTGCTGATACAGTTACGCACCAAATCAATTACATTGTATCCACGATACAGCAGTCGTCCGTCACAGGCAACTTCTTTTCCATCGACAACTTTTCGTCCATCAACGCGGGATATATTTGTAATACCTGTAACAACGCCGTGTCCCTGTTTGTCGCGCAGACCGCGAAACACGTGACACCGGTTAAACAGCGCATCGTCAATCGTATCATGCTTATAGCACAAGGCGCTGCTGTGCCGCGCATAATTGGAAATGGTCTCTCTGGTTTGCTTTGCGCGTGTCAACGCATCCTTAAAACGCTCCATGGAAAAGCCTCCTGTCTTTGGATATTAATATTATTTTAGCGTACTAAATTGATAAAGTCAATCTATTTTCATAACTTTGTGAAATTTCCAACGAACTTAGGCAGCGCTCCCACCTGCTATACGGGATTACTTTCGCCGCCTAATCCTCAGGCCCGCATCAGTTTCGTCCGGGGCGTGCAAAAGCTTCCTGCTGCGCAGGCAAAAGACGGTGAAGGTGACGATACCGGCAGTAAAATCGGCAATCGGTTCGGCCAAAAACAATCCCCACACGCCCAGTCCGAACAAATGCGGCAGGATGAGTGCCAGCGGCCAGATCAGAAACAACTTCCGCAGGCAGGCCAAAAACATGGAAATCTTCGCCTGTCCCAGCGCCAGGAAGGTGTTCTGGCAGGCGCTCTGCGCTCCCATGGCCGCCATGCCCAGAATATACACCCGCAGCGGAAGAACACCCATGTTCAGCAAAGATGCATCGTTGGAGAAAATACGCAGCACTGCGCCAGGAAAAGCCACAATAATCGCCACTGCACTGATGGAAAACAAAAGGTCGGTCAGGAACAGAAGCCGGAATGTTTCACGGGAGCGGTCCAACTGCCCGGCACCGTAGTTGTAGCTGATGATAGGGGAAGCGCCCTGGGCAAAGCCGTTCAGCGGCATCCAGACAAATTGGATCAGCGAAAAAAGGATGCTCTGCAGAGAAACATAAAGATATCCATAGTGCGCCATGCTGATATTGTAGGTCAGCTGCACCACACACTCTGTAATCCCCATGGTAAAGGGCGAACTACCCAACGCCAGAATCGATATCACCAGATCTTTTTTCAGCCGGAACCATTTTCTGCGGATATGTATAAAGCCCTTTTTGCTCATCAGGAAACCCAGCACCATCAACGCCGAAACAGCTTGAGAAATCACCGTAGCCACCGCCGCGCCGACGACACCCATATCAAAACCGTAAATCAAGATGGGATCCAAGATCAGATTCAGCAGTGCGCCCACACAAGTAGTGGCCATACTGGTTTTTGCGTACCCCTGATTGGTGATAAAGGCATTCAGGCCCAGCGCAATCATGACAAAAAACGTACCAATCAGATAGATGCGCAGGTAAGCCGAGGCATAAGGCAGCGTCTGTGCATTGGCACCGAAAAGGGTCAGGATCGGATCACAAAACACCTGAAACACAATAAAAAGCGCCACAGAAACACCAGCAAGCATACAAGTACACTGGCCGAGAATCTGTTCGGCTTTCTCATAGTGCCCCTCCCCCATGGCAATAGCGGCACGGGGCGCGCCGCCTGCACCAATCAGCTGCGCAAACGCCGTGACAATCATGGTAATCGGCAGTACAATACCCAATCCTGCCAAAGCCAAAGATCCTGTGCCTGCAATATGCCCTACAAAAGCGCGATCCACCATATTGTAGAGAAGATTGACCACCTGAGCCAGAACTGACGGCAGTGCCATACGGAACAAAAGGCCTGGAATCGGTTCTGTTCCCAGCTTGTTGTTTTTTGTTGCAGTAATACTCATCGAATAATACACTTCTTTGCTTTTCAAAATTTCTAAAACCTGCTGGAGAATCGAGATAGTAGTTAAGAAAGCGGCGGCCAAAGCCGCCGCACACTTTACAAAACCTTGTCGCAACAAAATGCCCCCGGTAAAAAACAGTTCCTCGTTTCTCCCGGGAACAAAACGGCCCGCTCATGTCAAAGCCGTCCCGTCCGGCAGCGTAAACAGCGCCGCATCCGGTACGCTCACGGAGACTTCCAGCCCTTCCATGCGATAGACCTCATTTCCATTCTGCAGGCGCTGCGCAGCCACCAAAAGCCCCGTATCCACCGATACCCAATAACACTCGGCATAGCCGTCGTCATCCTCTTTCGTTTGGGCGTAAATACAATCCAACTGCTGATAGGTTTCATAGCCGGCATCGGTAATTTCGGAGGGCTTCAATGCAACAAGATCCTCATAAGTCGGAATCCACTGCTCTTCATCTTGAGAAAATGCTCCAGTACGCACCGTAGAATACGTGCGCTCATTGTTGTACCACATATATGTACTCTCGTCTGTGCGCAGCATATGACGCACCTGACCGCCGGGCAGCGTGAGATCCGTGCGCACCAGTTCACCGCTGACGGCACTTTCTACTGTAATCGTACCGCTACCGCCGCTCCAGAACGTAGTCAGCGTCATGGTGCGGGAATAGGATTCCGGCCGCGTCAGTGTATCCACCACACGGCCGACCGTCTCCGCCGTCACTTCCACGCGCTGCACTGCGTTTCCGCCTCCTGCCCCTTCGCCGGGATCCGATATGTCAGAGGCAGAATTTTCCCCTGGAAGGACAATTTCCTCCCGGTCCAGATTAAGCAGCGGATAACCCAGAAACAGGAATACCGCCAACAGGATCATCACGGTGATGCCGATGGTCACACGGTTCATCTTTCCCTTGTCCAACGGTGCTCCCTCCTCCGCGTACCGCCGCTTTATCGGCTCTGATAATCCTCCGGACGTTGTGCGCGCCGGTTGAAACGCCACAGGATCGCCTCAGCGATCCGGCGGCAGGCCTGCCCATCTCCATATGGATTCACTGCGTGAGCCATAGCCTCATAAGCGTTGTTCGACTCGATCAGTTCTGAGGCCATGGACACAATAACATCCCTATCCACGCCGGCGATCTTCACCGTACCGGCAGCGACCGCCTCGGGCCGTTCCGTTTCCCGGCGCAGCACCAAAACAGGTTTCCCCAGTGCGGGAGCTTCTTCCTGCAAACCACCCGAATCCGTCAGGACCATATAACACCGGCCCATTAAATTATGCATTTCATCCGCCGGCAGCGGATCAATCAAATGCACTCGGGGCGCCCCAGCCAGATATTCCTGCACTGCCTCCCGCACCACAGGACTCAAATGAACGGGATACACCAGCTCAACATCCTCATGGGTCTCCGCAATCTGACGCAGCGCCAGCATGATATTTTTCATCGGCTCTCCGTAATTTTCCCGGCGATGGCAGGTAACCAGGATCACTTTTTTGCTTTTATAAGGCAGCGTGTTGAGTACTTCGGTCGCAAAGTGATAATCTTCACGCACAGTGGTTTTCAGCGCATCAATCACTGTGTTGCCCGTAACAAACACACCCTCGGTAATGTTTTCCCGGGCCAAATTTTTTCGGTTATTTTCCGTAGGGCAGAAATGCAGTTCGGCAATCGCTCCCACCATCTTGCGGTTCATTTCCTCGGGGAACGGAGAATAGCGGTCATACGTCCGCAGCCCAGCTTCCACATGGCCTACCGGGATTTGATGATAAAACGCAGACAGCGCTCCGGCAAAAGTAGTCGAGGTATCACCGTGCACCAGAATCAGATCCGGCTTTTTTTCTTCGATCACATCATCCATGCCGGTTAAGCATTTGCAGGTGATGGAAGAAAGCGTCTGCCGGGGCGCCATGATATTCAGGTCGCAGTCTGCCTGCAGCCCGAATACCTCCATAACCGAATCAAGCATCTGCCGGTGCTGCGCTGTGACGCAGCAAATGGGTTCGATCTCTTCGTACTTTTTCAGCTCCAGCACCAGCGGGGCCATTTTGATAGCCTCAGGCCGGGTACCAAATACGCTCATCACACGCAGTTTTTCCACGTTGTGCTCCTCCTTTTTCTGCCGCCGGTCTTCCGGTGGCTGCCTTCGATGGGTACTATGCTCTGTCGCTGGTCTCACTGCCGTCCGTGTCCGACCCTTCACCAGCAAGTGTTTCCTCGTCTTCCGCCGGCTGCGCGCCGGAAGGCGGCTCTCTTCTGGAAGCCGCATCTTCGCGCACTTCCTCTTCGATCTCTGTAAGCTCCTGGCGCAGGCTGTGCTCTTTGAAATGTTTCTTCTCCTCATCGCTCATATGCGGCAGAAAGATAACCCGCACAGCAATCAGGCACACAATAATCAGCGCCATCAGGCACAAAATGGCCTTGATCTCTCCGCTGGTCGCCAACACCACAGCGCTCAAGCCCAGAATCGCAGAAATAACATACAAAACCGCGACTGCCTGCTTTTGGTTCAATCCCATATCGATCAGCCGATGATGCACATGGCTGCGATCCGGCGCCATAGGGTTCTGCCCATGAGAAATGCGGCGGATAATGGCAAACATTGTGTCAAAAATCGGCAGGCCCAAAATCAGGAACGGCACCACAAAAGAAATCACCGCATAAAATTTGAACAATCCCTGAATGGTAATACAAGCCAAAATATACCCCAGGAACGTGGAGCCGGTATCGCCCATGAAAATCTTGGCCGGATTCATGTTATAGGGCATAAACCCGATGCACGCACCCACCAGTGCCGCCATGATCACCGCCACCTGCGGCTCGGCCACCAAAATGGCAATAGCCAGCATGGTCAGCGCACTGATGGAACTGACGCCGATAGCCAGTCCATCCAGCCCGTCAATCAGATTTACGGCGTTCGTAAGCCCCACAATCCAAATCACAGTAATGGGAATAGACAGCCACCCAAAATTCCAATAGGGATTGTCACTGAACAGATTTGGATTGCTGACGCAGGTGATCTGCACACCGTAATAAACGGGGATCAGCGCCGCCAAAATCTGTATTACAAACTTGAGACTGGCCCGCAGGGGCGTGATATCGTCGATAATCCCCATAACCACTATAATCACGCTGCCGAGCAGAATACCCTTCATTTGGTCATCGACCTCTACAAACAGCAGCACACTAATGATAAAGCCCAGGAAAATAGCCAAGCCACCCATACGGGGAATGGGCACCTTGTGCATACGCCGCTCGTCCTTGGGCACATCGATCGCGCCCAGTTTATAGGCAAAGGACTTAACAATAGGCGTGGACAGGAAACCGATCACCAGCGCCACTACCAGAGGCAGCAGAATGACAGCGATCATATTGAATTCAATTGGCATATTTCAAAATCCTCCCGGGCTGCTCAGCGTTCGACAAAGCCCACTTTTTTGTAGACCTTGCGCAGTGTTTTGCCTGCCACATAGGCCGCGCGCTCCGCCCCGGCGCGGTAAATCCCCTCCAGATATGCTTTATCGGCAAGAATACGCTCCGTCTCCTCGCGGATGGGACGCAGCGTTTCCACCACGGCTTCTCCTACAGCGCCCTTGAATTCGCCGTATCCCCGGCCTGCAAACTCCGCCTCGATGGCATCGAACGTTTTTCCGGTGCATACAGCATAGATCTGCATCAAATTCGAGACGCCGGGCTTCTGTTCCGGATCAAAACGCACGCAGGCTTCCGAATCTGTGACCGCCTTTTTGAATTTGCGCAAAATGTCCTCGGGCCGCTCCAGCATATACACACAGCCATTCTGGTCTTTATCAGATTTACTCATTTTGTTTTCCGGACTGGTGAGACTCATGACTCGTGCACCCACCTTGGGAATATACGGTTCGGGCAGTTTGAACACATCGCCGTAGATCCCGTTGAACCGGGTGGCAATATCGCGGCAGATCTCCACGTGCTGCTTCTGATCCCCGCCCACGGGAACCAGATCCGCCTGATACAGCAGGATATCCGCCGCCATCAGCGCAGGATAGGTAAAGAGTCCGGCATTGATATTGTCAGCGTTCCTGGCACTCTTATCCTTGAACTGGGTCATGCGGCTCAGCTCGCCGAACATGGTGTAGCAATCCAGCACCCACCCCAGCTGTGCATGGGCCGGTACATGGGACTGAATAAACAGCACATTTTTTTCCGGGTCCAGTCCGCAGGCGATATAGACCGCCAGCTGCGTCAGCGTGCGGCGGCGCAAATCGGCAGGCGTTTGGCGCACCGTAATGGTGTGCATGTCCGCCAGCATATAGTAGCAGTCGTATTCCTCCGCCAGCGCTGCCCAGTTTTTAATTGCACCGAGATAAGATCCCAGCGTCAGATCGCCCGATGGCTGGATACCGCTTAAAATTCGTTTTTTCTGTACTTCTTCCATGGTGATATACCTCCACAGCGGGAGCATTGTGCTCCCGGATCTCTTTTGTTGTTATTTCTGTAAAAAATCCCGCAGCACCGCACCCATGCGGGCGACGCCTTCGTCAATCTCCTGAAGCGAAGGCACCGAAAAATTCATCCGCAGTCCCCGATCGTTTTCAATATTATCGGCAAAAAACGGCTTGCCCGGCACCGCCGCCACGCCGGCGGCAGTGGTACGCTGGTGCAGTTCCATGCCGCTGCAGCCTTCCGGCAATGTGATCCACAGGAACAGGCCGCCCTCCGGGCGCGTAACAGCCACTTCAGCAGGAAAATACCGGTCAATGGCCATAAGCATAGCATCGCGCTTCACGCGATAATGGTCGCAGCATTGCCGGATATGCGCATCCAAATCGTACCGTGTCAAGTATTCGTACACCAGCACCTGAGAGAGCATATTGGTATGCACGTCCACACACTGCTTGGCCACAACCATTTTAGCCATCAGCTCTTTCGGCGCACACAGATAAGCCACTCGGATACCTGGCGCAATGATTTTGGAAAAAGAGCCGGTGTAGATTACCCGCTCGCTTCGGTCCAGCGTTTTAATGGCGTCCACCGGCGTACCGGAATAGCGCAGCCTGCCGTAGGGATCATCTTCCAGGATCATCACATCGTACTGCTCCGCCAGATCATACATCCGTCTGCGGCGCGCTGCGCTCAGCGTCACCCCCATGGGATTCTGGAAATTTGGAATCGTATAAATGAACTTCACGCTCTTCTCCAGCCGCAAAGCCTGCTCCAGCGCGTCCATATCCATGCCCTCGCCATCCATAGGCACACCCACTATGCGGGCGCCATAGGTGCGGAACGTGTTCAGGGCATTCAGAAAAGTGGGAGCTTCCGTCAAAACGGTATCGCCGTCGTTCAGCAGGCACTTGGCCGTGAAATCCAGCGCCTGCTGCCCGCCGGAGATCACAATGGTATCATCTCCTTCCCGCTGGATGCCGCTGCGCTGCAGATCGTCCGCAATCCACTGCCGCAGGGGCTGATACCCCTCAGTGACACCGTAGGACAAAACCGTAACCGCCTGGGTGGCAAACACGTCCTTTGCCAGCGCTGCCAGCTCCTGTGCGGGAAATTCCTCAGCAGAGGGACTGCCCGCGGTGAAAGAGATCATCCCCTCTTTTTGCGCCGCTTTGAATATCTCGCGGATGAGTGAGGGGTTCATATGTTCCATATGCTTAGAAATGGGAATGCTCATATCAGCTTCGCCTCTTCGTTTTTCAGCTTCTATATGTATAAAAGTGCAGTATACATATTTTTTTATTTTAGCATAATCATTAAAAAAGTGCAATCCAACTTGGCGTTTTCCGAAAATCTTTCTGCCCTGCCCGCGCCGGTATCTTCATCAGACATTTTCGTTTCTGTACGCAGCGGCCTTATACCTTTGAAAAGACAATCCTTGACAATCCCCCTGAAAAACGCCATAATTATATATCTATCAGTAAATTTCCATTTTGGAGGGTTTCCGTTATGGCTCTTGATCTGCAATTTTTTGATGATATGGAAGCACACATTCCCAAAGGGCGGGTGCGCACTCGTTTTGCCCCTTCTCCCACCGGCTACATGCACGTGGGCAATTTGCGCACAGCGCTGTATACCTGGTTGATCGCCCGCAAAAACGGCGGCGATTTTATTCTTCGTATTGAAGACACGGACCAGGGCCGCCTGGTAGAGGGCGCCGTAGATGTAATTTACAAAACCATGACTGAATGCGGCCTCACCCACGATGAAGGCCCCGATGTGGGTGGACCGGTTGGTCCTTATATTCAAAGCCAGCGCCGCGACCTGTACGGCAAGTATGCCGCGCTGCTGGTAGAAAAAGGCGCGGCTTATTATTGTTTCTGCGAAAAAGCAGAAGCAGACGAGGCCGCCGGCGCTTTTGCGCATTCCGCCGACCCCTGCCGCTCTCTTTCTGCCGACGAGGCCGCCGCTCTGCTGGCTGCCGGCAAGCCCTATGTGATCCGCCAGAAGATCCCCGCCGGCCAGACCACCTTCCACGACGCTATCTTCGGCGATATCACTGTGGAAAACGATACGCTGGACGATCAGGTGCTACTCAAATCCGACGGATTGCCCACTTACAATTTCGCCAATGTGGTGGACGACCATCTGATGGGCATCACTCATGTGGTACGCGGCAGCGAATATCTGTCCTCCACACCCAAGTACAACCTGCTGTATGAAGCGTTTGGCTGGGATGTGCCTACCTATGTTCACTGTTCTCCTGTGATGCGCGACGCGCAGAATAAAATGTCCAAACGGCACGGCGATCCGTCTTATGAGGATCTGATCGCACAGGGATATCTCACCGAAGCCGTGCTGAACTACGTGGCGCTGTTGGGCTGGAGTCCCCGGGGTGAGCTGGCTGAACAGGAAGTCTTTTCGCTGCAGGAGCTGATTCAAGCCTTCGACATCTCCGGCATTTCCAAATCCCCCGCCATCTTTGACTTGGCAAAGCTGGAGCATTTTAACGCCCTTTATCTGCGCGCCATGGATCCGGAGCGGTTCCACGCCGTCGCTGCGCCCTATATCCGCAAAAGCGTTGAAAACCCCGCCATCGACACAGCGCTGGTCGCACCTTTGCTGCAAGCCCGCCTGGAAACCCTGAACGAAATTCCGGAAAAAGTGGACTTTTTCGAGGCTCTGCCGGAATATGACACGGCTCTGTACGCTAACAAAAAATCAAAAACCGATGAGGACAGTTCCCTGGAGCTGCTCAAAGCCTATCTTCCCGTGCTGGAAAAATTGGAGCCGTGGGATCACGACGGGTTGTACAACTCCATGGTGGAGTATGCCGCCGCTCACGAGATGAAAAACGCCAAGCTGATGTGGCCGGTGCGTATTGCCACCGCCGGCAAAGCTGTCACACCCGGCGGCGCAGTGGAAATCTGCCAGATCCTCGGAAAAGAGGAAACACTGCGCCGGATTCGCGTGGGCATTGAAAAATTGGAAAACCGCTGAACATGCGCTATCTGAACGAACAATATCGACAGGCGTTTGCATTCCTGCGCGGACCACTGGCCGTTTACCTGAAAAACACTGCCATCACTTTTGCGGTGATTGCGCTCGTATTCTACGGGACGTGCCTGTTCCTTCCCAATGTGCGTGATTCTTTGTTGTCCTATATCCAGAACATTGTTGACAGCGCAGCGATTGCAACGGAGGCCGGCGGCTTTTCCGCCCTGCGCATTCTGGAAAACAACCTGCGCGCCGCCGCTTTCAGCGTACTCTACGGAATCATTCCATTTCTTTTTATCCCCGCCCTTCCAATCGGGCTGAACGCCGCTGTGCTGGGTGCTATGGCTGCGTCGTACCAGATAAAGGGGCTGTCTCTGCTGCTGTATGCCGCAGCGCTGATCCCCCACGGAATTTTTGAGTTCCCCGCTCTGTTCATTGCTTTTGCATCAGGCCTGTATCTGTGCCACAATGCAACTGCTCACGTCCTCGGCAAAGAGGGGACTGCGCCTTTTTTTCCGACGATCCGCGCCCTGCTGCAGGTATTTTTGCTAATCGTCATCCCCCTGCTGATCGTGGCCTCTGTTGTGGAGGCCTATATAACACCGCTGTTCGTGTCTCTTTTCCTGTGAAAGCAACAAAAGAAGGCCGGAACGATGGACGCCGCCATCGTTCCGGTCCTTTTTTTCCTTTGCCTGTGCACCAGCACATCAGTTTTTATAGGTTCGGATGACACTTTGTGCAATCTCCGTTTTCGTGCAGCGCATATTCATCGCCTGATGCTCAATATAGTAATGCGCGCTTTCCTCGCTCATTTTCAGACATTCCATCAACACCAGTTTGGCGCGATCCACCAGGCGGATCTCTTCAATCTTGCCCTGCAGGCGTTTATTTTCCCGCTTGAGCAGCCGCAGACGGTGTTCCATGGCATCCATCATCCGCACCGTATATTGAAACATGCTGCGACTGACCGGCTTTTCCAGAACAAATACACCGGATGGCTGCACCTTCGCGTCGATCTGCGCCGCATGCTCCGCCTTGACCAGCAATACCACGCCTGCCAGCGTGGTTTCCGCTATGCGGCAGGCCAGATCATTGCCGAATTCGTCGCGCAGCGGTGTGTTGATCACCGCCAGATCATAACTCTGCCCAGCCAGGCGGCGGCGCGCCTCGCCGCTGTTCATGGCAAACTGCACATCGCTGAGATGCAGATCCTTCAACAATCCAAAGAGCGCTTTGATGCCGGCATCTGTGCTGGATACAATCAAAGCAGTTTCCATCCTGTCAACGCCTTTCTTCCTGATTCTCTATTCCGCACTTTACAAGATCTCGAAATAGGTCTCCCGGTCAAATTCCATTTTCTTTTTCGCCTTTGTATAATCGTTGACTGCGTCCTGCTTATTGCTGAGATAGCTTCCAAGGACATCCTGCGGGATAAACGCCTTGCACAATTTGCCCCGGTTGGCCGCCGTGACTGCCTGACGCAGCGTGGCAGGCAGCTTTCCGCTGGCGGTCTCCATCCGCGGCATCGCCAGTTCTTTGCGGATCCCCTCCAGTCCCGCACGGATCAAAAGCGCATAGGCAAGGTGCGGATGAATGGCCGGGTCCGCTGCAGTCAGCTCCATTCGTCCTTTAATGCCGGCAACGACCGGAATGCACACACTGAACCGGCCGCTCAGGTTCGACCAGCCCAGTTCACGGCGGCTGTCAGCACTGTAGGAATTCGTGGTGGGCCTTAAAAACACCGTCAGCTCCGGCAAGCAGCCCAAGATACCCGCCACAAAACTGCAGGCTTCCGGCTCAAGCATTTTTTCTTCAAAAAGGTTTTTTCCGTCCTTGTATACTTCAAACATCAGCCCCAAAGCACTGCTCTTCTCAGTTTCCAAGGGTTTTGGCATGAAAGAGGCATACAGACCGCTGACCGAAGCAGCCTGTTTGACCACGGACTTGAAGGTCATGAAATTGTCTGCGGCCGAAAGCGCGTCGCTGCTGTGAAACACTACCTCGTTCTGCCCCGGTCCCACGGCGTGGTGGGAACTTTCTGGAATGATGCCCATTTCAGAAAGCGCCAGGCAGATGTCGCGGCGCACATTTTCGCCCCGGTCCGCAGGTGCAAGATCGAAAAGCGTGCCCCGGTCCTGGGGGACATGCATAGGGCAGCCGTTTTCATCGGTGTTAAAAAGATAAAATTCGCAGGACGAGCCGATGCGGATCGAATACCCCAATTGGGCAGCATCCAGTACAGTGCGTTGGAGCACGGCCCGGGTATCGCCTCCGTATGGCGTTCCGTCAGCATTCATCAAATCGCAGAACATTCGGATCACCCGTCCCGAGGACGGGCGCCAGGGCAGCACGGACAATGTACGCGCATCCGGCCGCAGCAAAAGCTTTGTGCCGGCGCTCAGATGAAAGCCGGGCAGCTCCCAGGCGTTAAACGGAATGCCGCTTTGGAACGCCCGCTCCAATTCGCCCGGCTGCAGGGAAATATTCTTCTGCCTCCCCACATGGTCGCAGAACGCCAGACGAATGAATTTAACATCATTTTCCTTGACAAAATTCAGTATGTCTTTGCAGGAATCGTTCATGTTCTCTCCTCGCTTATTGGATACGGCCCAGGAAGTATCGCTTCCTGGGCCGCATGGGTTTGCATACTTCTATATTTTATCATACCTGAATCAATTGGAGGTGTAAAGAGATTTGTACGGATTATTTGTATTCAGCGCATGCATATAAAAAAGACTTTGCGCACAGATCCCGGAAAGTTCCTCTTTCAAAGCCCGGTGGGTCTTCACCTGCACCAACGGTTGGGACAGATTTTCGCAGCGGAGATACATCTCTCCGCCGTGCATAGCATAGCTGCAAGCATTTCCGGCACTACCGTACACACAGATCACGCCGTTGTTCATAGCGTCTCCAACGGTGTCCTGTGCATTGTGCATGTCGATTTCTGTACCGTTCATATGGCAGCCCAGCGCATTTCCCGGCGCACGATGCGCTGCTTTTGCCGCTGCTTTTGCCGGGATCCAACGCCGAGGCCGTCGCCCCAGTTGTGCATCAGCGCAAAGGATTGGATGATCGTCCGTCCGCTGAATGGTTCTCTGCTTTTGCCAATGACGCCGGAAATGGCGCAGCCGACTGCGCCTTCCCGTTTCATACTCTGAGCGTGTCCTTTCTAACCCTGTCTCTTTGCCTTTCTTTCCGAACGGAAAAGAAAAGGACTCCTCCGTCAAGGTATCGTTGCTGCCAGCAATGCCTCTTCCCCCCCCTTGTCCGCATACAGTGAACGTTTTGCCGGAACCCAATCCTTTGGCTCCAAAAATACGGTAATCATACAAATCTCCTTTCTGTATCAACCTATTTTTGCAGGGTTCCAATCGAAAACTCGCACATCCGCCCATGCTCCCACGCCGGAGAAAACACATTTATTTACATAAAAGCGCAGAATATAGTTCGTCCGGAAAATGCTCTATTTCCACGCTCCCGAAATTGTGGTAAAATAAAAAACAAATGAAACATCAAATATTACAGGGGTGTTTTGACAGGAACGGTTTATGCAAAATACACGGCATTATCCATAGAGAAAAGACTTTTATGCTTGGAATCCGGTAAAATAACAACTCCATTCCTGTTATCTTGTCCGTGCAGAGCGGATCGGATTTGAAAACGGTGTTCTTCGGTAACCTGGAAAGTTGTGCAGCGCAAACTGTATACCTGCTGGCAAAAAGCTTTGAAAATTTTCTGCGCCTGATTCTGGTTTGCGCTACCGCCAATCCAGTGAAGCAAACCGTCTGGATGAACAAAAAACAGGCAGAAAGAGGCCGCGGAGATACTTCGATACGCGTTGGAGTGATTGCCGGCGGAAACCTTCATTTGTATCCATTAAGTCCATTCAAGCGTGTTTTAAGAACAGCAAGATCAGATAGCATGATGAATACTGTCCATTTTGGTTTGATTGCGCGTAACTTTGGCAGAAAAAACAGACCATCTGTTTCCAGGTTTATTATGCTGCCAAACATGAACAAACGATTTTGGAAATGAACGGCGCATATAAAATGCGCCGTTCTGAGCAGCCCCCAGTTTGCTTGAAAAGAAATGCCTTCCTTTCTATTTTAAATGCAGGGGAAAACATAGATCGCGAGGTGGTTTTGATGCGTGAAATCCGAAAAATACGAGCTGTTGCCACTGTAACGCTTGGGGAAAGGATGTGATGGAAGCCGTCTAAAACAGAAAGGATGTATCGTTATATGAATCTGCCCAGTCCGGATGTGGTATTCCCCAATGAATACAAAACATCCTGTTTTATCAAAAATGTAGTCAAAGCCCCCAATATTTCCATTGGGGATTACACCTACTATGACGACAGGCAAAACAGCGCCGCTTTCGAGCAGAACAACGTGCTGTTCAACTATCCGGAATTCGGAGACCGCCTGATCATCGGAAAATTCTGCGCTATCGCTGAGGGAACGAAATTTATCATGGGGCCTGCCAACCACCGTCTCAGCAGCGTGACCACATATCCCTTCAGCGTGTTTGGCGGAACATGGGAGGAGAATACGCCGCCGCATTTATCTCAGCTGCCCCGAAAAGGCGATATTGTGATCGGAAACGACGTTTGGATCGGCCGGGAGTGCCTGATCCTGCCCGGCGTGCATATCGGCGACGGAGCAATCATTGCCGCCCGCTCTGTGCTCACCCGGGACATTCCCCCATATACTATCGCCGGAGGCAACCCCGCCGCCGTACGCCGGCAGCGGTTTGACGAAGCAGTGACCGCGCTGCTTCTGGAACTGCGCTGGTGGGATTTTCCGCCCGAAGTACTGGCTCAGGCTCTGCCTATGCTGTGCAATCCGGATCTGGAAGCTTTTACCCGCTGGGCACAGGATCTACTGCGCCACCGGAGCACGCAGAAGGACAGCAATCGATAAAATCTTTTCAAAAACTGCACAAAACCTATTGACTTTTTTTGGCACAATGTTATACTACATCTATCAGCAATGGCGCTGTGGGAATAGTTTCTTCCCACAGCGCTTTTTCTTTTTTGTTTGAAACAAGAAGTTTCTCAATTCGTTAAAGGAGGAATTTTTGATGTCAGAAGCATCCAGCCACGTCCCCGCCATGTTCGGCAGCATGGTATTCAATGAAAAGGTTATGAAGGAGCGGCTGCCCAAGGACACCTACAAAGCACTGAAAAAATGCAAGGATGAAGGGATTCCTTTGGATATGTCTGTGGCTACCGTCGTGGCCAATGCCATGAAGGACTGGGCACTGGAAAAAGGCGCCACACACTACACCCACTGGTTCCAGCCCATGACCGGAGTGACCGCCGAAAAGCACGACAGTTTTATCTCCCCTACCGACGGCGGCGGTGCCATTATGGAATTTTCCGGCAAGGAGTTGGTGCGCGGCGAGCCGGACGCTTCCTCCTTCCCCTCCGGCGGCCTGCGCGCAACCTTTGAAGCCCGCGGCTACACAGCTTGGGACCCCACCACATATGCTTTTGTCAAAGACGGAAGCCTGTATATCCCCACAGTATTCTTCTCCTACGGCGGCGAAGCACTGGATAAAAAGACTCCGCTGCTACGCTCCATGGATGAGTTGAGCAAACAGGCACTGCGCGTACTCCGCCTGTTTGGCGATACCACCACAAAAAAAGTGATCGCCACTGTCGGCCCGGAGCAGGAATATTTCCTGATCGACAAAAAAATGTATGATCAGCGCGAAGATCTGATCATGACCGGCCGCACCCTGTTCGGCGCAAAGCCCCCGAAGGGGCAGGAAATGGACGACCACTATTTTGGCGCCCTGAAGCCCCGTGTTTCCAATTACATGAAAGATCTGGACGAAGAGTTGTGGAAACTGGGTATTCTGGCCAAGACCAAACACAACGAAGTCGCCCCCGCCCAGCACGAACTGGCCCCCATTTTCGGCGATGCCAACACCGCCGCCGATCACAATCAGCTGACCATGGAGATCATGAAAAACGTGGCTGCAAAGCACGGTCTGGTGTGTCTGCTGCACGAAAAACCTTTCGCCGGCGTTAACGGCTCCGGCAAGCACGACAACTGGGCGATTTCCACCGACACTGGCAAAAATCTTCTGGATCCCGGAAAAACGCCCCGTGACAACGCCCAATTCCTGCTGTTCCTGGTGGCCATCATTAAGGGCGTGGATGACTATCAGGAGATGCTGCGCTGTACGGTGGCTTCGGCCGGCAACGACCATCGCTTGGGCGCAAATGAGGCGCCGCCCGCCGTGGTGTCCGTATTCCTCGGCTCAGAGCTGAACGCAGTGCTCGAATCCATTGAAAAAGGCACCGTATACAAGGGCCAGCAGGAAAGCTCCCTGGAAGTGGGCGTGGACGCGCTGCCCCATATCCCGCAGGACACCACTGACCGTAACCGCACCTCTCCCTTCGCCTTCACCGGCAACAAGTTTGAGTTCCGCATGCTCGGTTCTGAGCAGTCCATCTCCGGCCCCAATATCGCGCTCAACACCATTGTGGCTGAAGAGTTATGCCAGTTTGCCGACAAGCTGGAAAAATCCAAAAATTTCAACAAAGACCTGCAGGCACTGCTGCAGCAAACGCTGAAGGAACACAAACGCATTATTTTCAACGGCAACGGCTATGACGATTCCTGGATCGGCGAGGCGGAAGCCCGGGGGCTGGCCAACCTGAAAAATACCCCGGAAGCCATGCGCGCTTATATCTCCAAAAAGAACATCAAGCTTTTCACCAAGCATAACATCTACACCGAGACCGAGATGAAAGCCCGCTATGAGATTCATCTGGAAAGCTACAGCAAGATCATCAACATTGAGGCGCAGACCGCCGTGGACATGGTCAAGCGCGATATCCTGCCCGCAGTTTCTGCATACACAGACGCCCTCAGCTCATCGATCCTGGGCAAGCGGGCGGTCAGCAAGGATATTCCCTGCATAGCAGATACAGAACTTCTGAAAAAGCTCTCCTCCCTGAGCGACGGACTGTACGGCAAATGCGCTGATTTGGAAAAAGCCCTCATCAAGGTACCGGAAGACACACAGAAAGCCGCGCTGTATTATCACGACAAGGTGTTTGCCCTGATGCAGGAGATGCGCGCCATCACCGATGAAATGGAAACCATGACCGCATCGGAATATTGGCCCTATCCCACCTACGGCGAAATGCTGTTCAATATTTGATTATTTTATTCTCTCGTTTCTTTTTGAATATACCCGGTCTGCACTGCAGATCACTCCGCACAATGACGTGTGCTTCTTTCCACGGAAGGATGCACACGTCATTTTTCTGAAAATGAGTGACATGTTTTCTCTTTTTCCAATGCCGTTCGCTCACCCCTTTTCCAACACAGCAGGCGCGTGTGCAAAGAAAGCACACGCGCCTGCTGCATTGAATACAAACCGTTCTGAATTTTTTATTCTTCCGCCCAGCCGCGGCTGCGGCCCACAGCGCGGTGCCAGTCGCGCAGCAGCGCCTGCCGCTGTGCATCCGTCATCTGCGGCGTAAACTCCTGATCGCAAACCCAGAGCGCTTTGATCGCTTCCCGATCGCTCCATACGCCGACGGCAAGTCCGGCAAGAAAGGCTGCCCCCAGAGCGGTAGTCTCCCGGATCACCGGACGGCGCACCGGACGGTTCAGGATATCGGCCTGGAACTGCATCAGAAACCGATCCCGGCTGGCACCGCCGTCCGCTTTCAAATGGGAAAGGGGCAGGCCCGTATCCTTTTCCATGGACTCAGCCAAATCGGCCACCTGGTAGGCAATGGACTCCTGGGCCGCACGGATGATGTGCTCCCTCTTGGTACCCCTGGTCAGGCCCACGATGCAGCCCCGGGCATACATATCCCAATACGGCGCGCCCAGGCCAGTGAAAGCCGGGACCAGATACACGCCTCCAGTGTCGGGCACCTTCTGGGCGTAATACTCAGCATCCTGGCTTTCGGTGAAAAAGCGCATCTCATCCCGCAACCACTGGATCACCGCGCCGCCCACAAATACCGAGCCTTCCAAAGCATACTGCACCTCGTCTCCAAGCCCCACTGCAATGGTGGTAATCAGCCCATTTTTGCTTTCGCAGGGCACATGGCCGGTGTTCATCAGCAAAAAGCAGCCGGTGCCGTATGTGTTCTTGGCTTCCCCCGGAGCAAAGCAAGTCTGGCCGAACAACGCCGCCTGCTGATCGCCGGCAATTCCGGAAACTGGAACCTGCACGCCCTGCAGCGCGGCATAACCGTACACCTCGCTGGAGGAACAGACCCGTGGCAGCATGGCACGTGGGATATCCAACGCCCGCAGGAGCGTTTCATCCCAGACCAGCTTGCGGATATCGTAGAGCATGGTACGGGAGGCATTGGTTACATCTGTGGCGTGCACCGCTCCGCCGGTCAGTTTCCAGAGAAGCCAGGTGTCCACCGTACCGAAAAGGATTTTCCCCTCTTCTGCCCGTGCCCGGGCACCCTCTACATGATCGAGGATCCATTTGATCTTGGTGGCGGAAAAATAAGCGTCTGGCACCAACCCTGTAGTTTTTCGAATATGATCCCCATACCCCTGAGCGAGCAGATCGTCCACAAGGCCGGAGGTGCGCCGGCACTGCCAAACGATGGCGTTGTAAATAGGCCGGCCGGTTTCCCGGTCCCACAGCACCGTGGTTTCCCGCTGATTGGTGATGCCGATGGCTGCGATATCCCGGGCTGGAACATCTGCTTTTGCCAGCACTTCCATCATCACGGCATACTCCGAGGACCAGATCTCCATAGCGTCGTGCTCTACCCAGCCCTGCCGGGGATACTGCTGCGCAAATTCCTTCTGCGCCACGGCAACAATATTCTGCCGGCAGTCAAACAAAATGGCGCGGGAGCTGGTGGTTCCCTGATCCAGCGCCAAAAGATAGGTGCCCATGGCGGTTCCCCCTTTCGTTTCTTTTATTGTACCATGTCCACTGTCATTGAGCAAGGGCGCCCGTCTGCGCAAAAACGCCCCTGCAAAGGGTTTGGGTTCCTTTGCAGGAGCGCTCTACATATCAAATGAACAGCCGGTACGCGTCAATTTCACTTCCCTTTTCCATGGGTGCGCTGCCGGCTGGCAGTTCGCCCAGCAGATCGCATTCCAACAATGGATGCAGCATGCCGTTTCCCTGGCGTTCGGCCACCGCCAGATAGGCTGCTCCGCCGCACATCTCCAACCGCCCCGGCAGAAAACGGCGATTGGGGCTTTTTTTCGCAAAAGCACCGCCCATGCGCACGCGGATTTTTTCCAGTTCCGCCTTTTCCCAGCCCCCTATCCGCCTCAGCGCTGGGATACCCAGCAGGAAAAAGGCCACGGCAGCCGCCGACGGGTTACCGGACAGGCCCAAAAGGAGTGTCCCCTGATAAACCGCCGCTAAAAAGGCGGCGCCGGGCTTGATGCGCAGTTTCCAAAAGAGGATTTCCGCCCCCAGATGTTCCAGCGCCGCACGGAGCCGGTCGTAATCCCCCACAGACACACCGCCGGTGGTCAGTACCAGATCAGCCCGACCCGCCGCGCGTGCAACAGCCGCCGCGATGCACTCCGTCTGATCCGGTACAATTCCGGCACAGCGCGTCAGCGCGCCGCAGCGCCTGGCATAGGAAGCAAGGGCATAGACGCTGCTGTTGCGGATCTGCCCTGGCCCCGGAGTCTGTTCCACTCCCACCAGTTCATCCCCTGTGGAGATCAGCTCCACCAAAGGACGGTGGTACACCAGGCACTCGCTGCGGCCCAGCCCCGCCAGCAGCCCCAGCGCCGCGCCGCGGAGCAGCGTCCCCCGGCGCAACACGGTTTCGCCCCGTCGGAGATCTTCCCCAGCCGGTACAATGTTTTCACCGCTGCGACAGGGCGTGTAAACCGTCACCGTCTGCGCATCAAACGTCGTGTCCTCAAATTTCACCACCGCATCTGCACCGAATGGAATGGGCGCACCGGTAAGAATCTTGGCTGCGCATCCAGCTGTCAGCGCTTTTTGCGGGGCGTGGCCCGCAGGGATTTCTTCCACAATACGCAGTGTCACCCCCTGCTTCTCAGAGGCTTCCCGTGTATCCTCCGCACGCAAAGCATAACCATCGTAGGGCGAGCGGGGAAAGGGCGGAAGGTCTTCCGTGGAGATCACGTCCTCCGCCAGCACGCGGCCGTCGGCTTCTTCCAGCGAAACAGATTCACGCCCCAGCGGCGCCGTGCGCTGCAGGATCCGTTCCCGCCCCTCTTCCAGAGACAGCAAAATCGGATAGGACGCCATTTACTCCGCCTCCTCTATCGCAGGGGCACACTGCGCCCCATCACCGCCGCATTCGTTTTCCCGCCCCGTCAGGATGCCCAGGGCATGGGGCAGCACCGGCAGGAGATAAGAAAGATGCTCCCGCACCGCTTTTTCGGAACCAGGCAAATTGACAATCAGCGTCTGCTTACGCAGCACACTGACACCGCGGCTGAGCATGGCGCGGGGCGTGATCGTCAATGAGTGCCAGCGCATGGCCTCGGCAATGCCGTTTGCCTGGCGCTCGGCCACCGCCAGCGTAGCTTCCGGCGTTACATCCCGGCTGGAAAAGCCGGTTCCTCCAGTCGTCAGCAGCAGGTCGCACACATGCTCATCGCATAGCCGCGCCAACTCTGCCTGCATCGCTTCCAGATCGTCGCTGAGCAGTTTCTGATAAACGACTTCAAATCCCGCTGCGCACACCAGTTCTGCAACGGCGGGGCCGCTCCGGTCCTTTCGCACGCCGCGGGCGCCCTTATCGCTCAGCGTCAGCACTGCCACACGGTAGTTCATACGTTCTCCTCCTCCCGAGTATAATTTCCACTCTTGCCGCCGGATTTCCGCTCCAGATGAATGCCGCCGATTTCCATGGTCTTGCTCAGGGCCTTGCACATATCGTAAATCGTCAGGAGCGCCACACTGACGCCGGTCAGCGCTTCCATTTCCACACCGGTCTGCCCCCGAAGCTTTACCGTGCAGACCGCATCCACACAGAGCGTATCCTCATGCAGCTCAAAATCCACGCTCGCTTTGCTCAGCAGCAGCGGATGGCACAGCGGGATCAGGTGCGGCGTCTGCTTGGCTGCCAGAATGCCTGCCAGCCGGGCAGTGCCCAGTACGTCGCCCTTGCGCACCGTTCCGCCAGCAATGGCGTCAAAAATCTCCCGCGTCACATAAATGCTGCCCCGCGCCACGGCGCAGCGCTCCGTTTCCGCTTTGTCCGTCACATCTACCATCACAGCGTTGCCCTGCTCGTCAAAATGATTCAGCTGATTGGTTCCCATTCTATCCTCACTTTCCAAATCCACAGTTGGGGAAGGTACACACCGGGCAATTCAGGCACAGTCCGCCCTCCCCGTAACGCACCAGATCTTCCCGGCTCAGCCGTTCGCCCGCCATAATGCGCGGCAGCACCAAGTCGAACACCGTCCGCTTGGCATACATGACACAGCCGGGAAGCCCCATGACCGGCACCCCATCCCGATAGGCCAGCAGGAACATGGCCCCCGGAAGCACCGGTGCGCCGTAGGACACAATCTGCGCACCGCTGCGCTGGATCGCCGTGGGCGTGGTATCGTCAGGGTCTACGCTCATACCGCCGGTGCAGAGCACCATGTCTGCCCCCTGATCGATGTATGCGGCGATCTGCGCGGCAATGGCATCCGGGTCATCCCCCAAAATGGTCTGCCCCAACACCTCAGCGTCATATTCGGCCAGCTTTTGGCGAATGGCCGGTCCGAACGCATCCTGCACCCGGCCGCTGAACACTTCATTTCCCGTCGTGATGATCCCCACGGTTCTCTTTTGAAAGGGCAGCACGGAAAAGAGGGGCCTGTCCCCCGCCGCAGCGCAAGCCGCATCCATTTTCTCCGCTTCAATGACAAGCGGGATCACACGGGTGGCCCCCAAGCTATCTCCTTTTTTGACGGCAAAATCCCCAGCGCGGGCAGCGATCATCATATCGCCCAGCGTATTCACCGCCCGCAGGCCTTCCCGCTCGATCCGGAACAAACCGTCGCAAGCAGCAATCAATTCAACCTTTCCTTCTTTCGGCGGCGCCTTCCGGCAGGTATTTTCCCCGTGGCAAAGGGCAAACAAAATTTCCGCCGCCTCGTCCTCGTGCAGCATCCCCGGTTGTTTTTCCCACACATAGAGGTGCTCTTTTCCCATGCTCAGCAGCACAGGAATATCCGCTTCGGTCACCACATGCCCCTTGCGGAACCGGGCGTCTTTCGTTACGCCCGGGATGATCTGCGTCATATCGTGGCAGAGCACATGGCCCACGGCTTCTTCCGTTCTTACCAATTTCATCTTCCGATCTCCTCTTCGATCCGATCCGCCAGGGCTTCAATCTCTTCAAAGCCCAGGCAGGGCACCGGGCAATCTGCAATCGGCGTATCCGTCACCACAGCTATACACTCCTCCAAAGCGCAGGGAAAAGGCTTGCCCACCGCCGCACGGTACAGAGCAATCTTTTTCCAGAGGCCATGTTTATAGCCTTCTGTCAAAACCAAATCCACGTCATGTACCTGCTCCAGCAACGCTTCCGCTGTCACGGGCCGGTTTTCCAGAATAGCCGCATGGGCGCCATTGGTCAGGATTGTGACGTCCGCTCCGGCGCGCGTCATGCGCCAGCTGTCCTTTCCTACCCGATCCACTTCAAACTCATGAGCATCGTGCTTCATGACACATACACGCAGCCCGCGTTCCTTTAACACAGGGATCAGCCGTTCCAGCAGCGTGGTCTTGCCCGTACCCGACCAGGCCGCTACCGCAATCACCGGGATCGTCTGCATCTGCCTGCCCCCTTTGCCTGTCTGTTGCTGCTCTATAGTATACCAGAACGCGGAGACTTTACCAAGTCCCCGCTTCCCATTGCCGCCATGAATTCTTGTTGGCATACAATTACAAGAACTGCTGATCCTCCTGCGCAAACGAATGGAACAAGTGAAGCAGCAGCGCATAACCAGTAGATAAGCTGGCACAGTCGATCCATTCCTCACGAGTATGAGCCGCGCCGCCGCGATAGGCTCCCACACACATGGCGGGAATGGCCATGGAAAGGGGGATATTGCAGTCGGTGGAGCCAGAAGTGCAGCGCACCTCCTGCCCCGGCAGTACCGCCTGCACCGCACGCTTCCAATGGGATTCCAGCGCGTCCTGTCCCTCCGCCCGCGCGCCGGAGGCCGGCCGGAGGCCGATCTCTTCGCAGGAGAAATCCACGCCGCCCCGCTGCTGCGCATCGCGCACCAGGGCGTTCAGCGCGCATTCCATGGCATTCAGCGCCGCAGCGCTGTCCGAGCGCACTTCATATAAGATTTCACAGGCCTGGGCAATGGTATTCACCGAAGTGCCGCCGGCAATGCTGCCCACATTAAACGTAGTGCGGGCGCCCTCTGCATCCGGCAGAGGCTGGGCATACAGCGCCCCGATCAGCGCCGCCATGCGCTCAATGGCATTGGGGCTGCCAAAGTTTCGGAAAGAATGGCCGCCGCTGGTTTTTGCGCGGATGCGCCAGCGCACCGAGCCTACCGCTCCGTCGATCAGCCCGGGATAAACGCCGTCCAACGCCACCAGGGCTGCTATGCGATCCGCATAATCCTCCATCAGGCCCCGCACTCCGTTCAGGTTTCCCAGCCCTTCCTCACCGGTATCCCATACGAACAGGAGCGAATACGGAAAGCACAGCCTCTGCTGTACGACCCAACGCGCGGCCAGCATCAGCGCAGCCATATTGGCCGTATCATCCCCGATGCCGGGGCATTTGGCAATTGTCCCCTCCCGGACAAAGGGAAACGGCTCGGTTTCCGGAAAAACCGTGTCCATATGCGCTGTAAAGGCTATATACTTTTCAGAATTGCAGGAGTAGGGAAAAATGACATTCCCACTGCGATCGATCCAGCTGCCAGTCAGTCCGTTGCCGTTCAGCCAGTCCTGCACAAATTCCGCTCTGGCCCACTCCTGGCCCAACGGGGCTGGAATGGTGCAAAGCGCCTCGATCAATGCTTCCAGCTCTGCTTCGGTTTTCTGCGCTTGTATTGTTATATGATCCTTCATCTTTTCTGCACCTCAGGGAAATAAATGTCCCAGGAAATAATTCATCTGCCGGTGCCACCACGGCCAGTCATGTGCCACATCGGTTCCCCAGTAGTCCACCCAGGCGGGGATCCCTTTGCAGCGAAGCACCTCGTCCAATTGGCGGGTGCTTTCCAGCAACGCGTCTTCCCAGGCTCCCTGTCCCACGCAAAACACCATGCGGCTTTGGCGATACAGTTCCAGATAGGGATGATCGTCGCTCAAATGGGGCAGACTTTTCAGAGGGGAATTGAGGTACACCAGTTCGTCGCAGTAATCTCCAAGAAATTCCTCCGTTCCATACACGCCGCTGAGCGCAACCACAGTATCAAACAGATCCGGACGCCGGAAGAAGAAATTTGCCGCATGAAACGCCCCCATGGAGCAGCCGGTGCACATCAGTTTCTCCCGGCTTCCGGTGATTTGATACATGCGGGGCATCAGTTCTTCGGTAATATAGCGGTACCACGCTTCATGCCGTTCCATCCGCTGGCGCGGATCGCCCTGGGCAGTCCAGGTTTCTGCATCGATGCCATCCACACAAAACAGCTGCAGTTTTCTGCTGTCAAGAAATGGGGCGATTGCCTCCGGCATACGAAAATCCTCATAATCATAAAAACGACCGTTCAAACAGGGAAACACTACACAAATTTTCCCGCCCCAACCATAGCGCTTAAACTCCATATTTCTGCCAAGCTGTCTGCTGTATTCTTTATAATATGCAATGTTCATAGAGCGCCTCCCACACCGCTGCCGTTTTTTCTTTTGTTATTATACCACACCCCTATGAACGATGCGCAAAATTTTGCTGCTCCTCCCTTTTCATCCCCCGAAAAATGCGCTAAAATACAGGTAAGAGACAAGAAAGGACGTGTTGGTGTGAATTTTGTATATATTTCCCCCCATTTCCCGGCCGTAATGCAGAACTTCTGCATAGCACTGCGGGAAAACGGTGTGACAGTCCTGGGCATCGGCGATGCTCCCTATGAAACTCTGTCCGACTCCCTACGCGGCGCACTGCAGGAATATTACCGCGTGAACGATATGGAGAACTACGATCAGATGTTGCGTGCCGTCGCTTATTTCACTTTCAAATATGGAAAAATTGATTATCTGGAATCCAACAACGAATACTGGCTGGAACAGGATGCTCGGCTACGCACGGATTTCAATATTACTACAGGTTTGAAATCGGCAGACATGGCCGTATACAAATGCAAATCCCGCATGAAGGAAATCTATGCCAAAGCAGGGATCCCTGCCGCCCGCTGGCAACTGGCCACCACTGCTGAGGCTGCCTCCGCTTTCGTGCAGGAAGTCGGCTATCCTATCATCGTGAAGCCCAACAGTGGCGTGGGGGCCTGCGGCACTTGGAAACTGAACAACAACGCCGATCTCAGCGCCTTTTTTGCCAAACCATTGGATACTGAATACATTATGGAGGAATTTGTCCCCGGCGAGGTAACGACGTTTGACGGCGTGTGCGGCAGCCAGGGCGAAGTGCTCCTGGCCGCCAGCCACGTTTCGCCTGGTTCTATCATGGAAATGGTCAACGAAGGAAACGACTGTTTTTATTACGTCAGCAAGTCCGTTCCCGCAGATGTCGCAGCTGCAGGCCGCAGTGTACTTGCCGCCCTGGGCGCTAAAAAACGTTGTTTCCATCTGGAGTTTTTCCGCCTGAGCCAGGCAAAAGAAGGTATGGGCCGCAAAGGGGATCTTGTGGCGCTGGAGATCAACATGCGTCCTGCCGGCGGTTTTACCCCTGACATGATCGATTACGCCTACTCCACCAGCCTGTATCAGATCTATGCCGACATGGTGGCCTTCGGCGAACTGCGTCACAGCTATACAGGCCCCCACGCCTACTGCGCCTACTTCGGCCGCCGGGATCACAGACAGTACCTGCATAGCCATGATGAGATCATGACGCTGTACGGCACGCATATGCACATGGTCGGCCGTATGCCCGACGCCCTCTCCGTTGCCATGGGCAATCAGGTTTATATTGCATGTTTTGACACCAAACGCGCCCTGTTTGGAGCTGCAGACTATGTCCTCCGCACGGCGCTGCATCCCGCATCCGATAGCGTCTCTTCCCATGCTCCCGTTCCTTCTGCAGCCCAGGGCAAACCAGCCAAGCCGCGTGAGCGCAGGAAATCGGCGCAATGAGCATTCGCCGCATGCGGTACAGCACTTCGCCCCAGCCCATTTGGTATATCCGTTTTGCATTGCATCGATAACAAACGTCTGATAAAATACGAGTCCGCTTTGCCATGGCAAAGCGGACTCGTTTGCTCCGGGCAAAAACCCGGACAGAATTATTTGGATGCCTTTGCAGCGTTGATCGCTTCGATCATCATGGGAACAACCTTAAACAGGTCGCCGCAGATGCCGTAATCGGCAACGTCAAAGATGGGAGCCGTCTCGTTCTTATTGACCGCAATGATCAGCTCGGAATCCTGCATACCAGCCTTGTGCTGAATGGCGCCAGAGATACCCAGAGCCACATACACCTTGGGATGCACAGTCTTACCGGTCTGGCCGACCTGGTGATCAGCGGTGATCAGGCCAGCGTCAACCAGCGCACGGGAGGAACCCACAACGCCGCCGCCGAAAGCGTCTGCCAACTGCTTGGCCAACTCGATACCCTTCTCGGGATCCTTGTTGATGCCGCGGCCCACGGAAACGATTACATCGGCGCCGATCAGGTCCACCAGTTCCTTAGCTTCCTTGACCACTTCCACTACCTTTGCCTGAATGTCGGCCTCAGACACGGTGGGCTTGATGACTTCGATCTCGCAAGCGTCAGCCTTAGCCTGATCGAAAGGAGCCTTCTTCATAACACCAGGGCGCACCGTGGACATGCAGGGACGGAAACGGGGGCAGATAATGGTTGCCATCAGATGGCCGCCGAATGCAGGACGGGTCATCTTCAGGTTGATATCTTCCATGTTCCACTTCACGCTGTCTACATCGATGGTGGAGCCTTCCTTCAGATAGTTCAGATAACCATCCATGTCAATATCGAGGTGGGTGCAGTCTGCGGTCAGGCCGGTGTGCATACGGGCTGCGCAACGGGGACCCAGATCGCGGCCGATGTTGGAAGCGCCAATCAGAATGACTTCAGGCTTCTTCTCCATCGCCACATCGCAGATGACCTTGGTGTAAGCGTCGGTCGTATAGACCTTCAGAGCAGGATCTTCGCAAACGATCACCTTATCTGCACCGTAGCCGCCCAGTTCCTTGGCAATGCCCTGAACGTTGTCGCCCAGCAGGATGCCGACCAGCTTGGAACCGCGCTCGTCCGCCAGCTTGCGGCCCTCAGAGATCAGTTCGAAGTCGGTGTTCATCAGTTTACCATCACGCTGCTCGCAGAATACCCAGATATCCTTGAATTCTTCGATAGCTGCACTATTAAAAGCCATAATTTATTTCTCCTTTCAATCAGATGACATGCTTCTTCAGCAGTCTGTCAGCAAGATCTGCTGCGGTTGCCTTGTCGGCACCCTCCAGCATGACACCGACACCCTTCTGGGGAGGAGTAAAGGACTTGAAGATGTTCGTGGGAGAACCCTTCAGACCAATGGTGTCCAGCTCGATCAGAGGCTCGTCCTTCAGTGCTTCAAAGTCCAGAATGGTCAGGGGCTTGCTGTAGCACTCGAAGATGCCGGGCACGGACATGTAGCGAGGAGCATTCAGCTCCTTGATGCAGGTCACCAGGCAGGGTGTCTGCATCTTAATGGTCATATAGCCATCTTCCAGCATGCGCTTGACGGTGACTTCGTTGCCCTCTTTCTTGATTTCCGCTGCATATGTAACCTGGGGCAGGTCCAGCTTTTCAGCGATCTGAGGACCAACCTGAGCGGTGTCGCCGTCGATGGCCTGACGGCCGCAGATGATCATGTCGTCCTTTTCCAGGCCCACATGGTTGATGGCTGCGGCAATGATCTGAGACGTAGCGAAAGTGTCGCTGCCGCCGAACTCACGGGCAGAGATCAGGATACCCTCGTCAGCGCCCATGGCGATCAGCTCACGCAGCATGCCCTCTGCAGGAGGGGGACCCATGGTAACAGCAACCACCTTGCAGCCGGTTTCATCCTTCAGCTGCAGCGCCGCTTCCATTGCGTTCATATCATCAGGGTTGATGATGGTGGGCATGGAAGAACGGATCAGGATACCATTTTCATCGACAGCAACCTTACCGGAGGTATCCGGAACCTGCTTGACACAAACAAAAATTTTCATTTTAACCTTTACCTCCTCAATTACTTAACGCCCATGTGCGCAGAGATAACCATGCGCTGAACTTCGGAAGTACCCTCATAGATCTCGGTGATCTTGGCGTCGCGCATCATGCGCTCAATGGGATACTCACGGGTGTAGCCGTAGCCGCCGAACAGCTGCAGGCAGCGACGGGTAACATCACTGGCCGTCTCCGCTGCAAACAGCTTGGCCATAGCAGCGTCCATAGAATAAGGCTCATGGTTCTGCTTCTTGCAGGCAGCAGCATAAACCAGATACTGCGCAGCCTGCGTTCTGGCCTGCATGTCAGCCAGCTGGAACTGGGTGTTCTGGAACTGGGAGATACGCTTACCGAACTGCATACGCTCCTTGGTATACTTGACAGTCTCTTCAATTGCGCCTTCAGCAATGCCCAGAGCCTGTGCAGCGATACCGATACGGCCGCCGTCCAGGGTCTTCATGGCCAGCTGGAAGCCCTTGCCCTTCTTGCCCAGCATACGATCCTTGGGAATGACGCAGTCTTCCATGATCAGCTCGCAGGTGGAGGAGCCGCGGATACCCATCTTCTTCTCGTGCTTGCCGACGGAGAAGCCGGGATCCGTGCGCTCCACAACAAAAGCAGAGATTTCCTTCTCCTTCTTACCGCGCTTGTTGATGATCGTGCCGGTAACGGCAATGATAATGAACACATCGGCATAACCGGCGTTGGTGATAAAGATCTTGGAACCATTCAGGATCCAGTTCTCGCCAGACTCATCCAAAACAGCAACCGTCTGCTGACCCTGTGCATCGGTACCTGCACCGGGCTCGGTCAGGCCGAAAGCGCCCAGCCACTCGCCGGAGCACAGCTTGGGCAGATACTTCTTCTTCTGCTCTTCGGTACCGTTCTCAAAAATAGGTGCAGTGCACAGAGAAACGTGCGCAGAAAGGGCAACGGAAGTGGTGGTGCAGACCTTGGCCATTTCTTCAACTGCCATGGCATAGGCCAGGATATCTGCGCCAGCGCCGCCGTATTCCTTGGGGAAATACAGGCCCATCATGCCCAGCTTGGCCATCTTCTTGATCGTTTCCTCGGGGAAGCGCTCCTCTTCATCGATCTCTGCTGCAATGGGCTTGACTTCATTTTCAGCAAACTCACGATACATTTTGCGGAGCAGCTGATGTTCTCTATCAATGACAAAATCCATAATTAAACTCCTCCTGTGCTATTACTTGGTGTAATCGTAGAAGCCCTTACCGGACTTTCTGCCCAGCAGGCCGCCGCGAACCATCTTTCTCATCAAAGGATGAGCTCTGTACTTGGAATCGTGGGTCTCGTTGAAGAGAACATCCATAACGTTCAGAACGATATCCCAGCCAATCAGATCGCCCAGCTCCAGGGGACCCATGGGATGGTTGGCGCCCAGCTTCATAGCAGTGTCGATGCCCTCGGCAGAAGCAATACCTTCGGCGTACACGCAGACACCCTCATTGCACAGAGGAACCAGAATCTTGTTGACAACAAAACCGGGAGCTTCCGCAACTTCGACGGGCGTCTTGCCAATTTCCACAGACAGATTCTTGATGATTTCGAAGGTCTCATCGGAAGTATGCGCACCGCGAATGACCTCAATCAGCTTCATAGCCGTTGCGGGGTTAAAGAAGTGCATGCCGATGAACTTGTCCTGACGCTTGGTCGCCGTAGCGATCTCGGTGATGGACAGAGAAGAGGTGTTGGACGCAAAAATCGTCTCGGGCTTGCAGATGGTATCCAGTTCGCCGAAGACGCTCTTCTTGATGTCCATGTGCTCCAGAATTGCCTCAACGATCAGATCCATATCGGCCAGAGCCTTCAGATCGGTGGTGAAAGACATATTTCCCAGGATCGCCTCTTTGGCTTCCTCGGTCATCTTGCCCTTGGCGACTTTCTTATCCAGACCCTTAATCAGCTTTGCCTTGGCAGCGTCCAGAATTTCGTCGCTGATGTCACGGACCGTTACTTCAAAGCCCTTGGTGGCAAAGACCTGCGCCACATCCAAACCCATAGTACCTGCGCCCATAACACATACTTTTTTCATGATAAATAGCCTCCTTACAAATTTTTATAAAAAATACTGGCTCTATTACTTATTCAAATAAGTGTAGCTGTCCAGCGTTTTTTCCGTAAATGCCTTCATTGCGCCCTTCTGATCCTCCGTGGCGCAGCACACGCCGAACGCCTCTGCTTCATATGCCGTACCGGTGTACATATCGGTCTGCATACCGCGGCGGATACAGCGCTTGCTCTGACGGATGGCAACCTGCGCCTTGGAAGCGATAGTCTCGGCCAGTTCCAGAGCCTTGTCCATCAATTCATCGGCAGGATACACCTCGCTGACCAGACCCATAGCCTTGGCCTCTTCGGCCTTGATGGTCTTGGCGGTCAAAATCATCATCATTGCATTGGAGACACCGCAGATGCGAGGCATACGCTGGGTGCCGCCAAAACCGGGGGTAATACCCAAGCCTACCTCAGGCTGGCCAAACTTTGCCTTTTCGCTGGCCAGACGAATGTCGCAGGCCATCGACAGTTCACAACCGCCGCCAAGAGCAAAACCATTGATCGCAGCGATGATGGGCTTGCTCATATTCTCAATCTTCAGGAACACGCTGTTGCCGTAATCGCCGAATTTTTTGCCTTCCACTGCACCGAAAGCGCTCATCTCGCCGATATCTGCCCCAGCAACAAAAGAACGGCCAGCACCGGTCAGAACACAGACATAAATTTCATCGTCTGCCTCGACCTGGTCGATGACCTTTTCAAGTTCCTGAAGCATGGGAGTGTTCAGCGCATTCAGTGCCTCCGGACGATTCATGGTGATCACGCCAACGTGACCCTTTTTTTCCAAATCAACTGCCATGTTTCTTCCTCCTCATCATTCAGTCGGCCAAAAAGGGACCTCGTCCCTTCGGACCGCTCATGTTCCCTGCCGCAGCGCAACAGAAGAAGTGGGCATGCTTATCCCCACCTTATGGTTAGATTATACGTCTTTGTGAAATAAATATCAAGAGGTTTATCCCGGTTTGCTCACACAAAATTTCAGTCGATTTTTGACAGTTTCGTCAAAATCAAGGCGCTATTTTATGCAAAACATCCATTTGTTTGTGTTATGTAAAGCGCACAGGCCCAATATCTGGTAAACCGCCTTTCGGCAGAGCACCGCAGCGCCCTGCGCGAGTAGTCCTCTTTTCCTTCCCCGGATGGCCGCCAGGACGCAAAGCCCCGGCACCAAAGCGCCGCGCTCCGTTTTTTCTCCACAAGGAACTGCACTCCGGCATCAAAAAAGATTTCCACACAGATGTTTGCAATACACCTCTCGCCTATGGTACAATAATCACGTTTTCTGCAATCTGATCCCCTATGGAGGTTTATCGCTATGCGTATGAGAAAAAAGAAAAATCTGGTGCCGCGCATGGAGCGCTGTGCTGCTGTGTGGGTGCGCGAACCGCAGGAGCACCGCGGGCACTGGCGCGCGCTGTTTGAGGGCAACGGGGCGCTGCATGTGGAACTGGGCTGTGGTAAAGGCCGCTTCACAGCGGAAACCGCCCTGAAACATCCCGACACGTTGTTTCTTGCAGTCGAACGGGTTCCCGACGCCATGGTGGTGGCCATGGAGCGGGTGTGCGCCATGGGCCTGACCAATGTACGCTTCCTTTCCTGTGACGCCGCCCGGCTGCCGGAGCTGTTTGCCCTGGGTGAGGTAGATCGCATTTATATCAATTTCTGCGATCCCTGGCCTACCAAGCGCCACGCCAAGCGCCGTCTGACCCACCATAATTTTTTGAAACTGTACCGCCAGGTGCTGGCTGAGGGCGGACAAATCCACTTCAAAACCGACAACGCCCCGCTGTTCGCCTTCTCTCTGGAAGAATTCCCCTCGTGTGGCTTTACCCTGTCCGAAGTCACCCACAATCTGCACGAAAACGGTCCCCAGGGCATCATGACCGATTATGAAGCCAAATTCCACGAGCTGGGTACACCGATTCATCGCTGCGTAGCCACCATGGTGGATTGGGATGCACCAGAGAACGCAGACAAGACCAAAACTGCAATGGAACCGACGGCAGAAGACGCATGAACCGCAGTGCGGCACATCCGATTCCGGGTGTGCCGCACTTTTCTGTTTCACTTTTTATAAAAAAGCACTTGACTCTCCCACCGTGCTACTCTATGAGGATAAAAGTATACAAACTTCTCACGGAATACAATTTTTTCCGCAAGTCGGTACCGCAAACGTTACATACGGACTGGGTTCCGGTCCGTCCGGATACTAATGGCTTTACCTGAACACAGGAGTATGCCCGATCTCTGCAAGTCATTTCAATCTTGTCCTGTTTTTGTTTGACCCCCACCCGAAAGACGCCGAATTGGGGCAGGGTCTCTATGGCTGGGCAATTGGGAGTGCTGTCTGCCTTGTATGTGTTGCGGCTGACGTAACCATGGCACGACTGTGTACAAAAGCAGAGGGAACGTTATCTCTTGCGGGGAAGATCCGCACCAGCACAAATAAACCAAAATGCACATTAAAACAGAGCGCCGCAGGAGACCCTGCGGCGCTCTGACTGTAAACGGCAAGCCATAGGCTGAGCCGCAATCAAATTCCCATACAAACAGCACCCATCATCAGCACAAAGCAGGCGCTGCCTAACAACACAAACAGATGAAACACCTCATGGCAGCCGAACCGTGCATGATGTTTCAGCGGCCATTTCAGTGCATACATCACACCGCCCACTGTATAGGCCACACCCCCGGCGATCATCCAGAAAAACGCCGATGCGCTGAGCGCCGCTGCCAAAGGCTGTAAGACCAGTACTGCTATCCACCCCATCCCCACATAAAACATGGTGGTCAGGATCCGCGGAGCATCCAGCCAGCACAACGTGACGATGACGCCTACCACAGCCAGCCCCCAGATCACACCGAACAGGCTCCATCCCAGCGCACCGCCCAGCACCGACAGGCAAACCGGGGTGTAGGTGCCCGCAATCAGCACGTAAATCATGGAGTGATCCAGTTTACGCAAAAAAAGGCGCCCCCGAATCGACGTATTGACACAGTGATACAGGCAGCTCGCCAGATACAGCGCCGTCATAGACGCCGTATAAACGGCCAGCGATACGAGATCCAGCGCCCCCGCACCGTGGTAAGCCGCCAAGACAATCAGCGCCGCACCGCTCAACACACTCAGCACCGCGCCAAGCCCATGGGTAAACGCAGACCAAAAACGTAAAGCATCATAGGGGTCACGAACCCGAGTGATTTGCTGTTTTTGCACTCTGTCGGAAACAGCAGCCGGCAACGGTGCAGAATGAATTGTCCGTGTCATACAGCTCACTTCCCTTTCTTCACAATTATATTACATCATTTTATAAACTGTGTCAATATATAAATTATAATATTATATAATTTTGAAAATTATTTTCAACCTCAAAAAAACACCGTTCAGAATCGAACGGCGTTTTTTCTATGGTTTAGTGCTGTGCTTTTGCCAACTCGGTCAGCTGGGTGAACGCAGCCTTGTCATTGACCGCCAGCTCGGCGAGCATCTTGCGGTTAATCTCAATGCCAGCTTTTTTCAGCCCATTCATAAAGGTGGAATAATTCATTCCATTCAGCTTGCAGGCAGCGCTGATACGGGTGATCCACAGTCTGCGGAAATCACGCTTCTTCAGGCGACGGCCGGTGTATGCATACGTCAGGGACTTAAACACGGCCTGCTGAGCCATCTTAAAATGCTTGGATTTGGAACCCCAGTAGCCCTTGGCGAGCTTCAGGGTCTTATTTCTTCTTTTGCGCGTCATCATTGCGCCTTTTACTCTTGCCATAGTAAATTGCCTCCTATATCTTCAGCTTGATCGCGGTGTCGTAGTTCGATTATTTGTAAGGGATCATCTTGCGGACCGTAGCGGACAGGGTCTTGTCCACATAGCCGCCGGCGCGCAGGCGACGGGTGCGCTTGGTGGTCTTCTTGGTCAGGATATGGCTCTTGTTGGCCTTGGCGCACTTGACTTTACCGGTTTTGGTCAGGTTGAATCTCTTTTTGGAAGCACTGTGAGTCTTCAGTTTCGGCATAATAGGTTCTCCTTCCGTTTGTTCGCGGCGCATCGCCGCATCCGTTTACTTTTTCTGGCTGCTGGGCTTCGGCGCAATGAACATCGCCATATGGCGACCCTCCAGCTTGGGCGGCTTATCCATCACGGCAACATCGGCACACTCCTCGGCAAAACGCTTCAGCAGATTCTCGCCGATTTCGGTATGCGCCATTTCGCGGCCGCGGAAACGGACAGTGACCTTGACGCGATTGCCCTCGGCAACAAACTTTTGCGCGTTTTTCAGCTTCACATTGAAATCCCCAATGTCGATGCTGGGCGACATACGGATCTCCTTGATTTCGACCACATGCTGATTTTTGCGGGCCTCTTTCTCCTTTTTTGCCTGTTCAAAACGGAACTTTCCATAGTCCAGCAGTTTGCAGACGGGCGGTACCGCCGTCGGAGAAATTTTGACCAGGTCAAATCCCTGTTCCTCTGCGATCTTCAGAGCCTCATCCGCAGACATAATACCAAGCTGTTCGCCCTGGCCGCCGATCAGGCGCACCTCCTTGTCGCGGATCTCCTCGTTGATCTGATGAGCCACGTTGCTAATACCGAAGCACCTCCTAAAAATAATGCTTAATTGCAAAATAAAACGCGGATGCCGTAAGGCACCCGCACACAAACAAAACGCATAAACTATGCGTTTTCTTCTCCTGTTAACCTTTTTGCATAAAAGCGAAAGGTGAGAGCGGATGCCACCGTTCTTCTTTGTTTTACTTGGTAAGTATACTCTCTCATGCTTTGCTTGTCAACCACATTTTACAAATTTTTTCAAGACCATTTCTGCCGCAGCGTGCGCCACAGGAAAAGCCGCCAGGACGCGGTGCGTCCCAGCGGCCCCGACGTCATTTATTTCTGATACGGCGCCAGTTCCAGCCGGCAGAACCACCCCTGCGGATGGCCGCAGACCGGGCATTCCTTGGGCGCAACGGTAGCACGGGTCATAAAGCCGCAGTTCAGGCACACCCATCCAGTCTCCTGTTCGCTGATATACAGCTGGTCCCGACTCATATAATCCAGGAACAGCTGGAAACGCTGAGCATGGGTCTTCTCAATTTCAGCAATCAGTCCAAACTTTCCGGCGATTTCCTGAAAGCCCTCCTCATGGGCGATTTTGGCAAAATCGGGATAGATGAGCCCATGTTCCTCTTCCTCGTTATGAACGGCATAATTAAGCAGCGCCCTGGTATCCTTTTTTTCATCCACAGGATAGCCCGCCGTGATCTCTACACTGCTGCAGCCGCAGCCGCGCAGATATTCATAGAAAATCTCCGCATGCTCTTTTTCCTGTCCCGCCGTGTAGTGGAACAGCAGCTCCAAAACGGGGTATCCCTCCTTTTTCGCGGCAGCCGCAGCAAATGTGTAGCGATTGCGCGCCATGCTTTCGCCAGCAAACGCACGCATCAGGTTCTCTTTTGTTCTGCTATTGTTCAATTCCATAGTGACCCTCCAATAAGATTTTGCGCGACGTGCCGCGCATACCCTTATTGTTCTTTTTTTCCATCCATTTATACGTCAAATTTTCCAATCCATGTATAAACTGTCGGCTGCAAGGTTACAATAGGTGCATACTCCAGTTCTGGGAAGGAGGTGCCCTCAATGAAAAACAATAACGAGAACAAGCAGAACCAGAACAGCCAGAACCAGCAGGATCAGCAGAACCAGAACAAAAATCAGAATAAGAAGTAAACTTTTCCAAAACCACCAGCGCCGGCAAGCCTATGACTTGCCGGCGCTGCCTTTTTTCTTGCCCGGAAAGGAAAAAGATGCTATTATATAATATATAAACAGTATATATGTGTATTCTTCAAAGGATGCACAGTCTGGAAATGAGGTAAGCGGTATGAAAATGCTGGTTTTGTCCGACTCCCATGGCAATGTAGAGAACATGGCGCGCGCAGTGGAGCAGGTGCAGCCCGACCGCATCGCCCACTTGGGCGACGTTATGCGCGACGGTGAGAAGCTGCACGCTCTATTCCCAGCAATCCCCTTGGATCAGGTGCCGGGCAATTGCGACCTGGCCGCTTTTGATGCGCCGGAAAAACTGCTGCTTGTGGAAGACAAGCGGGTTTTGCTTTGCCACGGCCACACACTCCATGTGAAAGAAGGCCTGCTGACGGCGATGTACGCCGCCCTTGAGAAACAGGTCGACGTACTTTTGTTCGGCCATACCCACCGTGTGTTTTCCGAGATACGCAACGGCGTGGCAATGCTCAATCCCGGCAGCATCGGCGATTCCCGTTATCCAACCTACGGCATTCTGGACATCGCACAGGGACAGATCCGCCTCCGCACCGTACCGCTGAACGGATATCCGGACTCCTGATCGTTTCAGCACCCCCGAACCGGCTCCGGGCCGATTCGGGGGTGTTTTATTCGGTGGCATTCGAAGCAAATTCCGTAGAAAGCACCTTCAGCAGCGCCTGCTTTTCATTGGGAAGCGTTCCGTCAATCACAGCATCCAGCATAAACTGCAGCGCCGCGCCCACTTCCCGGCCGCGGTAGCCTTGCTCCAGAAGATCCCGGCCATTGACGGCCAGCTGCCGCAGTGTAAAACACGCATCCTGCTCCAGCGCCTGCTGAAGCAGCGCTTCCAGTGTATCAATCTGTCCCTGCCGGCCGTGGTAGGCACTGGCCTGAGCCAGATTGTCCGCCCGCTTGACCTGCAACAGGTCCCGGACTCCCTGCTCACCCAGTTTGTGCAGCAGACGGCGCATCGCTTTCTGGGTTTGCTCAATAGGTACATCGTGCCATTGAACCAGCGTCAGGATCCGCCTGGTACTTTCTTTATCAAAACGCAGTCGCTCCAGGATCGTTTTGCCCAGAGTGCAGCTGACGTCCGCATGCCCTCTGAAATGGCCTGTACCATCCTCATCCACGGTCATGGTTCCGGGTTTCCCCAAATCATGCAGCAGCATCGTCATTCGGAGCACAGCATTGGGCGGAACAAACCCCACGGCACGTGCAATGTGCTCCCACACATCATAACAATGGTGAATATTGCGCTGATCGCACCCCACAGCGGGCAGGATTTCCGGCAGGACGACACCAAGCACTTCCGCATATTGAAGCAACGCCGGTACAACGCAGCGCCCGCACAGCAATTTCAGCAGTTCTTCCCGGACGCGCTCAACCGCCACTTCCCGCAGAAGGCTCTTTCCCTGAAAGACGGCATCTGCTGTCTCTGACGCAAGAGAAAAACCCAGAACAGAGGAAAACCGCAGCGCCCGCATAATGCGCAGCGCATCCTCTTCAAAGCGTTGTTCCGGGCGTCCCACACAGCGAAGCACGCCACGTGCCAAGTCCTCTCTCCCACCGAAGAGATCTGTGATCTCGCCGGCTTGATCCATAGCCATGGCATTCACCGTAAAGTCCCGGCGCTTCAAATCTTCGGCAAGGGAGTCAGAGAACGTGACAGCGTCGGGATGGCGGTGATCGGCATAAGTCCCATCCAAGCGGAACGTGGTGACTTCGAAAGACGCCGCCCCCTCAAAAACAGTGACGGTACCGTGCTTAAGCCCGGTGGCCGCGGCCTGAGGCGCAAAAAGAGAAAGCACCTCTTCCGGCCGGGCCGCAGTTGTAATATCCCAATCTCCCGGCCTGCGGTCCAGCAGAAGATCCCGCACGCAGCCGCCCACAAGATAGGCCTCGTACCCGGCGCGCTCCAACCGTTCCAGAACCCGCCGCGCCGGCGGTGCGATGACTTCCATGCTTCTTCGCCTCCTTTACCGATTTGTTCGTCCCTTTTCCATAAAATGTGCCCAAAGTCCCTTTCACGACGCAAAAACCGTGTTGCACTCTGCGGGCTTCAGTATTATAATATTATAGTGCTTTTTTGAAATTTTGCAACCGCCGCGCTTCGCTCTCCTGCGGCGGCTGATCATCCGTTGGAGGTTTTTATGGAAGATATCCGTCATTATATGGTCCCCGGAACATGCGCACATTTGATCGGCATCGGCGGCGTGTCCATGTCCCCTTTGGCCGAAGTGCTGCACCGCGCCGGCATTACCGTACACGGTTCCGATATGCGCGAGAGCGATGCCGTAGACCATCTGCGCAGCTTGGGGGTCAAGGTCTCCATTGGCCACCGTGCTGAAAATATCCGCGGCTGCGACTATATTATCCGCACTGCCGCCGTGCACGATTCCAATCCCGAAATCGCTGCGGCCCATGCACAGGGGATTCCTGTATTTGAGCGCGCCCAGGCTTGGGGCGCCATTATGCAGCATTATAAAAACGCCGTGTGCATCTCCGGCACTCACGGCAAAACCACAACCACTTCGATGATGACACATATCACCATGGCTGCCGCCCTGGATCCCACAATCATGGTGGGCGGCACGCTGCCGCTGCTCGGTTCCGGCTACCGTGTAGGCCACGGTGACACGATTGTGCTGGAATCCTGCGAATACTGCAACTCTTTCCTCAGCTTTTTCCCCACGGTGGCCGTAATCCTCAATGTAGAGGCCGATCACCTGGATTTTTTCAAAGACCTGGCCGACGTGGAGCACTCTTTCCACCGCTTTGCCGCGCTGGTGCCAGAAAACGGAAGCATCATCGTCAATGCCGACGACGCAGGCTCCATGGCTTCGGTACAGGGGCTGACGCATCCCGTGACCACTTTTGGCCTGGATGCACCGGAGGCCGATATCACAGCAGAAAACATCACGCTGCAAAACGGCTGCCCCGCATTTGACATCGTCTGCCGCGGCGAACACTACTGTCGGGCATCGCTCCGGGTGCCGGGGCGGCACAACATCCTCAACGCTCTGGCCGCCGCCGCTGCGGCAAAGGCCCTGGAAATCCCGGGTACAGCCGTGGAACAGGGCCTGGCCACATTCACCGGCGCAGGCCGCCGTTTTGAGCACAAGGGCAATTACAACGGTGCAGAAGTTTATGACGATTACGCCCACCATCCCGGTGAACTGCACGCCCTGCTGACTACCGCCAAAACGCTGGGCTACCGGCGCATCCTGTGCGCTTTTCAGCCGCATACCTATTCCCGCACCAAAGCGCTGTTCCAGGAATTCGTGGAAGAGCTGAAGCTTCCGGACATAGCCATTTTAATGGAGATCTTTGCCGCCCGGGAAACCGACACGCTGGGCATCTCTTCCAAAGATCTGGCCGACGCCATTCCCGGTGCTCTTTATTGCAAAACACTGGATGACGTGACCGCTGCACTGCGTTCCCTGGCCCAGGAGGGAGACCTGATCCTGACTGTCGGCGCCGGCGATATCTATTTGGCCGGGGAAAAACTGCTGGTGCAATAAAATAAAAGAACAAAATAATTCTGCCCATTCGGCAGAAACGGAGGTAAGCTATGAAATGTCCCTATTGTGGCTTTAAAGAAAGCAAGGTCGTAGATTCCCGCCCCGCCGAAGAGGGCAACAGTATCCGCCGGCGCCGGGAGTGTCTCTCCTGCAGCAAGCGCTTCACCACCTATGAAACTGTGGAAAGCCTGCCCATGGTGGTGGTTAAGCGCGACGGCAGCCGCCAGACTTTCGATCGGCGCAAGCTGGTCAACGGCATGCTGCGCGCCTGCGAAAAGCGCCCGGTGTCCGTGGCTCAGCTGGAAAAGCTCGGCGAAGAGATCGAACAGGAGCTGCAGAATTCCCTGGAGCGTGAGATTAGTACCGAGCATGTGGGCGAGTTGGTCATGGATAAGCTCAAGGGTGTAGACGAGGTGGCTTACGTCCGGTTCGCATCGGTTTACCGCCAGTTCAAAGATATCAATACCTTTATGCGCGAGCTGAACAAACTTTTGGATGAGGACAAGCATTGAACGCTCGTCCATGTTCAAAGGGAGGTATACGGTGTGAATGCACCGTATACCTCCCTTTTTCTTCCCCCTTTTTACGGCAGGATCGGTTGTCCCGCCTCGTCAAAGGTAAAAACGGCATAAGCCTTTCCCCACAGCCGCTCAATACGGGCAAAACAGAAATAACGCGGCAGCAGAAACGGACGCCCGTCGTCAATGGGTACCGCCAGGGAGCGACCGCTGCCTTCCGGTTTCCAATAGCAGTCCGGCACGCCGGACAGCTGCGGCGAGAATGTGCGAAAAAAATATTCCGGATGCCGAAGAAGAATCCATCCCTCTTCCGCCGCTTCCTCCGGCGCTGCATCCCCGCTTTCCGCTGCACTGCGCACGTACAGGCTGACCCGCTGCACCGTGCCGATCCCACTCCATGCATGATTGGCCAGCGTCCGCTGGAGCACAAAACAGCCGTCCTGCCACTCCGGCACGCCCAACGGCATTTCTCCCCGCTCCCCTTCCAGCACCAAAGAGTAGATCCGTCCCTGCCGCGCGCCGCAGCAGGCGGAAAAATGCGTATAAAGCCCCTTCTTTTCCATGCGCAGGCTCCCGCAGGGCGCGCCGCCGAAATAAATCAGATATTCTTCCATGATCATCCACCTCGCTGGGGCAAAAAGCCGCCTGTGCAATGATATGCACAGGCGGCCATGCTTTATACTACATTTTTTCGCTTTCAGGAAATCGTATAGCTGCCCCGCACCAGCATTTTGACGGTGGCGGCAGTGGCTTTGACACCCCGATCCTCGATGGTCATCATATAAAGATGATTTTTCGTTAATGCCGCGCCGTGATCAATGACGCCGGCGGTCGTGGTGTCGATCAGGCCGGGCGCAGAAGAAGCCGCGCAGGAAGCCGTTCCCACACGGAGCATCACCTCAGTGCCCACTTCGCCCTTCAGCGTCTGTCCGCTGCTCAGCGTGACCAGAACGAAACCGCCGTTCGCTTCGGACAGCACTTCTTTCTTGAAGGTATCGTTCAAATAGCTGTATGTAATCAGCGGATCCTCAGATGTTCCGGCGCTGCCGGCGGCGGCCACACCGGTCACAGTCAGAGCGCATACGGCAGCCACGCAGGCCGCGCGCACGATCCATTTCTTTTTCACGCTCGCTTCTCCTTTGTGCACGAATTTTTTCACAGGGGCATGGGGCCAGGCGCCCCATGCCCGCAAGTATATCACACCAGGCGGTCGTTGGGCAAGCCAAAACTGACAGCGATAGCAGAATCCACCTTTTCCATCAGTTCCGTGTCCAGCCGCCCCATCTTTTCCCGCAGCCGACGCTTATCCAAGGTGCGGATCTGCTCTAAGAGTACCACAGAATCCTTGGTCAGTCCATACTTTTGTGCGGAAAGTTCAATATGCGTCGGCAAGCGGGCCTTATTGACCTGTGAGGTAATGGCTGCAGCGATTACAGTCGGGCTGTAGCGGTTGCCCGTGTCGTTCTGCACGATCAGCACGGGCCGGACGCCTCCCTGTTCACTGCCGACCACCGGACTCAGGTCCGCATAATAGATATCGCCCCGTTTCACATTCGTATCCAAAACGCTCACACTCCGCCGGAAGAATCGTTTTCCCGTTCTCCCGGATACCGCAAGGGCTTTACAGCGATGGGAAGAGCAGGTACTATCATTCTCCCACAGCGGGCGAAATTTTATACCGCCCCGCCGAAAAATTCCGCCGCGGCCCTATGTCAGCATATGTATCGCCAGGGCGAATGGTGTCATTCGGTGATCCAAAGCTTGCGGTCCACCACCTGACCGCCGCGGTAATACAGCCGCGGAACACGCTTGGAAACGGCACAGATGATTTCATAAGGGATCGTTTCCGCCATGCGCGCCATGGCATTTACTGAATTGCGCGCACCAAAGATTTCGATTTCATCCCCCACCCCCACATTGGGGCAGCCTGTCAGGTCAATCATACACATGTCCATACAGATACGGCCCAGAACCAGCGCAGGGCCATCGGCTGTGAGAACCTGAAAGCGGTTGGAGAACGTGCGGAAGAAGCCGTCAGCATAGCCAATGGGAAGCACGCCCACCCGGCTGCGTCGGTCGGTTTTATAGGTGCGTCCATAGCTGATGGCCGCGCCCGGTTCATAAATTTTAATCGTGCTGACACAGGTTTTGAGGCTCATCACACTTTTGAGTCCCAATTCTTCAGCCATTTCCGTCAACCCGTAGAGCAGGATGCCCGGCCGAACCATATCCAGCCACATATCAGGATAATACGCCACTGCACCGCTGTTGGCACAATGACGCAGCGCAAATGTCCTTCCCTGGGCCTTCAGGGCATCAATCACGTCACAAAACAGCTGAAACTGCGCTCGCGTACACGCTTCGTTTTCCGCACCCGGTTCGTCGGACACGGCAAAATGTGTAAAAATCCCCTCGGCATCCAGCGCAGGCAATGCACAGGAATGGGCGATACGCGCCACTCCCCCCTCAAAATGTTCTCCTGCACATAAAAATCCCAAACGGGACATGCCAGTATCCACTTTAATATGAATTTTCAACGTGCCGCCGCATTTCTCCGCAGCCGCACTGTATTCTTCCGCCTTTGCCTTGGCAGACACCGCCTGCGTGATCCCCAAACGGATCAGTTCGCTCACCTGCTCCGGAGGCGTATGCCCCAGGATCAGCACCGGCATGGTGATGCCGTGGCTGCGCAATTCCCTCGCCTCATCCAGACTGGATACGGCCAGGTAATCTGCTCCGGCATCCTGCAGCGTCCGGGCCACCTGTACGGCACCATGGCCATAGGCATCCGCCTTGACTACTCCCAAAAACTTCACACCCATGCCGACACGGCGGCGCAGAGCATGATAATTATACAGCAAATGGTCGAGATCAATCTCTGTCCAGGTTCTTCTCAAATCGGTCTCCATAAACGAGTAATGCCTCCGAATCCTGTTGATTTGCATGTTAACAAGCACGCATTGTGTCTGCAAAAAAGTATAGCACACTCTCCTCTCCGGTACAAATATTTCTTGCCTGCAAAAAAGAAGCGGGACGCGCAGTGCGTCCCGCCAATTTTCTTATACTGAGCCATCCGCTGTACCTTCCGCAGCGGAAAATTCAGAAAAGGTCACGGTAAATACAGTCTTCCCCTCCGTTTGAACCTCCGCGCGCAGCGGCAAATGATTGGATGCAAACCAGACTGTATAGTCGATTTTTCCGTCGTCCTGACCGGTGGTGTCAAACACCAGGCACAGGCACTCTTCGCCGTCGATGCTTTCTGTCCCTTTTTCCAGAATATAGCCTTCTCGAATGGCATCCACCACCATAGGCAGGATCTGAGCCGGAGTCAGTTCCTGGCTGCTGACCGGCCCCGCCGCCAGGCTCATATCATCGTAGTGCAGCGACAGATCGTCCCCGTTAAATTCCGCAGCAATCCCTACCAGGGTTTCCGGCGCGAGCACCTCCACCCGGGCAGAACCGTCTGCATTCCAGTCACATTGAAGCGTGTAGTTTTCCACCTCATTTTCCCGGTCACAGCGCACATCCGCCGTCATGGCACACCCCGTCAGCGCGCGGTATTCCTCCTGCAGCATCTGCGCGCCGTCTTTCTGCTCCATCCCGCCCGGCGCCGGCGCACAAGCGCTCAGCGTCAGTCCCAGACCTATCATCAGTACACAAACTGCTTTTCCGCGCACACGTGTTCCTCCTGTATCGTTTCGTTTTTATCGGCCCTGCAGTCCCATTACCACTGCGGCAATCTGCCTGATCAGATCGGAGGGGAGCATGGAAACCTCGCCCAGCTCCTGCGCTGCCCGGTCGCCGGCGCAGCCATGCAGCCACACAGCGGCACAGGCCGCCGCATAAGGCTCCGCGCCTTGCCCCAGGAGCGCCAGCAGCATCCCCGAAAGCGCATCGCCGCTGCCGCCCTTGGCCATACCGGAATTTCCGGTGGTGTTCACCGCAGCACGCCCGTCCGGCGCAGCCACAATGGTGCGATGCCCTTTGAGCACCAAAACACAGCCCCAGCGCGCAGCAAAATCCCGTGCCGCCGTCAGCCGGTCGGTCCGTTCCAAATCACCGCCCAGCCGGGCAAACTCACCGTCATGGGGCGTCAAAACAGTGACTCGTCCTGCACGCTGGTACAAACTATCCATATGCGCACAAAGTGCATTTATGCCATCGGCATCCAAAAGAAGGGGCTGTTGAATTTCAGCAACCAAGCGGCAAAGCAGGGCATCGCTCTCCCCGCTGCGCCCCAGTCCGGGACCGATCAGCGCCGCATCGCACCCCCGCAGCTTTTCCATAATTTTTTCATAAGCCGCCGCGGAAAGCTTTCCATCCTGTTCCGGCAGCGGATAGGGCATCTCTTCCAGACATTTGCCCGCCACAATGCTCCAGACAGAAGATGGCGTCCCCACTGTCACCAGTCCCGCCCCCATGCGGGCACACGCATGGGCCGCCAGCACCGGGGCGCCCGTAAAGCCCACGCTGCCGGCCAGAATATAGTCCTTTCCAAAATCGCCCTTGTGCCCATCCGCTTTGCGCATCGGAAGGGTCTCTTTCACCACCGCAGCATCGATGGTTTCCACATTCAGCGCCTGAGCAGCCATCACATCCCCCGGAATACCGATATCGCGGACCATCAGGCGGCCTGTATACAGGGCGCCCTGGTCGATGAATTGACCGGGTTTGGCCAAAGAAAAGGTCACCGTGGCCGCCGCGCGCACCGCACAGCCCAGTACCTTTCCCGTGTCGGCATGCAGGCCGCTGGCAATATCCGCAGACACCGTGGGAATATTATCGTATGTATTCATCAACGCAATGGCAAGGGCAAAAAGCCCGCTTACCTCCCGGCACAAGCCCACGCCAAACAGCGCATCGACAAAAGCGTCACACCCGGCGCACCAGGCATACAACTCACATAAACCGGTGGTATCCGCGGGAAACGGCCGAAGCGTCAGGCCGACTTCCGCTAATCTCCGCTCCATGGCAGCCGTATCGGGCGTCAGAGTGCCCCGATCCCCTACCAGAAACACGGCGGCGTCCCAGCCCCGCTCTTTCAGCAATCGGGCCGCTGCCACTCCGTCGCCACCATTGTTGCCCGGTCCGACAAACACAGCGACGCGTTTCTCTCCCTTCCCAGGCATTTTCGTCCACGTCCGGCAGCAGTCTCCAATCGAAACTTCACCGGTTGCCTCCGGCAATAACAGCCTCTTTTCCCGACCTGCAGAACTTTCCTGTACTTCGGTCAGCTCTTCCACCACGTCGGCGATCTCTTCCGCCGCCCGCTCCATCAGATCCAGCGAGGGAATACCCCGCTCTTCTATGGCAACGCGGTCCATCTCTTTCATCTGTGCAGCAAAAGCCAGTTTCATCGTCCCATTCTCCTTTCAACGCACCGGCGTATAATTGATTTGTGCCGCCTCGTTTGTGGCCTCCAGTTTAAAAATCACCGGACGCAGTCCATCATTGCAGCTGCAAATCGCAACGCCGGGTTTGCGGATCCAATCGCCAAAATAAAATACATCCTCCCCAGCGCCATGCGCCAGAGCAAAGACATATTGATATATGGCTTTCCACGCCTCATCGCAAAAGCCCTCTGGCTTGGCGTAATCAGCATAAAACACCTGTCCCGCTTTCAGCATAGGGCATGCCGAAAGTCCTTCGGCACCGTACTCCTGCACCAGCTCCTCGTCAAGCGTTGTCTTCAGCACTGTAATCTTTACTTTTCTCATCATTACGGTTTATCCTCCCGGCCATCCGCTTTCTCAAACACACATCGATCCTCTGACCGCCGGCTTTTTCTTTCGGCGTCCATATGGCTTGGTCTTCATTTTACTCCATTCCCCTCTTGCATTTCAATGGCTTTTATGCTATAAATGGTAATGATATCAGCTATGAACGGGAAAATAGCGGAGCATGTGCACCTTTCAGAGAGAAACGGCCGGCGGCTGAAAGCCGATTCAGTGCGCACCGCTTGGTTCGTCCGGGAGCGGTCTGTGAGAGCAGAACGGGTATCCCTCCGTTAGCAGGGTTTGAAGTGTCCGTGCCCGATTGGTGCGGAAATGCGGGTGGTACCGCGGAAGGTTTGCCTTTCGTCCCCATAGAGGGATGGAAGGTATTTTTTATAGCTACCCCCACATCCACCACATATGACGTCCCTTTCCAGGAAACCCGGTATCTGGGATTTTCCCGCATCTCTTGATGCATGCCATACTATCTCATACAAAGGAGTTTATGAATATGAAAGAACAATTGGCAAAGATCCGCGCGGAAGCGCTGGCGGCATTTTCTTCCGCACAAACCGCAGCGGAACTGGACGCCCTGCGCGTGCAGTATCTCGGAAAAAAAGGCGAGTTAACCGCCGTACTCAAACAGATGGGACGGTTGAGCGCCGAGGAACGGCCTGTCATGGGACAGCTGGCCAACGAAGTGCGCGCCGCACTGGAGCAAGCTTTGGAAGAAATGGGAAGCAAGCTGGAAGAAGCTGCTCTGGACGCACAGCTCAAAGCAGAAACGGTGGATGTGACCATTCCGGGCAACGTTCAAAAAATCGGCCATAAACATCCCATGTACATCGCTCTGGACGAGATCAAAGATATTTTTGTAGGCATGGGATTCACCGTGCTCGACGGACCAGAGATCGAACTGGCCTCCTACAATTTTGACAAGCTTAACGCCGAAGAAGGCCACCCGTCCCGTGATTGGTCCGACACCTTTTATTTTGATAAAGACAGCCGCGTGATGCTGCGCAGCCAGACAAGTCCCATGCAGGTACGCGCCATGGAAACCATGGAATTGCCCATCCGTATCATCGCGCCGGGCCGTGTGTACCGCAAGGATGAGGTGGATGCCACCCATTCTCCCATGTTCCACCAGGTAGAGGGCATGGTCATTGACAAGGGCGTGACCATGGCTGATTTGAAAGGCACGCTGAACACGGTAATCGAAAAGCTTTACGGCGAAGGAACTATAACCCGTTTCCGTCCCCATCATTTCCCTTTCACGGAACCTTCCTGCGAAATGGACATCCAGTGCCACAAATGCGGCGGCCACGGCTGCCCTACCTGTAAGGGCGAGGGATGGATCGAAGTGCTGGGTGCGGGCATGATCCACCCCAACGTGCTCCGCATGAGCGGCATCGACCCGGAAGAATATTCCGGCTGGGCCTTCGGCATGGGGCTGGAGCGCATGGCCATGGGCCGCTTTAAGATCGCCGACCTGCGCCTGATTTTCGAGAACGACGTGCGCTTCCTGGAACAGTTTTGACGGTTCCGCCCTTTCCCTATGCAGGAGTCCAATTTCCATATAAAAGGAGAACGAATCCATGTTACTGAGCAGAAAATGGCTCAACGAGTTTGTCACCGTTGCGGCCGATGATAAAGAATTTGACGAAGCCATGACCCTCTCCGGTTCCAAGGTGGAAACCACCGCGGATCTGGGCGCAGAAATTTCCAACGTAGTGGTGGGCCGCATCCTGTCCATGGAGCGCCACCCTGACAGCGACCATATGTGGATCTGCCAAATCGACGCGGGGCAGGCCGAACCGATACAAATCGTCACCGGCGCCTGGAACATCCACCCCGGCGATCTGGTGCCCGTAGCGCTGCATAAATCCACACTCCCCGGCGGCGTAAAAATTGAAAAGGGCAAGCTGCGCGGCGTAGCGTCCAACGGTATGATGTGCGGTCTTTCCGAGCTGGGCTTGGACGAGCGGGATTTCCCCTATGCCGCCATTACTGCTGCCGCTATTCTGGGAGACTACAAGCCTCTGGACAAGGATAAGCCCTCCCTCTCCGCCGACATCCAAGCCGGGGATAAGATCTACGGCCCCGTGGTTTGCGCCAAAGTGTTGGAGTGCGTTCCCCAGCCCAACGGCATTTTCCACACCTGTCTGGATCTGGGCGGCTCCACCGCCTGCCCTGATACGGTATGCGCCAACCTCCACGAGGGCGATCTGGTGGCCTATAACACCAAGACGGACGCCATCTGCACCCTGGAAGATCTTCACGCCCAGCAGGCAGAGTTCCCCCACTGCATCAGCGACGGCATTTTCATCCTCCGCGAGGACTGCAAGCCCGGCGACGATATCAAGCCCATCATCGGTGCGGACGATCATGTGGTGGAATTTGAGATTACTCCCAACCGCCCCGACTGCCTGAGCGTCATCGGTCTGGCTCGGGAAGCCGCGGCAACGTTCGACGCAGAGCTGCATCTGCATGAGCCGGTAGTCAAAGGCGGTGCGCCGGGCAATCTGGCGGAACTGCTGGATGTGGAAACACCGGCCGCTGACCTGTGCCCGCGCTATACAGCCCGCATGGTGCGCAATGTAAAAATCGCTCCTTCCCCCAAATGGATGCGCGAACGCCTCCGGAGCATGGGCGTGCGCCCCATCAACAACATCGTGGACATCACCAATTATGTCATGCTGGAATACGGTCAGCCCATGCACGCCTTTGATTACCGTTATGTAAAGGGCGGCAAGATCATCGTCCGCCGGGCCGAGGAGGGCGAGAGCCTTACCACCCTGGACGGCAATGTGCGTACGCTGACGCACAATCACCTGGTCATTGCCGACGACACCCGGGCCGTGGGCCTGGCCGGCATCATGGGCGGCGAAAATTCAGAAATTGTCTCCGACACCGTGGATGTGGTGTTTGAATCCGCCAACTTCAACGGCACCTGCATCCGCAAGGGCGCCCTGTCTCTGGGCATGCGCACCGAGGCCAGCGCCAAATTTGAAAAGGGCCTGGATATTCTCAACACTCTGCCCGCTGTCAACCGCGCCTGCGAATTGGTGGAACTGCTCGGCGCCGGCGAAGTGGTGGACGGTGTAATCGATATTCTGAACTATGTGCCCAACCCCACCGTTTTGAAACTGGAGCCGGAGAAGATCAACGCCCTGCTGGGCACCGACGTATCCCACGAAGAAATGATCTCCATTCTCAAAAAACTTTCTTTCGAGATCGATGAAACCGGTAGGATCACCGTTCCCTCCTGGCGCGGCGATGTAAAAGAAATGGCAGATCTGGCAGAAGAAGTGGCCCGTTTCCACGGCTACAACAACATCCCCGTCACCCTGATGCGGGGGCAGACCACCTTGGGCGGCTATTCCGAAGCCCAGCAGCTGGAACGTACATTGGGGGCTGTGTGCCGTACCTGCGGATACGACGAGATTATCACATATTCCTTCATCTCCCCCACCTATTATGACAAGATCCGCTGGCCGGAAAACGATGCCCGGCGCAGCAGTTTCAAAATTTTGAATCCCTTGGGCGAAGACACCTCCATCATGCGTACCACCGTGCTCCCCTCCATGCTGGAAATCCTGAGCCGCAACTACAACTACCGTAATAAGAGCGCCAAACTGTATGAGATCGGCCGCATTTACCTGCCCGGCGGCGAGGATGGCCTGGCCGCGGAAAGCAAGATGCTCTCCATCGGCGCTTACGGCGAAGATATGGACTTTTTCACCCTCAAAGGCGTAATCGAGGCGCTGCTGAAAGAGATTCGCGCAGAAGATGTGCACTTTGAGGCAGTTGTGGACAATCCCTCCTATCATCCCGGCCGCTGCGCCGCCGTATGGAGCGGCGAACGGCTGTTGGGCGTGTTCGGCCAGATCCATCCGCTGGTGGCCAGAAATTACGATGTGGATGGCGCATTCTATTGCGCCGAGCTGCACTTCGACGCATTGCTGGCCATCCGGGGCGCCGATCCGGAATACGTTCCTCTGCCCAAATTCCCCTCCGTGACCCGCGACATTGCTGTGGTATGCGACGAAGCGGTGAGTGTAGGCGCACTGGAAGCGTGCATCCGCCGGGGCGCCAGAGGGCTTCTGAAGGAATGCGCCTTGTTCGACATCTACCGCGGCAAAGGCATTGACGAGGGCAAAAAAAGCGTAGCTTTCAACCTGGTGCTCCGTTCTGACGAGCGCAGTCTGACCGCAGAAGAAGCCGACACGGATGTGCAGCACATTCTGGACACGCTGAAAGAGCAGTTGGGCGCAGTGCTGCGCTGAACGCAAAGCCCCAGCCCGTTTTTCCCGCCGCTCCGGAAAACCTCCCGGATTGATCCAATCATTTTTCTTAAAAGTGCTTAAAGAATTGGAAAAGGCTTTGACAGCGCCTTATAAAGTGTGTATAATAGGAAACTGTAATCATAAGCACATTTCTGAATTTCTGGGAAAGGTGGCATCCATATGGTAGATCTGACACGTCAATTCAATATCAGCCAGGAAAAGGACCAAGAGATCAAACAGATCATGACCACAGTCTACCAGGCACTGGAAGAAAAGGGATACAATCCTATCAACCAGATCGTGGGGTATATCCTTTCCGAAGATCCCACTTATATTACCAATCATAACCATGCCCGCACGCTGATTCGCAAGATCGACCGCGACGAGCTGCTGCAGGTGCTGGTGAAGAGTTACTTGCGCACTTGAGGAATCGGAAAATCTAGTTTGTCTGAGCGCCGCTGCTTTTGCAGCGGCGTTTTTTCTGCCATATCCCCCTGCCCAAAGCAGTCCTGCCACGGAAAAGGTGCACCTTTGCACGTCACTCGTTAGAAATATTAAGTATGGATACGAAAAATACCGCACTATGACATTGCTATAACGGCACGTACAGCTCAGATACCCATCGGACTCTCTCAATTATTAAATACATATTCCATCGACACTTCACCATACGGCGATATACTCGCTTTTTTACACTCCAGGTGAAAGCCATCGCGCTTTCGTTTGCGGCGGGTATTGTTCAGACACAGGCATCATACCGCAAATTTTTTCTTCCGGATCCTTTCCCCGTTTTCTCCATTGGTCCAAAAGAAACAGGCATTTCACAGAAAATCAAAGCTTTTTATGAAAAATTCGCAAAAATTTAGACAATTTTTAATAATTGATTACAAATTGTTTTTTCTCTCGTTCCTCGTTGACAAAGTGGTAAAAATCTGTTACAATTCGGTTACAAACTGATTTGAGAGGTGTCACTATGGCAGTAGCAAAAACTGCAAAACCCGAAGGACTGATTTACAACGGCCATCCTCTGCGCAGAAAAGATAACCTGATTTATTACGGTACCATGGCCGAAAAATATATCATCCAGATGCAGATTCTGGAGACCAAAAAGGAAAAAGACCTCGACGTTGCAACCAAAGTGGCCGTTCAGCTGCAGCTGACTGACCCCACGCTCAGTTCCAAGCGCCGTGTGGAAAAGAAGACCGAAAAAGACAGCCTATACGCCGCCATGGATGTGGCCGCCGTTTGGCTGGACCGGGCTTTGGCCGGCAAATAATCACTGCACCGATTCATCAACGACTGTTACAAAGGAGAGAACTGAGAATGAATTTGTCCGCTTCTAAGGTATTGTCTGCCGCTGTTGTAACGGGTGCCCTGGTCTGCACCATGGTAGCCACCGCTTTCGCCGCCGAGCTCAGCTCTGGCGTAGGCACGGTCACCGCTTCTGCGCTGAAGCTTCGTGCTGAAGCCTCCACCACTTCCGCTTGCCTGACCCTTTTGCCCAAGGGCACATCCGTTGTGGTGGAAGATGATTCCATTGCCGGCTGGTACAAAGTCAACCATGAAGGTGTCACCGGATATCTCTCCTCTGAATATGTTTCTTTCTCCATTTCCGGCAGCGCAAAGCTTGGCAACGGCAAGGTAACAGGCAACGACGTCAACGTGCGCTCCGCGGCCAGTACCAGCGCTTCCCGGCTGGGCAGCCTGAACAAGGGCGACGTGGTCGCTGTTACCGGCATCGACAACGGCTGGTACAAAATTTCTTTCAACGGAAAGACCGGCTATGTCCGCAGCGACTATATGACCATTACCAAAGAAGCTCTCTCTTCCCGTGGCACTGAAGCCGCAGCCGCTTCCGCGGCCAGTTCCAAAGGCAGTGAGATTGTCGCATATGCCAAGCAGTATCTGGGTGTGAAATACGTTTATGCCGGCGCTTCTTCCAAAGGCTTTGACTGCTCCGGATACACGATGTATGTCATGAAGCATTTTGGTTACAACCTGCCTCATACCGCTACGGGTCAGATGGGCTACGGCACATCGGTTGCCAAATCTGCCCTTCAGCCCGGCGATTTGGTTTTCTTCTGCGATCCCAGTCGTTCCGGAGGCAAAGCTGCTTCCCATGTGGGCATCTACATCGGCTCCAACCAGTTTATCCATGCTTCTTCCGGTGGTGGAAAAGTTCAGATTGACAGTTTGAGCAAAGCCTATTATGCAAAGTATTATGTCGGCGCCCGCCGTCTGGCAAATTGAATTTCTACATATCCAAAAAGGCTCTGCCGGCAAAACCGGCGGAGCCTTTTTTGGTGTTCTTCGACAGCGGTTCCTTCCCTTTCCCTTCTCTGTCAACCATGCGTTGACAGTATTCCAGCTTCTTTTTCTTGTCAGCTCCCTGCAATTCTGCTATTGTGTAGACACGAGACCATGACAAGGAGGTTTTTATATGGAATTATCCGAACGGATCGCACAGGTACGTAAGCAAGCCGGACTATCTCAAGAACAACTGGGCGAAAAGCTGGGCGTTTCCCGCCAGGCCGTGAGTAAATGGGAAAGCGGCCAAACAAATCCTGACATCTCTTATATAACTGCCATGTGCCAACTGTTCAACGTATCCTCGGATTGGCTTCTCTTTGGAGAGGACTGCGATCCAGCGGTCACCCCCACCCACTGTCCCGGCTGCCAGGCTATTGTCACAGAGCGGGACAAGTTCTGCCCTAACTGCGGACGAAACCTGAAAGAGCCAGCAGAGCTAACTTACACATTGTTGTTGCAGAATGGAGAATCCATCGCTCGCGCCAAAGCTGTACGAGATAAACTGTCCAAAATGGTTTTGTTTCCTGCCGACGCCCCAATTATGCAAGGCATGCAGGCAGTCGATCATATTCCCTGTATCCTTGCCCGAGGACTCACTGTACAGCAGGTTCAAGTCATCCAGGAAACGATACGGGATATTGATCCTTATTCCTGCAGCTGTTTTCAATTTTACCAAGACGACAGCGGCAGTACCCCTGAAGAACTGGCCGAAAAACAGCCGTTCCCTTTTGCGCTAAAAAAGCCCCGGGAACCGCTTTCCTTTGGCATGATCCTGCTGGCAGTCGTATTGGGGATCATTATCGTGAGCTTCCTGTGAAACGCAGCACAATGCCAAGGCGGCAGCTGGATGTTTTGCTGGGCGCCGGCGCCGCTCTGTTCTATCTGTTGAACCGCCTGTACGGGAAATCCGCAATAGGAGGACTCTTCCTGTCCTGCTACGCCAACGATTTGGCCGCAGGCCTGGCTCTGACAGCCTGGCTGGATCTGCTGTTCGCTCTGGCTGGGCGCCATGCTGTTGTTTCCTGGAAGCAAACAGTTCCCTATCTATTCTTCTGCGGCTTTGTCTGGGAAATCCTGGCTCCGCTGTGGAAGCCAAACGCCGTATGCGATCCGTGGGACTTCCTTGCCTACCAAGCCGGAGGATTCCTTTATCTGCTGCTGTTTCGTATCGCTGCATACGGATACTCTTTGTGGAGCATACGTCATACAAATTAAAAAGCGTCCTCTCTGTCGTCTTTGACAAAGAGGACGCTTTTTCACTTTTTCCCTGCTTACGCAGTACCACCGTTTTGCGCCACTTCCGGCATCAGTTCACTGCCGACGATCTGCAGAAAGCGATCCAGCTGCCTGACCTCCTCCGCTGTGAAGCGCTTGTTGATCCGTTCCATCACGGTGTGCAGGTAACCCGTGCTGATATTGTAATAATCCATGTATTTCTGAGTGGGCCGCAGATGATACTCCCGGCGATCCTGATTCGATCGGATTTTCTCTACATACCCTTTCTGGATCAGACTATTGACCTTGTACGCCGCATTGGGGGAAGAAATGTTGACGAAAGAGGCAAATTCATTAATGGTCGGCTCCTCCAGCGCCATAATGATCTCCATGCAAAAGGTCTCTACAGCGGTCAGGCTGGCCTCCCGGTTCTGAAAACGGGAAAAAACCTCCTGATAAAAGTGCAGCTTGAATTTGGTATAAACGTCTCGGAAACTCTCATCCAGCATAACGGCGTTCCTTCTTCCATTCTGTTTTCCAGGTGATACAATACCCGGGGCAAAAAGTAATTTTCACTCTTCCCGACCGTTGTTCCCAGTATAGCAGAATTTCTCAGTTTTCACAAGCCTTATCATTGTCGGCCAGCGCAAAGGTAAGCTCTGCCTTGCAAGCCACTTCGCCATCCACCAGCGCTTCTGCGCTGCCAAACCCCACGTTGCCGTGTTGCGCGGTCAGCGCGCAGCGCAGCTCCAGCTGGTCGCCGGGGCGTACCTGCTTTTTGAAACGCGCATTTTTGATAGCGCCAAACAGCGCCAGCTTGCCCTTATTTTCCGGCACAGACAAAATCGCTACAGCGCCTACCTGCGCCAACGCTTCCACGATCAGTACGCCGGGCATTACTGCAAACTCCGGGAAATGCCCCTGAAAGAACGGCTCATTGGCACTGACACACTTGAGACCTACGGCCCGTTCGCCGGGCACACATTCGGTGATGCGATCCACCAGCAAAAAAGGATAGCGGTGCGGAATCAGCTCCTTGATTTGCTCGATATTCAGTTCCATGGCTTACGCCTCCCAACGCTTGAAGAGCAAAGCGGAATTATGACCGCCAAATCCCAGAGAATTGGACAGCGCATAGCGGATCGATGTTTCCCGCCCCGTATTGGGAACAATGTCCAGGTCGCATTCTTCATCCGGCGTCTGGTAGCCGATGGTGGCAGGCACATAACCGTCCCGCAGAGCCAACGCTGTGAAAATGGCTTCCACAGCCCCTGCTGCACCCAGCAAATGGCCCGTCATGGATTTCGTGGAGCTGACCATCAATTTGTCGGCGTGAGCACCGAACGCCTTACGGATGGCCAGCGTCTCGCAGCGATCGTTCATGGGCGTAGAAGTCCCGTGCGCATTGATGTAGTCCATATCCTCCGGCCGGATGCCGCCATCAGATACCGCGCCAAGCATACAGGCTGCGCCGCCGCTGCCGGTAGGATCAGGAGCTGTGATATGGTGGGCGTCGCAGCTGGCACCATAGCCCAAAATCTCAGCATAAATAGGAGCGCCGCGGCGCACAGCATGCTCATACTCTTCCAAAAACAGTGCACCCGCGCCCTCGCCCATGATAAAGCCGGAGCGTTCCTTATCGAAGGGAATGGATGCCCGCGCCGGATCTGCACTCTCGGAAAGCGCTTTCATCGCAGTAAAGCCACCGATAGCCAGCGGTGTGATCGCCGCTTCCGCGCCGCCGCAAAGCATCACTTCCGCATAACCGTCCCGTATATGGCGGAAAGCCGCGCCAATGGAGTCGGTTCCCGTGGCACAGGCTGTAGTGACACAAGTGCACAGATTGTGCAGTCCGTATCGGATGGCAATATTGCCCGCAGCGATGTTGGAAATCGTCATAGGAATGAAAAACGGCGAAACCTGGTCGCAGCCCCGTTCCTCGGCTTTTTTGAAATTTTCAGCGATCGTTTCAAACCCGCCGATGCCGCTGCCGAACACTACACCGCAGCGGCTGCGGTCTTCCTGCTCCCAGTTGATACCGCTCCCGGCCACAGCCTCATCCGTTGCCGCCAGGGCATATTGGGTAAACAGATCCAGCTTTTTGCACTCCCGCTTTCCCAACAGCCCTGCTGCATCAAAGTTCTTCACTTCGCCGGCCAATTTGACTTTTCGATCAGTTGTATCATAGCGGGTAATGGGGCCGATGCCGCATTTTCCTTCGCGCACGGCCGCCCAGCTCTCCACCGCCGTGTTGCCGATCGGCGAAACAGCGCCCAGTCCGGTGATCACAACGCGTCTTTTTTCCATTGCTCTCTCCTCCTCAGTTTCGTTTTTCATACAGCCATACCGCCGTCCACACACAGTGTCTGGCCCGTAATATAGGCCGCCTCCGGTGCGGCAAAAAAAGCCACAGCCTGAGCCACTTCTTCTGCTGTGCCCGCGCGGCCTGCCGGAATGGATGCAAGCATCCCCTCCCGCACAGCCTCCGGCAGAACGCGGGTCATGTCCGTATCGATCATCCCCGGTGCTACAGCATTTACCGTAATGCCCTTAGCCGCCAATTCCTTGGCCGCCGCCTTGGTAAAGCCCAAAAGGCCCGCCTTGCTGGCGGCATAGGCCGTCTGTCCGGCATTGCCGCGCACGCCCACGACGCTGCTGATGTTCACAATACGCCCATAGCGCTGGCGCAGCATCACCCGGGAAGCTTCCTTCGTACAGAAATAAGCGCCGCGCAGATTGGTTTCCAGCGTTCGGTCAAAATCCTGCACCTTCGCCATCAGCAAAAGGCCGTCCAGCGACACGCCGGCATTGTTAACTAGGATATCCAGCCGTCCAAAGCGCTCTTTTACCGCTTTCACCAGGGCCGCGCACGCTTCCGGATCGGACACATCGGCACAATATGCTTCTGCCTCCACCCCCAGCGCACGGCACTGCTCCACCGTTTCCAGAGCCGCTGCTTCATTGCCGGCATAATTTACCGCTACAGCGGCGCCTTGCCGGGCCAGCTCCAGACAAATGCCACGGCCAATTCCCCGGCTTCCTCCGGTCACCAATGCTACATTTTCCTGCAGGCTCATTTTGTTTCTCCTTTCAGTGCCGCCAGAACTTCCGCCGCCTCAGCAGCAGTGGATAAGGTCATGGTTTGAATCGACGGAGCGGTCTTTTTTACCAGCCCGCTCAGCGTCCGGCCCGGGCCGATCTCCACAGCCAGATCTATGCCATCAGCCTCCATAGCCAGAATGGTCTCGCGCCACCGCACGCCGGTCTGAACCTGTCGCACCAGCAAATCACTGATTTGCTCCCCTTCCTGCGCCCGTCCGCCCAGACAGTTGAAATAAACGGGACATTCCATCGGATGGAACACAATGGTTTCAAAGTGTTTCTGCAGCACGTTGCCTGCACTGGCCATGAGGGACGTGTGGAAAGGACCGCTGACCTTCAGGGGCATGCAGCGCTTGGCGCCCAGCTCTTTGGCCAGTACGCCGGCCTGCTCTACCGCCGCCCGTGCGCCGCTGATCACCAACTGACCCGGGCAGTTGTCGTTGCAGATCTCCACCACACCCAGCGCCCGGGCACCGTCGCACGCTTTTTGCAGGGTTTCCCGATCCAGCCCCAGCACGGCGGTCATGGCACAGTCGATTCCTTCGGCGGAGTGCTCCATCGCTTTACCGCGTAGCGCCACCGTCTGCACCGCCGTATCAAAATCGAGTACGCCGGCGCTTTGCAAGGCCGCATATTCTCCCAGAGAAAGGCCCGCCACAGCCTGGGGCCGAACCCCCTCCTGGATCAGCAGCCGCGCCGCAGCCACTTCCATCGCCAGCAGGCACGGCTGCGTATAGCGGGTCTGGTTTAAAAGACCTTCCGGGTCTTCAAAGCAAAGCTGCTTCAGGTCAAAATCCAGCAGCGCATCCGCCTGGTCAAAGGCCGCGCGGAAAACGGGGTATGTTTCATAAAGATCTTTTCCCATACCAGCCTTCTGACTTCCCTGTCCTGCAAACAAAAATGCCAGTTTCATCGCCACGTCTCCTCCAATTCTTTGATACACGCACGGCACTGCGTGTCCAGTGCTTCCAGAATCTGCCGCAGGGGGCGAATTTCATGAAGCATGCCCGCCACCTGTCCAGCCATCAGGGAACCGTTTTTCGTATCGCCCTCAAACACGGCTTTGCGCAGCGAACCAAGGGTAAATTGCTCCAGTTCCATTTTGTCTGCTCCTGCCTTCTCCCGGCTGAGATAGGCACGGGCCATCTGATTTTTCAGTACCCGCACCGGTGTACCGCCAATGCGGCCCGTCACCACAGTATCACTGTCGGAAGCTTTGAGCAGAGCCTGTTTGTAATTATCGTGGATGGGGCACTCCTCACTGACCAGCAGGCAGGTGCCCAGCTGCGCGCCGCAGGCACCCAGCGCCAGTGCCGCTGCCAACTGCCGCCCGCTGGCAATACCGCCGGCTGCAATCACCGGCAGATCTGTCAACGCGCGGATCTGCGGCACCAGAGCCATGGTGGTCATTTCACCCACATGGCCGCCGCTTTCCGTGCCCTCGGCAATAAAGCCGTCCACCCCCAGCGGAGCCAGGCGTTTTACCAGCGCGCCGGCAGCCACCACCGGAAAAATTTTGATGCCGGCCTCTTTCCACATGGGGATGTATTTGCCCGGCACGCCGGCACCAGTGGTTACAACGCCCACGCCTTCTTCCACTACAATCTTTGCCTGCTCCTCCACCTCAGGGTTCATCAGCATCAGATTGACACCGAAGGGACAATCCGTTAATTCTTTGCAGCGACGGATATGGTCCCGCAGCTGCGCGGCGTTCATACCGCCGGCACCTACAAGTCCCAGAGCACCGGCATTGCTGACTGCCGCAGCAAACTCACCGGTGGCAATGCTGGCCATACCGCCCTGGATCAGGGGAAATTCTGTACCGAAAAGTTCATTTAATTTCATTCTGTTTCCTCCTCACCAACGCAGCAATGCTCCGGCCCAGGTCAGTCCCCCACCAAATCCCACCAGCAGAACACGCATGCCTTTGCGCAGTCCGCCCGCGCGCTGCAGCTCGTCCAACGCCAGCGGGATGCTGGCGGCAGAGGTGTTGCCGCAGTGATCAATATTCTGATAAAAAAGTGATGCGTCCGCCCTCAGGCGCTTGGCCAAAAACTCGGTAATCCGGGCGTTGGCCTGGTGGCAGACGATCCAGTCGAGATCACCAATGCCAATCCCCTCCTGTTCCAGCAGCTGGCGGACGGATTTTTCCGCCACCTCGACAGCAAAACGAAACACCGCCTGCCCTTCCATATGTACAGCAGCCTTTTCCGGCCCCGGTCCCTGCACGCGGATACTCATATCATCGCCCCGGCTGCCAAAAACTGTATGCCAGCATGCATCCTCGCGGCGGCGCACCAGCACAGCGCCCGCACCGTCGCCGAAGAGCACACAAGTGCTCCGGTCGTCCATATCCAACACACGGCTGATCACCTCGCACCCCAACACCAGGGCATAGGGCCGGGATGCCCCAGAAAGCAGGCTGTGGGCTGTGTGCAGCGCGTATACAAAGCCTGCACAGGCTGCATTCAGATCAAAACATATGGTATCTTCCAGCAGTCCCAGCTCCCGCTGGAGCAGGCAGGCCGTGGAGGGACTGGCAAAATCGGGCGTGAACGTAGCCACCAGGCACACACCCACCTCTTCCGGTTTCACACCGGCACGTTCCAATGCCTGGCGAGCTGCCTGCGCCGCCATAGCGACGCCGTTTTCTCCCCCGCTGCAGTGACGGCGAGAATGGATACCCGTACGGCTGAATACCCATTCATCGCTGGTATCCACCCGCTGGGCAAGCATTTCATTGGTGACCACTTGTGTGGGAACACAACTCCCCGTGGACAGGATCTCCGGTGCGCTCATAGTTGCTCCTTTCTTGCCTGTCCCAACTTCTGGAACCGGCGATAACGGCTCTCCGCCAATTTTTGCCCGCTCAGTTTCAGCAGCGGCCCCAGCTCCCGCCACAGCGCCGCATCCACGGTACGGAAGGTCGCTTCCCAATCGGTCTGTGCTCCGCCGGGCGGTTCTGGAAGGACTTCTTCCACCACACCGCCCTGGTACAGATCGTGCGCAGTCAGGTGCATCAGTTTCGCCGCATCGGCACTGCGGGCAGAATCTTTCCACAGGATCGAGGCAAAACCTTCCGGACTGAGTACAGAATACACCGCATGCTCCAGCATCAGCACCCGGTCCGCCACGGCCAGCGCCAAAGCGCCGCCGCTGCCGCCCTCTCCTGTAACCACAGTGAGCACCGGTACAGTGACCCCACTCATGCTGGCAATACAGCGGGCAATCGCCTCGCCCTGACCATGCTGCTCGGCTTCTTTTCCCGGATAAGCGCCGGGCGTATCCACAAAGGTGATCACCGGGCGATGAAAACGCTCCGCCTGTTCCATCAGACGCTGCGCTTTCCGATAACCTTCCGGGGAAGGCATGCCGAAACGGCAGGTGAGATTTTCATCCAGATTTTTTCCCTTGCGATGGCCCAGCACGGTAACCGGAATCCCGTGAAACCGGGCAATGCCGCCCAGGATCGCGCTATCCTCGCCGCCGCAGCGGTCACCCCGCTGCTCAAAAAAATCCGTGAAAAGATGCGCGATGTAATCCACTACACCGGGGCGGCCGGCATCCCGTGCCAGTGCCACCTGCTGCCAGGGCGTCAACTTTTCCTGCATTTCGGGCAGACTCTTTTCTTCTTTTTCTGTTTTTACGTTCACAGCGCTGCGCCTCCTTTTTTGCCTTCATGCAGCAACAGCACCTGAGAAAGCACCGCACGCCACCGGTCGCGGGGTACAATCTGATCCAGGAATCCGTTCTGCAGCAGCGCCTCGGCGCTCTGGAACCCTTCGGGCAGCTTTTCGCCGATCGTCTGTTCAATCACCCGCGGCCCGGCAAAGCCGATTAACGCGCCCGGTTCGGCAAGCATAATATCGCCCAGAGAGGCAAAACTGGCGGTGACACCGCCGGTAGTAGGATGTGTCAGACACGAAATATACAGCCCGCCCCGCTTCTGAAAGCGGTCGATGGCCGCGGCAGTTTTTGCCATCTGCATCAGAGAAAAAATTCCTTCCTGCATCCGTGCTCCGCCGCTGGCGGCAAAGATGATCAGGGGAAGTCTGCGGCGCCCGGCCTGCTGGGTCGCGCGCGTAACCTTTTCCCCTACCGCGGTGCCCATGCTCCCCATGAGAAAACGGCTGTCCAATACCACAAATACCGCACGGTGCCCCTCAATGCTGCCCAGGGCCGAGACCGCGGCATCCCCCATGCCGGTTTTTTTGCGCAGTTCTTTCAACTTTGCACCATAGCCTGGGAAATGCAGCGGGTCCGTGGATCCAAGGCCCGCATCCAGCTCCCGGAAAGAGCCAGGATCCAAAATCTGCCACAGGCGGGTATATGCCCCCACAGGGCGGTGATATCCGCACAAAGGACACACCATCCGCAGCGCATTCCAGCGCTGTGCCGCACTTTCTCCGCCGCATTTGGGACACTGCAGCTGCCGGCCGGCAGGCAGGCGCCCTTCCCGCATAGCCTGATACGTCAGCATCCGTGCGCGCCGCTGTTCAAATAACCGATTCACTCCGCATCCCTATCCCTTTCTCCTTCTGCGCTGAGCCGATCACAGGCACTGCTGAGCTGCAGCAGTTTCTCCATATGACCTGCAACAAAATCCGTATCATATTCTCCGCGCACAAAATCCGACTCGTACAGCATCAGGTGGGAAAGGGAGGCGTTCGTGATGAAACCGTCCACAATAAACTCCTCCAGCGCCCGGCGCATACGGCGGATCGCTTCCAGCCGCGTGTTCCCGTGGGCAATTACCTTGGCCACCAGAGAATCGTAATAAGGCGGCACTACGCAGCCAGTGAACAGTGCCGTATCCACCCGTACACCGGGGCCGCCGGGCACATGCAGAAATTCCACTGTTCCCGGGCAGGGCCGAAAGTCCTGCTGCGGATCTTCGGCGTTGATGCGGCACTCCAGGGCATGGCCATGCAGCGTGATCTCATCCTGCGTAAAGGTCAGCGGAAGCCCCGCAGCGATACGAAGCTGTTCCTTGACCAGATCAACACCTGTTACCATTTCCGTCACCGGGTGCTCCACCTGAATGCGGGTGTTCATTTCGATAAAATAATAGGCTCCGTCCGGTGCAAGCACAAATTCCACCGTACCTGCGCCTACATAACCTGCTTCTCTGGCCGCCGCCACTGCTTTTTCTCCCATTTCCCGGCGCAGCGCATCCGACAGCGCCCAGGACGGCGCCTCTTCGATCAGCTTTTGCCGGCGGCGCTGGATAGAGCATTCCCGCTCCCCCAGATGCACCACGTGACCATGCGCGTCCGCCAGAATTTGAAACTCAATATGCCGCGGATGTTCGATCAGTTTTTCCAAATACATTTCCCCATCGCCAAAGCACGCTTCCGCCTCGGCCTGAGCCTCGTGGTAGGCCGCTTCCAGCGCTTCTGCACTGTCAGCCTGGCGCATACCCCGGCCTCCGCCTCCGGCAGAGGCTTTGAGCAGTACGGGGTAGCCCACTTTATCGGCCAGCGCGCGCGCCTGACGAATGTTTTTCAGCGGTCCGTCCGAGCCCGGCACCACAGGAACGCCAGCTTGTTTTGCCAATTCTTTGGCCGCAGCTTTGCTGCCCATCCGACGAATGACCTCCGCCGGAGGTCCAATGAATTTCAGCCCCGCAGCCGTACATTGTTCGGCAAATTCCGGGCTTTCGGACAAAAATCCGTAGCCTGGGTGCACCGCATCGCACCCGGTGGCCAGTGCCGCCGTAATCAGCGCATCGCTGTTTAAGTAGCTTTCCGCCGCCCGGGCCGGCCCAATGCACAGCGACTGGGTCGCCAGGGACGCCGCCAGGGTATTCTCGTCCGCAGCGGAATAAACCGCCACGGTTTCAATATTCATTTCCCGGCAGGCCCGCAGGATGCGCAGGGCAATTTCGCCGCGGTTGGCGATCAACACACGCCTGAGCATCTTAAGCCCTCCGCAGCCGCAGCAGCGGCGCGCCAAAGCCCACAGCCTGACCGTTCTCCGCCAGGATTTCTGCAACGACGCCGTCATACTGCGCGGTGATCTCGCTCATCATTTTCATCGCCTCAATAATGCACAGCACATCGCCTTTGTTTACCTTCTGTCCCACCTTCACAAAGGGGGCCTCGTCCGGCGAAGCAGCGGCATAGTAGGTTCCCACCATCGGCGCAGTTACCAACTCGGCGTCATCTTCAGCCGGAGCTGCATTCGAGGAAGGCGCCGACGCCTGCACGGCAGGAACGGCGGCAGGAGCCGCCGTCATTTCCCGCTTCAAAACCACCGCGTCCTCGCCCTGGCGCCACTCCAGCGCGCTCAGATCCGAGCGGCTGAAGCGGTCCATCAGTTGAAAAAGCGTTTCCAGTTCCATGGGACTTACTTGTGGCTGGTGAGGTAATCCATGATCTGCTGAACGGTCTTGACATTGGGCAGATCCTCGTCACTGATGCCCACACCAAAAGCCTCCTGCAGCGCCATAGACAGTTCCACCGCCTCCAGAGAATCAATCTTCATATCCTCAAACAGGTTGGTCTCCAGCTTGATCTCCTCTGCCTCGCAGCTCAGAGTATCCACGATTACATCGCGCACTGCTTCAAATGTGATTTCCATTGTTCTTACTTCCTTTCGTTATTTCAAAATTTTAACTAAATTTTTTTAGCTAAATAATTCGAGCATTATGATAGAGCTATTTTCCAGAAATGTCAAGAAAAAATTTTCCTTTCTCCTGGTAAAATAATTGTAAAAAGGCAGGGCTGCCTGGAGAAGCAGCCCTGCCTTTTTGCAAAAAACGATTGTGTTGTTCAAATACTCCGCCGAAAATGGCCCGAATGGATTCCAATCAGAAAAGCCCTGTAATCACGCCGTTTTCATCCACATCAATTTTCTCGGCGGCAGGAACTTTGGGAAGACCCGGCATCGTCATGATATCGCCGGTCTGCACTACCACAAAGCCTGCGCCGGCACTGACTCGCACTTTTTTGACTGTAACAGTGAAATCCTTGGGCGCGCCCAGTTTGGCCGCATCGTCGGACAGCGAGTACTGCGTCTTGGCCATGCAAATCGGAAGCTTGCCAAAGCCCAGCGCCTCCAGTTTCGCCAGTTCTTTTTCCGCCGTACTTTCGTACACCACGGCGCTTCCGCCATAGATATTGCGCACAATCGACAGAATTTTCTCTTTGAGGCTCAAATCATCCGCATACGAAAAACGGAAGTGATTCGGCTCTTCCTCGATGACGCGCAGCACTTCGGCGGCCAGCTCTTTTCCGCCTTCGCCGCCGCGGCCCCATACATCGGAAAGCGCCACATTGACGCCATATTCCTTGCAGGCTTCGGCAATCATGTTCAGTTCAGCATCTGTATCGGTATAGAACTTATTGATAGCCACCACAGCAGGCAAACCATAAACCCTTGTGATGTTCTCCACATGTTTGAGAAGGTTGGGCAGGCCTTTTTTCAGCGCTTCCAGGTTTTCCTGATTCAGGTCAGCCTTGGCCACGCCGCCGTGGTGCTTGAGGGCGCGCACGGTGGCCACAATGACGCAGGCATCGGGTTTAAGACCTGCCAGGCGGCACTTGATATCCAGGAATTTCTGCGCGCCAAGATCCGCGCCGAAACCGGCCTCGGTGACTACATAATCGCTGAGCTTCATCGCAGTGGTAGTGGCCTCCACGCTGTTGCAGCCATGGGCAATGTTGGCAAAGGGACCGCCGTGGACAATGGCGGGCGTGCCCTCCAATGTCTGCACCAGATTGGGTTTGATCGCGTCTTTCAGCAAAGCTGCCATGGCACCCTCAGCATGCAGATCATGGGCGGTGACTGGTTTATCGTCGTAAGTGTAGGCCACAATGATGCGGCCAAGGCGCGCTTTCAGATCCATCAGATCCGTGGCCAGGCAGAAAACAGCCATCACTTCGCTGGCCACGGTGATGTCAAAGCCGTCCTCCCGGGGCACGCCCTGCATCCGGCCGCCCAAGCCGTCCACGATGTTGCGCAGCTGACGGTCGTTCATATCCACACAGCGTTTCCAGGCAATCTTTTTCACATCAATCCCCAACGCATTGCCCTGCTGAATATGGTTGTCCAGCATGGCTGCCAGCAGGTTATTCGCCGCGCCGATGGCATGAAAATCTCCAGTAAAGTGCAGATTGATGTCTTCCATCGGCACCACCTGAGCATAACCGCCGCCGGCAGCACCGCCCTTGACGCCAAATACCGGCCCGAGGGACGGTTCACGCAGCGCCAGCATAGCGTTCTTGCCCAACTTGCGCAGTCCGTCTGCCAGACCAACGCTGGTAGTGGTTTTTCCCTCGCCCGCAGGAGTGGGATTGATGGCCGTGACCAAAATCAGTTTGCCCTTGGCAGGCCGGTCTTTCAGCGCTGTAATGTCGAGTTTTGCCTTGTACTTGCCATAATACTCCAGCAGATCCTCGCTGATTCCTGCAGCGGCAGCTACATCGCAGATGGGCAGCATTTTGCATTCCTGGGCGATCTCAATATCGCTTTTAAAGGTTGCCATAAGAAATCTCTCCTTTTCGTTATGTAAATGTATTTCCCTTTACACCGATTGCGGAACAAAAAAGGGCGCACCAAAAAAGGTGCGCCCAGACGGTCGGCATGTTTCGTTGCTATACTCCATGTGGTCACTCCCACTTCCGTCAGTCATATAGCGTATTCAACATAGCACAACCGGGCCGCTATTGTCAAGATAAAAGCAGAAAAAGATGGGAAACAAACGCACCTTTTCTTCTTCGGTCAGCCCTGCAGATGGGCGTTTGCCGCTGCAAGGGTGTTCTGCATCAGCACCAAGCGTGTCATGGGACCAACGCCGCCGGGCACCGGCGTAATGTAAGAGGCTTTTTTCTCCACCTCGTCGAACACACAGTCGCCGCAGAGCTTGCCTTCTGCATCGCGGTTCATAGCCACATCCACAACGACAGCGCCTTCCTTGACCATATCGCCGGTGATAAAGCCCGTCTTTCCCACCGCGGAAACCAGGATATCCGCACGGGCTGTCACCTCTGACAGATGGGCCGTCTTGGAGTGACAGATGGTCACCGTGCCGTTTTCCCGCAGCAGCAGCAGCGCCATGGGCTTACCGACGATGTTGCTGCGGCCCACCACAACGCAGTCTTTTCCCGCAATATCGATTTCATATTCCCGCAGCAGGGCCATCACGCCTGCCGGCGTACAGGGCAGAAACCCCTGCTCACCGGTGACGATCTTACCTACGTTGAACGGATGAAATGCGTCTACATCTTTATCTGGCCGAATGGCGTGCAGCACCTTTTCCTGGGAAATATGCTCCGGCAGGGGCAGTTGCACCAAAATGCCGTCCACCCGGTCATTTTCATTGAGCACATCGATCAGCTCCAGAAGCTGCGCCTCACTGGTTTGCGCCGGCAAACGATAGCTCTGGCTTAAGATGCCGCACTCGACGCAGTCCTTTTCCTTATTGCGCACATACACCTGTGAGGCCGGATTCTCCCCCACCAAAATCACCGCCAGCGTCGGGCGCCGGGCCAAACTTTCCGTTTCCTCACGGATCTGAGCGCGCATTTTTTCGGCCAGCGCCTTGCCATCCAGTTTAATTGCCATGACTTCTCTCTCCTTTTTCCTGCGATTGCGCCGCCTTCACCTGGTGCACATACAAATCTGATGGATCATGGCGTCGGAATTTCAACTGATAGACCAGCAGCACCGCCGCCATGACACACAGCACCACGCTCAGCAACTGGGATACACGGATCGGCGCACCCAGCAGCGTCCAGTCGAACAGATACAGGCTGTCGGTGCGCAGTCCCTCAATCCAGGCGCGGCCAAGGCCATACCAGAACAGATAGAACAAAAAATTCTCCCCATCAAATTTGCGGCACTTCTCCACAACCAGAACGATCAGCAGCAAACCGATTAAATTCCACAGACTTTCATAGAAAAACGTGGGGTGCACTTCGATAAAATGATCTGCGCTCTCCCACAAACGCATACGCCAAGGCAGCGTAGTTTCCGCACCAAACGCCTCGCGGTTGATGAAATTGCCCCACCGGCCGATCATTTGGCCGATGAGCAGCCCCATACAGCCCAGATCCAGCATGGCGCCCACCTTGATTTTTTTCCAACGGCAGAAAAAATACACCGTCAGCACTGCAGCGATCACGCCGCCGTAAATGGCAAGTCCACCGTCCCAAATGGCAATGGTGCTGGGCCAGTCGATACTGCCGTCGGCATTTCGGAACAGATCCAGATAAAAAATGACATAGTAGGCTCGGGCGCCGACAATGCTGATGGGGGTGGCAATCAAAAGCATATCATACAAATGATCCTTTTCAATGCCGTACCGATCGGCACAGCGCGAGCAAAACAACACCGCCAGCAAAAAGCCGCAGGCAATAATAATGCCGTACCAGTAAATTCCGTGGCCGATATGCAGCGCCACAGGATCGATATTGATCTCAAGTCCGGGAAACAGGCCCGGAAAACTGACGGGCATTTCCCGCATAAAACTGTTCAAAAAGATTACGCCTCACTTTTCTGTTTGGGATGGATCATGGAAATGGTCGCCCGGTCGGGCGTGATATTTTCAGAGATAAACTGCTCCACATCCACCTTTTCAATGGATGCGAAAATCTCCGGGAATCGGAAATAGTCATAGCCGCGGAAGGCCGATTCCACCACCCCCACTGCGATGCTCTCAAAAGAATTCAGCCCGCGCAGCAAACCGCCGTAGGTCGCACGGCGGATTTGCTGCCACAGCTGGTCGCTTACCCCCTCGCGGTTCAGCCGTTCCGCTTCTTCCATAATGGCCAGATGCACTTTGCGCGGACTTTTGCTCTCGCCGCCTGTAACCACAAAAGAAATACCGGGCAGCAGTTCATACCCGCCGCCAAACTCGCCGTTGATCAAACCTTCGGTATATAGCCGATTGTACAGCGGACTGGACTCGCCGAAAAGGATATCGCAGGCCATGTTGCCAATCAGTTCCTGGCGCAGATTTTCTTCCCCATCCGGCACGCCGTCGCATTTGTAGCCGCACAAAAACAGCGGCAGAGAAACCTCCATAGCCGTTTCCACTGCAGGCGCAGCGGCTGTTTCGTTCTCTTCGGCGCCATAATCCCGCTCGATCCGCGGGTGCGCTCCCGCAGGAAGCACCTCGTTTGCAATGCGCAGGATTTCTTCCGGATCCACGTCCCCCACCACGCACAGGGCCATATTGGCAGGATCATAAAAGGCCCGATGGCAGTCATAAAGCATCTCTGCAGTGATGCCGGCAATGGACTCCACACTGCCTGCCACAGGGATACGGGCCGGATGGCTGCGATACAGCCCTTTCAAAAGATTTGCATAAACCTGCCAGTTGGGATCGTCCTCAATCATGCGGATTTCCTGGCCGATGATCCCCTGCTCCTTGGACACGCTCTCTTCTGTAAAATATGGCACAGAAACAAACGAGAGCAAAATGCGCAGACTCTCCTCAAAATGTTCCGTAGCAGTAAAATAATAGCCGGTGATCGCGTCGCTGGTAAAAGCGTTCGGCTCAGCCCCCAGCTGGGACAACTCCTGCAGCGCGTTGCCGTCTTTCGTGTCGAACATTTTATGCTCAAGATAATGGGCCACGCCTGCAGGCGTTTCCTTCCATTCCCCGTTCAGGCAAAAGCGCATATCCATACTGCCGTAGTTTGTAGCGAAAAAAGCGTAATTCTTGGCAAATCCACGTTTGGGTACCACAAACAGCCGCAGGCCGTTGTCGCATGTCTGGCGGAATATCCTCTCCTCCAGTTTAGGATAGTGTGTCTCTTTCACAGCACTCCCTCCTTCTCTTCCGGCTTCTGCGCCGCGCCGCGGAAACTGCGCAGGAAATACACAGTATCCAGCCGGATGCCTGCAGCCGCTTCCAGCATGCGCTCGCGCGTCACAGCGTCCAGATCTGCCGCCAGGCTTTCCACGGTGTCCGTAGTACCGGTGACCGCCTGACCCAGATAAAAGTCTTCCAGCTGGCTCATGCTATCGCCCATTGTCCGAAGGACATGGCGCATGGTGCTCCGGGCGCCGTTCTCTTCCCAGTCCTCGATCTCGCCCCGCTGGGCAGCGGAAAGCTGGGCCATGATTTCGTCAAAGGCACGCTCATAATTTTCCACCTCGATGCCGCTGGAGAGCGTAATTATATCCTTCTGTCTGTGCAGCACAGACGAAGCATAATAACACAGCGATTCCTTTTCGCGCACATTGAGAAACAATTTAGACGTAGCACTGCCGCCGTAAATCATATTAAAGAGCAGCAGCGCCGGATAGTCCCGGCTCTGGCAGGAAAAACCAATGGCCAGCTTACCCTGGGTCACATCCATTTCCTCGCTCACATAGCGCGCCTCACCGGCGCCGGAATGCGGCATGGTCTGCACCGCCTCCAGCACATCGGCGCGGGGCAGGGCGCTGAATGCCGCCAGCAGCGCATGCTCCACGCGTGCAAGCTCCGCGCTGCCGCAATAGAACAGCTCCAGTTGCGCGCTGTTCAGCAGTGCACAATAGCGTTTGTGCAGGCGGCCGGGGGAAAGTTTTTTCGCTTCCTGTTCGCTGCCCAGACGGCCCACACCATAGGCCTCCGCCCGGCACATCTCGCCGATCAGCCGGATGGCGGCATAGGTGCGCTTGTCGTTGACCTGCCCGCGGATTTGATCAACCAGGTTCGTGCGCTCACCTTTCACATACTCCGGGAAAAAGCGGCCGCTGCGGGTGGCCGGATTGCACACCAGATCCCCCAGCAGTTCCGCCATCGGTTCCAGCAGCACTTCCCCGCCGGGGATAAAATGGTCATCGATAAAACTGGCCACAAACCCGATGCATTGGTTCTCGCCTTTTTTGCGCACCGTACAGTCGATGCGCGCGCCGTACAGCTCGTCCAGCACCCGGGAAAAGCACTCCATATCGGGGTAACGAGCCGTACCCCGCCGCAGCACCGCAGGCAGCAGCGCATTGGCCGAAGCTGTTTCCCGCCGCAGCGGCGAAACCAGCTGGGCCGACAGCAAATTCGTTTTAAATTTCCTCTCCTGAATATACGTGAGATGGACGCCGGGCATCAGCCGTCGGCGGATGATTTCCATAGGATCAATCCTCCCATGGCGCAAAAATGCGCCTTTTCTTATACACATTATAAAAAACAGTTGTATGTATTATACTGACTTCAGCGCTGTTTCACAAGCCATTTCAAAAACTTTCGGCAAACTTTCCGCTGGCCGTCCCGGCCAGACGGCCAGCGGCAGCCCTCTTTTTTCCAAAAAATTTCGCTTTCCCCTTGACAGCAGGACTGGATTTTAGTACAATACACCCTGTTGTAAAGTTCCGATACTTTACAGAAAGAGGTGTTCTCCATGAAAAATCAGCCGTATCGCATGACGATGCTCTTCGATTTCTACGGAGAACTGCTGACCGAACGGCAGAAAGAGTTCTTCGACCTTTATTACAACGAAGACCTCTCCCTGGCCGAAATCGCTGAAAATTACGGCATTTCCCGTCAGGGGGTGCGGGACGTAATTGTCCGCGCCGAGGCCGCCATGACCGAAATTGAAGATCGCACCGGCATTATCCGCCGCTTTCTGCGCTGCCGCGAAGCAGTTTCCAATGCCGAGCAGGCTGCGGAGGCCATCGAAAAGATCAACCGCCGGCAATATGACAACCGGCAGATTTCGGAGAATATCGATATTATTCGTGCATCCGTGCACACATTGAAGGAGCAGGACAATGGCATTTGAGGGGCTGAGCGAAAAACTGAGCGCCGCGTTCAAAAAGCTGCGCGGCAAGGGCCGTCTGTCGGAAAACGACGTTAAGGAGGCCATGCGTGAAGTCCGGCTGGCCCTTTTGGAAGCCGACGTGAGCTACAAGGTCGTCAAGGACTTCGTCTCCACCGTCACCGAAAAGTGCATCGGCAGCGACGTACTTGATAGCCTGACGCCGGCTCAGCAGGTCATTAAAATCGTGAACGACGAGCTGACGGCTCTGATGGGCGGAACCAATGCCAAGCTCACTATGGCTTCCCGGTCTCCCACTGTTGTAATGATGGTGGGCCTGCAGGGTGCCGGTAAAACCACCAACTGCGCCAAACTGGCGGGGCTGATGCGCAAGAATTACAGCAAGCGTCCCCTGCTGGCTGCCTGCGACGTATACCGCCCCGCCGCCATTGAACAGCTCAAAGTGGTCGGCGCACAGCTGGATCTGCCTGTGTTTGAAATGGGCCAGGGCGATCCGGTAAAAATCGCTGAAGCCGCCGTCCGCCACGCGCAGGACCACGGCAACGACATGGTGTTTCTCGACACCGCCGGCCGGCTGCACATCGACGAGGCGCTGATGGACGAGCTGAAAAACATCAAAGCCTCCGTGCATCCTAACGAAATCCTTCTGGTGGTAGACGCTATGACCGGCCAGGACGCCGTAAATGCCGCCACCGCTTTTGACGAAGCCCTCGGCATTGACGGCGTGCTGTTGACCAAGCTGGACGGCGACGCCCGCGGCGGCGCGGCTCTGTCTATCAAGGCCACCACCGGCAAGCCCATTAAATTCGCCGGCACCGGCGAAAAGCTGGACATGATCGAGCCGTTCCACCCTGATCGTATGGCCTCCCGCATCTTGGGCATGGGCGACGTGCTCTCCCTGATCGAAAAGGCCGAGCAGACCTTTGACCAGAAAAAAGCGGCAGAGTTGGATCGGAAACTGAAAAAAAGCCGCCTAAGCCTCGCCGATTTTCTCGACGAAATGCGTGAGATGAAAAAGATGGGCGATATCTCCCAGATCGCTTCTATGCTCCCCGGCGGCATGGGCCGGCAGCTGGAAGGCGCAGAACTGGATCCCAAAGTGCTCAACCGCAGCGAGGCCATTATCCTTTCCATGACGCCCTATGAGCGTGAAAATCCCAACGTGCTGGACGCCAGCCGTAAGCGGCGCATCGCCGCAGGCTGCGGGTTGGAGGTTTCCGACGTGAACCGCCTGCTCAAGCAGTATGACATGATGAACCAGATTGCCAAGCAGATGTATAAGGGCCGCGGCAAGCTGGGCGCGCTGGCCGGCCTCGGCGGCGGCAGCAGCATGGGCGGCAACTTCGGCGGTGGTTTGCGCGGTTTCGGCCGTAAAAAGCGCCTGCGCTGAGGGCATGCCAAAAATGGATAAATGTAGCTTTGGTCACCCTGATCAACGCATTTATATACCCCACTTGTGGATCAATATTTTGGAGGTGAATCAACATGGTTAAAATCAGACTGCGCAGAATGGGCGCCAAGAGCGCTCCTTTCTACAGAGTTGTGGTCGCCGATTCCCGCTATCCCCGCGATGGCCGCTTTATCGAAGAAATCGGCACCTATAATCCCTGCACCGACCCGGCAGAGATCAAGATCGACCTGGAGCGCGCTGAGGCCTGGATCAAGACCGGCGCTCAGCCCACCGAGACGGTCAGAAGCCTGCTGAAAAAGGCCAAGGCTTAATCTGGAGGAGTTGGCATGAAAGACTTGCTGCTCTATATCGCCCGAAACCTGGTGGACCACCCGGAAGCCGTCACGGTAACGGAGGTTCCAGGCCAAGAGGAAATCACGCTGGAACTGCGCGTGGCCCCTGAGGATATGGGCAAGGTGATCGGCCGCCAGGGCCGCATCGCCAAGGAGATCCGCACTGTGGTGCGCTCCTATGCCCAGCGCACCGGAACCAAGGTTTCCGTCGATATTGTAGACTGAATCGAAAAGGAAGCGGTTTGGCATTTGCCAAGCCGCTTCCTTTTTTATCTTCGAAAACATATCCTGTTCTTTATCTTCGCAAATATCAATAAGCTTTCGCCAAAAAACTTTTATAAATGCCGCCCAGCATTTTTACTCTATCTTTCGATTTAATATTGTACAAAATTACCAATTCCTGGTGTTTGCAGCTCACTCTGATAACCTTTTCACGAACTTCCAAAGATTCTTCGAAAAGGCGGCAACTTCCTCTTGTCCTGACCATAGAGTATGTGGTATGTTGATTACAGAGCAAAACATAGAATCCCAATATGTTTTATCACATCGTTTTTACTGTGAAAGGAGCTGCTACCTATGAAAAACATTCACGGCGTAACTTTGCAGGATACATATCAGCTTTTTATCGGCGGACAGTGGCGTGATGCCTCCGACGGCGCCGTTTTCAAAACAAAATGCCCCGCCGACGGCGAAATCCTGGCCGAATGCGCCCAGGCCACCCGCGAAGATGTGGACGCAGCCGTTCAGGCGGCCTGGAAAGCTTTTGAAACCTGGAAAAATGTTTCAGTCAACGAACGCGCCGCTATTTTGAACAAGATCGCCGATATCATCGACGAAAACAAAGAATTCCTTGCCATGGTAGAATCCCTGGACAACGGCAAGCCCATCCGCGAAACCATGGCAGTGGATATTCCACTGTCGGCTCAGCATTTCCGCTATTTTGCCGGCTGCATCATGGCTGAAGAAGGCAGTGCCAATATGCTCGGCGCCGACACCATGAGCCTGATTCTGCGCGAACCCATCGGCGTTGTGGGCCAGATCGTTCCCTGGAACTTCCCCTTCCTGATGGCCGCCTGGAAACTGGCCCCCGTTCTGGCCAGCGGCTGCTGCACCGTTTTTAAGCCCTCCAGCACTACTTCCCTGAGCGTTCTGGAGCTGGCCCGTCTGATTCAGGATGTCATCCCTGCGGGCGTATTCAACGTAATCACCGGCAGCGGCGGCAAATCCGGCCAGTACATGCTGGAGCACCCCGGTTTCCGCAAACTGGCATTCACCGGCTCCACTGAAGTGGGCCGTGATGTGGCCCTGGCAGCAGCTCAAAAGCTGATTCCCGCCACGTTGGAGCTGGGCGGCAAATCCGCCAACATCTTTTTCGAGGACTGCAAGTGGGACATGGCCATGGACGGCTTGCAGATGGGCATCCTGTTCAACCAGGGCCAGGTATGCTGTGCCGGCTCCCGCGTATTCGTTCAGGACAGCATTTATGATAAGTTTGTGGAAGAAGCCGTTAAACGCTTCAACGCGGTCAAGGTTGGCCCCTCCTGGGATTCTGAAACCCAGATGGGCGCCCAGATCGACGAGGGGCAGCTCAAGAAAATCCTCGATTATGTAGAGATCGGCAAACAAGAGGGCGCTACCGTGGCTTGCGGCGGTGTACGTGCTGACGAAGGCGCGCTGGCCAAAGGCTGCTTCATGCGCCCCACGCTGCTGACCAATGTGACCAACGACATGCGCGTGGCTCAGGAAGAGATCTTCGGGCCGGTGGCGGTTATCATTAAGTTCAAAGACGAAGCCGATGTGATCGCCATGGCCAATGACAGCGTGTATGGCTTGGGCGGCGCCGTATGGACCCGTGATATCAACCGCGCTATCCGGGTGGCCCGGGCTATCGAAACCGGCCGCATGTGGATCAACACCTATAATGCCATTCCCGAAGGCGCGCCTTTCGGCGGCTATAAGGAGTCCGGCATTGGCCGCGAAACGCATAAGGTCATGTTGGAGCACTATACCCAGATGAAAAATATCATGATCAATTTGAGCGAAGAACCAACCGGATTCTATCCTGCTCCCTGACCGCCTGAACGCAAATCATCCGTTTCCATTCCTAAAAAACGCCCCTCCGGTATGCTGACAGCATACCGGAGGGGCGTTTTCCTCCCTCTGGGAAAGGCTTCTTTTCACACCGCACTTATGCGTACTGATAGCGCTTCCGGAAAAAGATCAGACAGCCCACCGACACCAGCAGCGCCAGCCCTTCAGCCACAGGCAGTGCCATCCATACACCGTTCAAATCAAAGGCAATAGGCAGCAGCAGTACGGCCCCGGCTTCAAAGACGATGGTGCGCGCAAACGAAATGCCCGCAGACACCAAACCATTACACAGCGCCGTAAAAAAGGCCGAAGCAAAGATATTCACACCCACCACCAAAAATGACAGCGCAAAAATCCGGAATCCATACAAAGTCATCTCAAACAGGGACGCATGATCGGTGAAAATATTGATCAGCGGATAGGCCACCGCCTCGGAAAGCACAAACACACCGACACAGGAGGCGACGATAAACGTCATGCAGCGGCGGAACAGCCCCTTCAACTCATCGGTATTCTTCGCCCCATAGTGGAAACCAACTACCGGAGCAACGCCCACAGAAAAGCCGATCATCACAGCAATGAACACAAAGTTCACATACTGCATCACAGTAATGGCACTGACGCCGTCCTCACCCACCAAACGCATCAGCTGGATATTGAAGAGGAATGTCGTCAGGGCGCGCGAAGCATTGGACACCATTTCCGAAGAACCGTTCACCGCGCTGTGACCCAGCATCCGCCAGTGCAGTTTGGGCCGGACGAACTGCAGGCGACTGCTGTTCTTACGTGCAAAATAGATCAGCGGCAAAAATCCGCCCACGGCGCAGCCGATGGACGTCGCCGCAGCGGCGCCGGCAATGCCCCATCCCAGCACCGCGATAAACAGCCAGTCCAGCACCATATTGGTCAGACCGCTGGCAATGGTCAGCAGCATGCCCAGGCGCGGCTTTTCCGCCGTGATGAAAAACGCCTGGAAAAAGGCCTGCAGCATGTAGGGAATATTGCCGATCAGGCAAATGATGCCATACACCACGCAATAATCGATCAGCCGGTCGCTGGCGCCCAGCAAATAGCTGATCGGGCGGATAAAAAAGACGGTTCCCAACGTCAGCGCCACGCCCAGCACCGCCACCGCCAGGGTCAAATTGGTAAAATAGCTTTTGGCGTCCTCATCCCGCCCTTCCCCCATGGTCTTGGCCACCTCGGCGCTGCCGCCGGTGCCCAGCATGAAACCGAATGCACCCAGTACCAAAAACAGAGGCATGACAATATTGATGGAGGCCAACGCATCACTGCCTACAATATTGGCCACAAACAAGCCGTCCACCACGCTGTAGATCGACGTGCACACCATCATCACAATAGATGGCAGCGTAAAGCGCAGCAGCCGGCCCATCGTAAAATGATCGGATAATTGAATGTTCATATGTGCGTCCTTTCTTTGCATATTTGCATCATCAAAATACTTTCCTCTCACTCTCTTCCAGCCTGTCCGCCGTCTCTGCCGGCGCAAGCAGACGCTCCACCGCAGGCCGCAGTTCGTTCAAATAGGCCCGGCACCCACGCAGCAACCCAGTCCGGTGTTCCCGATCCATCTGCGCAAAAGCGGTTTCCTCCGCCCGAAACAACGGTTCAAAATAAGTGCTTCGGCAGCGCTCTCCCTTTTCCGTCAGCAAAATATGCTTACTGCGCCGGTCCTCCGGCGCAGTTTCCAGGGCAATGTAGCCCTGGCTTTCCAGCTTTTTCAGGGCCGAATGTACCGTTTGCTTGTGCATCGTCCACGCATCGCACACATCCTTAGGGCTGCAGCTCCCCTTTCTGGCGCACACGGTGTACAAAACCCAAAACATGGCATCTGACAACTCACTGCATTCTGCCACCTGCCTATATAGCGCATCTGTCTCCTTACAGAGTTCATTGTATTCCATTAACTGCCCGTGAATATCCTCCATAAAAGCCCCCAATAGTACGATTTCAGACCGAAAGTGTAGCATACTCTTTTTTATTTGTCAACACATGGCTCCAGCTTTTTCGATCCGGTGGGCACGGAAAGGCCCCGCTTCCAAATGGACTTCAGATGTACTGGTCCAGAACGCCCCTTGCCGAATGAACAATTTCCCGTTATAATAACGGAAACCTTATTTTTTCATCACCGGTCTGTTTTGACCAAAAGGAGCCTGTTATGAAGCTTGCATATGTGGAAGTAGGACAGATTGTAAACACTCACGGCGTCCGGGGAGAACTAAAAGTACAGCCCTGGTGCGACAGCGCCGAACAGTTCCTGGATTTTCAAACCCTCTACCTGGACGGCAACAGCGTGCATCCCACAGCAGTGCGCATTCACAAGAACAACGTACTTTTGACGCTGCCCGGCGTAGAGGACATGGATACAGCCCTGCACCTGAAAAATAAAATTCTCTCCGTCCGACGGGAGGATATCCATCTGCCGGAAGGACGCTATCTCAATGCCGAACTGATCGGACTGGCTGTGCGCGACGCCGAAAACGGACAGGAAGTCGGCAAAATTACAGACATCCTTCTCTACCCTGCCAATAACGTGCTGGTGGTCAAAGGGGAAAAAGAATACATGATCCCCGCCGTACCGGCTATGATCGAGAATACCGACCTGGACGCAGGCGTAATGACTGTTCATCTTTTGAAAGGAATGGCCTCCGATGAGAATTGACATTATGACGCTGTTTCCCGAATCTGTGGGGGACATGCTGTGCGAATCTATTTTGGGTCGTGCCGAGGAACGGGGCTATATCCGCATCGAATGCCACCAGATCCGGGACTATACCTTAAATAAACAAAAACAGGTGGACGATTATCCCTATGGCGGCGGGCGGGGCGCGGTAATGCAGGCCGATCCCCTGTACCAGTGCTGGAAGCACATCTGCGACGAAGCCGGCGAGCGGCTCCATACCATCTATTTTTCCCCCTGCGGCGAAACCTTCCGTCAGGCCACAGCCAAGCGCCTGGCCGCAGACTATGACCGTCTGGTGCTGGTATGCGGTCACTACGAGGGTGTCGATGAGCGGTTTATTGAGGAATGCGTGGACGAAGAAATTTCCATGGGCGACTTTGTGCTGACCGGCGGCGAAATTCCTGCCATGGCCTTGGCCGACGCCGTGTGCCGCCTGGTGCCCGGCGTGCTCCCGGATGCAGAATGCTATGAGGAAGAATCCCACTGGGACGGCCTGCTGGAGTACCCCCAGTACTCCCGCCCGGAAAATTGGCACGGGCGGCATGTACCGGCCATTCTTCTTTCCGGCAACCACCAAAAGGTGGCCGAATGGCGCAAAAAAGAATCATACAAACGCACACTCCGCCGCCGCCCGGACATGATGGTCTCTTTTGATCCGTCTGTATTGGATAAAAAAGGTCGGATCATTTATGCTGCAGCCCTGGAAGAACTGCAGCAGGAAGATGGAGCCGCCTCTGACTGAAGTGGTGTCCCGAACCATCCTTTGCACATCTTTTTGATGGCTGTTTCTGTTACCAGAAACAGCCATTTTTCTATTTTTATCCATTTTATTTTTCCTTTTTTTCTTTTTGATTCCTGATTGACCCTCTTCTTTTTTCCTTTTCAGAACGGTTGACCATAATTTTATTCTTTCACACTATTTTGTAATTATTTTGTAACTATTGCATATACTTTTACCATATTTTTCATATAAGTCTACGGCGTTTTTTGTAAAAGTGGGGCGAGTGCCCCATCAATCCCCGCAAAAACTTGACAAATGTGGAGATTGATTGTATACTATGGCTTGTATTTGAGCCGGGTAACAAAAGTTACATCTTTTGTTACCATTTGATTTTCCCAGCTGTCTGTACTTTCCAGAAACTGGGATTTCGGATTTCAGTACTCCACCCGGCTTTGCCGTGTGGAACTTTCAGGAGGTTTTTTATGTTGAATCATGGAACCGGCGATCATCATACGACACGCCCGGTCCGTCGGATCGTTGCGTTTGTCCTGATGCTGTTTCTGACCGTTGGAGCCGCATCCAGCATCGTCAGTGCGAAAGCCGTCTACATCGTTGATGACGGCAATACCCGCACCACTGTAGAGAGCAGCCATACGCTCCCCTCCGCCGTGGTGGAAAAAGCCGGCATTGAAGTGTCCCCCGCCGATCAGATCGTTTCCTCTGCCGGAGAAGACGGCGCAGTGGAGATTACCATCATCCGCAGCCAAGAAGTGTCTATCCATTACATGGGCGCCACGCTGCACACCCGCGCATATCAGGAAACCGTCAGCGAACTGCTCGAACGTATGAATATTACTTTGAATGATGAAGACGAAGTCTCCATCGACCTGTCCGACTATACGGAAGACGGCATGGTCATTGACGTGGTGAAGTACACGTACGGCACCGCCGAAGCCGTGGAGCCGATCACCTATACCACCGAGCGGGTTGCCAACAACTCAATGACCAAGGGAAAAGAAACCGTGAAGCAGGCAGGCAAAAACGGTTCGGCTCTGGTCACCTACTCCATTACCTACAAAAATGGCGAGGAGATCCGCCGCGAACCAGTTTCCTCTGAAATCATCACAGCGCCCACCGCCGAAATTGTGGAATACGGCACCAAATCTGCCTCCATCTCTTCCAATGACCGCATCGCCTCCGATGCGCGCAACAGCGACGGCAGCGGCGTGCTGACCTTCCGCTCCGGTGACACACTCACCTATTCCCGCGTAATCACTGCCAATGCCACGGCATATACCGCCAAGGCCGGCGCCCGCACAGCTTCAGGCCGCGTGGCCAGCGTGGGCTGCGTTGCCGTAGATCCCAAGGTAATCCCTATGGGCAGCAAACTCTATATCACCACCCCCAACGGAAAAATCGTTTACGGCACCGCCGTAGCCGCTGATACCGGCGGCGCCATCAAGGGCAATAAAGTGGATTTGTATTACAATACCTACAACGAATGCATCCAGTTCGGTCGCCGCAATGTGACAGTATATGTGCTGAACTGAACGCAACAGGGCCAACGCAATTGCGTTGGCCCTGTTTTCATCTTTTTTTGCTTCTCGGCAAAATATATGGTATACTGTTTTTACTTTATGCATACAAAGGAGAACACTATGAATCTGTGTGATCTGAATAATATCCGTACTCTGTTGGGACGACATGGCTTCCACTTTTCTAAGGCTATGGGCCAGAATTTTCTGATTGACGCTTCGATTCCCCAAGCCATTGCCGAGCACTGCGGCGCGGATGAAAACTGCGGCGTGCTGGAAATTGGCCCCGGCATTGGCTGCCTGACTGAGCAGCTCGCTCGCCGCGCCGGACAGGTTGTATCCGTGGAGCTGGACCGCCGTCTTCTCCCCGTACTGGAAGAAACACTGTCAAAGTATGAAAATGTATCTATTGTCAGCGGCGATATCATGAAGCTTGACATTGCCGCCTTGGTGGATACGCATTTTTCCGGCTTGACGCCATTGGTATGCGCAAATCTGCCTTACAACATTACCACTCCGGTCCTCTCTGCGCTGATCGACAGCGGCCGTTTCCAGCGATTGACTGTGATGATCCAAAAAGAAGTGGCCCAACGCATTTGCGCCCTCCCTGGCACTGCAGATTACGGCGCTTTTTCTCTTTACATGCAGTTTTATACACAGCCGGAACTGCTGTTTGATGTACCGCCGGACTGCTTCACGCCGCAGCCCAAAGTGACCTCTGCCGTATTGCGCTGTACAGTACGCAAAGCTCCTCCAGTGGATGTGGCGGACGTACCTTTCTTTTTCCAGGTCGTCCGCGCTGCATTTGCATTGCGCCGCAAAACGCTGCTCAATGCCCTGAGTGCCGCTTTTGGCAGCCGTTTGCGCAAGGACGAGCTGTCCGCTCTGCTGGACGCATGCGGATTTTCTCCCACTGTGCGCGGCGAAACCCTCGGGCTGGCCGAATTCGCCCGACTGACGGCTCATCTCCAAGCAGCTTTAAAGCATTAATATTTAAATTTCCTCTTTTTGAAAAAAAATTGCAAATTAGGTCTTGACTTTTTTTCAAAACGCGCTATAATAGCTAATGTTCTGCGGAACACAGCGGATTTGTGTAATGGTAGCACACCGGACTCTGACTCCGTTTGTGAGGGTTCGAATCCTTCATCCGCTGCCAAACCGGAAGTCATTGCGATGCAATGACTTCCGGTTTTTTCTATACTGCTGCAACGGATAGCGCAGACAATAGATTATTTGCTTATTTCAAAATATTGCCGCATGAATTAGCAAAATATTTGCAAAACGCTAACTAAAAATGCTAACAAAATGGCCGGGGATTTCTCCCTAGCTATTTTCGATTTTTACTGCATCGCCTTTGCCAACTTTACCATCAGATCTTCCCCGTATTTGTAAGCAGTTCTATCCACTCTGTGTACTGCTTTTTCGCTCAGCCGGTCAAAAAGATACCGTTTTCCGATTTTCTCAGCCAGCCCATCGGTTCATCCCTTTTCGACGAGTTTCCCGCACATTTACACAGCTAGTCCCTCCTTTCCTTAAAGTTCAAGTTCCAACTGTGCAAACCCGGATCTCGTGGTCAATGAATGTTTCCATAAACAAACTTTTCAGGTCGGCCGGCACCGGTTCCGGTATAGCTGCCTATGGCGATTTGGGCGCTAATTGTGTTTGCATAATATATTAACCATTTTTGTTCATATTCTGTTTGAATCACCGAGTCTAATCTGGAAGCAGTATCGGAGCATTCAGCGCAGGAGGCGCGGCCTCCGTGCGTTCCTCATAGTAATCATTACCACCGGCACCGCCATCCGGACAGGCGCTTTGGTCATTAGAATAGACCTACCCAATGAAGTCACCTTTTGCGCAGACTTTTGTTTTCTCAATGATTTTTACATCTGCCGTAGGCTGGGAACTTTCCGCTGGCAGCCTGAACCATCGTAGAGACCACCGCCATTGTTACGATCAGGCAAGCCGCCGGCATGATCCGGAAGCGCAGTCTCCCCGCCCGCCGGTGTTTTCGCACTTCCTGTGCCATGCGAAAACTTCCTCCTTGTAATCCGCTTTCCATTGTGCTAAAATACAAATGTAAAGACTGATTTCATGTCTTACACGCCCCTGCCGATGGGTCCGAATCGACAGGGGCATTTTTATACCATCCCACGGTCCTGCATACTGGCTTTGTTCACCAGATCGTTCTCATAGCGCCACGGATATAGCTGTTATAAGTTTTAAACGTAATGCCAACTGGCCTTTGGCCATGGGGAGCCGTCCGCCTTCTGCTTCAATGTTTACACAAGTTCGCATTGTTATCCCTTCTTATCCTCTTGCCATGGACTAGTTGCAGTGCAGCCTACAACTCGGAGTCTATCAATACGATGTTCGCCATTTTGGGGAATTATTTTATTGATATCTCGCTTCTGGTGGTTTATGATTAGTGACAGGAAGGAAGGGGAATATGTACGAAACAGGAAGCCGAAACCCGAAATCCGATTTTTGGATTGCTGCAGCTCAGAAATATGGATCTACTATTGATTATCCCATGGGCTTTAGTAATGCCCAAAAGAAACCCTCCGAATCAAAAAATCCTCCTCCGAGCTCTCGGAGGAGGCTAAAAAAGCAGCAAAGGACGATGACAGTACAGACAAATTGAGGCAGCGTACTGTCAGAGCAGCGATAGACATGGAAAAAGAAAGATGATTCCCAAAATGCCATGCATGCCGTGAAAGTTGGCGGTAATTCTATGGAGCCTTATTTTCCAGATGGTTCCATTGCATTTTGCACCAAAGCACCGATCGAAAACCGGGATATCGGCGTATTCTCTATTGATGGAAGCAGCGGTTCCCGCTGCCAAAGTAACCCAACCGCCGGAGGGCGGTATAAATAGAAGGAGGAATATAAAATGGGACTGATTGGGAAACTCGGTGGCTCCCTTACGCAGGGTGTACTGGGAAACATGAGTGAAGTATCGGTTGAGGAACTGGCAAAAGAATACGGAGCCTACTTAATGGACAACGAAACAATTCAGCTCGGTTTCCGTCTGGTACGTGACGTAGTGCTTTTTACGGACAAACGCATTGTGGATTTTGATAAACAGGGCGCTACCGGGCAAAAGATGCGGGTAGATTCCATTAATTTGAACAGCATTGTTCATGTTTCCGCCGAAACTTCCGGATTTGGTTTGGATGACAGTGAAATCAATATCTCTTATATCGCATCTCCATATTACAAAGCTACGAATGGTGTATCCATGGGAGAGAAAACATTTGAGTTCCCTAAAAAATACAACATTCAGCCTCTGTACAAAAAACTTCAAGAAATCGCATACGAGAACCACGAAAATCTGAATAAATAAAAAATCCCGCCGGTGCCGAAACACCGAACGGGAGAAGGGGCAGTAAGTTTTGACCGGCTCACTGCCCCTTTGTCTCACCAACGATAGGAAAATCAACGGAAAACTCTATTCGAAAACAGCCCGATACAACGGCAAGAAGTATGAGGTCACCGGAGGCTATGACCAAGCCGGCTGAGAAACGCTCCGCAGCAAAACGCAGCGAAGAAACCGTCGGCGGAAGCATACGCGTTTCTGCCTGGTATAAAGAGGGAAAAGCCACCTACACAGGCCCCAAAGGACTGACGGACAAATCACTGAAAATGTACGATGAACAGTTCAATGGTTGCATCAATTCCTGTATCGGCACCATGAAGCCCAAGGATGTAAAAGACATACACCCCCAGCGCATTTTGAATGGACAAGCAGGCTGCTCGTCCTCTCATATAACAAAAGCGGATGGTGATGCAGGAGATGTTCAAACGGACGCGTCAGTCCCGCTTGATCCCCCATATGACCCAGCGGAACTTGAAGAATGCACTGCCATCCTTGACGTCGCCAAATACCGCCCAATCGGACGTTAGGTGCTCACCCATCTTCATACCGAAATACGTCCCAATGAAACAGCTGTCCACACATGGAACGATAATAAGTTCAAACAGAACAAGGCCACGTCCATCATGCGTGGAAGAACGGACCAGCGGTCATCAAGGGATCCCAAACAGATGCAGTGGGGCGTGATATTTCAATTTATTCCGATCTTCTGCCGCTTCTTCAGGCCGCAAAAAGAAGCCCTTTCGCTCTCGCCGGCAAATACATGGACGAGGCTATTCTGCACCGCCGCTGGAAGCCATTTTTACATGAATGAAACCGGAAGAAACAGCGATTGAACTGCAAAACGCCTTGATTTTCAAGGGTTTTGCAGTCTTTTTCCCTTTCAAGCCAGCATACCGGTCAACGGCTGGCATGTCCTCTGATGCACTACTCCCTCCGATTCACCATAAACTGACATGGGACCCCAACAGGGGTTCCACTGTAGGAGGTATCTTTTTTATGAACACAACCACAACCATGTCTGCCACCATGCAAGCAACCGTATGCAACGTCGAACGCAACCAGCTCCTGGTCTGCGACCATGCGACACAGCAGGAAGTCGTGGTCCATACGGACCAGGCCTGCTGCTTCCATGTGGGCGACTGCATCTGTATCCACTACAACGGCATTATGACGGCGAGCATTCCCCCACAGATCAGCGCCGACTGTATCCATGTCCTTCGCCGGCGCGGCTGCTGAACAAACGGGCTGAACCAGCCCTGATCTGTTTGCAGCATCCCATTCTCCCCATAGCGCAGCAAAAACCGCCATCCCCCGCAATGCGGGGGATGGCGGCAACCGTATCCGCCCCTGCTTTTCCGACACAGCGCACTACCAGTCTCCACGTTCCTCTGCAGCGCCCCGCCGCAGGCGGCGCAACACCACATGGAACCGGGTCAGGCCCACACTGAAGGCCAGAGCCAGCAGCGTCAGCAGCACCAGCGCCACCCCGTGCAGTACAGTCATACGCATGGATAAAAACGCGGACATATCCATGGCCAGCGCAATGTAAACCGCTGTACCAAATATGAGATAGCGGCGGTAAATCCCGCGCAGATACGCCAGCTTGGAATCACAGCAGGCATACTGGGCAAATGTGCTGCCGGCTGGAAGGCGGTAGTAGCCCCATTCCCCGTTTCGGCAGACCTCCTGTGCATGAACGGCCTGAAGATACCGTTTTTCCGCCGCATCACACGCCGTGCGGCGCAGCAGCTCCAACCGGTAGGTATACGCGCCCTTTTCCCCTTCTGCAAACACATAGTGGCAGCACCCCACACGCTCAAGCTGCAGCCCTTTGTCCCGGGACAGGCGGTTGATCCAATCCTCCTCCCGCTGAAAGTCCCATGCAAAAAAGAGACGAAACCGATGGTGTTCCTTCATAACTCCTCCCCAGTATTAAACCAACTGTGCCAAACAGACTGACAGAAGCATGCAGCCGATGCCGCCAAGGCGCAGCAACGCTGCCTGTGCACCAGGTAGGACCGCTTTTTTGTCCTTATGCCACAAGCGCCACAAAAGCTCCGGCCGAAGCAGAAGCACAAAGCCGATGATTACCACCACAAATGCCAGGACCAGGAATGGACTCATTTCTTTTTCTCCTCTCCCCGCAGCGCAATAATGCGGTCGCGCAGCACGGCGGCGTATTCGAATTCCAGCATTTTGGACGCCTCGCGCATTTGTTTTTCCAGCTTCGCGATTTCCTCGCGCCGCTCCCGATCGGACAGTTTTTTCTGGCGCTTCCTGCCGTTGCTCGCGTCGCTTTCGCTGATTTCCAGAATGTCGTGCACCGGCTTGACAATCGTTTTGGGTACAATACCGTGGGCTTTGTTAAACGCATCCTGCTTGCGGCGGCGGCGCTCCGTTTCGTCCATGGCCGCGCGCATGGAGGGTGTCACGGCGTCGGCATACAAAATCACTTTTCCCTCCGCATTCCGGGCAGCACGGCCAATGGTTTGAATGAGAGATGTTTCGCTGCGCAAAAAGCCTTCTTTATCCGCATCCAAAATGGCTACCAGGCTCACTTCCGGCATATCCAGTCCTTCGCGCAGCAGATTGATGCCCACCAAAACATCAAACTCACCCTTGCGCAGATCCCGCACAATCTCCATGCGTTCGATGGCGCCGATATCGGAGTGCATATAACGAACACGGATGCCGGCTCCGGCAAGATAATCCGTCAGGTCTTCTGCCATTTTCTTGGTCAGGGTCGTTACCAGCACCCGTTCGTTTTTCGCCGCGCGCAGTTCCACCTCGTGGATCAGATCATCGATCTGGCCCAGCACCGGACGCACTTCGATCTCCGGATCCAAAAGCCCCGTGGGCCGGATGACCTGTTCAACGATCTGCCCCGCACGCTCCCGCTCATAGGGTCCGGGAGTAGCGGAAACATAAATCGCCTGATGGACACGCCGCTCAAACTCATCAAACTTCAGCGGGCGGTTATCGTAGGCACAGGGCAGGCGGAACCCATACTGCACCAGACTGTCCTTGCGTGCGCGGTCACCGTTGTACATAGCCCGAACCTGAGGCAGTGTCACATGGCTTTCATCCACAAACAGGAGGAAATCCTCCGGAAAATAATCCAACAGTGTGTGTGGCGGCGAGCCAACAGGGCGGCCCTCGATCACCCGGGAGTAGTTTTCAATGCCGGAGCAGTAGCCCAGCTCCTGCATCATCTCAATATCGTACAGCACGCGCTGCCGCAGGCGCTGCTCTTCCACCAGCTGATTATGCTCTTTGAAGTAGGCGCAGCGCTCGTCCAATTCCTTGTAAATATGTTCAATGGCAGCGTCCATTTTCTCTTTAGGCGTCACATAGTGGGTCGCCGGCCAAATAGGCACATGGGTCAGATTGCGCACTACCGCTCCGGTAACCGTGTTGATCTCGCTGATGCGATCCACTTCATCTCCAAAAAACTCCACCCGGATCGCAGTATCTTTCCAATAAGCGGGCCAAACCTCCACCGTATCGCCCCGCACACGAAACATGTTGCGCTCAAAGGCGATGTCATTGCGTTCATAGCGGATCTCCACCAAGCGGCGCAGGAACTCCTCCCGATCCAGCGTGCCGCCGGCACGGATGGAGATCATCATCTGCGCAAAATCTTCCGGTTCGCCCAGGCCATAAATACAGGAAACAGAAGATACGACAATTACATCCCGCCGCTCCAACAACGCGCAGGTGGCCGACAGACGCAGCCGGTCGATCTCATCGTTGGTAGAAGCGTCCTTTTCGATATAGGTATCCGTATGCGGAATATACGCTTCCGGCTGATAGTAATCGTAATAACTCACAAAATACTCCACCGCGTTTTCCGGAAAAAATTCCTTGAATTCCGCACACAGCTGCGCAGCCAGAGTTTTGTTGTGAGCCAGCACCAGAGCCGGGCGCTGCAGCCGCTCGATAACTTTTGCCATGGTAAAGGTCTTGCCGGAGCCGGTCACGCCCAGCAGCGCCTGCTCCCGCAGGCCCCACTGCACGCCCTGCACCAACTTTTCAATGGCCTGAGGCTGATCGCCCGCGGCCTCGTAAGGGCTGACTAATTTGAACTGCGGCATTCTTTCCGCCTCCTTACATTGCGTGATTGGCTCTCATTATACCCCACTCTACCGTCAAATTGCAATAAATCTCCCAAAAATCGCGCTTATTTTCCGTTTTTTGATGACATTGACAATTTTTTTGCCAGATATTATGATGGTGTCGGATAATATGAAAGGATTGATTTGAACAATGACAACAACGGTGAACACAGACCGCACCGCTGCGGTCGAGCGCTTGTATGCGTATTATGAAAACCAGGGACCCTATCGCTGCGCATTGGGCATGGATCCCAACTCTCCTCTGGCCGCCACCGCCCTGATGCATCTGGTCAGCGACCGTAAAATCCTCTCCCTGGCCAAGGTGGGCTGCGTGGAGAGCGACGATTTCGTTTATATGTACTCCATGGAATATCTGGATGAAGAACTGCTGGAGACCTGCTGCGCCGAGGCGCTGGAAGACGCCCTCAGCCGCGTGGACCCCAACCCGAACCATAATTTCTCCCTGGCCTCTGTCGTATTCCTGTGCGACGCAATCGCCCCCACAGCAGCGGCAAAGTTGAAAAAAACGAAATTCCACAAGGATTATGTCAAACCCGAAAGCGGCTGGGCCGATCTGCGGCTGGCCGCCGTTGAAATCAAGCCGGGCGGACGCACTGCCGCCAATCCTTTGGGCAAAACATTGCTGAACATCTGCAAAGCAGCTCTTTGACGCTGTCCGCATACAAAAAAGCGCCCGCGCAGAAGGAAGATCCAATCCTTCCGCGCGGGCGTTTTCTCCGGGAAAAGAGAACCAATTTGGTTAGCGCGCGATCTTCAGCATGGCACGGGCCTCATCCGGCGTGGCCGGCTCACAGCCGAATTCTTTCACGATGCGGGCTGCGCGCTGCACCAGCATCTCGTTGTCCGCCAAAATCCCTTTGGCATAAAACCCGGTATCCTCCAGGCCCACGCGGATCCCGCCGCCCAGAGCCAGCGCCGTGAAAATACAGGGCAGATTACCTTTGGAAGTACCAAACGCCGACCAAGTCGAGTCCGGGAACATTTCCTTGCGGTATTCCTCCAGCTCAAAAACGCTTTTGGGCACAGCCGGCAGGCCGCCCTGCACACCCAGGACATACTGGAAATGGCAGGGGCCGGGCAGCAGCCCACGGTCGGTATACCACTGGATCACGCCAAACATACCGGGATTGAAGATTTCGATCTCTGGTTTGCAGTGGTGCTCGATGCAGGCTTTGTTGAGCTTTTCCAGAAAAGCGGGCGGGTTCTGGAATGTAAAGGGTTTGGCGCTCATCCAGTTAAAAGAGGCCGCATCATAGGAGCACATCTCCGGCTCCAGTTCGATCACGGGTGCAATGCGCTCGTCATACGCCTCCTCGCACACCGCCGTGTTGGCCGCGTTGGTGCCGGTGGTGGTCATATTGATGATCACATCGCACTTTTCGCGGATCAGCCGCTGGCTTTCGCGGAACAATTCCACGTCGCTGCAGGCCTCGTCCTGGGCGTTGCGCATGTGCAGGTGCACAATGGCGGCGCCGGCCTTGTAGCATTTATAGGCGTCCTCCGCAATTTCCTCCGGCGTAACAGGTACATTGGGATTGACCGCCTTCGGCGACATCGCTCCGGTCAGAGCCGCAGTAACAATACGCTTTTCACTCATCTTTCTCATTTCCTTTCTCCCGCCTTGTTTTTATACAGGTCGACCACAAGCAGACAGGTTTTTACTCATTTTTTGTACAACTTGTATGTTAATTATATAAAACATTCCCATAAAGGGCAAGTAACAATTTTTGCATAGGGCATTAGCAAAATGATTGGTAACAGAATCGAAACTGTGGTATGATGTCAGCAGAACATTCCACACAAAGAAGGTGACGTCCATGCGTATTGAAAATCTGCAGTATGTGCTGGAAGTGGCGCGCGCCGGCTCCATTTCTGCCGCTGCCAAAAATTTATGGATCGGCCAAACCACACTCTCGGCCGCCATTCAGGCAGCGGAAAAGGAACTTGACATTCAGCTTTTCCTGCGCACTTCCCACGGCATCACACCCACGCCCCGTGGAAAAGAAGCGATCCGCATCATTGAACGGATCCTGACCGACTATCAGAAACTGACCGAAGTCAGCAAAAAGGCCGTGACCCAGTATGCCAGCTGCAACATCGGCTGCTATCCGGCCTTCTGCACCAGGCTCGGCTCGTATTTAACGCTGGAAAAAGAATCCCGTTTCCGTGACACCAGCCTGAATGTCACCCCGGTACTCTCCCGCAAAAGCGCAGCCGCGGTGGCGGCGGGAAAATGCGAGATCGCCATCGGCACACTGACAAAAGCGGAATCGGAAAACATCCGCTACACGGCAGAGCTGAACGGTTTAACTTTTGAAAACCTCTCCCCGGACTATTTTTGCGCCATTGTGAACCGGAACTCGCGCCACTGGGGCAAAGAAAGCATCCACATCCAGGAAATCCGCGAGGATGCTCTGGTCAGCATGAGCTACTCGCCGCAATTCACAGGCTCGTTTCCGGTCACCAACTGGAAAAATTTTCAGCAGCAGTCCGTGCTGGGGGATCTGGAATCGGTAAAACAAGCTGTCGCGGCCAGCAACTGCGTCGGCATTACGCCCCATTTTTCCGTGATCGATGATCTGTACACCAAAAGCGCTCTGATCTGGCCTTTGCGCCTGACCGGCTTCGACTCCAGCCTGCAGATCTTTATGGTATACCAGCCGGAGATCACACAATCCGCCTTTTCCGCCGCTATGCTCGAAAAAATCCGTGCCATCCACACCCAACTGAGCGCTGCGGAAGCGAAACGGCACTGAGACGGCTCGACGCTGCTCTGACCCGGCGGAGCGCAAAAGACGACGAACAAAAGGAGCTTTGGGAAAAGGCTGTCCAATCCGCCCGATTCGTCCATCCTTTCCTTGCAATTCCATCCAACAAGCCGTATAATAAAAGCAGGTTCCATGCAATCTGGCCGTATGGACGCCCATCGCCCCCGCACAGGACAGAGATCGCTTCTAAATACGCGTTAAGAGCCGGCGGAAACGCCGCCGGCTCTTTTCCCGTTCGGATACGGTCTGCCTGCTTTCCTATCGGGTGTGCGCATGGACTTTTTGGCCCCGGCGCAGCAAATGCCGCCGGTTTCTACAAACAAATAAGGAGAACAAAACCAATATGTTGACCCCGAAACAAAAGCAGGAGATCTACGACCTCCTGACGGCGACTTTCGATGTGGGAAAACCCCTTCTGGTCGCCCAGGCCGGCAACTGCCTGGCTGGGCACGGGTATCATGCAAAGGACCTCGGATACAAGGGACTGAATAAAGTGCTGGAAGATATGCCCGAATACGTCCGCTTTGAACAGGTGCAGAATGAAGACGGCAACCCCTTCTGGCAAATGGTGCTCAAAGAACCTAAAAAAGAAAAAAAAGCGCCGAAAAAAAAGTATCCGGACGATATCCGCTCCTTTGCCTATCTTCCCGGCTCCACGCTGGAAATCTTTCACGAAAAAATCCACCATCTGATGGGCCGGGACGACACCGCGCTGCAGATGCTGGAAACCGCTTACCAAACCGCAGCGAAGAAAAAACGCATCACCGAAAAAGAGGATACCTGCACCTTCCCCACCGGGCTGAAAAACGCCGAGGGTGAAGAAATCTCCGTTTTTTTTGCCCGCAACACCCGCAAGAACGACACACGCCCCTGGGCCCTGACCCGCGTTTACGAAGGGACACCCAATCCGGAGGATTTCTCCCCCACGCCCGCTGAACGGGCCAACCCCGGCGAGGCGCTGGAGGATTTCGCCGTGATCGGCGCCTGGACCGACGCGCTGCGGGCTCTGGCCGACATGGCGCTGCCGGAAGAATGGGACTTCCGCGACAGTGCCGATTCCAAAGTAAAAAACTTTTATATCCTGCGGCAATACCTCAAATATACCTTTCTGCGCCTCAAGCACGAGGAAAAGATTCTGGTGAACGACGATGGCACCTTCGCAGCTTTCAACACCGGCCTTCTGACCATCCATTATGACGATATCTTCGCCTGCTTTGAAAAAAATCACGACCCGGACAGTGCAATCCCATGGCGTTTCAGCAGCTTCTGCACCGAAGGCAGCCGGGGCGACGGCCAGCGCATCACCATTTATTTCGCCCAGCCGCCCCAGCCGGCCGCTTATATCACTGAGGTGTCCGACCTGCTTTACGACACCCGATGCCGCCTGGCCGTTAATTACGACCACATCCTCAGCGACAACATCGGCCGCATGCCCCTGAATTACCTGCGGGACGTGTGCAACCGCTATCCCAAGGCTCTTGCCATCATCGACAAAGCCGCCAAATGCCGCTTCGGCACCGCCGCTTACAACCGGCACATGCGGGATCTGGCCGCATTTTGCGAAACCCAGGACAGCGCCCTGCTCAGCGAACGCATTCGCAGCGATTTTAAGCGCGCCATCGACAAAGCCACCAAACGCATCCGCTGGGACTACAAAACAGCAGTTCCCATCTACTACCCTGCCTACAATCTGCTGAGCCTGATGATTCCCCTGTGCCTGAACAGCGACAACATCGCAGACGTGGCCCTGCTGGTGGAAAAAACGGAATCCGGCAACTACCTGGGGCACACCATCCTGACTCTGCCCATGGCTTATCTCGATGCACGGCTCCTGTGCCGTCCCAGTTCCGACTGGCTGCGTCCCAACCTGATTTCCACTGGCGAAAGCAATTAACGCAGACTGTCCTTGTATTAGAGACAAACAGGTCTTTTTGAAAAAACAGCACGTTTTTTGTGGAAATTGTACATTGCCATTCGCCCACCAATTCGCTACACTATGAGAAACATGAAAAAAACGAAGACGGAGAGAGTAAGCGCAGTCTTGAACCCCAAAGCGAGCCGGGGAGAGTGAAAGCCCGACGGCAGTAGAGCGCGTCTGAAAATCACTCCCGAGTTGCGCGCCGAAAGCACCATGCAGTAGACCGCGCCGGCTTTCCGCCGTTATCGGAAACGCGTATGCTGGTACGTTGGTAACGGGTGGTTGAACAATTGCTTCTCAGGCTGTTGTCCCTTTACAGGGACAACAGCCTTTTTGTTGTTCGCTCCGTATACTTGCCGCGCACACATTGAGCGGAAACAGCGACGTTGTCTTTCGGTGCATTCGTCCCGGAAACCGCCTTGCTTCATTTTGTTTTTCCGTTATGAGGCAAACCTTTCGCGAAGTGTTTTCAGAAACCATGGAAAAAGGGGATTTTAGAGTATGGCAAATATTGTGGAGATCCGCTGGCACGGACGGGGCGGCCAGGGGGCCAAAACGGCCTGCATGCTGCTGGCTGATGCGGCTTTCACTTCAGGAAAATATGTGCAGGGCTTCCCGGAATACGGCCCCGAACGCATGGGCGCCCCCATCACGGCTTATAACCGTATCAGCGATACGCGCTGCAACGTGCATTCGTTTATCTACACACCCGATTTTGTGGTGGTAGTGGATGAAACCCTTCTGGAAAGCGTGGATGTCACCGCGGGACTGCGCGAGAGCGGCGCCATCATTATCAACTCCAGCCAATCCCCCCAGGCACTGCGGTCCCAGCTGCGAGGTTACAGCGGAAGGGTGTGCACCATCGACGCCCGGCGCATTTCCGAAGCGGTGCTGGGAAGTTATTTTCCCAATACCCCGATGCTGGCCGCGGCGGTTAAAGTTTCCGGTGTGATCGAGCCGGAGCGCTTTATGTCCAATATGGAAATTGCCTACCGTCACAAATTTGCCACTAAGCCGCAGGTAATTGACAAGAACCTGCAATGCCTGAAACAATCCATGGAGGAGGTGCGCGTGGGATGAAATGCGCAAAGGATATTCATGAAACCATTCTCTGGCCGGATTTGACGCCCGGCTGCGAAATTTACGAGGGCGGCACCTCTGCCCTGACCAAAACCGGCGAGTGGCGCGTCGTCACTCCCAAGTGGCTGCAGGACAAGTGCAAGCAGTGCGTGCTGTGCGCCCCTTTCTGCCCGGACAGCTCCATCCCCGTCCGCGACGGCCGGCGGACAGACTTTGACTATGACCACTGTAAGGGCTGCGGCATCTGCGCGCAGGTATGCCCCTTTTCCGCCATCGAATGGAAGGAGGACTGATGCGCCGTGTCGATTCGTGAACGCCTGTCCGGCAACGAGGCTGTGGCCTACGCCATGCGCCAGATCAATCCTGATGTGCTGGGCGCCTTTCCCATCACCCCCTCCACCGAGATTCCGCAGATCTATTCCCGCTACATCGCCAACGGCGAAGTGGATACCGAATTTGTAGCTGTGGAGAGTGAACACAGCGCCCTGTCCACCTGCATCGGCGCCCAGGCCGCCGGAGCGCGGGCCGTAACGGCTACTTCCTCAGCGGGCCTCGCCTTCATGTGGGAGCTGCTGCATGTGGCCTCTTCCTCCCGCCTGCCCATCACGCTGGCCTGTGTCTGCCGCGCACTGACCGGCCCCATCAATATCAACAATGACCACTCCGACGCCATGAACGCCCGGGATGCCGGCTGGATCCAGATCTATGCAGAAAACAACCAGGAAGCCTACGACAACTATCTCCAGGCCATGCCCATTGCGGAGCATCCAGATGTACGATTGCCCATCATGGTATGCCAGGACGGCTTCATCACCTCCCATTCTGTAGAAAACATCGAACTTCTGGAAGATGAGGCGGTCAAGCCTTTTGTTGGCGAGTATACGCCGGAGCACTACCTTTTGAAGCACGAGAACCCTCTGGCTGTCGGCCCTTACGGTGTAAGCGCTTACTATATGGAGGCCAAAATGGCACAGGCACAGGCGATGGTGAACGCAAAACAGGTGATTCTCGATGTGGGGAAACGCTTTGCTGCTCTGACGGGCCGGCAATACGGTTTACTGGAGCGCTACCGTATGGAGGACGCGGAAGAGGCCATCGTCCTGATCGGCTCTTCCGCCGGCACCGCCCGGGTGTGCGTGGACGTACTGCGCGCTCAGGGGCGCCGGGTCGGGATGATCAAGGTACGGGTATACCGCCCCTTCCCCGCCGAAGAACTGGCCGAAGCTCTGGCCCATGTGCAGGCCGTAGCCGTGATGGACAAATGCGAAAGCTTTTCCACGCACGGCGGTCCCCTGGGTTCTGAGCTGCGCAGCGCCCTGTACGACGCGCAGCTGCACCCCCTGCTGATCAATTTTGTTTATGGGCTTGGCGGCCGCGACTTTGCCGTGACCGACTGCGAAAGCGTGTTCGACGCCCTGCGCGAAGCCCGGAAAACGGGCAGCGCCCAGCCCGTCTATCGCCATTTGGGACAGAGAGGAGGCGATCTTCATGGCGTATAATCTCAAACAAGAACTGAGTAAGCCTGAGCGCTTCGCCCCCGGCCACCGTCTGTGTGCCGGCTGCGGCTGCGGCATTACCGTGCGCGCCGTGCTCCGCGCCCTGAACCCCGAAGACAAAGCCGTGATCGCCAACGCCACAGGATGTCTGGAGGTTTCTTCTTTCATGTATCCTTATACCGCTTGGCAGGACAGCTACATCCACACCGCCTTTGAAAATGCCGCAGCTACCTGCGGCGGCGTGGAAGCCGCTTACCGCGTACTGCGGCGCAAGGGTAAAATCGACGACACCTACAAGTTCATCACCTTCGGCGGCGACGGCGGCACCTACGACATCGGATTGCAGTCCCTGTCCGGCGCCATGGAGCGAGGCCATGACATGGTCTATGTATGCTATGACAATGAGGCCTATATGAACACCGGTATCCAGCGTTCCTCTGCTACGCCCCGCTTTGCCGACTCCACCACCACCCCTGTAGGCAGCATGCAGCAGGGCAAAGGACAGAACAAAAAAGATTTAACCGAGATCATGGTAGCCCACGGCATCCCCTATGTGGCTCAAACCACATTTATCGGCAATCTGCGCGACCTGCACGAGAAGTCCCGCAAAGCCATCTACACCCCCGGCGCGGCGTTTTTGAACGTACTCTCTCCCTGCCCCCGGGGCTGGCGCTATCCCGCCGAAATGATCGCTTCGGTGGTCAAAGCTGCGGTGGACAGCTGCGTGTGGCCCATGTTCGAGGTGGATCACGGGCAGTACCGCCTGACCTATGAGCCGCGCCGCAAGCTGCCTGTAGCTGATTACATGAAACTGCAGGGGCGTTTTGCCCACTGCTTCAAAAGCGGCAATGAATGGATGCTGGAGGCCGCCCAGCAGTGGGTGGATCAGAAATGGGAAGCATTGCTGGAAAAATGCAGTAATACATAACAATTCTAAAATGCCGAAGCAGCGCTGCTGCTTCGGCATTTCGACACATTCTCCGCTTTTCTCCTGCCCCAATTTGTGATATAATAGGAAAAATTGCCGCGCGCTGCCCTCCCGGCCGCCGCGCGCAGGAATTCCACTTGCAAGAAGGAGTATCCCATGAACGAGAAGGAAATCTCAGAAATTCGCCGCCGCTTCCGGGCAGACAAGCACAACATTGCTCACATCCGCGGCTGCTATGTGAACGAGAAAAAAGAGATCATCGCCCAGTTCGACCAGTCCATGGCCCTGCTGGGGCAGACGGAGACCGAGCAGATTATTGCTCTGCTGCGAAAAACGCTTTCCGGCGGCGTCGACAAAAATTTGACCAACATCGTTTTTGAAACTCAGCAGGTAGTGGGCAGCCCTGAACACATGCTTCTGATGAAGCTGCGCCAGAGTGAGCTGAAAGACGACGCAGCGGCTCAGACCCTGTTTGAAACGATCATTGCCGCACTGAGCATCGAAGGGAATTTCCTAATCCTCCTCGCCAGCGACCGCTACGACGTACCTTACCGCGCTAAGGATGACGCCGTGCTGGAAGACTCCTCCGAGGAAGTGTATTCCTACATCCTGTGCAGCATTTGCCCAGTCAAGCTGGGCAAAAATGCTCTGACCTTCGACGGGAAAGAGAGCGTGTTCCGCAACTTGAGCGCCAACTGGCTGGTCGGCGCCCCAGAGGCTGGCTTCCTCTTCCCCGCCTTTGACGACCGGCGCACCAATCTTTACGGCGCCCTTTACTATACCCGCGACGCATCCGAAAACCATCCCGAGCTGGCTCAGGCCCTGTTCCAACAGGAGATTCTGATGCCGCCGACGGAGCAGAAAAGTACATTTCAATCCCTGCTGGGCGAAACGCTCAGCGAAGACTGCAGCCTGGACACAGTGCAAACCGTCCGCGAGCGCCTGTGCGAAATGATCGCCTTCCACAAGGAGAGCAAAATCCCCGAACCGTTGACCGTGACCAAATCCGCTGTGGAACGTATTCTGGATTCCTGCGGCGTCAGTGCTGAACGCAAGGAGGATTTCAGCCAGCGCTATGACGAAGAATTCGGTGAAAACGTCAGCCTCAGCCCCCGCAATATTGTGAACACGAAACAGATCGAAGTGAAAACGCCGGATGTCACTGTCCATGTCAATGGCGAACGCAGCGACCTGGTAGAAACCCGTATCATCGACGGCAAGCGCTATCTCCTGATCTGTGTGGAGGACGGCGTGGAAGTAGACGGCGTCAACATCCATATTTCTTGACCGCTGTTACCGGGCACTGTATAATAAAATCAGCGGCCATCGAGCCGCAGAAAGCAGAGGCGAATTCTATGTCTACAAACTCTTCCCGCCCCATCGTCGCCCCCTATTACGCCGCGGCGGCGGTTTGGCTTCTGTATGCACTGTGTTTCCCGTTGTACCGCCCAGCGCACTTCATCTGCGCGGCAGCCGCTTCCATTGCCGTTTTTATCCTGGCCATGGGACTGTGCCGCAGCGGAGCCAAGCAGGCCGACGCGAATGCAGACCGCGCCGCCCAGGCCGCTGAGGCCCCAGCGTCCAAACCTGCCTCCACCGGAAATGCGGAATTGGACAAGACACTCAAAGACGGTGCCCTGGCTCTCGAGGAAATGCGTCGCCTGGACCGCAATATTGAAGATGAAAAAATCAGCGCTGATATTGTGCGTCTGCAGCAAACCTCGGAAAAAATCTTCGATTACGTAAAAGAGCACCCGGATAAATTAAGCGATATCCGGAAATTCATGAATTACTATCTGCCCACCACCCTCAAGCTGCTCAACGCATACGACCGCATGAGTGCCCAGGGTGTGTCCGGCGAAAACATCGACACATCCCTCACCCGCATCCGCAGCATGATGGATACCATCGCCGCCGCTTTCGACAAGCAGCTTGATTCTCTTTTCGGCGAAGAGGCACTGGATATTTCCACCGATATCAGCGTTCTGGAAACCATGATGGCCCGTGAAGGTCTGACCGGGGCGCAGATGAGTGCAGATGCAAACAGCCGGGACGAGAGCAATATCACTTTGAAACTGTAACGCAACGCAGATGCAAAACGATAAAAAACAGGAGGATAACGATTATGGCCGACAATACGACCCCCAGACTGACTTTGGACAGCGAACCGGAAACTGCCGCAGCCGTGCAGGAAGCACCGACACTGACACTGGACGGCACCGATGCTCCTGCAGCGGAACCAGAAAAAAGCGCTGTCGAACCTGTAGTAGTGGATGACAGCATGCTCACAGAGGATGAGAAAAAGCAGGTGAATGACTTTTCCCAAAAAATTGACATCACCGACTCCAATATTGTCCTGCAATATGGTTCCGCTGCCCAGAAAAGCGTTTCTTCATTCTCGGAAAACGCCCTGAGCAAAGTGCGCACCAAGGATCTGGGCGCAGTGGGCCAGGACTTGACCGAGCTGGTGGTGGAACTCAAGGGCTTCGGCACCGAAGAGAAAAAAGGGTTTGGCTTCTTCAAAAAGTCCCGCAGCAAACTGGAAGTGATGAAGGCCCAGTATGCCAAAGCGGAAACCAATGTGGAGAAGATCGCGCAAAATCTGGAAAATCATCAGATCACCCTGATGAAGGATGTGGCAATGTTTGACCAGATGTATGAACTGAATCTCAAATATTATAAAGAGCTGACCATGTATATCATCGCCGGCAAAAAGCGTCTGGCTGAAGTGCGCGCCACGGATTTGGAAGCGCTGCGTCAAAAGGCGGAGAAAAGCGGCAAAGCTGAGGACGCCCAGGCCTACAACGATATGGTGCAGATGTGCGAGCGCTTTGAAAAAAAGCTGCACGATCTGGAACTGACCCGCGTAATCTCCGTGCAGATGGGTCCCCAGATCCGCTTGCTGCAGAATAACGACACACTGATGGTGGAAAAGATTCAGTCCTCCCTTGTCAACACCATCCCTCTGTGGAAAAGCCAGATGGTGCTGGCCCTGGGCCTGGAGCACAGCCGCCAGGCCACAGCCGCCCAGGCTGCCGTGACAGAAACCACCAATGAACTGCTGAAAAAGAACGCCGATATGCTGAAAATGGGTACCATCGCCACAGCCAAGGAGGCCGAGCGCAGCGTGGTGGATATTGAAACGCTGCAGCACACCAACGAACAGCTGATCTCCACACTGGATGAGGTACTCAATATCCAGCGCGAAGGTGCAGCGAAGCGCAAAGCCGCCGAAGCCGAACTGGGCCGCATCGAGGGCGAGTTGAAGCAGAAGCTGATGGAACTGCACAAATAAAGCCGGCCGTACAAAAGTTTCCATCAGCCGCATCCCCAAAGGAGGAACTTGATTTGAAAATCTTACAACGGCGGAGCACGGCGCTGATCGTCCTCCTCGCCGCCATTGTCCTGGGTATCTTAATCGGTCAGACTAAACGGCCGCCCGTATATGAACAGAACGAGGAAGGCATCCCCCTGGAGTTCTCCTACGTTTACGACTATGCCGACATCCTCAGCGCCGAAACGGAGCGCTACATTACCCGCATGAACAACGGTCTGGTCAGCCTGACCGGCGGCCAGATTGCCGTGGTTACCGTCTCCAGCTACGACGGAGATTTGTATGATTATGCGCTTCAGCTGGGCAACGAACTGGGCGTAGGGGACAGCCAGCGCAACAACGGCATTGTCCTGCTGCTGGACACCGAAAACGGCGACGACAGCATCAGCGGCGCCGTGGCCGTGCAGGGCGACGGGATCTACCACGCCCTGACAGACCAGGATCTGACGCAGACTCTGGTTACATATCTTCAAGAGCCGTTTTACAGCCACAATTATGACCGGGGCGTAATCGATACTTTCGACGCCCTGCTGCGCTGGTACGAAACCTATTATAGCGTGGAGATTCTGCCTCAGGACACGGTGACCTATCAGATGGTAGAGCCGCGTGTGAATGTCGTTTCCATGGCTGCTCTGACGCTGGGGCTTGTGTTGCTGGTTCTCTTTTCCTGGTGGATACTCGATTACGTGCGTTACAGTTCCTACCGCCGGCGTTACTGGCAGCCCGGCATGGGCGTGCCTCCTGTGATCTACCGTCCTATTTTCTGGGGGCGGCATATGGGCTACCGCCCTCCGCCGCCCAGGCCGCAGACGCCGCACAGCAACCACCGCAATGACCATCGGGGCAGCGGCTTTGGAGGCGGTTTTGGTGGATTCGGCGGCGGCAGTTTCAGCGGAAGCAGCCACCGGGGCGGCAGTTTCGGAGGCCGCAGCGGGTTTGGCGGCGGAAGCTTTGGCGGAGGCGGTCACCGGGGCGGCGGCTTCGGAGGCCGCGGCGGATTCGGGGGCGGAAGTTTCGGCGGAGGCCACCGGGGCGGTGGCTTTGGAGGCGGCTCCCGCGGCGGCGGCTTTGGAGGCCGCCGGTGAATATGGCAAACAAAAACAGGAACCGATCGTGTCAGGATCGGTTCCTGTTTTTCGATTTTTCAGGGGATCAGCCAAAAGCCGATTCCGCCGGCGATCAGTGCAAAGAGCGCTCCACAGAAAACATCCCTGGGGTAATGAATCCCACCCAGCACACGAATCAGCGCCAGCAAAGCCGCTGCCACAAAAAGCGGCACAGACAGTGCCGGTAACAGATAAGCCGCTGTGACAGCGATCATCACTGCAGAAAATACATGGCGGCTGGGAAAAGAATGGCCCGTCCGCTTCTTTTTCAGCAGCGCGTCAATCCCTTGCTCATAGGGACGGGGCGCGTTACAGGCCGAGCGGAACAGCGTGACGGCGGCAAAGGAAACCGCCGGCACCAACAGACAGCGCCAAAACCGCGCATCCCTCTCCCCCAGAAGGAAAAGAAGCAACAATGGGTAAACTGTATAACAAAGCGCAGTCAATGCCTGATTCACCCCCGCCAGCGCGGCGACAGCCCGGGGATGGCGCCGCAACGGCGCTACGAGCTTTTCATAACGTTCCGATGTCATGACTTCTGCTCCGCCACACGCTCCACCGTCAGCGTTCCGCCGCATTTGGCGCAGCAGAACTCCTCTGGGTGCTCCACCAAACGGGAGCGCCGCGCGCGGGGAATCTCCGCTCCGCATCCGCCGCAGCGTACCAAATAACGCACCACCCGTTTATTCTCCACCCCCAGCCGTTCCGGACTGTCCGTACGGGCGATGGCATAGCCATACGCACAGTTCATGCGCTCGGCATACTGCTGCCAGCGTTTTTTATGGTTTTGGCAGCCGTAGCAGGTATGCAGCACCTCATGAGCCAACGTCTGGCAGCATACCTGCCGCCGTGCCGTCAGCAGCACGTCGGATATTTCAATTTGAAACGTGCCCGTCCTCCGATCGGCAAAACAGGCACCGAACCGGCCCGTGGCACGCCGGTTAATACGCACATGGGGCTGGATGTGTTCCGACACCGGGATATGCAGCGTCTTTGCCTGGGCAATGACCTCCTGCAGCAGGACATCTACGTTCAGCACCGCCTGCGGCGGCACTGGGTATATATTCTTTTGTCCGGCAAACGCTTCCTGTTTCAATCCGTTGTTCCTCCCTGCTCTGTTCCAGACGAATATCATGAATACGATCGGATGTTTCCCCTCCAGCATAGCACATTTGCCACACTTTGTCTTTCCCGCAGCCGGTAACGCACACATCCGCCTTGTATCCTACCCCATGCCCATCCAAGAAATCCCGCCAAAGCGGTCGAGGCAGCGTCATTACAGCGGCCGCCGAAAATAAACCATATCTTCCAGCCGCACGCCGGCTTCTACAATGGGATGGTCATAGTACTGCGTGAAAAAATCCGGAATACGGTGGGAATAAACAAAGCCGCAGCGCTGATAAAACGGGACCGTCAGCGGACTTTCTCCGGTACCGACCTGCAGGAAGCGGCCGCAGCCCCGATAACGTGCCTGCACAAAATCCAGCATAGCCCGGCCCCCCCCCTTTCTCTGATGTTCCGGCGCCACCGCCAGATTTTTCACCTCAAAAATGCCGCCGCCTTCTTCCGTCACCACACATACGGCCAGTATCATGTCATTTTCGCGCAGCACGTACAATGCGCCCCGGTCCAGATAGCGCTCGATCATGTCCTCCTGTTCATCGGCCAACAGGAGGAGCGGGAGATAAGCCTGTTTCCCCTCATCCACCCGTTCGATCATCCTTATTCATTCCTCCCGAAGTGTTTTCACCTGACTCTCTTCCGGCGTAACATAAACGGTGCGGTACGTCGTGTAAATCACCATGCCAGGCTTTGCCCCCGCCGGTTTTTTCACATAGCGCACCGGCGTGTAATCCACTGGTACATTCTGACTCTCCCGCGCACGGGAATAATAAGCAGCCAGCTGCGCCGCCTCCCGCATACTCTGCTCGTCGGCCGGCTGCCCGGCGGTGTGCAGGATCACATGAGAACCATGGATCTTCTGGGTATGAAACCAAAGATCGCCGGGGGCCGCCTCCTTGCAAGTAAGCAAGTCATTCTGCCGGTTATTGCGGCCTACACTGATACGCAGCCCGGCACTGGAATGGAACAGGCGAGGCTTGGAAGCACGTTTGATCTGCTTTTTTTCACCCTTATGCTGCTTGAGATACCCGCCGTCTTTCAATTCAGCACGGATGTCGCGGAAGTCCTGCTCGCCTTCCGCTTCCCAAAGCTCTTCCAGAATACTTTCAAGATACTCCAGTTCCACTTTTCCTTTTTCAATCTGTTCCCGAAGCACCTTCTCGGCTGTCTTGGCTTTGTTGTAGCGTTTATAATATTTTGCTGCGTTCTGCTGCGGCGTAAGCAGGGGATCCAGGGCAATCTGTACTACCGGCATGTTCTCCTGATAATAGTCCTCTGCCTCCAGGACGGAGACTCCCTTTTCCATGCGGTAAAGGTTGGCCGTGATTAAATCCCCGGCGCGACGCAGGGCGTCGCGGTTCTGGGTGGTCTGGTATTCCTTCTCCTGCACTGCAATCTTGCGGCGTACGCGGTCCCGGGCCGCCGTAGCGGTCTGGCGCAGATCGTGGCCCAGCTGCCGCACCCGCTCGGCCCGCTCCCGGGTTTCGTAAAAAGCGTCCAGCAGTTCCCCCATACTCCCAAAGGATACCGCCTCCGCCGCACCTTCGTACTGCGCGATCGGAAAGCAGGAATAGTCCATAGGCTTTCCCTGCTGCACCAGCATCGTCGGCGCATACTCTTCTTCCCGGATGCGCCGAAGCAGATCATCCCACGCCGCGCACAAGCGGCTGCGCTGCACCTCGTCCAGCGCGGCCGCCGGGGCGTCGGTGCTGCCGCAGGAACGGTACACCAGCTCCCGGCACACCAGAGGCGAGAGTCCGAAAAAGGAGCGCAGCAACCAGCGATGCAGCGGCTCATCCTCCTCCACACCGGAAAGAAGGGCGGCAAATTCCCCCTCCGCCAGAGACAGCGGAGACCGCTTATCCGCCTGGGCAGGCGGCAGACGATAAAACAGGCCCGGCAGCAGCTGGCGGCGATCGGAAACATCCAAATCCACTCGGCGCATACAGTCCACAATGCGCCCCCCGTCGTCGAGCAGAATCAGATTCGCCTGTCGGCCCATGGCCTCCAGCACCAGGGTGCGGCGGCACAGTTCACCCAATTCGTCCCGGCCCTCCAGATGCAGGCAGACTACGCGCTCCATCTCCGGCTGCGTAACTTCAATCAGCCTGGCCCCGGTCAGATGCTTGCGCAACAACATGCAGAACATGGGCGGCTGCGCAGGATTCTCCCGCAGCAGCCCGGTGAGCTGCAGCCGCGGCTGGTTGGCCCCGGCGTTGAGCAGCAGACGCTGTCCCCGGGGCAGCAGCATAACGATCTGATCCCGGGTCGGCTGCTGGATTTTATCAATTCGCGCCCCCACAAGTGCCTTGCGCACTTCCTGCGCGGCAGCGCCCAAGGTCGCAGCGTCCATTGGCATATCGGGTTCCTCCTTTTTCCGCACAGCATGCGGCATATTATAATCCGTTTTTCTCCGCCTGCCCCAGCGCATCCAGCGCACGCAGGACCGCACACACCCGCTTCGGCGGCTCCTTGGCATAGAGCAGGCCATAAGGGATGGTATACGCCCAATCCACGGGAATAGTGCGCAGCAGCGGATGCACATTCTTCCAGCACTCCACATTCAGCAGTAGATTTCCCTGCTGCACGCAGCGGTTATAAACGGAAATGTCGTAAAACGGCTCGGTATCTTCGATGCGTATGGCAGGGTGTTGCCGCTCCAGCGCATCCCGGATCCGATCATTGACGGCAGAATCGCCCCGGCGCACCATCATCAGCGTTTCTCCCTCCAGATCCCGCAGCGTCAAACACTCCCGCTGCGCCAGGCGATGCCCCAGCGGCACCGCCACGCACTTTTGGTAAACGCCCAACGGATAAAAGCGGCACCGCCGCAGCCACTGAGCGCTGTCGCACACCCCTGCCAGAAAATCGATGCTCTGCCCCATATGGTCGAGGACGGACAGAATCCCTCTGTGATCGTCCTCAAACGGCACAATCTGCACCTTATACTGAGGAAATTGTCCGCTCACCTTCTGCCACAGATCCATAAATACCCCGCAGGGATTCAAAATGGACGTGCCCACCCGCAGAATACTCGCGGTCTGTCCCTCTATCGCTCTGGCCCGGGCCAGAGCTTCCTCCGAATAAGCCACAAGAAAACGGGCGTCCCGGCAGACAGATTCCCCCGCCGGCGTCAAAACGACACCGTGGTTCGTTCGCTCCAGCAGGTGCAGTCCCAGATGCGCTTCCAGCTGATTCATCTGCTTCATCACCGCAGTGGCAGATACAAACAGTTTTTCCGCCGCTTTGGAAAAACTGCCGCACTCCGCCACACACAAAAACGCTTTCAGATGCGGATGGTACATTTCGCCGCCCCCTTCGGCTTAAACTATTGGTTGATACTATCTTAACGGTTTCTCTCTTCCCTGTCAAGCCGCACCGTTCTACAATAAAGCTGCTGCAAACGTCAGCCCGCAGTGGCTTACACCGCGCAAAATCAACACAGGGCGCAGATATTACCAGCACTGGGGCCGCCCGGTTCGGGAACTGCATCCCGGTGATGTGGCGCCAATTCTCTATGAAGCAAAACACTGGCACGGCGCTGCACCGGACAGTTGCTTCCCCCACCTGGCGGCGGAAGCTCCTGCAGAGGGCGTCTCCAGCGAATGGCTGGAGGCGATTGCCGATACAGTTTTACTGCACATTGCCCTAACCCATTAAATTTCAGAAAGGACGTACAGAAATGGAAAAAGTAACAGCAGGCCGAGACGCCTTGGGCGCTTTCGCCCCAAAATTTGCTGAACTGAATGATGATATCCTCTTCGGACAGGTTTGGAGCCGGGAAGCACAGCTTTCCCTGCGGGATCGCTCTCTCGTTACCGTAGTGGCCCTGATGGCACAGGGGCTGGTGGATTCTTCGTCCCGTTTTCATCTAGAGAATGCCAAAAATAACGGCGTCACACAGGAAGAAATGGCAGAAGTTTTGACCCATGCCGCCTTTTATGCCGGCTGGCCCAAAGCCTGGGCCGCTTTCAACATGGCCAAAGAGGTCTACGGCATCTAAACCTTGGGGGCTTGGGGGAAATCAGCCCCTTCTGTGTTTTCCCTTTTCACTTCCGCCAGCACGCCGAAGACAATGACCTGAAAGGTTTTGTTGCGCGTTTCAGCATCTCCTTCTACCACCTGCGCCCGGTGCAGGATCTTCCGCAGGACATCCAGATTCTGTTGACAGAACCGCCCGCAGAGACAGCGTTTCATCCTGCCGTTGCTGCAGTGCTGCAAGGCCAGCGTCAAAAGGCCGGCCCAATCCAGCGCTCATCGGTGCAGATATTCTTTGAATTCCTGCAGGCGCTGGTTGGCACGGTCCGCTTTCCACACCGCGAGAATGGCGGCGCACTCCTGCTCGCCCCGCAGCGGAACACATACAATGCCTTCCGTGTGATACAGTTTTCGGGTAATATACGTCGGCATCACTGAGATCCCCTCCTCTGCGGCGACCATCATCAAAATACTGTCGATGTCGTCCGTGTAATAGATGATATTCGGTTCATACCCCGCTTCCTGGTAAAGGCGGATATAGCTATCGTCGCAAATGGTGCCTGAGGGCGTCAGATAAATGAACTTTTCCTCCCTCAAATCTTCCCGGCGCAGGAACGAACGGTACACAAGCGGGTGGGCGTTGTAGAGCACCACATCCAACGATGAGTGCTCCACTTCCACATATTCGATCTGAGGCATGGCCATAATCGGGTCGTGATCCCAAGTGAAAATCATGTCCAGCGCGCCGGACAACAGCGCTTCAGTCAATTCCTTGCTATTGTGACGGCAGCAGGAAAGAAACACATTGGGGTAATCCCGGTGATAGCGTCGCAGCATCGCGGACAGACTGCTGCGCTCGTAACCTTTTGTATATCCAATGCGCAGGGAACCGCCGACGCTGCTGGACACATTGGACAGTTTCGCAACAGCACCGTACATCCGCTCCAAAATCGCTTTGGCGTCTGTAAGCAGCATGGTTCCTTCGTCGGTCAGCTGAATGGGCCGCTTGGTGCGGTCAAACAGCGTAGTATTCAGAATTTCCTCCAGGTTTTGAATCTGCTGCGTAACCGCTGTCTGTGACACATAGTGCTTCTGCGCTGCTTTTGTAAAACTGTGCAGCTCCGCCACACTGACAAAATATTCCAACTGGGTTGTATTCATGGAAACTCCCCCGTATTATAAGATAACGCAATTATAGCATGGGATTATCCTATTATCAATTTCCAACCTTTTATGGTACAATCAGAAATTGCAATAGGGGGAGGTATACACCATGAAACGAGATCAATTGCGTTCCAGACTGGGATTTATCCTGCTTTCCGCAGGCTGCGCCATCGGCATTGGAAACGTATGGAAATTTCCGTACATTGCCGGCCAGGGCGGGGGCGGCACTTTCGTGCTTTTTTATATTATTTTCCTGATCATCCTCGGCCTGCCAATTCTGAGCATGGAATTCGCCGTGGGCCGCGCCAGCCAGAAAAGCCCTGTGCGGGCTTACCAGGCCCTTGAAAAACCCGGGCAGAAATGGCATATCCACGGCTATATCACCCTGATCGGCTGCTATCTTTTGATGATGTTCTACACCACAGTTGCCGGCTGGATGCTGCACTATTTTTATCTGACCGCCGCCGGCCGTTTTGAAGGACTGGACGCCGCCGCTGTGGAAGGGGTCTTTGCAGACGTGCTGGCCAACCCCAGCGTAATGACGTTCTGGATGGTCGTGGTGGTCGTAATCGGCATTCTGGTCTGCATCCGAGGCCTGCAGAGCGGCCTGGAACGAATCACCAAGATCATGATGCTGGCGCTGTTGGCCATTATGGTGATCCTGGCGATCAACAGCTTTTTCCTGCCCGGTGCCAAAGAGGGGCTTTCTTTCTATCTGCTGCCGGACTTTGCACGGATGCAGGAAGTCGGCGTAATCAGTACGCTGGTGAGCGCCATGAACCAGGCTTTTTTCACGCTGAGCCTTGGTATCGGCGCCATGGCAATTTTCGGCAGCTATATTGGCAAAGAGCACTCCCTGCTGGGTGAATCTGCCCGCGTGGTCGTGCTGGACACCTTTGTCGCCATCACTGCAGGGCTGATCATTTTTCCGGCCTGTTTCACCTATCATGTAGATCAGACCTCCGGTCCCAACCTGATTTTTATCACGCTGCCCAACATTTTTGCCAATATGTTCATGGGACGCTTCTGGGGAAGCCTCTTCTTCCTGTTTATGGCTTTTGCGGCTCTGTCCACAGTGTTCGCCGTATTTGAAAACATCATCTGCTGCGGTATGGAACTGACCGGCTGCAGCCGCCGCAAATCGGGTTTTGTCAATCTGGTGCTGATTATTCTCCTGTCGATGCCCTGCATACTGGGCTACAATCTATGGAGCTGGGACGGTTTCGCCGTATTCGGCGGCACCATTATGGATCTGGAGGATTTCCTCGTCAGCAACCTGTTCCTGCCTTTGGGCTCACTGGTATATCTGCTGTTCTGCGTCAGCCGTTACGGCTGGGGCTGGGACAAGTTCCAAAAAGAAGCCAACACCGGAACAGGCCTGAAAATGCCCAATTGGGCGCGGCCTTATCTCACCTATATCCTGCCGGTGATCGTGCTGTTTATTTTCTTCTTCGGCCTGTATGACAAATTCCTGGCCTGAGCGGCGGCGGCACGCATTCTGAAACAGATAAAACAACCTCGGTGCATGAATAGCCACCGAGGTTGTTTTCGTTTGCGCAGCGCGCTTTATCCCAAAGCCACATCCAGCAGCATCATCAGCGCAAAGCCCAGCGCCGCACCGATGGTGCCTACATTGGAATGATCGCCCGCCTGAGCCTCCGGAATCAGCTCTTCCACAACCACATAGATCATGGCGCCGGCGGCAAAGGCGAGGATATACGGAAGGATGGGCGTGATCCAGGCGGTAAGAAGGATGGTAGCCGCTGCCCCCAGCGGTTCCACCACTCCGGACAAAAAGCCATACCCAAAAGCTTTACGCCGACTTAGCCCGGATCCCACCAGAGGCATGGAAATGACAGCTCCCTCCGGAAAGTTTTGAATGGCGATACCGAGCGCCAGTGTAAATGCCGCAGCGGCGCTGATCGCACCACCCGACAGCATGCCGGCCAGCACTACACCCACCGCCATCCCCTCCGGGATATTATGCAGCGTAACCGCCAACATCAGCATCGAAGATTTGCCCAAGCCGCAGGCTTTTCCCTCCGGGCGCTCCGTATCCAGGTGAAGATGGGGCACAAAGGTGTCCAGCAGAAGGAGGAAACCCACACCGCTCAGAAAACCGGCCACAGCCGGCACCCACGCGACAACGCCGGACGCTTCGGCCATATCAATGGCCGGGATCAGCAGCGACCATACAGAGGCCGCGATCATCACACCGGCGGCAAAGCCCAGTAAGGTTTTCTGCACCGCCGGCTGAAGCTCCCTCTTCAAAAAAAACACGGTCCCCGCTCCCAGCGTTGTACCCAACAGCGGAAGCATAAGTCCGGCCAGCAGTTTTCCTGCATCGCTCAGCAGCAGTTCAACGATCAAGCGCGCCGTCCTCCTGTGCCTGCTTGGTCTCGGTCAGATATTCGTCCGCGTAGTAGGCTGCCGTAGCGCCGTCGCCCACAGCGGTGACCACCTGCCGGAACGCCTTTGTGCGCACATCGCCCACGGCATACACGCCGGGCAGGCTGGTTCGGGTAGACTCGTCGGCTACGATATAACCCGCACCGTCCAGTTCCAGCTGACCTTTGACCAATTCCGACGCCGGCTCCCGGCCAATGCACACAAACAGGCCGTCGCAGGAAATTTCCGTTTCCTCGCCGGTCTGGATATTACGCACCTTCACGCCAGTCAGCTTGTCCCCGTGGAGCAGTTCGCTCACCGTGCTGTTCCAGCAAAACGCAATGTTCTCAGCCTTCATCAACGGCTCATGATAGATTTTTGTGGCGCGCAGGGTATCGCGCCGGTGCACAACGAACACCTTCTCGCAAATGCGCGAGAGCAGGATGGCGTCTGCCGCTGCGGTGTTTCCGCCGCCGACGATCACCACCGTCTTGCCCCGGTAAAACATGCCGTCGCAGGAAGCGCAGTAACTGACGCCGCGGCCGATCAGCTCCTGTTCTCCCGCAACGCCCAGCGCCCGGGGCGTCGCACCGGTGGCAAGGATCACCGTGCGTCCATACAGCGTGCCGCCGGCGGTTTCAATCTCTTTCACCGCGCCGTTCAGCCGGACGGCACGCACCTCCGCCATCTTTGTCTGCGCACCGAACCGCTCTGCGCCGCGCAGCATTTTTTCACCCAGGGAAAAACCGTCGATTCCGTCCTCAAATCCCGGATAGTTATCAATCTGATCGGTCAGCGCCATCTGCCCGCCGGCGGAGAGCCTTTCCAAAATCAGTGTATCCAACCCAGACCGGGCACCGTACAGCGCAGCGGTGTACCCGCCTGGGCCGCCGCCGATAATAACCATATCGTAAATATGTTCCATTGAACTGCCTCCTCTGTTCTTCTGTTTGTGCGCCTATACCCTATTCCACCGCAGTTCCCAGCCGTACCGCCAAAAACGCAGGCATCACAACTGCAGCACCGTGCTCTGTTTTTTAGTATACCCCTGCAAAGCAGCTTTTTTCCGCCGGATTACACGCACGTCCGGTTCATGCCGCAAGGCAGCGTCTGCTCCGCCGCCGCCTGCTCTTCTTTAACCGATGCGTACAGCCGGTAGCCGCCGGAGAAATTGAAGCAGGAAAAGCCCCGCTGCGCCAACATGCGGCAGGCAAGATAGCTGCGCAGGCCGCTTTGGCACATCACATACACAGGCTTGCCGGCGCACAGCTCTGTCAGCCGCCCCCGCAGCTCGTCCAGCGGAATATTGACAAAGCCCCTGGCGTGGCCGGAGCCGTATTCCTCTGCCGTCCGGGTGTCTAACAGCGTAATGCTGCCATCCCTGGGAAGGGTGTCGATCATGTCCCAGTGGAACTGCTGCAGCAGCCCACCGGCCAGATTTTCCATCATAAAGCCGGCCATATTTACCGGATCTTTAGCCGATGAATAAGGCGGCGCGTACGCCAGATCCAGCTCGCTCAGCTCCGGCCCGGTCATGCCTGCGCGGATGGCGGCAGCCAGCACATCGATGCGCTTGTCCACCCCTTCTCTACCCACGATCTGCGCGCCCAGCAGACGGAACGTTCCTGTTTCAAAAACAACCTTTATGGTCATGGCCTGGCCGCCGGGATAATACCCCGCGTGGCTGGAGGGGGAGAGATAGATTTTATCACACCCGATGCCGGCCTCCCGCGCCGTTTGCTCATTGATACCCGTCGCCGCCGCAGTCAGGTCAAACAGCTTGAGTACAAAGGAACCCTGCGCACCGCGGTAGACGCTGCTGCCGCCGCATATATTGTCCGCCGCAATGCGTCCCTGCTTATTGGCCGGACCTGCCAGAGACAGTAGCGTTTTCTGCCCGGTAACCGTATGCCAGATTTCTACCGCGTCACCCACGGCGTAAACATCTTTGGCCGAGGTCTCCATGCGTTCGTTGACTGCAATGCTGCCCTTTCGGCCCAGCGCCAGCCCTGCTTCCCGGGCCAGCCGTGTATCCGGTGTCACGCCGATGGCCAGTACCACCATGTCAGCCCGCAGGGAAGGTTCTCCCTTTAAAAGTACCTGCACGCCGCCGTGTTCCTCCCGGAACCCAGTCACGGAATGCCCGAGCATCAGCCGGACGCCCCTGCGGCGCATTTCGGCATGAATAAAGCTGGCCATCTCAGGATCCAGCGGATTGAGCAACTGCGCCGGACGCTGAACGATGGTCACATCGACGCCCAGTTCCCGCAGGTTTTCCGCCAACTCCAGGCTGATGAATCCGCCGCCCGCCAAAATCGCGGAGCGCGGCTTCTCCCGCTCTACAAACGCGCGGATACGTAGCGTATCTTCCACGGTGCGCAACGTGAACACCCGCTCCGCTTCCACGCCGGGCAGCTCAGGCTGCGTGGGCTGCGCCCCTGGTGAGAGCAGCAGCTTGTCGTAATGTTCTTCAAACACGGTGCCGGTATCCAAATTCTGCACACGAACGGCTTTCCGTTCCGGATAAATCGCGGTGACCTCGTGGCGCACCCGCACGTCAATGCCGAAGCGCGCACGAAAACGCTCTGGCGTCTGCAGCGTTAGCTCCGCCGGATCGGCAATTACACCACCGATATAATAGGGCAGGCCGCAATTGGCATAGGACACATATCCTGTTCGCTCAAACACCACAATCTCCGCATATTCATCCAGGCGACGGATTCGGGCTGCCGCGGTGGCTCCGCCCGCCACGCCGCCGACGATAACAACTTTCATGGAACTCCTCCTTTCACATCTCTGCGCTGTCCGGGCATGCTTCCTCTCCCGGCCGCCGGTTCCCTTCAGGCACCGAACCGGCGCACCGTTCCCTCCGGTTCTTTCCACGCTTTGCTTCCTGTTGTTATTATACCAGATATTGGCCAACAATACCATGTTTTTCTGTCCGCTTCGCCGTATTTCCCCTCCACGGCGCAGCAGTGCTGCGCATGCAGTCCGGCGAAAAATTTTTTCGTCTGCGCGCCGTCTGGGATCAGATTCAGCACCCTGTGAAAATACGGCAGCGCCTCTTTCTCCCGACTCAGCCGGTACAGCGTATAGCCCATACGAAAGTGCCAGTCGGTCCAGAAACGCCGGATCCATCGGCTTTTCCTCTTTTATTCAATTACTTCCAGCACATGTCCCTCCGCATCGGTGATCCGCGTAGGAATCAACACAATGCTTAGCGGCACAGCGGACAAGGGATATTTCCCCGCATGGAATGGGAGCACCGTACACAGTTCCTCCATTGCTGCCTCATCCAGCGTCACAGTCAGGATACCGTCTTCCCACGCCAGCACCGGCCGCACACCGGAACGAAAGCGGACTGTGCTGTCCCGGCCGTACAGACACAGATCCCGCCCCTTTCCCACCCGCGCCCGAAGCATGCGGGCCAGAAGCGGAGCACGGCCGGCTCCCAGACGAAGGTACCCGCAGCCGTCCTCCAGCTGCGCTTCCACCTCGTCCAGATAAAGAACGCCAACGGATGATCCATCCCGCTCCACACCAGCCTTCCAGGCTTCGGAAAACGCCGCCTGCCCCATCTGCGAAACGCGCTTCAGATCGGTAAGACACAACGGAATGCAGCGCTCCAGCTCCTCCAGAAAACGCTGCCCATCCCAGCACATCATGGCCTCCATCTCGTCGCCGGTGAGAGCCACGGCCTGCAAAAAGCGCATATGGCCGTTGGGCGTGTCCAGCTCTCCCAGTTCCGGGTCCACGCGAAAGCCCAGTGCCGTCAATTTCGTGTCGGTATCCAGAGCAATCGGACCATTGCAGCTCATATGATGGCCCGGCCCAAAACCATTGCCGGTAGAAAACACATACCGGGCCAGGTTCTGCAGCAGGTTCACCGGCCAGGCCGGCGGCTGCTCTTCCGCTCCCCGCTTCAGACGGAAGGTCAGTTCAAACCCGTAACCGCTCTCCTGAGAAATGTCGCTCTCTTTTTCGTAAAGCTCTGTAAACCCGTAAGTGACATAGTGCCAGTGGGGGACGCCATGTTCGCTTTTCCAAACCTCTATGCCGTCCAGCGGGTCCTTGCCTCCCAGAGCATAAGGGATCACCGTACGGTAAAAAATTCCTTCCTGGCCGGGATAGAGCCTCTCGAGCGCACGGGAAACGGCATCAAATCCCTCCTGAGAAAATCCTGTTTCAGCGTTCATTTCGATTCCTCCATCGCCTGGGTAAGCTGTTTCAGGGCCGTGTCAAGAAACAGATACACCCCATCTTTATCGCAGTGGAACAGATTGGAATAACTGCGGCTCTCATTGGGCGAAATAGGGTTCGGCTCCACAACTTCCGTGGCCTCCAACAGCCCGCGTTCCTGTTCCCGGGCCGCCTGCAGCGCTTTTACCAGCACTGGCAGCTGGCCTCCGCACCATTGCCGTTCCAGATCCGAACGCACCTTGGGATCGCGCTCCAAATCCTCCAGCAGCTGCACAACCTGCGCTGGAGCAAGATAAACGCCGGCACAGTAGTTTTCCACAATGCCGTTTTCCGCCGGATTGGGAAACGCGCGGGGCGTCACGCCGCACCAGGGCGTGGTATAGCGCCGATAGACCGGCTTTTCTTCAATGAGAAAGGAAAAAGCGCTGCCCCGAGTGTAATAATACGTTAGGAAAAAGCCCTGCACCACCGCCAGGTAGAAGCCGTGGCTTTTGTCAAACAGCTCCTGTTCCTCCACAGCGGCACCCGCCTGCAGCACACTGAGATACTTCTGCGCATAAAACGCTTCCATGCCATACTGCTCCGCCAGATCCAGTACTTTGTCCTTCTGCCCCTGCCGCACCCATTCCAGCGGCGTAAAATACCACATGTCCATTTCTGCGGGGGAAATGGGGTGAAAACTCACATCAAAGCCCATTGTTCCGCCTCCTCAATAATCCAGGAGCACCGGCACCCGCTGCGCCAGGGAAAAGCGCGCCGCCTGATATAAGATCGAAAACGCAAATTTTGCCAGAGACTCCGTATCAAAGCGCGTGTGCGCCGGGATATTCTGTTTGGTGAGCACACCGCCCTGCCCCACCTCTGCCTCTGCCGGATACCCCTCTGTGCGGCTCCAGGCGCAGATCTCCTTCTCATCCGCCTGCCAGGACAACTCGTTGATACGCTTCAGCTCCGCCAACAGCGTCCCGGCCGTGCCGAGCACCGCTTCGTCGCCGGTGGGCAGCGGTGCGCGGAACACAAAGCACTCCTCCAGCGGCAGCCACCAGACGGCCCCCGTGAAAAGGGACCAATTCATGTTCTCATCCGCCTGCATGCGCCCGGCCGCTTCAAACTGCTCAAACTGCCCGTGTTTGGGAAACTGCTCCGGCACCGGCATGTCATAAATCCGACAGGCGCCGAACAGCAGCAGCGCTTCAAATGCATCCCAATCCGGTTTGTCGGTATAATAGGGCGTTTCGTTATCTTCCGTCCAGGCCGGAAACGGCGGCTGGCCCTCCGGGACGAGGGCTTCGAGAATTCCGTCGCGCCAGTGCTCTATCGCCTTCTGAATCTCAGTGGGCGTCAGCTCTTCCTCCTGCGCAATCGCATCTCCTTCCGGCGTAACGCGCTGAAAGCCCCAGCCGTTTTTCTCTGCCCACTGCTGCACCACCGTTTTCCAGTTGTGCGCATAATATCGGGTCAGTGTTCCGGCGTAAATGTCAAGTCCCATTTCCACGATTCCTTTCTCTGCTGCTCCTCCGTCGTTTCAGCCGCTGTACGCCGGTTGTCAATCCCACCAGAAATACCACTTGTCCGACTGCCGCAGCGTATCCGCCAGGGCGCCCACCGTGGCATCCTCCCCGCCTTGGTCCACCACATCCGGGCAAAACGCATACTGCTCCTGTGCCACTTCCATGGCCCGCTCCTGCGGAACAGGCGCCGGAAGATCGAATTCCAGCACATCATGCGTCATCACCGCCGGCACTGCGCCGTACTGCTCAAACCAGTATTTCGTCACCGCCATCAACTCATCTGTGTCAGGACATTCATTCCAGCCGCCAAAGGGCAGATAGGCAAACACTTCCCACGGATGCTTGACCGGGATATGCGCCAATATCAGGGGCATGGTTTTCCGGGTTTCGTAGTCCCAATAGCCCAGGAAGCGGTCATTTACCCCGCCGCCAGCCATTTCGCCCAGCACCTCCGTATCCCAGTCCATCGCATCGTCCTCCGCTTCGCTTCTGCGTTCGCCGCACCGGCGCTCCAAAACCATTCGACCGTTTTTCACCGGTTGTGACAGAATCGCCCTGCGGTACTGCGTCACGCAGTCGAAGTCAAAGGTATCGTCTTGCGTCTCATCCTGACGCTCCCCGGAGTTCATGACCAGACACTCCCACAGCGTTTCATCCACCGCGATCAGCATGGGGACAAATCCCTCCCGCAGTCCGCGCCGCCGGGCATAGCTCAGCGCGGCAATAATGGGGTCGTCGTCCAGCATGGGCGGAAAATACTGGCACTCATACTCGAGATATTCCATCATAGCTTTCGCCAGTGCGGAAGGTTCAGACTCTTCGTCCGCAGTGTCCGCCCCCTGATGCTGCCATGCCTCCCAGCGCTGGTTTATCCGCTCCGCCATGGCCTGATAGTACGCTTCGTCAAAGGGAATAAACAGATACGCCTCGTCCTGGAATTCATCGGAATGATAACGCTCCGCACCGAAATAATGCAGTGCGTAATCGTCAATATCCGAAGGGAAATAGGGCGCGTCACCGCTGCCGTAATAATAGTGCGAAAACGCCTCGCCCGGATCATTAAAGTAAACCCGCAGCAGCTTCCCATCCAGTTCATCGCGGAGGAAAGGGCGCAAATCGGTGTGTTCCGGATCTGCCTGAAGCCGGGCTGTCACGTCCGGATACCGCTCCAAAAACACCTCACCCATCAGCTGATGCTCCATACACCAACGCAGATATATGGCCAGATGGTTATAGGCTGTGATTTCTTCCACCGGCAGGTGCTTTTCGCGCAGATCCTCCAAATGCCATGCAGCGTCGTCCATAAGCAGCGCCTGGTATTCCTCCTCTGACACACCGGCGGAAAACGCGTCGGCCCGATCCGGCTGCACCACAAAACTCACGCCGGCCATCTCATCCAGCAGCGCTTCGGCATCATGGGCCTGTTTAAACTCCATTTCCTCCCGATACAGGGGAAGCAGCTGATAAAAATTGACTTCCCCGCCGCCGGGCAGGGCGCACACCTCGCCGCCCTCCTTCACATGCTGCGGCGCGATGAGCATAGATGCACACAACTCCGTATTCGGCGCAAACGGCTCCTGATTGTCTACCGTATGCCCCCAGCCCAGCCAGGTGTGACACTCGCCTGGCAGACGGGCCAGGGTTTTGAGCAGCCGAACCGGCCAGTACCATTGCTCGTCCCGGAAAGCTTCCTGATCCACTTTCCAGTCCGCAGGCAGCGCAATCGCCAGTTCCGCCCGTTCCAGCCTATATTCCGCCAGTTCCGCCGGCACGTTCATCCGATGGGCGCCCATCCCCATAGTCACCAGGGTATAATAGTTCCGGTCTTTCGCCGGCGGAATCACGCAGACGTCCACATGGATGTCCGGCGATACCACCTCATGCAGCACCGTTTCAAAGGCCCCAAAACATGCCTCGATATGCGCCTCCACCGCTTTTCTTTCTTCTTCACTGTACACTTCGGGCAACATTGCCTCACGCTCCTTTCCCATTCTGCAGCAGCGCAGGGCAGCGCTGCAGACGCCCCGCGTTCCCGCCGCAATACCTGTTCATTCTTCCATCGCTTCGTAGCTGATTTTCAAAGTGGTTCCCGGCAGCGACACGCCGGGCCCGCGGGTGATCGAATGCTTGTCCTCCGGCGAAAACCCGATGGTCTCACCGTCCTGCAGCGTCACATCGCACCCCAGCACATAGGACACCAGACTGGCAAGAAAATCGCGCACCTCAGAAGGCTGGGCGGCAGCATCGAGCACCTCCATTTCCTCTTTCCCAAACACATCCATGCCGTAGGTATAACTGCACACACCCTGTTCGGTGCGATACAGACCAAACCAGATCCAGTTGAAAATGGGCAGCTCGTCCTCTTTCATCATCTCGGCAAAGCACTGGTAAAACCGCGGCTCAAACACGGTACCGCTGGTGTATACGCCGCTGGCGTATTGCTGCCTGCAGCAGCAGGCCATCACTTTGACAAACAGCTTGCCCCGCTCAAACAGGTCTGCATTCTTCCCCAGCACCGCCACCATAAGGTGGCCCTGATGCGCTCTGGCTGCCTCCACCGCTTCCGGCCACATATAGTTATTCCCGGCGTTGGCCTCCGCTTCATGATCCGGCACCGGAGCCGGCATCAGGCTGACCGCCACCATCATATCTTCCACGGAAAAGACCATCACATCGTCGCTGCCCTCCGGTTCTTCCGCTTTATCTTCGGCAGCATCGATGCCCCATTCTGTTTTCAGATCGCCGATCAGCTGTTCCCTGCTCCACTGTGCCTGCTGCAGCAGCACAAAGCCGACAAAAGAACCGGTCCGGTCATCGTCATCCTCCTGCTGCGCTGCAGACGTTTTTTCTCCGCCCGCCTCCGGAGGCTCCTCTTCCCAAATGGCATGTTCCGCCGCAGTACCATCCGGCTGCAGAAAAATTTGGAACCGCGTCCCGTCCTTTTCCAGACGGTAAAGCAGTCCAATCCGATAGTCCAGGCCGATCATCACCGCTTCCAGCGCGCCGGTTCTGCCATCCTCCCGCGTATGGGTCAGCCACTGCCCGCTCTCCAGCCGGGCTTTCTGCTCTTCCAGCCATGTGTGTTTCAGCTTGGAAAGCCCCGCCTCATTCATCAGGAACACCACTTCCACGCGCTGATCCTGAACCGGCATATGAAAACTGCAGTAGGGCGCATCCGCAACCCAATCCGTCGGCTGAAGCAGCTCCTTGACCCACTTCAGGCTCTCCGGATCAAGCACGATACAGGAAATCGCCCGCCGTTTGTCGTCTGCCCCTTCGTCCAAACCGTCCTGCAGCGCCTGGTCGCAGTCCGGATCAATCCAATGATATTCCATCGTTTCCAGAGGTGCACCCGCCTCGATCTCCCGGCCCAGCGTCTGGAATTCATGGTCGCCCGGCTCCAGCGCCAAGCCGCGCCGCACAGCCTCCAAAGCGCCCTCCCGATTTCCAAAGTGGCTGCGCAGTTTCGCTACCTGCAGCCAGATCCAGGGATAGTCCGGTTCCTCCTGTGCGCCCGTCTCGGCATATTGCCATGCCTCTTCCAGCCGTCCGCAGTACATCAGCGCCACAGAATAACGATAATACCATGTGCCGCAGCCCTGCGCGTTTTTCTCCGAAGCCGGCATCCACTGGGCCGCCTTATAGTAAGAATCATATTCGTCAAGATTATTCCAGGCATAGGCGTACCACAAGGCAATCTGAAGGTCCTCCCGGGCCTGCTGCTGCGTAAAGCGCCCTTCTGCCACGCCAGTACTGATAAAATCGTTCAAATACGACCACATCCGGCCGAAGTATCCGCTGCTGCCCTCTTCAAAGGCTGCCAGCGCAGCGATATCCTCCTGTGAGAGCAGCGAACCAGTCTGTTCATCCACCACCGGCGCATCGTTTTCGCGATTGATCAGCCGCACGGTACCTACATCCCGGCGGAACGTGTGAAAATTCGCCCAGGCTACGGGGCTCGTTTCCAAAAATTCTGCCGCGGCGTTCAGCACGGCCGGCAAATCCCAAGCGATAAAGTCCAGATAACCACAGCGCAGACCCGACGCACCACCCACAAAGGTAACAGCATCTTCTCCGGCCGCCTTCCGCACCGCTTCTTCCAGGGCATCGCGGAAATCGAGCAGAACTTTGCCCCGCTCTGCGCCGGTGAACCCATCCACCGGATAGCAGAAGAACCCCGGCACCGCGCCGTTTTGGTGGAAAGCATCCATCGTCTCGCTTTGATTGCTCAGGTAACCGTTGACCAGCGCCGGGCAGCAGGTGGAGCCAGCAAACACATCCATGCGCCAATCGGCATCCACATCCTGATTCGGTTCCAGTTCATATGCCGTATAGTGATTTTCCAGATAGGCCGCGGCATCCCAGTCGGTCCGCATTCCCATATCCGCCAGTTTCTGAGGCAGCTCTTCCAGGGATACAGACACTCCATCTCGGGGCGCATCCAACACATCAAAGCCATCGATCAGCGCCATGGCAGGGATCTCGCCCAGCACCTGATCTGTCAGGGTGGACAGCATCCACCAGACTTTGTTTTCCTCTTCCCGCAGCAGCGGGAGCAGCTTTTCGCAGTACAGCGTCAGGGCCGCGGTTTCCTCTCCCTGCGCTTCTACCCACACCTGCACGTCCTGCGCCTCAATCTCCCAGTCGTCGATCCGCAGCGCAAACCCTGCTGTTTTCTGTCGGCCCACCAGAATATTCCACTGTTTCCGGACGTCCGCCGGCGCATGACGCTGGAAATACACCAGCTCAAACAGCCTGGTCCGGTCGCCCTCAGGTGTGAGGATCAGTTCGTATTTTTCGCCGTTATAACCCATCTCAAAAGCGATGGTTTCAAACGCCAGGTGCAAAATTGCATCGCATTTGGCAATGAGTTCCTCTGCCACGGCGTCCCGGTCTTCCTGATCCATCAGGCCGCGCAGTTCCGCCTCGCCCTGAACAAACGCCTCCCAGGCCTCCTGCGTCCGTTCACGGAAATTCCGCTGGAACCTGGGCAGGGCCAGGCCGCGGCGGCACGCATCAATAAAATACTGCGTATCTTCGTCGCCGGGCCGCTTCTCCAGCGCCCGTTCAAAATACGGCAGCGCCGGCCCTTCCTGGTCCAGATAATAATAGGCATACGCCATGCGGAAGTTCCAGCAGTGATCGTCTTTGAGCGTTTCCTCGTAGGGCCGCAGCAGATCCAGGGCGCGCCGCAGCTGTGCCCGTCCCTCCGCCGTACCGGGATCCGCCAGATTGTTGTACGCGCGGGCCAGCTCGCTGCACAGTTCCGGCGTGCGCTCCTCCTCTGGCAGAACCTCGATGGCGTCAACGATTTTCTGGTATTCATCGTTGTCGTTCCAGATCTGGCATTGTTCCATTAATGTCATAACAAGTTCCTCCTTTGAATTCCGTTTCATGATAATTGTCCGAGCTGCAGACGTTCCGTCGGGTACAACCCCACTCTCAGGGTTCGTTTTCTGTTTCAGGACGATTTTCCCCGTGTGGAGGCTTTGCGTCCCTGGCTCGCTCCAGCGCATCGGCCAGCGCACCGATCTGAAAAGACACCATTTCATCCGCCATTTCCGGAAAGAGAAAGGGCAGGCCTTCCGGCATAGCCTTGCGCACCATAATCATGGCCAGAGCCAGGTTGCCGAACAACCTTGGATCAATCGTCGCCACCGGGATACCGAATACAGCCAGCAGTTCGCCAAACAGGATCAGCTGACTACGCTGGAACGCCTGGTATTCCTCCGGCGACAAGCGCCGGAACACCATCTGTTCCTCTTCAGCAGACAACACAGCTATGCCGCTGCTGTTATAGCAGCAGCGGCGCAGGAAGGTTTCCAAACCTTCCCGCCAGCTCAACTTCGGGTCGCTCATAAGCGTCCGGGCGAAGGCCAGCAATTTTGGCTGCTGGTAAGACAACGCCTGCAGCACCAGCGCTTCTTTCGAGGGAAAGAAGGAGTAGAAAAACGTTTTGGAAATACCAACTGCTGCACAGATGGTCTCCACGCTGGCATGTTTCAGTCCATGCGCGGCAATGTGCTGCAGAGCAGCGGCCAGCAGTGCTTCCCGGACCCGCTCCCGCTCCTGTTCTGAATAAGCTTTGCGCGGCATATGGCACGCTCCCTTCCTTTCCAATTAAATAACAAAAATAAAAATTTGTTTTTATGTTTTCATCATACCGGATAAACCAGATCCGCGCAAGCGCCATTTCATAAAATTTCCAGCATTCGTTTTGTACAAAGCGCATAGATACCATCACACTGTTTGTTTTATTTCCCGATCCATCTTTCAGTATCTGCCCCCTCCCACTGCGCCGGCGTGTGTTTTACCTATAAAATAAGAACTAAATTTATAAAAAGCATTTATTCTATACTGGCTCGAAAGATTCGAAATACCGCAGGCCGGGAACTGCACAGCGGCAGAAAGGGACAAAAAGCAGCGCGCCCCACAGTGGTCGGAATGACCATTGTGGGGCGCACCGCATGATAAGGTTGTTCACAAAGCGTTGCGTTCAAAAGCAGAATGTTCCGCGCGCCGGTACAAGAACAGAACACTCAAACTTCCTGCACCGCCGTCTGGCACAGGCGCGTCAGCATGGCTGCAGCCTGCGCCCGCGCAGCCTGCCCCTGGGGCGCCAGCATGGTGGCACTGGTACCGTTCAGAATTCCTGCGGCATTGGCCCAGTCCATAGCCTCCAGCGCGTACCGGGAAATTGCATCATAGTCCGCGTATTCCCGAATCGCCATGCCGCCCTGGGCAGCGTTGTATCCTCCCTGCCGGGCATACTCGGCACGGGTCAGTTCCCGTTCCTCGTCACAGAAAGGAGAGCGCTGAATCTTCAGGGGCTTTACACGCAGTTCCTCCCACCCCATAAAGCGGAGAAACCCTCCCACCGCAGCCAGCATAGAGTTAACGCTGGCCGGAGCGTGGTTGGCCGTGAGTTCCTCTTTCCCGCCGATCAGCACGGCTTTGGTGAGGGGCGGCCATCCAGATATTCCAAAAAAACGTGCAGGTCATGGAGGTATTTTTGAATGGTGGCCGGGGCACGCTCCTGCTCCCGCAGATACAGGGCATAGCGTCGAATGTGCACGGTACTGAGCCGCTCAGGCTGTTTTCTCATAACGGCATACAGATACGGTTATTGTACCGTCGAAGCGCCCGCCTATACGAAAAACTGCATTTTACCCTCAGAATATTATTGGATTCCGCCCGCCCCGGAGTCGGTTACAGCGCTTTTTCCATCCCCGGATTCATACAACCGTTCCGGCAAACCGTCGCCGCCGATTACCAGAGTCCGGAACTTCCATCCGCATTTTTCATAAAATTCCGTGTGATCTGTGACCAGGTACAGTTTCCGGATTCCCATCCCGCTCAAATCCTGCCGGATCGCGTCCAACACACTGCGGGCAATCCCCTGCCCGCGGTACGCTTCTTCCACAAAAAGGGCACACACATTCGGCGCCAGATCGTTTCGGTCGTGAAAGTCGTTCTCAATCACACCGGCTCCGGCTACAATCTCCCGGTTTTCGTTCTGCACGACATACCACTGCGGCACGCTCTCTTTGCCCGCCGCACACTGCCGGATGCTCTCCCGGTATGCCTGCGCAGGGATATCCCATTTGGCGCTGAACCACAAAGCCGCGCAGCTGGCCAGCTCCGGATGCTCCCGCAGGCGGAGCAGCGTCACTGCCGCCCGCTGCAGAGTTTCCTTTTCCCGCCTCGCCCATCGCATGGTATGCTCCAATTCTCCGGTGTCTTCATCCATTCCTTCCTCTATCGCAGAAAATCCCTCCCGGTTATAAAACGCCGCAGCAGATAAATTTTTCCGGTAAACGCTCAGCAAAAGAACCGGATGAAGGTGTTTCACATGATTCAGGAGCTGTTTCCCAATCCCCCCGGAGCGGTGCAGCCGATCCACAAAAATCCCCGCAATCATATCCCCCTGCAGTCCCACAAAGCCCTGTATCTCACCGTTTTGTTCATATACATAGACTTCTGCCTGCAAAAGCAGCTCACGCACCATGGAAACCTTTTCGCACCAGTAATTCCCGGGCACAAAAGCATGGGCATCCAGATTGCCCTCCAGCCAAAGCTGCATGACACGCCCGGTATCCTGGGGCTGTAGCATACGAATCATACCTTTTTTCTCCTTTCTTTCCAGGAATCCAATAAAAACACACCCGCCGCTAGAGCCATTATGGCAATGCCGGAGAGCAGAAACCACACTGCCACGCCCGCCGTTTCCGCGATTGGACTGCTGATGAGCAGCCCCACCGGCATGGTTACCGATGAAATCAGGGTCAGTACAGAGAACGCCCTGCCCATTTTCTCGGGAGCCACACTCTTCTGGATGTAAGCCGTCAACGGGACAAGATGGACATTGCCCGCCGCCCCCAGCAGGGCACAGCCAAGCGCGAATACGAACCAGCCCCCATAGCACGGCGGGAGAACGCCGCACAGCGCCGCACCAAAGCCCATACCGAACAGGCCCGCATACGAAACGCCGATATTCCGCCGGACTTTCCAAACGCTTGAAAACAGCAGCGAGGACAAAATCATCCCCGCAGCAAAAGACAGCTCCGCAGCACCTCCGTACAGGGCGGGCAGGTTAAAATAATCACTGGTCATCAGGGGATAAAAAGAAGACAGCGGGCCGTAGAAAAACATACACAGGGCCTGGGCCAGCACCAAACGGAACAGCCGCGAATCCTCCCGAAAGACCTGCAGCCCTTCCCTGAACTGTGCCGCCGCGCTCTTCTGCCCCCTCTGCCGCTTCTCCAACCGCGGGATCTTTACCGCAGCCAGGGCAAGGCTGGCCAGTCCCGCCCCCACCACATCGCTCATCAGCACCACCGGCAGCGGGAAGGCCGCATAGAGCGCCGCACCGATAATAGGGCCGATGAGAAAAGAGCCGGCGTTTATCAGCTGCATCCAGCCGTTGGTCCGCACCAGTTCCTCTGCCGGAACCAGCTGAGGAAGAATGGACTGGATGGCCGGCTGCTGGAAAGCGCTGCCGGCGCCCCGGGTGCACAGCAGGAAAAACACCGTCCACACCGGAAGATCAAACCAGCACAGCAGTACTGCATACATCAGAGCACAAAAGCCCATGGCCAGATCGGAAAATATACAGATGAATTTCCGATTGAATCGGTCTGCCGCGATTCCGGCAACAGGACTGAGCAGCGTCATGGGCAGATAGGCCGCAAGGCCGGAGGCGCCCAGCATCAAAGGCGAAGCAGTCTGTTCCGCCAGCCACCAGATCAACGCGAATTGGACGCCGTGGCTGCCCAGCAGTGACACGGCCTGTCCCAACGCAACGATTAAAAAGGATTGTTTCCATTTCCTTGTTTCCGTCATAATAAATCGGATCCTTTCGACTTCATTGGATAAGTTTACAAACAAAAGGACAACAAAAAACGGATAACCCATGAAAACGGGTTATCCGCGTATCAATTCTGCAGTTCTTCCAGCAGCCGTGCGTCAAAACGGCAGGCGGCACATAACCGTCTGCATACAACTCAGCCTAATGAATCCATCCGCAAAAAAGGTACAACAATATAACCCATCCAACCATCGATGAGCACACATTCTGATTGTCCCAATTTTAGCGAACAGACGACATCAAGCCACCTCGCCTTTCTTAAAATAGTAAACACATTATACCATAGAGCCACTGTATATGCAAGTGAAAAAACAATTTCAGCGCCATTGCACATGTTAAAATGAGCTGCCGCAGCATGGTGAGAAAGCCTTTCCATTTTTCATTCCTCTGTGCTATAATAAGAAAAACACAGAATGTTTGAGAGGGGGAGCGCCGTGTATCAAATTGCCATCTGCGACGATGAGATATCCGATTTGCAGCATAACATCCAGCTGACGGAGAGCATCATGGCGAAGGCCGGGCTCCCCTGCTCCATTGCAGCTTATGAAAGCAGTCAAACCCTCCTCTCAGACATTCAGACCGGCCGGCATTTTGACCTTCTGCTGCTGGACGTGCTCATGGGAGAGCTGGACGGCATGGCGCTGGCCGCCGTGCTGAAAAAGTATCCGGACACTCCGAACGTGGTATTCATCTCCACGGACCGGGAGATGGCCATGCAGGGCTACCGGGTGGACGCCAAACGCTACTTGCCAAAACCGCTGGATCCGGAACTGCTTCGCGAAGCTCTGCTCCACTGCTATGAAGAGACCCGGCGGCAGCTCAAGGGCCGAAACCAGCTGATGCTCCCCACCGCTACAGGCCGCACCCGCGTATCCCTGCAGGACATCCACTATGCGGAGACCTGGGGCCGGGGGATCCGCATTTCCCTCCCCACGGGACAGCTTGAGCTGCGGATGCGCCTGTCAGAGCTGGCAGCCCAGCTCCCGGAATGGTTCGTTTACTGCCACCGGACGATTCTGGTCAATCTGGACTATGTGAGCGGCATCTCCCAGGGAACGCTGGAGCTCCGGGGCGGCGGGACCCTGCCCGTCAGCCGCCAGCGTATGGCAGAAATCCAGCAAAAGCTGCTGGATCTCCTCAGGCGCTGATGGGAAGTGCCAGAATCACCCGATAAAAGTCATCCCCTGTTTCCGTGCGGAGCAGGCCGCCGTGCCTTGTTACAATCTGCTGAATAATTTTTCTGCCCAGCCCATGCGTCTGCATGGGCTCTTTTTTATGCTCCCGCTTCATCCATTCCCAAACAGCGGCGTTTTCACAGGTAAAGACAAAAAAGCCGTTTTTGAGATGCAGATCCAGCTTGATGTATGGCTTCGCCACACCGGGAGCCTGCGCACCCGCCACAGCATTATCCAGAAGATTCATCAGGAGAGAGCACAGCTCCGTATCCGACAGGCCAAGCCGTTCCGGAGCCTGTGTCAGCTGAAGCTCCACCGCGATTCCAGCGTCCTGCGCGGCGGCAAGCCGGCTGTTGAGCAGGATGTCGATCATTTGGTTCCCGGTGTTTGCCATGGTGCGGGTCTGGGCCACCTCCCCGGTCAGGGAATGCAGATAGGCCGCGGCCTGCGGCTCTGTCACCATGCCCTGAAGAACCCGGAGGTGCTTGGTCATGTCGTGCCGCAGCATCAGGATCTCCTGCTGCTGGCGGAGCAGGCTCTCATAGCTGGCAAGAGCCATGCGTTCCCGCTCCGCCAGCGCCCGGGCCTCCGTCTGGCGGGCAACTTCGCCTGATAAGACCTCCGCCACCGCCGAGAGGACGGCAGCGGTCAGCGCCGCGGCCATCACCGGCCAGAGCAGATAATGGAGCGTCACTCCGCTGAGAGAGGGGAGCGGCCGCGCCAGCGCGGCGCCCGCCACGAACAGCAGGATGCCAGCCAGCATGATGGGGCAAAACAAGCGGTAGAACCTGCTTTCCTTTCGCCAGAAGAGACCGCCCAGCGCCAGCGCGGCCAGCAGGGCGCAAAAGCCCAGCAGAACAGGCAGGCTGACCGCCAGGAAAATCAGCAGATCACTGGTCAGCTCCAGGCCGCGCAGTTCGATCACCAGATAGATGCTGACAGACAGCGTGTAAAGCCCGGTCAGTACCCACAGCGCCCACCGCCGCTTTCCCGCCCGGCTGGACAGAAAAGCCAGCAGAGCGGCCAGCGCAAAGAAACGGGCCAGACCGGCAAAGTCAAACTGCGTGCGGCCAAAATACTGATAAAAGAAGGGGGCTGTTCCCACTTCTCTTGCCATGACGAAAAATAACGCCAGAGCCGCCCACAGCAAACCCGGATCCCGCCTGCCGTGAAAGGCCCGCCACACCATCAGCGCCAGCAGGAGCGCCGCCGCCGCGTAGGCCAGTGCCGCCGGGATGGCGGTTCGGAAACTCTGGGCAATGAGGCCGCTCTCATAGGCGTAGCCGCACAGCAGTGTCACTGCCGCCGGATATGCGGTGATCTCCGCCGCAGGCACCCCCTCATAAATATAGGTACCCTGGGCGATGGTCAGCGTCCTGCCCCGGTAGTCCATGGGCAGGGAGATGGTCACCGGCTCGGTCCGGTAAGCGTCCAGCGTGGGCAGACGGAGCGCGCCGATGGCCGCCGTTTCCCGGTCAAAGTCCGCGTACAGCGGCACGTCGTCCAGGAAAACGGCGATGGCGCTGTCCGCCGCAGCGATCTGGAGTGTGGGAGCGTCCAGCGGCTCGGCCAGCACCCGGGAGAAGTAAATGGTCTGGCCGGGAAAGTCCAGGCCGGTGTAGCCGCCGACGCCGTTCGGAACCAGCTCCCGCTTTTCCGTCCCCTCCTGGGTGAACACGGTCCAGCCCTTGTCGGAAAAGGCCCAGCCCTCCGGGGGCGTCTCCCCCTCCCAGACAAAGGACAGGTCGTAGACCTGCGCCTCCATGGGCTGGGTATAGGCCAGCAGACCCAGGGCAAACAGGGCGCACAGGACCAGCGACACCGCCGCCAAAGCCCAACGGCACAGCCTCTCCCTCATGCTCCATCCCCCTCCTGTTTCAGCGTTTTTGATCTCTTATATCAATAGACTACCGGTCCAAAACGCCTTTGTCAACCGTCCCTGTTTACCATTCGCGCACGATTTTCTACCATTCGCGCATGTCCTATTGAATTTCAAGCGGATTTTGGTAGGATGAAACCATCAGTAAATATGCGCGCAGGCGTCTCTATCATGGGCAGAGCCTATCCGCCAGAGGCAGAGCATGGCGCAATCGACATAGGGCGTACGCCCTATGTCCCACGGGGAGAACCCCGTGGGACGTCCCTTCTGCCCAAAGAAACGGACTGTGCAGATTTACAGAGGGAGGAACGAAGATGAAACGAAGCTGGAAACACACACGCATCTGGAAGCGGCTGGCTTCCGGCCTGCTGACCGCTGCAATGCTGGTCACCATGCTGCCCACCACGGCTTTTGCCGCCCTGTGGGAAAACGGCCGCGTCCACAACCAGGAGATCCTGACTGCACTGGAGAATTTATGCGGCAGCAAGGATGAGGCACAGCACTACTATGCCCTTCTGGACGAGTACGGCCTGCTGGATGAGGATGGGGGCCTGTTCTCCAACTGGAGCGGCGTCATCACCATTCAGGAAAAGAGCCGCCCCCTGACCATCGGGGAGGCCCGGACCATGACGGAGGGCGATATGACCGTCAACGGCAGCGCCTGCGTCCTGTCCGAACTGAAGGGCATGCTGGACCGTATGGAGCAGCTGGGCCTGCTGGTGGATAACGTCCCCGCGGCGGACTGGCAGCTTCAGGTGGACGGCCAAACGGTGCCCCCCATTGCGCTGAGCGCGGCACTGGACAACTGGACGGCCCCGGATGAAGCCCCCAAGGAAGATCCGGAGCAATCCGGCAGCATCCTTGCGTCTTTTGGCCGCTCTTTCGGCATCGGCGCCCCCGCCCAGTCCCCCGCTGCCCCCGTGGTGACGGTGCTGGGCAAGAAGGCGGACAGCGCTGCGGTGCTGGAAGTCGTGGTCTTTTTGGCGCAATATGGCCTGCTGACAGAAACCGGGGCGGCGCCGGACTGGAATCTGGCCCTGTCGGGCGGCGGCCGGGAGATCGCGGCGGACGAGCTGTTGGCCCTGGTGAAAGATGGCGCGCTGGCCGACGACACGGTGGTAAATGTGGACGGAACCCCTGTCACGGTGGCCGACCTGAAGGTGATGCTGGAAATCGAGGAGTACATCGCCTATCTGCGGGAGACCTATTTTGACGGCCACCAGTGGAGCCAGGAGCAGCTGGACAGTCTGGACAGCCTGATGGAGCAGATCAACAGCGAGGGCATCGATGTGCTTGCGCCGGAGGGGAGCGAAGCGATCCAGTTCCCTTCGGGGGTGGATCACACTGCTGCCGTCAGTATGGAGGTCGAGTCGTATATCGGTGCTGTACATGTAACCGTAACCCTGAACCATTCGGTTCCCCAAGAGGTTTCGGTTACAGTGCGCACATTGGCGGGCACCGCGCCGACAGATTACTACACCTCTGTGAACACAACCCTGACCTTTGCGCCTGACACACAGGAACTGACACAATCGCTTACTATTCCTGTATCGAAAAATTACAATAAGACAATAGAGCGAGAGGGAAGCGGGATGTTTTTCGTCCAGCTGTGCAATGTCAAGGGCGCAAAAACAGAGGGTGCGGTTACGAAAGCCGTCGCCGTCAATGGCAGCTATACCTTCCCCACAAACAGCCCGGCGAGCTATGACGATCCGGAATGGACAAATGGTCCTTCCGGCGTCAACGAATTTAAGAAATCGTATGGATACCACTCCGGGCCGGAAAAGCTCTCGGATATTGACAAATATCTGATACAAAACGGCGCTTATGACAAGGTCAGAGTGCAGGTTGATCCCAGCAAAAATGTTGACGAAACTGGAAATAACACTGGTGATTTGAAATGGCATACTACGTATTACTGGGAACAGGGTACGGATCAGCTCATTATTTCTACGCCAAAATAAATATTCCCTTTTTGGGCCTGCATTTTGAAAAGGGCTATGATATGGACAAGATAGAAGCCGCGTTTCGTGAGAATATAAACGATAAAGATAGCATGAACAAAGATTATGAAGATATTTTTATCGGAAAAGGCATTAATAATACGTTAAAAGCCGATCTCGCATACGAGAAAACTGAGGCGCTCACTCCGGATTTGCGGAAGACTCTTGTCCGCGGAAACTGGTCCTCCTATGAGCAAAGAGCCTACAATCTTTACAGGTCCTCTCCCAGCACGGTCCAAATGACCCCTGCGTATAAGCGAATAACCGCCATCAAGTACTGGCTGATCGATCAAACCCCGCCCTCCCTAGAAAGCGCCTCGGCCCCGGGAGACCCTTTCCAACCGGGAGAAGATATTCCGATCGTGGTGACTTTCAGCGAACCAGTAATGGGGAGCACTGCGAAAATTACGGTGGATACGGTGGATGGCCCTCTGACCCTGAGCGCCCAGGAAACGGACAGCAAAGGCAAGACCATGACCTTCCTCTATCCTGTGCAGCCGGTGAACAATGCCACAGGCGTGAAAATCATTGGGTTCCACGCAGAAGATATTTTTAGAAACCGGGTGCAAAAGAATCAGGAACTGGTGGCTTCCGCCCGAATCGAACCGTCCGTATACCGTCCCGCCGCCTTTACCGGCATGAGCGCGAAAATCGAAAGCCTATACACAGACCCCGCGCTTGAAGTATCCTTGTCGGTCAGCAGCAATGAGGCCTATACCACCTGGCTTGCGGCCGACATGAAAGAGATGGAAGGCGGCAGCGGCTTCCAGACTCAAAGCCTGACCGTATCTGTAGACGGCAAAAATTTCTATCCCTTTATAGCCCAAGGGGAGACTGTCACCGGGCAAAACCTCACCGCCCGCGTTCCCCTGGAGATAAATACCGACAGTGAGACCGTTACGCGGGTGGCGGAGCTGTACCTGGACGGCAATGTGGTTCTGGGCCGGTATGCTACAGCAGATCAGGCACCGGCAAAATTTATTACGGCGGGCGACATGGAAGTCAGCCTGTCTGTCAAGCAGGCAGACGGCTCGACGGACTATGAGTACGCCGACGAGAGCCACACCATCTATTTGCAGGACAACCCGAAAATCGCCGCCAGCTATCAGCTCAAGGGCGACGGCTTCTCTTTCACCGGTGCGGATCAGCTGGTATGGTCCTCTTCCGATGAAACGGTCGCCCAAATTGCCGCCGACGGCAGTATCACGCCCACCGGCAAGGCGGGGGAAGTGTACTTCACCCTGACGGCCAAAAACGGCGGCGCAGAGGGCAGAGAGGTGACGGTCAACACCGAAACGCTGAAGCTTGGGGTGGGGCTTACTCCGTTTCTGTCCATCCCCAACAACCAGCTCCGGGCCACCGACGGCCAGGCGGTCACCGTCTATTGGACCAGCAACCTGTGCGACAAAAACGGCAGCGCGGAAACCACTTTTACCGTCACCGTTACCGGCGGCATGCTGACCGAGCCTTACAAAACCACCGTAACGGGTACGGCAAAGCAGCCCGCCGCCAGCTGTGAGATTCCCGGCAGCGTGCTGAAATATGATTATACGGGCGCAAGCAATAATACATATAATATCCAGGTCTCTTCCATCTATCAGGGTAAAGAGTACCCTGCGACGGCAACCATTACACTGGATTCAAAACCGGCGATCGTCACCTTTGACAAGCTGGACAGCTACTATGTCACCGATACCCAGGGGCCAGTGAGCATAAGCTGGAAGATTGAGAACTTCGACCGCTACACCGCGAATTCGGGTCAGTTTGAAATGTTGGTCACAAAGGGCACAGAAAAGATCGCATCGGTGGAGAACCCGGGGACCGGCAGCGGCGGCACTTTTACCGGAAGCTATTTGCTGGACAAGATCAAAATGCCCGACAAATCCACAGATCCGGATCCCACCAGCTATCGGGATGTATATACCGTCACGATAAAGGCCAAAAACGGCGCGGACAACACCTGGAGCTATGATTCCTTCCTGCTGTATGTCTACGACGAGGATGCGCTGAAGATTTGGGTGAACGGAAAAGACGAAGACAGCATTACCCTTTCCAATGTCAAGCGCATCTCCGACATGGAGCCGCAGGAGATCCTGGCCCTCAAGCGGGACATTCCCCTGAAAAGCATGGTCTCCGTGAACTATGGCGAGTATGCCTGGAGCGAACTGGCCGACCAGATCGAATGGGCCTCTAAAAAGGCGGATGGCACCTCCGGAAGCGCCATCGCCTCCGTCAACTACCAGCAGGATACGCTGTACGAGAACATTGAGCATTTTACCTATACCTCCTACCGGCCCACCACTGATTTCGGCCTGTCCGGACATTCCGACGGCACCGTGACGATTTCCGCCACCCATAAGCTCACCGGGATGAACGACAGCCTGAAGGTCACCGTAGAAACCCTGAAAGACCGGCTGTATCTGTTCCAGCTCTATCCCCAGGCGAAAACAACGCTGACTTACACCAATGGGAACGGCGAACCCAAGACGGCAGTTTCAGATGAGACCGGCGCGGCGGCGATCTATGAGGAGAGCGGCATTGTCGGCGATGTGTACTGCTCGTCGGAAAAGGACGGCCTCACCTATGTGGGCACCTTCCCCAGCGCCGCCCTGGAAACCGGCGAAGGGGACTGGACCCAGCTGCAGCGCTATCCCTGCAACAACATGGAACTCCGCCGGGCGGCTTATGCCTATCTCTACATCAAAAATCCGGACGGTACGCCTTATGAGGGTATGGTCAATTTCCGCGGCGGCGTGTATGTGAATGACGAATATAAACAGGGGGCAATGTTTGCGCTGCAAAATGAGCGCGACGCAAAGAGACCCGGAAATAGTACGGAAAACAACATCAAATTGGGCAAAGACGGCAAGCTGACCGTAACCATGGACCAGACCCAGTGGGATCTCCCCGGAGATGCTTTGTACGCAGGAGACAAAGTGGAGTACGTCTTCCAGATCTCTCTGTGCGACAACGATGAGAAGCCTTACCGGTATTATCCCATCCTGGTCAGTCTGGACGCCAACGCCAGCGAAGACGCCTTTGTGGGCAGCGGCGAGGCCATCATCAATTTCCGCGCAAACGACAGCGGGAAAAAGCAGCCGTTTATCGCCATGCAGGCGGCCAGCTATTCCAACTACGCAGTACCCAGCAGCATACTGGACAAGACCGGCTATGTGGGACCCAACGACAGCCTGCCCCAGTCCATTGTCAGCACTATGGTCATGTGGTGGGGCGAGGATATGGACGGCGTGACCCCGAAGCTCCAGCTGTTTACCTCCGATAACGTTGCTGTTGCAGACGGCACGGGAGAATATACAATGGAGAGCAGGACCTATCCGTTCCTCGACACGCTGGTCAGCCAGTACACCGTCCATCTGGACAAGGAAACTCTGGATGGCGCAGTGGAATACGGCGGCAGCGAGGGCGCGCGCCTGGACTATTATAAGAACGATAAGCTCCTCCGTCAGGAGGCTCTGTCCTTCCGCCTGTGCAACCTGCGGGGGGCAGGCACGGTCGAGGACAGCAAGGCCCTGCTGGCAGAACTGCAGGGTATGGGCAGGGACTTTGGTACCTCTGCCAAAACCGACGAGACTGTGACCCAAGATGAATGGGTAAGCATGGCCATTGAACTGGCAGGCGGCGGCAACTATACGGCAAGCAACAAAGAACTCTTTCAGATGCAGGTCGCGCCCACAGATGACCCAACCAAGTTTATGGGGTTCATTACCGTCAATTTGGGCGACATGAACGACAAGGACCAGGTGTCCGGCATCTATGGGGAGTCCAAGAACAATGCCGACTTTGACTACGCGCCCGGTTTCCGGGAACTGAGCGGACTGGCCAATGCGAAGAAGAACCCGGAAAAGTATGGGGACGACATCGTGAAGGAATTTCAGGACGCAAAGAACAGCAAGCACATCCGCTCTCTGGAATGGGGCGTAGGCGGCTATATGGAGTCGCTCATCTATTACGACTTTGATGAGAAGGAATGGAAGATCCAGATCCTGAACGGCGGCTTTAACACCGGCGGCGGCGTCAGCTATTCCTGGAACAAAACCACCTGGGTCGGCCCCCTCCCCCTTACCACGACCCTCTCGGTCGGCGGCACGGCCCATGTAAAGATGGACGCCCTGTCCGTTTCCTACTACGACCAGACGGCCGCCGAGTACGGAAGCGGAAATGATTTTCTGACCGAACTGCGTATCTACCTTTACCTGCGGCTGTTTGTCGGCGCGGGCTTTGACTACTCCGTCGTTGCCATGAAGATCGGCATGTACGGACAGGTCGACGTGGATATGCAATTCCGCTGGCTCAACCGGCCCTATATGGACACGAAAAATACCATCATCAATGTGGCCGACGGCAAGTCCAACAAGGATGGTTACAGGCAGGACGGCCAACATTACCAAATTAAAGGCGAGATGGGTCTGGAATACCTGATCAAATTCCTGTTTATCCAGTATGAAGATATCCTGTGGTCCGAAGAATTCCTCGGCAAGGATTGGCCGAAAGGCGATTGGAATGCCATCAATGACAGCTGGAAAAAGAATCAGGACGCCAACCGAAACACCATTGAAGAGCTGCTGAAGGACAAGTCGCTCCAGCGGATCAGCCTAAACGGGCAGCAGATGTATGCCCTGAACCTGGCTCCGACTTTGGAGGATCGTTCCTATCTGGATAACGGCGGCCGCCAGTGGGGGCCGGGAATCAGCCTGTTCGCTCTGGATTCGGAGGAGCAGCAGGGTCTGAAAAACCTGGAAAGCAACACCTATCCTTACGCCAATCCCATTGTGACAGACGATGGGGAGCTGGTGGCCTATCTCTCTGACATGGGCAAGGCGAATGTGGAGAACACCCGCGCCGTGTATGCCACAAAGCAGGGCGACTCTTATCAGAAAGCCGGCGTGATTGATGACGGCGGCTACGGAGACAGCCAGCTTTCCATCTCCGGCAAGCAGAAGTTCACAGTTTCCGCCTGGACCAGGCAAATGGTCAGCCTGAACAAAGACCAAAACTCGGTACTGACAGACGCAGATCAGATGATGATGATGGGCGGCACCGAAGTATATGCCGCCGTTTACAACGGAACGCAGTGGGAGACCACCCGGCTCACTGACAATTCCACCCCCGACATGGCCCCCGTAACGGCGGCCAAGGATGGGAAAGCCATCGTGGCGTGGCGCTCTGTGGTCTCCAGCGATGCAGAAAGCATTACCGCCTTTGACCAGAAGGACACCATCCTGTACCGGATGTATGACGGGAATGGTTGGAGCGATGCACAGGTTCTGTATAACGGAACCTCCGGCGCTGTGAAAGGGATCACAGCCGCCATGCTGGAGGACGGCACTGCGGCTGTGGCCTACACGCTGGATGCAGACTGCCGGGACACCACGACTGCCGACCGTGAGATCGCCTATGCTGTGATCGATGTGGATGGAACGGTTTCCCGCAATGTTCAGACGACAAATGACAGTTACCTGGACGAAAACCCACAGCTTACCTCTGTGGAATTCCCCGGTCATGGCGAACGCTTTGTGTTGGGATGGTTTGCCCAGCAGTCCGCGTCCAGTGACGGAGCTTTAGACGGCGGCGGGAGCACTTCGAACGACGCGGTCGCGGATATCCGCCTTTTAGAATTTGGCAAGGAAGGGGTAACTGCCCAGCTGCTGCCGGATTCTTTGAATCAGATTGCCAGCGGGCAGAACGCATCCATCACCTCCAACTTCCGTTTTACCAAGAACAGCAATACGATCAACGATTTGTCGATTCTATGGGTAGAACGGGCCGAGGTGATTGACAGCGAGAACGAAAACTCCCTGCCGGCAGAAAAGGATGTGCTCAAAGGCATTAAGTTCTATACCTATGGTGAGAATCAGGAACTGATCGGCCTTACCGGCGTAGTCGACGTGGCAGAGATGAAAGACAGTACCCTGATCGACCATTTCGACGCCTATGTCAGCAATGCCCGCATCAACGAAGTTAAGGCGGTCATCCTTGGCACGACCTATGGTGCCGAAGGCGCTGTATCCAAAACTGTGCAGACCGTGGGCGGCGACCAGGTTACCATATCGGTTCCTTCCAGGAGTTCTGCCATGTATACCGCTACAGAAACCTATGCGGATAAAATCACGGTTCCCTCCTTCCTCCCTGACTATGAAACCGTGAAGCTGGGCGCGATAACACAGATCGAGTTCACCGTGGAAAACCGCGGTATTCATCCCATCAGCGATATTTTGATTACCGTTGGCAACACGAAGACCTCTGTGAGCGACCTGAATCTGCTGCCCGGAAACAACATCCGTATTATGGCTGACTATGAAGTACCGGGCGACAAGGTGGTAGATCCGGAGTACCAGGTAACAGCCACTTTCAATGAGAATGCCGGCGCTTCTGGTACAGCCCGAACATCGGAAGGCGGCCGGACCAGCACCTCTACCAACGAGGTCAAAGGCACTGTTTACCTGGATTTGCCCGACGCAGAAATCACCGAAACCCAAATTGTCCGTGAAGAAAATGGCGAGCGCACAATTCAAGTGAAGCTGAACAATGACTCCGATGCAGTCCTGGAGAATTCCGGCTGCAAGGTGCGCCTTGGTTTCTATACCGACGTTACCTGTGAAAAACCGGTTCCAGGCATGGAGCCTGTCACCATTGAGCAGCCGACGGATCTCGGTATGATTGACAATGGCGGATACAGTACGCAGGCGACCTTTAAGCTATCTGAGTATCTGGATGCAGTAAACGCCGATAAGGCAGAAGCGGACAAACTCACCGAGCTTCCGGACAGCGGTCTGACGATCCACGTCAAAGCCGAGATCCTGGACGAAGACGGCAATACCCAGGCAGAGCCAGTATCCAGCAACAACTATTCCAGAGTAGAGGCGGAAAACCTGGCCGCCCGCACCGGAGCAGACGCTATCATTACCAGTACCTTGTCCAGTACGGAATCGGGAAGCGAAGTTTCCGTCACGATTCAAAACACGCATTTGTCCAAGACAACAACGGGGAATGTAATCGTCACTCTGCTGGACGCCCAGGGCAACGTGCTGGAACAGAAACAGAGCTATACCGGCGGCATGGATGAAAACAACGGCCTGCTTACGCTGGCTGGCGAGGCGAAGGGGACAAAGAACTTTACATTCAGCAAACAGGGAACCTTCGTCCAGGTCTCCTACTCGAATTTGGCTTCGGAACCGGACACAGACAATGCCAGCCTGAACAGCCTGTTTTTCTCTAACATCCCCGGTGTGACACTGGACGATTTCGTCAAGGACGAGGAGGGAAATACCTACCGTTATACCGTGTCTGCAGTTGATCTGACTTCCACAGCAGTTATCGCGGCAGCAGCAGCGGGCGGATCCAGAATTACGGTCTCCTCCAGCAACGGGGAAGAAATCTCCGGCGAGACCTCTTTGAGCGCCACCGTGGCATTGGCCACCGGCAGAGAGAATTCCATCACCGTAACAGTGACCAGCGGAGAAACGAGCAGCGTCTACATCCTGACCGTACAAAACAACTCCTCATCCAGCGGCAGCTCCAGTCCCAGTTACACCGTTTCGACCCCGGAAGATACAGAACACGGCGTCGTAATGGTCTCTCCGAAGAAGGCCAAACCGGGCCAGAGCGTAACAATCACCGCCAAGCCCGACGAGGGCTATCAGGTAGGCAAAGTCACAGTCACCGACAAGGACGGCAACACGATTAAAGTCACCGGCAAGGGCAACGACAGCTATACGTTCACCATGCCGGACGGTAAGGTGAGTGTAGATGTGACCTTCGTACCCGAGGGCCAGTGGAGCAATCCCTTCGTAGATGTGCCGGACAACGCCTGGTACTACGACGCGGTGAAGTATGTCAACGAAAACGGCCTCATGACCGGCACCGGCGCCAATACCTTCGAGCCGAATCTGACCACCACCCGCGGCATGCTTGTAACGATCCTCTACCGGCTGGAAGGCTCTCCCACTATCGAGAACGGGATTGGGGGCTATCCCTTCAAGGATGTGGACGCCGGGGCATGGTACGCCACGGCGGTCTACTGGGCACGGATGCACGGCATCGTGACCGGATACAGCGACGAGCTGTTCGGTCCCAACGACACCATCACCCGAGAGCAGATGGCCACCATCCTGTACCGCTACGCCCAGTACAAGGGCTATGACCCCACGGGCAAAGCGGACCTGAGCAAATACACCGATGCCGCGCAGGTCAGCTCCTATGCTGAGGAGGCCGTCCGCTGGGCTAATGCGGAGGGTCTGATCAACGGCACCAGCGCCACCATGCTGTCCCCCAAGAGCGATGCTATACGGGCGCAGGTAGCTGCGATCCTGACCCGGTTCTGCCAGAACATCGTAAAATGATCCGTGCAGGAACTGCGCCGCAGAAACAATAGAAAAAGGCCGGCCGGAGAGGATAACCTCCCCGGCCGACCTTTTTTCTGAAGATGAAAATCTGAAATTCTGAAAATTGTCTGCACGCCTCACTGCCGGCCCGTTTCCCCTGCCCCGCTTCGCGGGACAGTATAACCGGCAGGAGGGGCGTTTGCTCCCCCATCCTTTATCCAGCACTAAAATCGACCGCTCGTTTCACCTGCACATTTTGATTCAGAACATTCAGTGACTTGCCGCACACTGCGTTGGGGAGCATGAAAACAACACGACACTTGGCCTCATTTCGTATGTTTCTCATGCGTCCAGCGATTCTGCGAAGACTTTTCATTCTACGAAGTAAAATAACGGGCTTGGCCGAAAGGCCAAACCCGTTGTTTATGATATGGGTACGACTTTACGCCGCCGCATTCAGAAGACTTTATTTTAAAATTCTACATTTATATTCTACTGCGTCTACTGTGGAATTCGTCTTATTGGGAGCTGAAATATTTCTGATTTTTAATTCCATCTGAGTGGAGTAATCAAAAATATTTTTGCAGGTAAGGTTAAATATAATCCATTCGCCATCATAACAAAAATGCGGGGTATTGCAAAGTAAGAACTCATGCGATTTCTGTGGCGGGATAAGTGTTTCAATATTTTCTGTTAATGTCTCCGGCAAGCGAGTTCGTCCGACTTTATATGTAGTACTGCATGTGATAGCGGTTATAGGATAATTACTAAAATTTTTTATGCAAAGTTGATACCCTACACAGCGCTCCGGAGTTGCGTCAACATTACAGAACGTCACTCGATCTTTTAAAATTCTTTCATGCGTAGCCTCATCATAAGCACATCGGCAAAGAGCGATTTTTGCTATTTCTTTAATTGCGAATGTCGGGTAGTAGTCCCGTTCACTTAACTGGTAGACTTGTTCGCTCAACTGGTTTGCTTTTTCTGATTGATAGATTGCTACAGCGCTGACCAATGTTGTTCCAATATAGGTTAATACTGCTCCTGCAAGGGAAATCCAATCAGAATCTTCAATCTCTATAATATCGCAAAATGCAAGACATGCCAACAACAGGACAAATATAATTGGAATTGCCAGTAAGACAAGAATTACCAGCCAATGCTTTTTTAAAAATTGATAAAATCCACACTGCATTACGCATCTCCTCGCTCAAAATATTGCTGCATCAACGCCTTTTTCAGTACTTCCAGTTTATCAAGACTTTGTTAAATCGTCAATTTTGATTTTTTGACGGTTTCAGCGGAGCTTGAAAATTTTTCCTGCAATTCGATTGATGGGATAAGAATTGCTGTATCTTGTAATTCTTGCGCGTTCATATTTGCTTGTCCAACGATGGCTTTACACATATCCGCTAATGTCTGTTTTCCATATTGGGAATTAAGAACCGCAGATAAGTATGTGGGGAGCACCCCTTTATTTCCCCTGACCCGAATGATATATCCCACAATCATCATCGGTTCCTCTAAGTCAAATACACAAGTTTTTCCCACTAATTCCTTTCTTCGGGTGATTCGTAAGCCATCTCGCGCGATGTTCTCCACGCTTATTACGATATACATATTTACAAAGACTGGAAACCTCGTTCGCTGCATATGGACTCTGAGAGGATAGCTGGTAAAACGGAACATTGTTTATGGAAAGACGAATCAGAAGTTCTTTGCCGCAGTCTTCCCAAAAACTTTCCGCCAACCATACGTCTTCTTGAGATATGGATGTCACCACGTTGCCCGCGCCTCCTTTGCCCTCTTGGGTTTTCTGGGGCTTATAAAAATTATACCATTTCAACATAGTCCATAACGGGTTCCCCTGGGAATGCTCACTGCACAGAAATAGTGGGGGCATTCCCCGCTTGCGGAAATCATACTAAATAAGGAGTGAAACGAACTCACAATGAGAAAAAGAAAACCAATACCGGTGTATCTTACACCAGATAAACTGCGGCACATCACCGCATCGGCCAAAAAGGTTGGAATGGATCGCTCTGCCTATATCCGGCACCGATGCCTCAATGAGGATCCAAATCAGGAACTCATCAACCGCAATTTAGCTCAACTGCTTTGTAACTTGGCAAACACGGTTCAAGAATTGGATGGGAATGAGGAGCTGTGCGAGAGACTAAGCAGCTTGGAGGAACAGCTTCGGCAGTCTATCGGGGAAGCCACCAGCCAGAAAAATAATCAAACATCCTATTAGAGAAACAGCAATCATAAAATGATTAAGAAAGGAGCATACCCTTTATGAACCGACTGCCTATTCCTACTCCATCCTGCCGGAGCGTATTCCGGAAACCCGAGACTTCCCTGACAGCGGAGCGCTACACCAAAATCTCAATCCAGCTGTTCAACCAGATGGAGCATTCCAACTCCATTGCAGCAGGGCTCCAGTAACAGCCACAAAAGCGGTTTCCTGACGAGTATAGTCAGAGGGCCGCATTTTTTATAGGAGCGATGTCCAATGTCCAAATCCGCAACCTACTGCCGCCTATTGGAAGAATACCGGAATAAGAGCTCCGCCGAGGACAACAGTGCCAGCATACAAAACCAGAAGTCCATGCTTCTGCAGTACGTCATACAGCAGGGCCGGGAAGTGTTTCACATTTACAGCAACGATGACTACATGGGCTTTTCCACCTACGGGGAATCCGTTTTGTCAGCATTGTGGATAACGCAGATACCGACAACAAGGAAAAGAAAAAAGTCCCGCCAAATCAACGGCTTGGTAAACGAGTGGTACCTGGAGGATATCTCAGACAATATCCGTAGCATCCTCACCAACCGCCGGAACCTGATCCAGTGTTACGCCATCTGGAGCACCTGACCCGTGAAATGGTGGAGTCCTGCATTGACTATATTTTAGTGTGAAAACGCCAACCCGGCGAGAATGATCCGCCGAGCGAAATGCATTGGAATTTTTAGGATAATGCTGTATACTGGTAAAAGGAAGATAAAATTTTCCTTTTACCAATTTTTTGAGGAGACTTTGATCCATATGGAATTTTTTCTGGCGCATATAACCGAAGACGGTAGAAAACAGACCGTTCTCCAGCATCTGGAGTCCACTGCCCAGCGGTGCAGCACATCTGCACGTGCGTTCTGTGCCGCAGAACAAGGTGAACTAGCTGGTCTGGCTCACGACCTAGGAAAGTATTCCAACGGATTTCAAAATCGGTTGCTACATGATGGTCGAAAGGTAGACCACGCTACCGCTGGAGCCTTCGAATGTTTTAAGCTAGGACAGCCCTATGCAGCGTTCGCAGTGGCTGGACATCACAGTGGGCTTCCCGATGGCGGAAGTCAAACAGACCCCCCAGATTCCAGTTCCTTTTTTGGCCGCATGAACCGGGCTTTTCAGGGCAGGCTGCCGGAATATGCTGCCTGGCAGTCCGAACTTACCCTGCCGACCCCTCCTCTGCCAAATGCTATAGAGCCACAGATGGAGGGCATGTTTTTCACTCGCATGCTCTTCTCTTGTCTGGTGGATGCGGACTACTCCGATACAGCGGAATTTATGGCCAACAGCCCCCACATGGCATACCCTAACATATCCATGGATGCTTTGATGCAGCGGCTTCAGAACTACATCTCCGGATGGTTCCCGCCCAAAGGGGAACTGAATACACAGCGGTGCTCCATTTTAGAGCAGTGCATTCAGAAGGGGGAACGCCGTGCCCCTGGCCTCTACACGCTGACCGTTCCAACTGGTGGCGGGAAAACTGTGGCCTCTCTGGCCTTTGCCCTATCTCAAGCTAAAGCACAGGGCCTTTCTCGTATAATCTATGTGATCCCTTACACTTCCATCATTGAGCAGACCGCTCAAAAATTCCGTGAGATCCTGGGGGAGGATTATGTTCTAGAGCACCACTCGGGCGTACTCTATGACATGGATCAGGAAGCCACTCCTGAATCCTCCCGCTTGGCTCGTGCTACCGAGACCTGGGATATGCCGGTGATCGTAACCACAGCGGTGCAATTTTTTGAATCTCTCTTCTCCTGCCGTCCCTCCCAGTGCCGGAAACTCCACAATATCGCCCAAAGCGTCATTGTATTTGACGAGGCACAGATGTTGCCGCTCCCCTACCTGCGCCCCTGCGTTTGGTCCATTACCCAGTTGGTCAAGCACTATCGGGTCTCCGCGGTCCTGTGCACCGCCACCCAACCGGCACTGACCCCCATCTTCCAGGAATTTGCTCCGGAGCTCCCAGTCACGGAACTCTGCCCGCCGGAGCAATTCCTGTGGGATGTATTCCGGCGCGTAACCTTCCGGCAGGCAGGACGGATGACTTATGAGGAACTTGCCACACAACTCCAGGAGCAGGATCAGGTCTTGTGTATTGTTAACTCCCGAAAATCAGCTCAAGAGATCTTTCTGCGGCTGGAGGGCGAGGGGTGTTTCCATCTCTCCACCCTCATGTATCCCGCTCACCGCCGGGCCAAGCTGGAAGAGATCCGCCGCCGCCTGGACAAGGGGCTTCCCTGCCGGGTGGTGTCCACTTCCCTGATCGAGGCCGGCGTGGATGTGGACTTCCCCGCCGTCTACCGGGAGGAGGCCGGACTGGATTCCATCCTCCAGGCCGCCGGACGGTGCAACCGGGAAGGAAAGCGGCCTCTGGAACGCAGTATCGTCACCGTGTTCCAAGGCGAGGGCAGCACACCGCCCCTCTTTGCCACTGCCGTTGGAGCTGGCCGGGATGCTATGGCCCATTATGAAGATATTACTTCTCCGGAGGCTGTTCACGCCTATTTTACAAGACTGCTGGACTTGAAAGGAGCAGAAGCCCAGGATGTGCAGCAGATTCTCCCTCTGATGCAGTCTGAATTGTTTCCCTTCCGCACGGTGTCCGAGCGGTTTCATCTGATCGACAGCCCTACCGTCACGGTCTATATCCCCAAGGATGAAGGCGCCGGACTAGTCGAGCGGCTGCGGAGCGGAGAACACAGTCGAAACCTATACCGCCAACTGGGACAGTACGGGGTTTCCATCTATGAGCAGCACTTCAACGCACTGGACCAGGCCGGAGATCTGGAGCGGTTGGAGGACGGCTCGGTAATCCTTTCCACTCCAGACCTCTATTCCGAATATACCGGCTTGAGCCTGAAAGCGGACAGCGGAAAGGGATTGTTTATCTAATTATAACAACGTAGCGCGAAGGTAAGATTTACCCTCGCGCTACGTCAATATGCCCGTCTACACCTATCTATGGTTTCAATCCACGTTGAATTCAACGACATTGGGATTATACCATACTGCAAGAAAATTATCAAGTTTCCATAGTTAGGTTTATATCAACTTGACGAAAAAACCTGGATATGATATAGTAAATTTTGTCAAATAGACAGTGTGAATCATTGGGGCATATTTGAGTTTGTTCTGTTTTCCAAAAATATGTCCCAACTCCATGCTATCCACCATACCAAATATCTACTTACAATGAAAGGAGTGAAAAACATGCCCATATGCCTCGAAGTCTGGGGAGACTACGCACTATTTACTCGTCCGGAGATGAAAGTGGAACGGGTCAGTTATGACGTGATGACACCCTCTGCTGCCCGAGGTTTGATTGAAGCCATCTATTGGCATCCCGGCCTACGGTGGACGATTGACCGGATTCACGTGTGTACCCCCATCCGCTTCACCAACCTGCGGCGCAACGAAATAAAATCCAAAATCCCAGCCCGGACGGCACGCACCGTTATGGAAAAGGGGGCGGGACAGCTGTATTTGTGCACCTCAGACGACATTCAGCAGCGGGCCGCCTTGCTGCTGCGGGACGTACACTATGTGATCGAAGCCCATTTTGATATGACGGACCGGGCCGCCGAAGGGGACAACCCTGGAAAATTCCAGGACATTGTGAAGCGACGCATTCAGCGGGGGCAGTTCTATCACCAGCCCTGCTTCGGCTGCCGGGAATTTCCCGCCCAATTCCGGTGGTGCGTGGAACTCCCCCCATGCCCTGATGAACTGAAAAACAAGACCCAGGACTTGGGCTGGATGCTCTACGACATGGACTATACCGACCCGGAGAACATTCGGCCCCTATTCTTCCGGGGCTCCCTCCAAAACGGAGTTCTGAACGTCCCGGACCGGAACAGCGGGGAGGTGCGGGGATGATCCTTCAAGCGCTGACTGAGTATTATCAGGCTCTGGAACGGGAAGGGAAGATCGATGCTCCAGGATGGATAAAGGTGAAGGTGTCCTATGCCCTCTGCCTAGCAATGGACGGGACGTTGGAGCGTGTCGACTTTATGCAGACAAAACAGGCAAAGGGTAAAAAAATGGTTCTTGCACCCCAGAGTATTTCACTCCCTGCCCCTGTGAAACGGACAGTTGGTGTGGCGGCGAATTTTCTTTGTGACAACTCCAGCTATTTTTTAGGGATCGACAACAAAGGCAAATCCCAGCGAACACAAGAATGCTTCGCCGCCTGTAAAGCACTCCACGAAAGTCTGCTGAAGGATGTGGATTCTCCAGCGGCCCAGGCTGTTTTGGCGTTCTTTCGCACCTGGGATCCACAAGAGGCAAGGGAAAACCCAGCTCTCCAAGAACATCTGGACGGCATTCTTGCTGGCGGAAACCTAATTTTCCGCACAGCGGAAGGCTTCGTCCACAATGATCCAGCCATCCAACAGGCGTGGGAAAATGACTACAATGCCGCTGGAGACGGCCCACAGGGCATCTGCCTCGTCACCGGTGCGATGGGACCCATCGAAAATATCCATCCCTCTATCAAAAACGTGGCGGGCGCCCAATCCAGCGGCGCGGCGCTGGTATCCTTCAACGCTCCGGCCTTCTGCTCCTATGGAAAGGAGCAGAACTTAAATGCGCCCACCGGAAAATATGCCTCTTTTGCCTATACCTCCGCCCTGAACCACCTGTTGGCGGATCGGGACCATGTGTTCCGCATCGGTGACGCCACAGTGGTCTGCTGGTCCAGAAACGCAAAACCGGCCTACGCCGCGCTGTTTGAAGGGGTTGCTTTCGGCTCCGCCGTCCCCTCCTATACAGAAAGCGACCTGCGCGGAATGGTCAAAAGTCTCTGTGCCGGACAGCCGGTGATCTATCAAGAGGACAAGCTGGACCCTAATATGGACTTCTATGTCTTGGGTCTCTCCCCCAACGCCGCCCGGCTTTCCGTACGGTTCTTCCTGCACAACACGTTCAAAGGGTTTCTGGACAATGTCCAGGCCCACTACCGTCGGTTGGAGGTCGTCCGTCCTGCGTATGACAAATTTGAGACGCTACCTCTCTGGAGGCTGCTCAACGAGACGGTCAATCAGAACTCCAGAGATAAATCCCCCGCTCCCGACCTGGCTGGCGAGGTTCTGCGGGCCGTACTGCTGAACACCCGCTACCCCGCTACGCTGCTCAACGGCGTGACCCTGCGCATCCGGGCGGAGCGGGAAGTCACCCGAGGCCGGGCAGCGATCCTAAAGGCCTACTATATCAAGTTGAGTGAAACGGCAAACCGCGAAAATCCAGATATACCGAAGGAGGTCTTACAAGTGTCTCTCAATCCCGATGCCAACAATATCCCTTACACGCTGGGGCGGCTCTTCTCCGTCCTGGAAGCCATTCAGGAGTCCGCAAATCCAGGCCTCAACGCCACCATCAAAGATAAGTATTTCAATTCCGCAGCCGCCACTCCGGCTATCATCTTTCCGGTGCTGACCAATCTGGCACAGAAGCATCTGAAAAAGCTGTGCAGCTCCAACCGGGGGCTGTCCATTGTCTATGACAAGCAGCTCACGGAGCTGTTTTCCAAACTGGATGGAACAGAGTATCCCGCCCGGTTGAATCTGCCCCAGCAGGGCTCATTCCAGCTTGGCTATTATCACCAGACCCAGGCCCGCTATCAAAAGAAGGAGGAACCAAAACATGTCTGATCCCATCAAAAACCGCTATGAATTCGTGATTTTGTTCGACGTGGAAAACGGCAATCCCAACGGAGATCCGGACGCAGGCAATATGCCCCGGGTGGATCCGGAGACCGGCCTCGGCATTGTCACGGACGTGTGCCTGAAGCGGAAGATCCGCAACTATGTAGAGACCGTAAAAGAGGACAGCACCGGCTACCGCATCTACGTCAAAGATGGTGTGCCTCTGAATCGCAGCGACAATGAAGCTTATGCGGCCCTGGAGGTGGACGAGAAGTCCGTCAAGGAAAAGAAAAAGAGCGACCCCGACCTGGACCACAAAATCCGGGACTGGATGTGCGCTAACTTCTACGACATCCGCACCTTCGGCGCGGTTATGACCACCTTCGTAAAAGCTGCCCTGAACTGCGGTCAGGTGCGCGGCCCGGTCCAGCTGGGCTTTGCCCGCAGCGTGGAGCCCATCGTGCCTCAGGAAGTCACCATCACCCGCGTGGCCATCACAACGGAAGCAGACGCGGAGAAGAAAGGGACGGAAATGGGCCGCAAGTATATCGTCCCTTACAGTCTCTACCGCTGCGAGGGCTATATTTCCGCCAATCTGGCCCGTAAGACCACTGGGTTCTCCGAAGAGGACCTGTCTCTTCTGTGGGAAGCCATTTTGAATATGTTCGAGCACGACCACTCTGCCGCCCGTGGGAAAATGGCCGTCCGGAACCTGATCGTATTCAAGCATGACAGCGAACTGGGCAATGCCCCCGCCTGGAAGCTGTTTGAGGCGGTCCATGTGAATCGAAACGATCCGCAAGACCCCGCGCCGGCCCGCTCCTATCAGGACTACACCGTCACGGTGGACGAGTCCTCCCTTCCCACCGGGATCACTTGCATCCGCATGGGGTGACCATCTATCGTGAGGAGGACCTCCTCCCTCTCTCCGGAATCCAGCACTTTGCGTTCTGCCGCCGGCAGTGGGCGCTGATCCATCTGGAGCAGCAGTGGCAGGAAAACCTGCGTACCGTGGAGGGAAACCTGCTCCATCAGCGGGCCCACGACGCCTCCCTCCGGGAGCGCCGGGGCGATCTGCTGATCCTCCGCGCTCTGTCCATCGTCTCCAATGCCTTGGGTCTGTCCGGTCAGTGCGATGTAGTGGAGTTTCATGCCTCATCGGAGGGCGTCCCGCTCCATGGGGAGGATGGCCTTTGGCTCCCTTTCCCGGTGGAGTACAAGCGTGGCCGCCCCAAAGCACACCAGGCGGATGAACTCCAGCTTTGCGCCCAGGCTATGTGCCTGGAGGAGATGCTCTGCTGTTCTATCACTGAGGGTGCACTCTTTTATGGAGAGCCGCGGCGGCGCACAACAGTCACCTTTTCACCAGAACTGCGGGAGCGTGTCCAGTCTTACTCAGACGAGATGCACCAGTTTTACCGTCGTGGGCATACACCGAAAGCAAAGCCCAGCAAGTCTTGTAGCGCCTGCTCCTTAAAGGACCTTTGCCTGCCCCAACTGACCCGGCACGGATCCGTGTCCAACTATCTGAAGAAGGCCATGGAGGAACTGACATGAAACATCTGCTGAACACTCTCTTTGTCACCAGCGAGGACGTCTACCTTTCCCTGGACGGGGAAAATGTGGTGGCAAACCGGGAACACCAGGAAATTGCCCGGTATCCCCTCCACACATTGGCCGGGATTATATCGTTCTCCTACCCGGGAGCATCCCCCGCTCTCATGGGTGCCTGTGCGCAGCGGGACATCTCGTTGGCATTTTGTACCCCCCGGGGACGCTTCTTGGCCCGCGTTACCGGAGCAAGTTCGGGAAATGTACTGCTTCGCCGTACCCAGTACCGGATCGCAGATGATCCGGATCCCTGTTGCCGAATCGCCCGCAGCATGATCTTCGGAAAGATATACAATGCTCGCTGGAGCATCGAACGGACCCGGCGCGACCATGGTCTCCGGCTGGATTCCGGCCATCTTTCGTCCGTCTCCTCACAGTTGAAGGAACTCCTTCCCCAAATCACGGAGGCGTTCTCTCTGGATGCTCTGCGTGGTTTGGAGGGGGTGGGGGCCACGCTCTACTTCAGCGTGTTTGACCAAATGCTTTTGGGTGAAAAGCCGTTCTTCCAATTCTCAGGCCGGAACCGCCGTCCGCCACAAGACCCTGCAAACGCACTTCTCTCCTTTGCATACAGCCTTCTGACCCACGATTGCGCCTCCGCCCTGGAGAGTGTGGGCCTGGATTCCTATGTAGGCTTTCTCCACCGTGACCGCCCCGGACGCACCTCTCTGGCACTCGACCTCATAGAAGAACTGCGCCCCTGTATGGCAGACCGGTTTGTTTTGACGCTCGTCAATAACCGTGTCGTGGGCAAATCAGACTTTGATATTCAAGAAAACGGCGCTGTCTTTCTAAATGACACGGGCTGCCGGACTTTTTTGAAGCATTGGCAGACTCGCAAACAAGAGATACTGACCCATCCATATTTGCAGGAAAAACTTTCCTGGGGATTGGTTCCCTATATTCAAGCGCTTCTTCTGGCACGCTGTCTCCGGGGAGACCTGGATTCCTATCCGCCTTTTTTGTGGAAGTGAGGTTCTAGAATGCTGGTCTTGATTACCTATGACGTCAACACGGAAGATTCTGCTGGGCGGAAACGACTGCGGCAGATTGCCAAGCAATGTGTAAACTACGGGCAGCGGGTCCAAAATTCTGTTTTTGAATGTCTGCTGGACCCGGCTCAGTGTAAATTGCTCCAGGCAAAGCTATGCGCGATCATGGATCCGGAAAAGGACAGCCTTCGGTTTTATTATTTAGGGAAACGCTATGAAAATAAAATCGAACACTTCGGCTGCAAGCAGACGTACCTGCCGGAGGAACCTATGATTCTCTAACCGTGCGAACAGGAAGCGCACACCGACTTCTTATTGGGTTCGCACTTGAAAAGCAGGATAAACATACCTGTCTTTACTAAAAATCCCATTTAGTAATTATTTTTGTTTTGATTTTATAAGCATCTTTTTCAAAAATTAGGAAATCTATCCAAACCGCCACGCAGCATTTTGGATATGTTTGCTGTCGCTCTCCCCTCGGAGAGCGTGGATTGAAATTGGAAAATAAATCTTTGCGGGGCAAGTGAAGCCCGTCGCTCTCCCCTCGGAGAGCGTGGATTGAAATGTCATACCGGTGGAGAAGCCAGTCACAAGCTGCTGTCGCTCTCCCCTCGGAGAGCGTGGATTGAAATTTGATTGCGTCAGCTTTGACCTTTTTCGCATACTCGTCGCTCTCCCCTCGGAGAGCGTGGATTGAAATGCTTGACTATCTAGCTGGTAAGATGGAAGAAACAGTCGCTCTCCCCTCGGAGAGCGTGGATTGAAATAACAAATTCTTGCATGTTATCCATAGAGGCCATCGTCGCTCTCCCCTCGGAGAGCGTGGATTGAAATATAAACAACTGAAAATCACGCTTACGCAGCGTCAGTCGCTCTCCCCTCGGAGAGCGTGGATTGAAATCAAGGGGAGAGAGTTAAAATAGTTCTCGCCTTGGAGTCGCTCTCCCCTCGGAGAGCGTGGATTGAAATGCTAAAAGCGCCGCTGTGAAGCTCCACACGCTCGTCGCTCTCCCCTCGGAGAGCGTGGATTGAAATCGTGTATCCGCAGGAGCCGGAGGAACTGCCTGCGTCGCTCTCCCCTCGGAGAGCGTGGATTGAAATTTAACATCCACAGCGTCACACACATGACGGGGGGTCGCTCTCCCCTCGGAGAGCGTGGATTGAAATAGCTGAAGCTTCAGGATAGTCAACATCATACAGGGTCGCTCTCCCCTCGGAGAACGTGGATTGAAATTCCACCTTGCCGAACACGGCAAAACCGCCGATCCGTCGCTCTCCCCTCGGAGAGCGTGGATTGAAATAGGATAGCTTGCTCACCAATATTAGCGAGCACAGGGTCGCTCTCCCCTCGGAGAGCGTGGATTGAAATCTTTACATCGTAAATGCTACCTGCCGGTGTGATGTCGCTCTCCCCTCGGAGAGCGTGGATTGAAATCACCATCGGCGGCAGATCGGCGGGGATGGTATCGGTCGCTCTCCCCTCGGAGAGCGTGGATTGAAATCGATTGGAATTACAAAGCCGTCCGGACGTTCTTGTCGCTCTCCCCTCGGAGAGCGTGGATTGAAATATGAACAACTGAAAATCACGCTTACGCAGCGTCGTCGCTCTCCCCTTGGAGAGCGTGGATTGAAATTCCCGCAGCTGGCGCATGGCCTCCGGCAGCTGGTCGTCGCTCTCCCCACGGAGAGCGTGGATTGAAATCGCTCCAGGTCCCGGGCACGGGCGCGTACCACGTCGTCGCTCCTCTCATGGGGAGTGCGGATTGAAATCGGGTAACGACAGCGGCCAGCTGCGAGGTGGGCCTGTCGCTCCCTGTAAGAGGAGCGTGGATTGACATGTGATTGGCGTTATGATCGCCCATTATGATCAAAAGAATAGCGCCTTCCGGAATCTGCAGGCTTCGGAAGGCACTTCTTTGGTTTATTTTGCAATTTGATACTTGATGCGATTGCCGTATTTTGCAGACCGCAACAGCCCAAGCTTCTCAAACTTGAATACAAATCCACGAATCGTTGCATAGGCCGCATTGCCAAAGTCCTTTTCCAGCTGCTTGGTGGAGAACTGGCCTTCCCCATACTCAGTGAGGACAAACTGCCACAGGGCCTGTTCTTTTTCCGTGACATTGCCCCGGCCAAAGCGTTTTGGAATATTTCTGTGGTGTCGGGATCCGGCAAAACCGGGACCAGCTTGTGGTACACATTTTCAATGAAATAGGTCAGGAAAGGCGTCACATCCATGCCCCCGCTGATCTTCGCATTCTGCTCTGCCAATGTGTATGCATTGTAGTAACCTCGACAGCTCTTCTCCACATACCCAGACAGTGGGACAAACAGAACGGATGAGTACCGCTGCTGCACCAGATACCACAGGTGTATCAGTCGAGCCATTCTGCCGTTGCCATCAAACCAGGGATGCAGATAGGCAAGGCAGAAGTGGATGAGTGCCGCTTTCAGCAGGTCATTCATAGCGGATCCCCATGGATAAAATCTACTAGGTTCCCCATATACTCCGGCAGCATCTGCCAGGGGAGCCCTTTGTTGCTGCACCAACAGCGATGGCAGGCATTGCTTCTACATGGCAACTGCAGTTCGGATGAGCTGGGATATCAAAGATTCTCGGATCATCAACGGATCGGATCCGGCCATTCATAGAGGCACAATAATAGCAGGTCCCTGGTGTGATCACCGCTCTTCAAATTTTCCAAAGTTTACTTTTATAAGTGACTCTTGCCGCTTTGCTCAAAATATGGTTGCTAAAAATAATTACTGGTAATATAGCCTGTTTTCTTAACGATGTACACACCGTTTCCTCCTATAGTAAAAATAGAGCTTCTACATATAGGTACCTACCGGCCGGAGGAAGGACAGTGGGAGTTTACCGAGTGGAAAGCACAGCAGGAACAAAGCAAGATAAAACAGGACTAACACACAAAGCGGGAACATCTGAAACGATGCTCCCGCCCTTCTCTGTGTCTGCCCGATAAATTTTGGTTTGTCAAAGAGGAATGTTCCAGTATTCCACGGTATTTCCGTTCACATCACAAAAAGTAATGATACCAGCATTTATAGGCAAGACAATTGCAAAAGGTTTATTGCTATCAATAGAAATCTCCTGAATGGAGTTGCCATCATCTATTTGGAGTTGTGTTACCCGCTGCTGATTCATAGAAATAAATGCTCGTTCTTCATATCCCTCTACTGTGAACTCTACAATTCCCCTTTCAACTTTTGGATGGCTCCCGCCACCACGAAAGAAAAATCCAAAGGAGAGCCCTGAGCGATTAACATAGACAGAAAAAGTGTGGTCACTCATATTCTGGGGATAAGAAATATATGCAGCCATCGTGTCGGAAACACTTCCATCGACTGTCCAATCATTCTTAATCTTTTGCGACGAGCGAATATCCGCTTCTAAATTGGTTGAAGCCACGCCAATATCATTGTTGGCATAAAGAAATCCAACAAACAAAATGCAAACGAGAATAACCCCCAGCGTTATTTTTAGAAAAGCTTTTTTCATACAATCACACTTCCCTGCAACGTCCGATTTATCGAGTAGTTTTTAAGTAGATTATAGCATCTGGGTATATAAAAATACAAGGACAGAGATTTTCTCCCTACCCTTGTCAATCAAATCGCATTTTCAATAGAAATGATAAATCCGAACACATTACCCACCTGGATAATGGCGTTCGGATTATCATTGTTTGGTCCGAGTGGAGCGATTCGAACGCTCGGCCCCGTGAACCCAAATCACGTGCGCTACCAACTGCGCTACACCCGGATATTTGGTTTTCTGCATGATACCATGCAAAGAAAGAAAAAGCAAGCTTTTCGTGTTTATGGCATTACTATCATCACGGATAGCATAGCCAAGATTCTTCATCTCACCCATACACCCGCCTAAAAGGTCCCGGCTAAAACCGGGACCTTATTATCATAGCAACTTTCAGGCTCTTTTGCAAGGTTTATTTCTGTAAATCCCGCTTGATTTTTGTCGTGGAAATCTCCGGCGTACGTGGAAGATAGACGACTTCGCATTTTTCTTTCAAAAAGTCAAATTTTCCACTCCAGTCATCACCGATCACAAACGTATCAATATGATATTTCTCCACATCCGTCGCTTTCTGTTCCCAGTTCTCTTCCGGGACCACCAGATCCACATAGCGGATCGCTTCCAGCATTCTCTTACGCTCTTCATACGGAAAATAACACTTTTTCTGCTTGCAGTTCCAGTTAAATTCATCCGTCGAAAGCGCCACCACCAGATAATCGCCCAAAGCCTTTGCCCGGCGCAGCAATTCAATATGCCCATAATGCAGCAAATCAAACGTTCCATAGGTAATCACGCGCTTCATCTTTCTTCCGTCCTTTCCTGCCGCGCACCCCTGAGGCGCATCTGTCGCAGCCTGTCCTTTCAGGTTTTTGTGTTTATTTTCTCCAAGATCCAGTCCGCACAGCGCGCAGAAGCTTTGCCGTCCTCCCGGATGCCAAAGGTCTCACAGAACCCTTTCCAAGCCTGCGCCGCCTCCTCTTCCCTCCACTCCAAAACAGCGCGCTCCAGGGCATCGTTGTCTTGTGCCAGCGGGAAGGGCATCTGATCCAGCGAAAAATAAAAATTGCGGTCCTGCCGATACGCTTCGATATCCACGGCAAATTGGAAACAGGGCCGCCCGGTGAGACCATAGTCAAACATCAGCGAAGAATAATCGCTGACCACCGCATCAGCCGCCGCCAAAAGCTCCTGCATATCGTCATAGCGCGTGGCATCAAACGTTGTGTCTCCGTCCAGGTGCAGCGCCCGCGCCTGCTGCATCACATGCGGATGCAGTCGGACCAAGACGACCCAGTCTCCGCCGAAACGCTGCCGCAGTGCGCGCCGCAGCCGGGCATAGTCCACACAGTAGGCGTCCGTGCTCCCGTCTGCACGAAAGGTCGGCGCATACAGCGCCAGAGAACGCTGCACCGGTATCCCCAGCGCCGCACATACTTTCTGCTTCACATCCCCTGCGGGGGCAAACAAAATGTCGTTGCGGGGCGAACCGAATTCCGCTACTTCTCCTTCGTACCAAAACGATTCCCGATAAATTTTTGTCATCAGGGCGGAGTTGGATACGATCAGATCCGTTTGCGCACTGTCCCGGGCAGCGTACGCCGCATAGCCTGCAGGAAGCGTCTGCTCGACATCCCGCTCGATCCGTTTGAGGGCAAACCCATGCCAAGTCTGCAGATACCACTGCCCCGGTTTCTTGAAACGCGCTCCCTTACGGTTATTATCCAGCCAAACCTTTGCCGTGCACAGCTCCCGGATTCGGCTGCGCGGCGCATAGGACGCCGCGCGCACACCAGCAGGAAGGCTTTTGGCCGCCGCTTCATCCGCCGTCAGCCATACAATATCAAGCCCGTTCTCCCGCCGCAGCAATTCCTCTACGATAGGCTTCAAATGATCACCGTAGCCCCTGCCGTAAAAATTGGAGACTACAATTTTATTGCCCTGCACAGGCAGCATACGTCCCTCGGCCCACAACGCCGCCGAGGCCAGCCTGGCTGCAATACTCATGTTGCCTCCCCCTCTTCCCTATTGTCCGGGCGCATCCGATCTCGGTAATGCCACACAACAACCAGACGATACAAAAAGATCAGCACTTCCGTGGCCGAAGTCAAAAGGCCCAAAGTAACCATGCTCACATGATTTGTGGCAAACAGGATCACCATCACCACAAGATAAAACACAGAGCCAACAATGGTAGAATAATTGGCATGCTTGGCAAGCCCCATGGGGGAAAGTGTCGGAAAGCCCAAGATATAACTGGGCAGGATCACCACCACCACCGGCAGCATCACCCGCAGCACATGGGCCGCGTCAGCAAACTCCGGCCCGAAAAACCAACTGCACAGCGGCCGGGCAAAAATCCCAACCACAACACAGCCTACTAAGATCAGCGGCATCAGCAGCATCAGCGATTTTCGAATCAGCCGAAAATCCCGGTTCTTGACCATGTAGGGGTACATGCTGTCGGATATGGGCGACATACCGCTTTTGGCTGTGGTAATCAGTTTGTCCGCCGAAGTATAATAACCCGTCACAGCGCCGGTGCCGCTGATGATGTTCAGCACAATGGTATTGGTGGCGGTATACACGGTGGTTGCGATGCGGGAATAGAAAAAGGGCAACGAATCCCGCAGCGTAGAAAACACTTCCCGTAAGGTAACACGACAAAAGCCAATGCCCATTTTGCGCTTCAGATGCAGATATACACCGAAAAAAGCCACACCGTTTCCGATGATATTCAGCAGCGGAATCAACCAGTACTGGGTTTCATCGCGCAGAAACACAAAAATCATCACTGTGAAAAACGCCTTGATGCACACTGCGCGCACCGTGATAATCTCCATCTGCTCCAACCCGCGGTACAGATAATCGGGCATCAGGGAGCCGAGAAAAATGGAAATAAAGTAGAGAAAATAGAAGCCGGCATAATCCCCCCATACAGCGATCAACTGGCACAGCACCGCCAGCACCACCGCACAAACAGCCGCCAACAGCACTTTGCCCCACACCACCGCAGTGAACAGGTGAGAGAGATACTTTTTATCCTCCCGATGCAGCGCCACATCCGCTGTCCCGGACAGGATAAAGCCGAAATCAATCACATTTTGAAAATAGATCATCGCCGCCATCGCAGCGCCCACCATACCATAAAGAACCGGCCCCAGGACGCGGGTCTCATAAGGAACGACAATAAAACCGAAAAAATAGGTGGAAAACTGCAGGATATACAGCATCATGGTGTTTTTCAGCAATACGCCGCGTTTTCCGTTCATTTTTGCACGCAGATTCAAACTGGTCGTCCTTTCTTCACTGGCCCTTGAAACGGAACAGGAGCCACAGCGCCCAGTATTGCCGCCTTTCCAGCAGGGAAAACGCCAGGCAGCGCGCTTTGCTCAATTCTTCCAAATAAGGGTTCTCCCGGTAATCCGGAAAGTTTTGTTGCATATAGTCCGCAAATACACGCAGCAGCGGGTGTTTGCGATCGATCCGCAGCACACGCACCGAAGCGGCCAGATAGACATGGTCGATGGCCAGTCGGCACAATTCACTGCGATAGCGCGGATAAAGGCCGCATTGACGATAAAAAGAAAGCAAATCATCAAAAGCATCCAGGATCTCCCGGTTGCGGTCGGCCTTTGCATTGCGGGTGATGCTGCCCTGCCGCACCACATAATAATAAAGCGCCTCCGGCACTGCCTCAATGCTCTGCGCCAAGGCAAAGAGCTTCATAGTGGTGCGGATGTCCTCAAACCAGACGCGGCCGGGATACCGCACGCCGCTGTCGAGGAAAAAGGAACGCCGGTAAATACGATTCCAGGCGTTGGGCGACGCGAGCAGCAGACGGGGATACTCTGCCAGCGTGAACGGTATTCCCACCGGCAGATCATCCAGATGCCGCTCACTGGTATCACCATTTTTATCCACAAAAAAGCCAAACGTATACACATCGCAGTGCGTCGCTTCGATACGCTGGCGCAGCGTTTCCAGCATATGGGGCGCGAGGTAGTCATCGCTGTCGAGAAATACAAGATACTCGCCCCTGGCAGCCTCCATCCCGGTGTTCCGGGCGGCGCCCAGGCCGCCGTTTTCCTGATGGATCACCCGGAAACGGTCATCCCCCTGCCCCAGCGCATCGCACAGTTTGCCGGTAACCCCGTCGGTGCTTCCGTCATCCACCAGAAGGACCTCCCAGTCCGCGCAGGTCTGTGCACGCACGGATGCAACGCACTTTTCCAGATAATCTGCCACGTTATAAGCCGGGATCACCACACTGAATCTCATTTGGAAGATGCCTCCCTCTTGCCCCGCTTACCGCACGCAAGCCGCGAGGCCACTGTGGTTTCCCCATCATATTTATGGATGCAAACGAGATAATAGATCACCGCCAGCAACAGCGAAAGATAGAACGACGAATTGGGACGGCGCAGCATGCCAGCCGTGAAATAAGCATTGGCAATGGCAATGCAGAAAGAAATACCGAACGCGCCGGCAGCAGGCGTGAAATACTTCCGGGCGTCTTTTTTCAGCGCCCAGAGGATGAGCAGCACAAAATACCCCAAAAAGGCGAGCATCAGGCCCAGCCCCACCGCGCCAAAGAGGAAATAGACGCCGTGGAAATCGTTTTCCACGTCATAGTTTTCCCCATTCCAGGTCATGCGGCCCAGCTCCATACCGAACCATTTACTGGCCTCAGGGTGCTCCTGCTGCAGGAGTTTACAATAGGTGATCTTATGATTGCGGGCATTGGTAAGGTCGGACACCGCATAGGTGTAGTCATATGCCTCAATTACAGTGTTCACCGTAAAGCGGCGGCACAGGTCGTTGCTGTAAAACGCATAGATCGGCGCCAAGACATAGCGCTTCTCCGCATCGGTCAACGTTTTGAACAGCTCCTTGAAATCGACTCCTTCTTCCAGCTCCGGCATCTTTTCCATCATTTCCTCAGCTACATAGCCCTGCTGGGTCGAGGTATAATCGGAATAGTAATTTTGATTTTTGTACATGGGGCCGTATTTCATACACCCTGCAGCGATAACCAACGCCACAAACAGCGCCGCCACCCGTTTCCATTCCACATGCCGCGTGACCAGAAACGTAAAGGCAAGGCCCACCGTCGTAGCCAGCATAGCGGCAAAGGCCAATCGGGTTCCGATGTAGAACAGCTGAAGGTACGCTGCAGCCACAGTGATCCATACCAGCCAGGTACGCTTACTCTCATAGGCCATCCATACCACTACAGGAGTCAGCATACTCACAATAGCGCTCTGGGCGTTGCTGGTGGAAAACCAGCCCATGAGGCCCAGCCAGCTCAAATCGTACGTGGGCCGGCAAGTTCCAGTGAGCAGGCTCAGAATCAGCACGCCGGTGATGATGAGAAAGTTAACGGCAAAGCCGCGCTTAATGCCCTCAAAGCAACGGTCGTTGCGCTTCATGAACGTGATAAAACACACAGCGAACAGCGGCATCTGGATCACGCGCACATAATTGATCACATCGCTCAAAGGGCTGAGATAACCTTTCTGCAGGCTGGCATAGCAGTGCCCCGCCCACAGGGCGGCGCAGACCACGCCTGCAAGAATATAAACTTTTTTCTGCCGGGACAGGCAAAAACCCATCAACGCCACTACCGCCAGCACACCGAAGCGCAGCGCCAGCGTCAGCGTATTGTCCATGCCGAGCTCCGACTGCCAGAAGGACAGTACATCCATCAACGGCTGCAGAGCGCAGATCACCGTGACGAAAAGCGGCAGGTTCCGGAGCAGCCGGGATTGGCGGTTTTCAAGCTTTGCAGCAGCAGTCATTGGGAAGCATCCTTTCTGTATGTGCCTGCGGGAAACTTTCCCGCTTGTGTTTTCGTTTCTTCATAGCGGCGGAGCTTTACGAGATAATAAATCACCGCCAGCACTACTGATAGATAAAATGAAGCATTTGGCCTGCGCAGAATCCCCGCTGTGGCAAACGCATGCAGCATTGCCATCACCAGTGCCACGCCCCAGGCCCCGGCCTCACTGGTATAATATTTTTTTGCATTCCGGAGCAGGGCTTTCACGATCAACAGGAAAAAGTACAGGAAAAATGCGCTCAGCAACCCCAGGCCCACAAGGCCGCAGAGCACATAAATACCGTAAAAATCGTTTTCCACATCATAATTCCACGTGCGGTAGCGCATATCCCCCAATTCCAGTCCGAACAGGCGGGACAACAGCGGTGAATCCTCCAGCATCAGTTCACAGTAACTGCGTTTTGCGGCGCGCACGTTGGCCAACTCGGAAACGTCAGTGGTTCCGTCGTAAAGATCGATCACACGGCTGATGCCGTATTTCTCCACCAAGCCGCCCAAATAGAAATGGTAAGCCCCCACCAGGCGCTGGCGCTCCAGCGCTTCGCCTGTCAGCCCGTAATCCCTGGCCCAAGCCTCGTCGCCCGCCACCAGCGTGTCGATATAAGCCTGTTTCCGTACGGCGTTTTCCGCCACCCGGGATTGGTTTTCATACATGGGCGACTGAAACACTGTACCCACACACACCGCCGTGCAGACCAGCAACATGGCAATGGCACCTTTTTGTTTCCGGTTCGTTACAAACAATGTGAACGCCAGACCCACACCAGTGGCCCCGATTGCCGCAAAAGAGAGCCGCGTACCGAAACAATAAAGCACTGCAAACCCCAGTACGCAGATGCACAGCGGCTGGATCCACCGGCTTGTCCCCTTTCGGATCGCCGCCATGATCGCCACAGGAACAATCATGCTGAGAATCGCACTCTGGGAGTTGGCAAAATAAAACCAGCCCAGAATCCCAAGGCTTTTATTGGGATACGTATAGGGATTCGTTCCCGTGAGTACGCTGACCACTTCCACTGCCGCCACAATCAGCAGCACCAGCAAAAAGCTGCGCTCGATGGCTGCAAACCCTTTCTCCCCACTGCGCTTCAAAAAGGTGATAAAACACAGCGTAAAAACCGGAATCTGCGCCACGCGCACATAATTGGCAAAATCGCTCAGCAGCATCCAAAAGCCTGTGGCTTCCCGCTCACCGGGCAGTGTCTGCAAATCCACCTGAATCACCGCGGCGGCATGGCACAGGCCAAAGCCCAGCAGCACAAAGGCCAACGCCACATAGATCCGCTTGCGCCCGGACAGGCAAAAGCCCGCCAGTGCCACCACCAGCAACATGCCAAAACGCAGCGCCAGTGTCAGCGTATTGTCCGCCCCGGCTTGATCCTGCCAGAAAGAAAGAATATCCAGCACAGGCTGCAGGAGGATCAGGGCCATCATCAGCTGCGGAAGACGGGAAACCAGACTGCCGTTTGATTGTAGTGCTCTTTCGTTCATCCACATTCCCTTTCCGCCGCAGATTCGCCGGGCTTAAACAATCCTTAAAGGTTCAAAAGAAACGCACAGCGCTCCGCCCGGCACAGAATTCACCGGACGGAGCGTGATCGCTGCTTGTTTTTACAGGGAAGCTTTCAGTTTAGCTGCCATATCGGTATGCTCCCAGGGCAGATCCAGATCGGGCCGGCCGAAATGGCCGTAGGCCGCAGTCTGCTCATAAATAGGACGGCGCAGGTTCAGATAGGAAATGATTTTGCCGGGGCGCAGGTCAAAGTTGCATCCCACCAGCTCCGTCAGCTTGTCATCACTCACAGTGCCGGTACCGAACGTGTCCACCACAATGGAAACCGGCTCAGATACGCCAATGGCGTAAGCCAGCTCCACCTGACAGCGGCGAGCCAAGCCGGCAGCCACCAGGTTCTTGGCGACATAACGCGCCATATAAGCTGCACTGCGGTCCACCTTGGTGGGATCTTTTCCGGAGAAGCAGCCGCCGCCATGGGCCGCTGCACCGCCGTATGTATCCACAATGATCTTGCGGCCGGTCAGACCGCTGTCGCCGGCGGGACCGCCCACCACAAAGCGGCCGGTAGGGTTGACAAAGAACTTGGTGCCCGCATCGATGTACCGGGCCGGGATGGTGGGTTTGATAACTGTTTCCACAATGGCCTCGCGCAGCTTCTCAATGGAGATGTCAGGGCTGTGCTGGGTGGACACCACAATGGCTGGGCAGCGCACCACGTTGCCGGCAGCGTCATATTCCACCGTAACCTGGCTCTTGCCATCGGGCCGCAGCCAGTTGAGCTCGCCGCTCTTGCGCACAGCGGTCAGCCGGCGGGCAAGGGCATGGGACAGGGCCAGGGGCGCAGGCATCAGTTCCGCCGTTTCATCGCAGGCATAGCCAAACATCATGCCCTGATCGCCAGCACCGATCTTCTCATCGGCACTGGCATCATATGCGTTGTTAACGCCCTGTGCAATGTCAGGGCTTTGCTTGTCGATGGTCGTAAGCACCGCGCAGGTGTGTCCATCAAAGCCATAGGCAGGATCGTCATAGCCGATGCGGTTGACGGTGTTGCGCACAATGGAGGGAATATCGATCTTAGCGGTGGTGGTGATCTCACCCATTACCATCACCATACCGGTAGTGGCCGTGGTCTCACAGGCCACGCGGCCCGCGGGATCCTGCGCCATAATGGCGTCCAGCACGGCGTCAGAGATCTGGTCGCAGATCTTGTCGGGATGTCCCTCCGTCACAGATTCCGATGTGAAAACTCTGTTTTTCATAGCAACTTCTCCTTTATATGTACAGTCAATGATCTGGATTCTTTCTCTTATTGGTTCAAACGATTTTCCCGAGTCTGCAAACACTTCCGTTTGCCCGCAGTGTTAAGTTAGTATAACATATTTGTGTATTTTTGGGAAGCACAAAATATCCTTCGGCCAAAATTTTTCAAGAAAACCTCGCTTGTTTACAATTTTTTAATGACACGCAGCCTGTTTTCGTGTAAAATTAATCTGATTGGAAAATCCGCACATTTGCTGCGTTCATTTTCCGCAGTATTCGGAGGTGTATTTTTTTGAACCGCATCAACCGCAAAATCGATGAATTTTGCTATCAGCATCCCGGCTTCGGCATCCCCAATCTGATGAAGATTATTGTGATCGGCACGGTGGTCGTCTATCTGCTCTACCTGCTCACAGGATACAACGCCAGCTCCATCCAATTTTTGACCTTTAATCTCAACTCCCTTCTGCACGGCGAGATCTGGCGTCTGGTCACCTTCATTTTCGTACCGACGAATTTCAGCCCTTTCTGGCTGCTGATTTCGCTGTTTTTCTATTACTTTATCGGCAGCACCCTGGAGCGGGAGTGGGGCACCGCCAAATTCAACATCTACTATTTCGGCGGCCTTGTGCTGACCCTGATCGCAGTTGTGGCCGCCTCCCTCATCACCGGCGTCAGCTGGACGTTAAGCAGCACATATTACATCAATATGTCCATGTTTTTTGCTTTTGCCATGCTCTACCCCGACGCCACGGTGCTGCTGCTCATTCTCCCGGTCAAAATCAAATGGCTGGCATGGCTGGATGCGGCCTTGTTCGCCTTTGATATCGTTGCAGCCCTGGCGCAGCTGAATTTCGTCAGCGCGCTGCTCCCCATTGTCGCCCTGCTCAATTTCTTCCTCTTTTTCGGCGAAGCACTTCTGGGCTGGCTGCGCCGTACCACCGGCCGGGCGGCACATCAGGCCTCTCCAAAAACCATTCACTATAAAAAAGCAGTCAAAGAACAAATGAAAGACAAGGGATACCACCACAAATGCGCTGTGTGCGGCAAAACCGATACCGAATATCCCAACCTTGAGTTCCGCTACTGCTCCAAATGCGCCGGCTATTACTGCTACTGTTCCGATCACATCAACAACCACGTCCATATCACAGAATAATTGGTTCGCGGAAAAAGATTCCACTGCCACACAAAAAAGCCGCGCCCCGGAGACGAAACCTCCGGGGCGCGGCTTTGCACTTTTTCATTTCTCAGGAAATCCCCAGCAAAAGCCTGCCATAATCATTCAGGCAAGGGGCATATACACTCTGCGGGATTACAAAAGTCTGCGCTCCGGCCGCATAAGAAGCCAGATCATAGGCCGGAAAAATAATTTCCAGTTCGCCTGCGTCGTTAAAATAAGTACTATAGCCGTCCATCCATTCAGCCACATAGATCGCATAATCGTCCCAATAGCCGTACTGCATGTTCAGATCCTTTTCCTCAATCTGGCGCAGGATCTCATCTGTAACAGCCTGGGACAGCGTTTGCGCGTCGTCCGTCATATCGGCCAAAGTGACTTCCCGGCCTTCCTTCTGCGCAAAAAGATAACTTGTATAATAAGTATAACCATGAGCGCCGCCGGAGAATACATAGTGCTCGAAACGAAGGCTGACCAAGGTATCCGTCTGGCAGCTTTCATAGTGGATTTCATCGATCCAGTGCATGCCGCTCTTCCAACTGTCCGAACCGAAATCCGAATACAGTTCTTCCACTTCTTTCATTGCCTCGTCCCAGCTGCTGGATTCCTCCTCCAGTATGGAAGCCATATCGTCGTTGAACACATCAACGGCGGCGGCCGATGCGTCGTCATCGGCCGCCCCGGCCATGGCCGGGAGCGTGTAAGAATACTTCCCAAGAAGTACCTTCCCATCACCGCTTTTATATTCTTTTTCGTGAAGCTGGCTGGTGAGACGCACCGCAGCGCCGCCTTCACCCTCAGCGGCAGCCTTCATCATCTGTGTCTGCGGCGCTCCGCCGCAGGCGGACAGCGCACACAGACACAGGCTTGCAGCCAGCGTCGTCAAAATCGGTATTTTCTTCATATGATTCCCTCCCAGGGACAGTGTTGCTCGGCTATAGAATACGGCACTTCTGCGCAAAAAGAAAGTAAATCAGTGACGCAACGGTTACAAAATGGTTACAATTCCCTGAAATCCCCACTTGAACCTCAAAATTTTTCTTTTTTTACAGCGCTTTCACCACTACCGGCCCTGTGCGCCATTCTGCGCCGGGTTTTGCGCTGGAAAGATCCGGATACAGCAGCCCATAAAGCTCCCCAGCGCGCGCTTCCAGCGAAAACTGCCGCTGCGCATCCTCCGAAAGGCAGCGCACATCTGCACTCTTCACCAGCACCGGCAGCTGCGCCGTCCTGCGCATCTGCCCCAATGCTGCGCGCCCCCGCTCCGTGCAGCCCAAAAGGCGCAGATACTGAGGCATTTGAACGGCATCGCCCGCTTCCACACCCAGCCAGGCGCACAGCGCCATGCGCCGCAGGCGCGAAAGCGCATAACGTTTGGTCTTCACCTGCCCCAGCAGCTCTTCCAGGGAACATGCGCTGCGGGCCGCGCGGAGAAAGCGGTATTCCAGCCCCTCTGTACAATCCGGCAGACGGGCAAACGCCGCTGCGTTCATAGTGCGCAGCCGGGCCAGGATCATGCGCTCTGCCGCCGCCGCAGTCACCGGGCCGCGGCCCGCGGCACATTCGGCACGGTAAAGGTCTGCAGCAGCAGGAGGCACGGCCTTTTCCATCCCCTTCCAGTCTCCCGCTGCCATGAGCCGGCGCACCGCCGAAGCGGAGCAGTATTCCGATGCGTCAGGGCTGTCATGGGCGGCGCCGCGGCGTTTTACCGTCAGCACATTGCAGGACCATCCCAACTGCCGCACTGCCTTGAGATATTCTGCCCCCAGGTTGTTGTTGGCGCCAGACAGCAGCGCCGCATCCGCCGGGCCGAGAATCCCGCGCACCACTGCCTGACGGCAGGCCGCAAAGGACATTCCCTCGTTGAGAAAACGCCGCAGCCCGGCATGGTATAGTTCCGAATCCAGACACTGTGCCACCCGTTCCAGCGCCGCCGCATCACCGCATTCGCTTCCAAAGGCCAGATGGGTCACACACCCGGTACGCTGCATCAGGTACACAGCCCCCCGCGCAAACCCTTCCGCCGAAGAAAGCGCCCGAGTCAGTGGCAGTTCCATTACCAGATCCGCTCCGCAGCGCAGCGCAGCTTCCGCCCGCACGTGTTTGCGCAGCATGGCCGGTTCGCCCCGCTGTACAAACTGACCGCTCATCAGGCACAGGATACAAGCGTCATCTCCCAATCTGTGCCGCAGCTGCGCGAACAACCATGCATGTCCGTTGTGAAACGGATTGAACTCTGTTAAAATTCCGACAATCTTCATGAAAAATTTATCTCCTGCAGCGTATAATCTGCAAATTAACACTTGTTTCCATACATAAAATGGGCTACAATAATACTGTAATTTATTTTATTCTATTCTGGCGCATTTTGCAACGTTTCCCGCGTCGCTACATGAGAAAAAAGGAGATCGAACGATGAACATTTTGGTTATCAACGCAGGCAGCTCTTCCCTGAAATATCAGCTGCTGAACCCTGAAACGGAGCAGCTCCTGGCCAAGGGCCTGTGTGAGCGCATCGGTATCGACGGCAAATTTACCTATAAGCCCCAGCTCGACGGCAAGAAGAAGCTGGACGCTGTGGATGTGGCCATGCCCACCCATGCCGAAGCCATCCAGACCGTGCTGAATACCCTGGTTGATCCCGAAAACGGCGTGATCAGCTCCATGAAGGAAATCGACGCCGTGGGCCATCGCGTGGTACATGGCGGCGAAAAGTTCGCCCACTCCGTGGTGATCAATGACGATGTTATGAAAGCCATTGAAGAGTGCATCCCCCTGGCTCCCCTGCACAACCCCGCCAACATCACCGGTATCAAGGCTTGCGAAGAAGTGATGCCCGGCGTGCCCATGGTCGCCGTGTTTGACACTGCGTTCCACCAGACCATGCCCCCCCGCGCTTACACCTATGCCATCCCCTATGAGTATTACGTCAACGATCATGTCCGCCGCTACGGTTTCCACGGCACGTCCCACTCCTATGTGTCCAAGCGCGCCGCCAAAATTCTGGGCCAGCCCATTGAAACCCTGAAGATCGTCACCTGCCACCTGGGCAACGGCTCCTCCGTGGACGCCATCGCCGGCGGCAAGAGTATGGAAACCTCCATGGGCTTCACTCCGCTGGACGGCCTGCCCATGGGCACCCGCTGCGGCTCCATCGACGTTTCCATCATCGAATACCTGATGGAAAACCACAACATGTCTATCGAGGATGTAATGAACGTTCTAAACAAGAAGTCCGGTGTGCTGGGTGTGTCCGGCGTGTCTTCCGATTTCCGCGATCTGGAAAAGGCCGCTGCGGAAGGCAATGAGCGCGCCGCTCTGGCCATCGATATGTTCTGCTACAAGACCCACAAGCGCATCGGCTCCGCTGCTGCCGCCATGAACGGCATCGACGTGCTGATCTTCACTGCCGGCGTGGGCGAAAACTCCCCCGAGCTGCGCGAGAAGATCGCCAGCGGCCTGGAATTCATGGGCGTGAAAATCGACCACAGCAAAAACCTGGTGCACGGCGAGGAAGCCATTGTTTCGACTGACGATTCCCGTGTCAAAATTATGGTGATCCCCACCAACGAAGAGCTGGTGATTGCGCAGGATACTGCCCGTTTGGTGTCTGCTCAGTAAGTTCTTTTCCAAAAAAGCTGCATCCCGTCCCCTGAACGCTTCAGGGGACGGGATGTTTTTGTCTGAATGGGGCAAAATCTCCGGACTGCAATCCTGCTGTCCGGAGATTTTACAGTTCATTTTTAAAGCGCACATGGGTTTTGGCTGGCACGTCTTTGGAAGGAACGACGCTTTCCCCATCGGCCGTGATCTCGCGGCCAAGAACATCCTCGCCCACCACCACGGTTTTAAATTCCCGCTTTTTCTCAAGCTCGTCCTGCTCCGTCATCTTCTCATCCACAGAGCTGTAGCTTCCGCCCTCGCGGTTGAATGCGTCCATCTGCTCTTTTGCTTTCTCCCAGGGCATCACGTCCCCTTCCTCGCGCAGGTATTCCAGCAATTCCGGAATCCCTTCGCCGCTGTAGGAACTGATGTAAAAAATCTTACGGCAGCCGGCCAGTTTCAGCCATTCTGCCGCCCGCTTCGGGTTGGCCAGCCGATGATCAATTTTAGTAACGATGCCGATCACCTCGCGGTTGGCCAGCACGGTAACCGAGGGAGGATACAGGGAATACGGCTCGATCGCGCTGAGGAGCAGCCCCACCACATCAGCCTCATAGGAATAGGTCGCCAGCGCACCGCCCAAGCGGTTCGTTTCGGCATATTCACCGGGAGTATCGATAATAACGTCAAACGTGTTGACATACTGCGTTTTGTGGTAAGTGACCGTTTCACCGCGCATGGCCTGGGTCAGCGATGTTTTTCCGCATTCGCTGCGCCCAATAAAAATAATTTTGCGCATACGCTCCGTCCTTCAATTCATGATAGCGCTCACCGCTTGGTAATGCGGCAGGCCGCAAATCCCATTTCATCGCGGAAATAGCGGACAATCTCGTCCACGGCAGTGGTCACTTCGGCCAACTCTCCGGTGATGATCAGTGTTCCGGAAAAGCGGTCAACAAAGCCCAAATAGATATCCGCCGCTTTTGTAGCAATATCCGCCGCAATGATCGAAGATTCATAGGGTACCACCGTCAAAATGCCGATGGCCGCACCATCATAATCGATATCGGGATTCAGACCCAACTTTTGATAAATGATCGGCTGCGGGCCGCCGATGATATGCGCCAGGGAAATCTGATTTCCGGGCACCTGTTCCTGGATGATGCGAAGTCTTCCCTCATCGTCCGACGGCAGCAGGTCTTTAATATCCACACCCATGATATACGCTGCCTCCTTTTGCAGAATTCGTACATGAAAGAACTTCCCGCCACATCATATCGTGCTTGTGGGAAGTAGCAAAAAGCATGTAAGATTACATTTATATTTTAGTCCAAACGCCGGAGATGTCAATGCAGCTGCACATAATTTTCATATTTCGTCCAAGAATCCGTCTCAAAAATCCAAGAGTTTTTAAAAAATTGGACTTTTTCGCCTTAACAGGAGAAAGAAAACTTTTTTCTCCCGCATAACAAACCGCCCGCCGCAGAAGAGGGGGATCTTCCGCGGCGGGCCGGTTCGCTTGGTATGGACCGGCGGCGACACACACAACACCGCCGGCAGTCTTTTTGAAAAGAGAGAGAGTGGTCAAACGGGAAAGGGGGGATTTCCTGTTTGCATGATTAGAATACCATGCCGGCAAAGGAAAGTGATGAAGAAATTTTGAAAGAATCGTGAACAAAGTGTGAATTCACAGAAGATGCATTCAGGCGCGGCATGCCGCGCGCAACCGTTCCATAGCCTGCACCAGAACACGGCGTGGACAGGCAAGATTGATGCGCTCAAAGCCTGCGCCCTCCTGCCCGAACAAATACCCTTCGTCAAAGAAAAGCCCGTGGGCTGTCATGCGCGCCTCCAAAGCATCCTGCTCCAATCCCAGCCCCCGGCAGTCCACCCACTGCAGGTACGTTCCTTCCAGCGCTACTGCGCGCAGCTGCGGCAGCTCACGCACAATGAACTCCTGCACAAAGCGGCGGTTCCCGTCAAGATAGGCCAGCAGGGCTTTCAGCCACGGCTCCGCCCGATCATAAGCCGCCTGACAGGCCACATAGCCGAAGGGGTTCAGGCTGGGGGTAGCATCGACGCGCAACTCCCGGCAAAAACGCTCTCGTAGCGCCCGATCCCGGATTATGATATTGCTCAGGTTCATCCCCGCCAGATTGAAGGTCTTGCTGGGTGCGGTGCACAAAATAGTGCGCCCGGCAATCTCACCCTTCAGTGTGCCAAACGACGTGTGCGTATGCCCCGGGAATACCAAGTCGAAATGAATTTCGTCGGCGATGACAAACAGGCCATATCGCTCTGCGATCTCAGCCATTGCCCGCACCTCGCAGGCTGTCCACACACGACCCACGGGGTTGTGTGGGCTGCACAGCAGCAGCGCCTTGTTCTCCCTGCGGCTGGCCAGCGTCTCCAGCAGCGCAAAATCAATACTGTAGCGCCCCTCTTCATACCGCAGCGGACAGGGAACCGCCGTGCGTCCCGTATCGCGGATCACGCGGTAAAAAGGATAATAGACCGGCGTCAGAAGGATAATCCCCTCTCCCTCCTCTGTCATCGCCCGAATCGCCCGAGGCAAGGCATAGACCACACCAGGCGTCTGTACCAACTCTTCCGGGGAAACAGACACTCCATGACGGCGGCGCAAAAAAGAGCAGACGCTCTCACGGAATCCTTCCGGCGCCCCGGAATAACCGGGGATCTGCGCATCAATATACTGATGCAGCGCCGCCCGGATCTCGGGGGCAATGACAAACTCCATATCCGCCACAGAAAGCGGCACCGCATCTTCCGGTGCGTTTGGCTGCGCCTGGCGCATCAGGTCCCATTTCAGTGCACCGGCACGGCGCCGGTCCACCAGGGTTTCAAAATCATACTTCATACGGTATGCACACATCCTTTGTTCATTGGTTTTCCATTTTCAAAACTCCCGGCGGAGATTACTCCACACCTTCCACAGTGAGATTGTCCGTGCCGTGGGCTTCAAACTCATCAAGGTAGGCGTCGATCCGCCGGTTCAGATCTACCATGCCCTCGGGCGTCTCCGCAGCGATACCTTCCAGTTCCATATCCCGCCGGGCAAGCTCTTCGGCCAGGATTTCGTAAAACACCGTATCCTCATATGCCATAATCGCCTCATGGATGCCGCCTTCGTTGAAGGCGCGGGAAGGCACCGCAATACCGCGAACCACATCCACCAGATCCGGCATATCGTGCAGCAGACACTGGGAAAACAGAAGGCTTTCCACCTGGTCATACACTCGGATGCGGTCGCCGCCCCGGGCGGAGTTGAGTACCCAGTTGCCGATATATACCATGTCCAGCAGGCGGCGGAACTGCTTTTCACTCATCTTGATCTCCATGTCGATCCTTCTTTCCTTCCTTCGCAGCAAATTGCTCCGTGTTTGCGGATGCTATTGTAGCAAATTGCGTGTCAAAATACCAGCGCCGTGTGGTACAAAGGAGAATTTTTTGAAAAAGGCAGTGAATTTGCCGGTTTTGACTTGCCGCAATCCGAAATATCAAGTATAATATATGGTTGTTTATAATAAGGATCAAGCAACACCATGTGTTGAAGAGAGGAGCGGAGCATATGGATCATCGGCCGATCGGCGTATTCGATTCCGGTCTGGGCGGGCTGACTGCCGTGCGGGAGCTGATGCAGCTGCTGCCGCGGGAGGATATCATTTACTTCGGCGATACCGCCCGGGTGCCTTACGGCGTGCGCTCCCCGGAAACCATCCTGAAATTTGCCCGCCAAGACATGAACTTCCTGTGCTCTTACGATCTCAAGGCAGTAGTAATCGCCTGCGGCACAGTGAGCACCACATCTTTGTCCACCCTGCGCAGAGAATACCATCTCCCTATCATCGGCGTGGTGGAACCGACAGCTGCACAGGCGGCCCGCGTCACCAGAAGCGGACGCATCGGCCTGATTGCCACCGCCGCTTCCATCCGTTCCGGCGCCTACGAAAAAAAGATCGCCGCCCGGCGGCCCGGAGCAACGGTATATGGCAAGGCCTGCCCTCTGTTTGTACCTTTAGTTGAAAACGGGCGTTTTCAGATGGGCGACCCTGTCATCGAAACCATAGCCCGGGAATATCTGCAGAGCATGCAGGAGGCCGATGTGGACACCCTGATTCTGGGCTGCACCCACTATCCGCTGCTCAGCGATGTTATCCGCCACATTATGGGGCCGGATGTGACACTCATCAATTCCGGCCGCGAAGCAGCCCGGGCATTGCAGGCCCTGCTCGTCAGCAGCGACCGCCTGAACGAAAGCCAGTCCAACGGCGACACTTCTTATTTTGTCAGTGATACGGTGGACGGCTTTGAAGAAATGGCGGGACTGTTCCTGCGCAGCAACCTCAAAGGCATGGTGCAGCAGATTAATATTGAAAAATACTGAAAACGGATATCCTAACAGGGAAACAGGAGAACACAATGCAGCAACAGGTAATGATCTCCATTCGCGGAGAGCAGGAATACGAAGGCACCGAAAAAGATGTTACAGAATTTGTGACCGAGGGCACGCTGACTTCTACCGATTACGGCTATGCCCTGGAATACGACGAGAGCGCTCTGACGGGAATGGAAGGCACGCATACCGCTTTTGAGATTCATCCCAATTCCGTATCTCTGGTGCGCACCGGGCGCTTTCATTCCCAGATGATTTTTGAGCGGGATAAAAAACATTACTCTCTTTATGAGACCCCCTACGGCACCATGACCCTCGACATTGTGACCCGCACTCTGCGTGCTGATCTGGACGAAACGGGCGGCGAACTGGAAATCCGCTACGCCATCGAAAGCGAGCACCAAATAACCGGCACAAGCCGCTTTTTCATCCAAGTGCGTCAAAACACCGCGGCGGAGGCAGAAAAGCAGAACGTAAAAAACGGCAAAGGATGGTAAAAAAGATGACCAATATGATTCAAAATGCCAAAGACCAAGTTGCACAGCTGGTGGCCGCCAGCTATGCGCGCGCCATGGAAAAGGGCCTTCTCGGCACAGCGCAGGGTAAGATTCGCGGCAGTGTAGAAGTGCCCAAGGACAGCCGCAACGGCGATTACACCTCGAATTTCGCGCTGGCCGGCGCCAAGGCGCTGGGCATGCGCCCCCGGGATCTGGCACAGATTCTGTGCGACCATCTGGACTTGAGCGGCTCTTATTTTGAAAAAGTAGAGATCGCCGGCCCCGGCTTTTTGAATTTCACCGTCAGCAACAGCTGGTACGGCGACGTTTTGGCCGCCGTAGAAGCGGAAGGCGCAAACTACGGTTCTTCCCAGGCGCTGGCGGGACAGAAGATTATGGTGGAATTCGTTTCCGCAAATCCCACCGGCCCCATGCATATGGGCAACGCCCGCGGCGGCGTACTGGGCGACACGCTGGCCAATGTTCTCTCCCGCAGCGGCTGCGCGGCCTGGAAGGAATTTTACGTCAACGACGCTGGAAACCAGATCGCCAAATTCGCCCACTCCATCTACGCCCGCTGCATGCAGCTGACATTGGGTGAGGAGAACTATCCCTTCCCCGAAGAGGGCTACCATGGAGAGGACATCAAAGAACTGGCCCGGGGCTTCCTGGCTCAGGTCAGCGGCGCCTTCCCCGGCGAAACGGCGCAGGAAACCTGGGAGAGCGCCATGGCCGAATACGGACTGCGTATTAACATCCCAAAAATGCAGGAAGACCTGCGCAAATACGGCATTGAGTACGACCAGTGGTTCTTGGAATCAGAGCTGCACAACAGCGGCTATGTAGCGGAAACCGTAGCTGCACTGACAGAGAAAGGTTGGACCTATGAAAAGGACGGCGCGCTGTGGCTGAACACCACCGCACTGCTGAAGGAAAAATTCCTGCGCGAAGGGAAAACCCAGGCTCAAGTGGACAAGCTGGAACTGAAGGATGATGTGCTCCGCCGTGCCAACGGATTTTACACCTATTTCGCCGCTGATATCGCTTATCACCGCAACAAATTTGAAAAACGCGGCTTTGATAAAGTCATCAATGTCTGGGGTGCCGACCATCACGGCCATGTAGCCCGCCTGCAAGCGGCGCTGGACGGCCTTGGCCTGGACGGCTCCGGCCGCTTGGTGATTGTGCTGATGCAGCTGGTGAACCTGCTTCAGGACGGCAAACCCGTGCGTATGTCCAAGCGCACCGGCAAGGCCATTGCCCTGCACGATCTGCTCGATGAGATCAGCGTGGACGCCGCCCGCTACTATTTCAACAACCGTGTGCCCAACAGTCCTTTGGACTTTGATCTGGGGTTGGCCGTCCGCGAAGACAGCGAAAATCCCGTTTATTATGTACAGTATGCCCACGCCCGTATTTGCAGTCTGCGCAAAGCAATGCAGGAAGAGGGCGCGTCCCTGCCCGCCATGGCTGACACGGATGTCTCCCTGCTCAGCGACGAGGCGGCCCGGGATCTGATCAAGCAGATCTCCCAGTATCCCGAAGAGCTGCGCCTGGCCGCCCGGGACTACGACCCCTCCTATATCAACCGGTATCTGGTCAATCTGGCCGCCCGCTTCCACAAGTTCTACCATGACGACCGCATCAAAGGCGAAGCTCCCGCCGTACGCGACGCCCGCTGGAAGCTGGCTGACACTGTGCGCACCGTGTTGGAAAACGGCTTGGAGGTCATTGGCGTAAGCGCACCGGAACGGATGTAATCCGATAAGCTGCTTGTCACAAAAGCGCCGTGTGAAAGAAATTCTTTCACACGGCGCTTTTTCAATGTTCAGAGCCTGCACAGGCCGCGCAGAGCGGCCTGTGCTTTTTTCTGCTTATCCCTTATCTGGGCGTTGCTACGATAATCCGCATCCGGCCACCGGAGGATTCCGGTTTATCATACCAGCCGGTAAGACTGTAATCGCCAGAATTGAGCTTATCCAGACTGGTGACATAATACTGCGTACCCACCCCGCTCTGGTTCTGCTTGAGGTAGATCTGCACACCGGTGCTGATGTCGAATTTCTGTCCGTTGACCGCCACAGCAGTACCGTTGGTGGTCGCTGCAGTCAATTTGACTTCCGTCAGATTATACATCTTATCCAGCGTCGTACCATCCATCATATAGCGCACGGCCTTGCCCTGGCTGACAGGGAAGGAAGCACCCTCACAGGTCAGCGGACCAACCACGGAGCCGTTGCTCATCAGCGTATAGATATGACCGTTGGTCATGTTCGCGCCGGGAATTTCATCATCTTTGGTCAGCATACCGAACGAATACATATCGCCGGTGACGTTCTTCAGGATCAGCGTTTCGATCTCGCCGGCGCTGTTCAGCTCATAGTACGCCACATCGCCGCTGTCAATCTTTACACCTGCCAAACGACTGGCCGCGATATTCGCCGAATGTCCATCCGCATAATCCATGATCCGCACACCGGAGGCCAGCGGCATGCTGCCCAGCTGGGTGGCCGCGCTGTTGACCGTTCCAGAGAGGTTTTTGGAAGAATTGTTCAGACGGCTCAGTTTGGCAACGCCGCTTTCGAAGGCCACCTTCACCAGATCCCCCTCTTTGTAATAGCCGCTCTTGTCCGTCTGATACTGATACGTAACACCATCTACGCCCAGAATCTTCACGTAGGGCGCCGTATAAGGCTTACCCTGCGCATCGGTATAGCTGTCAATACCGGTGGCAAGCACAATGCCGTAAGTATTGGTGCCGGCACTGGTCGGATCAATTACCGCAGCCACCGTATTGTTGCGGCCCAGCAGCAGCGTGACCGTATCGCCGATCTTGAACGTGCCCGTGGTGGACATGGCATAGGCTGCTGCAGAGCTTTCAAAGGAGTAGCTCACTCCAGATACCACAACCGAGGCAGGATTGCTCCGGTTCGGCTCAGCGCTCTCATACAAGCCAGTGACTTGATTATGATAGGCCCAAACTGTTTTGGTCTTTTCCAGATAATATACCACATCGTTCTGAGTAATAGCCGAAAGGGTACTTTCCCCATCGTTGCGGTACACCACAGAGGGTGTAAAGCCCAGCTGCGACGTCCAGCTGCCTTCGCCCACCACAATGGGCCCCTGCAGCTCTGCATTAATCACGCTCAGATAGTCGATCTTGCCCGCACCGTCTACACTGTAACCCAGTGTAGTGGCATAGACTTTTCCATCCTTTGTGGTGGCATTCAGCGTATTGTAAACCAGCTTGGCACAGTCTCCGCGGGTCAGAACCTGCCCCTGTTTGGCGTTCAGCCCTGTGTTCAGCTTCAGATTCTGATACATGGCCAGCTGGGGATACGGATAGGTGCCAGTGGCAAAATCCTCATCGGTATAACCCAGCATTTTCAGGCAGATATTCACCGCCTGTTCCAGATAGACCGGGCTGTCCGGCCGGAATGTCCCATCCAGATAACCGTTGATCCAGCCTGCATCCACCGCGGTTTTGATATACCCCGCCGCCCAATGCGTGTATTTTACATCCGAAAAGGGTGAAACATGGGCTGTGGACGTAGCCATATCCCGATAAGTGGAAGCTGCCACTGCCATTTTGGTAAAGGCCGCCCGCGTCACATTGGCGGACAGATCCAGATTACCTTTCTCGTCGCCGTTCATCACGCCCATGGCTGCCAGAACCTGGAGTGCCTCGCCCTCGCCAGCCGTAGTGCCGGCGGCAAATGCCGAGGGCATCAGCAGCGACACGCACAGGGCCGCTGTACACAGCAGCGCAGTAAGTCGTTTCTTCATGTCTCTTCTCCTCCTATATCGCTTTGCCGGCACTGCGGTTCTTTATTCATACCGCAGCGCGTCGATGGGATTCATCTTTGCCGCTTTGTTCGCCGGCAGATAACCAAACAGCACGCCGATGCCGACGGATACGCCAAAAGCTATGGCAACAGCTCCCGGCGTGGGTACAGCCTGGAACGTTGTTCCGCTGCCCCCCATCATACTAGTCATCATACCGCTGAGCACAACGCCCGCCACAAACGCCACCACCATGCCCAACACAACGCCAATCAGGCCGCCCAACGCACTGGTGGTGCCAGCTTCGATGATAAACTGCAGCCGGATATCCTTCCGCTTGGCTCCAAGAGATTTGCGGATACCGATTTCCCTAGTGCGTTCGGAAACAGATACCAGCATAATATTCATAATGCCGATACCGCCCACCAGTAACGAGATGGCTGCAATGGCCACCAGCACCATCATCAGGACGCTGATCATCATGTTCAGCGACTGTATCTGCTCGGCCGAAGTCATAACATAATAGGCGTCCGCCGTCTGATAAATACTATAGAGTTTGTTTTCGATCAGCGCTTTGCCTGCGTTTGCCGAGTCCTGCCCTGCACAGGAAAACATGTACAGCGAAACTTCGGTCGAATCGGAAATTTTACCGGCATTGGTGTAAGGAATATACACATAATCACTGGGGCCGCCCTCTTCCAGGGCATAACTTCCACCGGAGAGAATCCCCACTACTGTGTACGGTACGCCGCCAATCTGAATCGACTTGCCCAGCCCGTCTCCTCCAAAAGCAGTCTGATTGATGTATTCCCCAATGACGCAAACCGTAGAGCGCCGTGTCACATCCAGATATTTGATATATCGCCCCTGTGCCAGCTCTTCGCCGAAAGCGGCGTCCATGTCGGCAAAATCCTCGCTGACACCGTATACCTGTGTGCGCTTGAACTTCTCTGCGCCGCTGCGAACACTGGTGTTCACGCTGACATATGGGGTGACGCCAGAAAGCACATCCGGGTACTGCTCCACAAGCTCCGCCATATCCTCCGGCTCTGCCGTGCGGGATGAGCCGGGGCCGCGGCCCATGACCATCACTTGCACCAGATTCGTCCCGATTTTTTCAAACTGTTCGTTCATCATCGTCTGCATGCCATTTCCAAGGCTGGTGATGATGATCACCGCGGCCACGCCGATAATAATGCCCAGCATGGTGAGGATTGCCCGGGCTTTGCTGCTCATCAGGGACTTAACCGCCAGCTTAAAATTCTGTTCCATTCCCATCAGAGCGTATCCCCCTCTCCTGCCTCGGAAGGCTGAACCACAGCCCGTGGGTCGTCGGAGGGACCATCGTAAATAATGCGGCCATCCTGCAGCCGAATAATGCGCTGTGCGCGCACGGCAATCGAATTGTCATGGGTGATGAGGACAATGGTGTTGCCCTCCCGGTTGAGCTGCTGCAGGAACGACAGCACCTCCCGGCTGGTGCGGGAATCCAGCGCGCCGGTAGGCTCATCCGCCAGAATAACCGAAGGGTCTCCCGCCAGTGCCCGGGCGATGGATACGCGCTGCTGCTGGCCGCCGGAGAGCTGGTTGGGCATATTCTTCGCCTTGGCCGCCAAGCCCACCTTATTGAGAGCCGCCAATGCACGCTCTCGCCGTTCCGCCGCCGGAACCCCGGCATAGAGCAGTGAAAGCTCCACATTTTCCTGCACGGTCAGCTTGGGCAGAAGGTTGTACTGCTGAAAAATAAAGCCCAGCATTTTGTTGCGGATCTCCGCCTGCGCATCGTCCCGCATGGTAGACACATCCACACCGCCCAGCAGATAGGTGCCCGATGTGGGAACATCCAGGCAGCCGATAATATTCATGGCAGTGGATTTGCCCGAACCGGACTGGCCGACAATCGCTACAAACTGGCCGCGGGGAATGGAAAAAGACACACCATCCAGGGCATGCACCGCTGTGTCGCCCATCTGATAAATCTTATAAATGTTACGCAGTTCGATCAGTGTTTCATTCATCGGCGTCACTCACCCGATTCCATAACCGCCGCAGTGCCTGCATCGCCGGCGAGAACCTGATCCAGATCAGATTTCACCAGCACCAGGTCTCCTTCCTTCAGACCATCCTTGACTTCCACATAGCTGCTGTCGCTGACACCCAGCTCTACAGTACGTGTTTCAGCCTGTGCAGTATCGATGCTCCCGTCTTTTTCGGAAATGGCGGAAGCCGGAATCACCTGCACAGTATTGCCGGTGTCTACCGCGCCCAGCGGAATGGTCAGCGCATCCTGGACTTCCTCGACCATAATGTCGGCACTGACATTCATGCCCGGCAGCAAAGACGGGTCAGGATTCTCTACCATCACGGTAACCGGATAACTGGTAGCGCCGCCGGTGGTGGTGCCGTTGATGTTGATCTTGTCTATGTATCCGGAAAACTCCTGCCCGGGCAACGCATCCACCGTGATGCGGACCCGCTGGCCCACCTTCACTTTGGAAATATCCAGTTCGTCGATATTCATATCAAAGGTCAGGGCAGACAGATCGCTGATGATGGCCAGCGTGGAATTGCCCACCTGGCCGATATTGTCGCCGGCACTCATGCTCTTCTGCGTCACAGTGCCGGAAATAGGCGCTTTTATATTATACTCCTCCAGTGCATCCTGCGCAGAACGCAGGTTGAGCTGGGCGTTCTCCAGGCTCAGCTTCGCGTTTTGGACCTGATCGGCCAAATCCGCGCCATCCAGATGAACCAGCTTCGTGCCGGGTGCCACCGTAGTGCCCTCGGAAACATAAATCGCGTCCACAGTACCGCCTGCCTTGGCCAGCACCTGGGTCTGCGTCGCATACTCGAAGGTGCCGCCGCTCTGGCAGGCATAAGTGCCCACTCTGGCTGTGGCCGCCATACCGCCCGTGATGCCGCCGGGGTTGGTAACCTTCAGCTCTACGCTCTGCACCAACGTGCCGCCGGCGCCCACTGCCGTATAAGCGGACACATTGCTCACCGTAGCCGCCACGGTTTCTCCGGTGGAAGTAATGGTAACCGTTCCGCTTTGCCCAGCGCGGATATTTTTGGCGTCCGCACTGTTAAAATTGCACTTGATCGTCATGTTTTTATTGTCGGTCACTGTCACCATCGCCGTACCAGCGGAGACAGCGTCGCCTTTCTTCACTTCCACGCTGGACACCTGTCCGGAAACCGTGGAGGACACCGTCAAATCCTGGGCGGCGCGGGACGCCTGTTCGTATGCAATCTGCGCCTGCTGCAATGCCAGCTGTGCCTGCTCCACGGCGGTTTGCGCCGCCTCGGCATCAATCGTGTAAAGCACCTGATCCTTTTCCACCGCGTCGCCGATTTCAAAGCTGTCGCTGAGAATATCTCCGGTAACCATACCCACGATCGTGCTGGAATGAATGGGCTGAATGGTGCCGGTACCGGAAACAGTCACGCTGAGGTCGCGGTGCGCGGCAGCCTCTGCCGTATAGTTGCCTCCCATGGGGATTCCACCGCCTCCGCCCAGCATCCGCGAGAGGAGAAACAGTACCACCACCACGATCACCGCGATCAGGATCAGTTTCTTTTTGCTTTTCTTTTGTTTCGGCAGTTCCGGTGCAGCTGCAACAGCGGGAATTTCCCCTTCCTCTGCCTCTGCCGGTGCCAGGTCTAACTTGTTTTCTGTGTTGTCGCTCTTCATAACTTGCTCCTTCCGGTCCTGTTCCAGGGTCCTGCTTTGTCATTATATGAGTTGTCCCACCTCAAATACAAGAGAGAATCCTTTAAGATTTCTTAAATATTATAAAAGCCCGGCTCTTTCCGATCAGGCAAGCAGGCGATAATGCCCATTTTATGGAAAACTCTCCATAATCCCGCCCAGGCAGCTTGCTCCCTCCACTGCCTGGCACACAGCGTTTTCCTCACGCAGTCTACCACACAGCCACAGGGCCAGCAGCAGGAGCAACGGAAAAGAAAGCGCCCGGAATGCGTGCAGAAAGGCCACCACAGACATTGCCAACCGCAACCCGTTCCCGTCCGTTTTCCTGCGCCTTCAGCATAACACCAAGGGTCTTTCAGGAAAGCAGCACCGCACAGTCAAAACACCATCGCTCTGTGCCCTGGCTCTGAGAGCAGCCGGAAAGCCCCTCCCATAAGGATGCGGGAGGGGCTTTCCAATACAGTTATTTGTTTACGCGCCGCACAGATCAGCCACAGCCTGCGCAAACATTTTACCCGAAACGATCAGGTCTTCGATGCGCACGAACTCATCCGGACCGTGCATATGGGTGTCTACCTCCGGGAATTCGCAGCCGAAACCGACACCGCCCTCGATATTGTGCACATAAGTGCCGCCGCCCATGGAAACGCAGCGGGCTTCCCGGCCGGTATAGTCCGTATAGATCCGCTTCAGTGCTTCCACCAGGGGCATATCCTCCGGCGTATGGTGGGGCGGCTCATGGAGCATCAACTCCGCCTCCAGCCCGGCAGCGGCAGCCTTGTCCTTCAAAATGGCAAATAACCGCTCTTCGCCGCCGCACAGAGGCACTCGGCTGTCAAAGCTGCCGCGAAACTCCGTTTCTGTGCAGTGGAAAATATCCAGCGAAATGGTCAGCGCCCCGCTGATCTCATCGGCGCAGGCAATACCGAAATTCGTTCCGTCCGTCTGGCCGTGAGGGGTCAGGGCATACAGCGCGCGCAGCTTTTCCACGCCTTCGCAAGGCACCAAGGGGAGTTTGAGCAGCGCGCACAGCAACGCCGTAATGGCGTTGTTTCCCTCCGCAGGCGTCGAAGCATGGGCGTTTTTCCCCTTGGCCGCGATCAGAACGCCGCCGGTGATATCCGTCGCGGCAAACGACGCGCCGGTTTCCCGGGCCGCTTCGTCGAAATAGGGCTGCACGTCTTCGGCATTCATCCCTTCCACCACTGCTTCAGCCTCCGGCGGTACGGCGTTAAGCACCAGGCCGCCGTCAATGGCGCGGATGCGGGGCATGGCCCCGCAGGGGGCAAAGTGGGCCGTCACATCCGGCCGCAGCTGCCCTTTTTCGGTGTTCAGAATCGGATAATCCCCATCGGGCGAGAATACCATGGGCGGCGTACTTTCTTTTTTCAAATAGTATTCGATATCGCTGCATCCGGTTTCCTCGGCAGTTCCCAGAATCAGCCGCACCTTGTGCTTCATCGGAAAGTTCAGCTCCCTCACGCAGCGCAGCGCATAGAGCGATGCCACAGCCGGCCCCTTGTCGTCGCTGCTGCCGCGGCCGTAAATCATTCCATCTTTGACCAGGGGCTCAAACGGCTCACATACGGTCCAGCCCTTGCCCGCAGGCACCACGTCCAGGTGCGCCAGCATGGCCAGCTGCACATCGCCTTCACCCATGGTGACGGTGCCCACATAGTTGTCCATATTCTTCACATCGGTAAAGCCGTATCGCTTCGCCAGCTGCAAAGCCGCGTCCAGCGCCGCGGCCGGGCCTTCGCCGTAGGGCTTGCCCGGCCGGGCCTCCCCGTCGACACTGGGAATCGCCACCAGGTCCATGATATCCTTCACCATTTCTTCCCGGTGATCCTCGAACCATTGCTCAATCTGTTCTCTATACATAAAAAGCATTCACTCCTTTCCAGAATCCGCTGCTTGTATCCTATCACATCGGCGGAAAAGTATCAAGGCACATCCGCTGCAAAGCCCGGCGCGCTGCTCTTTCCTGTTTCCTTTGATGCTGCTGAACGCTCATTATAAACGACTGCATCAATATAACCAAGCGTGCAGCCGTCCAATCGGGGAAAAACACCTGCTAAAATACGATAATACAATTTTGAATTACCAATCTCTTTCCCGGATAGCTTCTTCTATATCAATGGAAATATCGAACCATTTCAGGATATAGGCCACGGCACCTCCAATGCAATCACGTGCCACAGTTTCAATCTCACTGTCGTTTTCGTCGAATTCCTCCTGCAAATCGTTAATGGCACAGACCACCCGATCCAGTTGCGCCTGCACCACCTCAATATCGGTTTCTCCGCTCTCCAGCAAGTCAATGACTTCCTGAAGCCAATTTCGTATCTTGTCCACCAGAAAGTTGGGATAATATTCGTCCCGATACATTTCGTTCAACAGTTTATAATTCTGATCAAATGGTTTCATCGTGCTTCTCCATTCATGTTCCAATTCACCAGTTTAATCTTATCACAGGTAACTCTATACTTCAATGTGCAATGAGCCAAAGGACCAAAGCCCAAATCCAACGGCGCGCAAAACAAAAGGGAGCACAGCTCTGCCCGGTTGCCAAACCATAAGCTGCATAGTATAATAAAAGATATAGTGGGGACACTTTTTAAAAAACTGCGAGGTATAGAATCAATGGAACCCATAATCCGAAAAGAAACGCCACGCGACTACCGTGCCGTGGAAACCATGACGCGAAACGCATTTTATAACATTTATGTGCCGGGCTGTATCGAACACTACCTGGTCCATACCATGCGCAGCCATGAAGATTTTATTCCAGAGCTGGATTTTGTGCTGGAGCTGGACGGGCAGGTGATCGGCAATATTATGTACACCAGAGCCGCACTGTTAGACGAACACGGCGGGCGGAAGGAAATCCTTACATTCGGTCCGCTCTGCATCGCCCCGGCATACCAGCGCAGCGGCTATGGCAAACGGCTGATGGAATATTCCTTTGCACAGGCCGTCTCCATGGGATACGACGCCATTGTGATTTTCGGGGATCCCGCCAACTACATTAGCAGCGGCTTCCGGAGCTGTAAAAAATACGGCGTCTGCACTGAAGATGGGCGTTATCCGTCCGCTATGCTGGTCAAAGAGCTGCAGCCCGGCGCATTTTCCGGGAAAAAATGGCGGTACCGCGGCAGCGCTGCACTGGAAATCGACGAAGCCGCAGCACAGCAATACGACGAAACTCTGGAGCCAAAAATCAAATGCCATCAGCCCAGCCAGGAAACCTTTTATATCCTCAGTCAATCCTTTTTGCCGGATGACTGACACACAAAACCGGGCAACAGCACTGAGCGGCGGATACGCCGCACAAAGGAGGCGCCTTTATGGATGCCGAATGGATCAATATAACACCCGAAAACCTGTCCCGGGAGCACCTGTTCTGCATAATCCGCAGCCGGACATCTCATCCCGGCGTGGAAGCCAAGCGCCAATGGCTCCGCGGCGCTCATAAATAAGGACGGCTGGCTCAAAGGCCCGCCGTCCTGTTTTCCGTTTCAGCCCGTTTTTTTCGCTTGTCCCGCGGGAACCGTCAGGTGTTGTCCCGGCTGATGGGTTGGCGGAGCAGTAAATGCTTCAGCGCTTTCCAGTTGAACGGATAGATCGGATAGAGGTAATGGCCCGCCAGCGGCTTTGTAGTGGCGATCAGCACAGCCATCAGCACTAAGCCGCCGAGAAAGCCCCAAATGGAAAACAGTGCCGACAGGATCAGCAGCAGCACCCGCATCAGTTTAAAGGCATAACCCAGTTCAAAACTGGGCTGGGCAAAGCTGGCAATGGCCACAAAGGCGATATACACCAGCACTTCCGGCACCAGCCAATTCGCCCGCACAGCAAAATCACCCAAAATCAGTGCGCCCAGCATACTGAAAGAATTGCTCAGCACATCCGGCGTGTTCAGCGAAGCCAATTTCAGCAGATCGACGATCAACTCCAACAACAACAGCTGCAGCAGAAGCGGCACGCCGTTGGGCTCCTCAATGCCGATAAAGGCCAGCCACGAGGGAATATGCTCCGGATTCATCATGGCCAAATACCACACAGGTGTGATGACCAGCGAGGCAAGAAACACGAAAAAGCGTACCAGACGAAGATACGTTCCCACCAGCGGAGGGAAATAGTAGTCGTTGGTTTCCTGCATAAAATCAAAAAAGGAAGTGGGCAGGATCATCACCGATGGCGAGTTGTCCACCATCAGAATGATGCTCCCCTCCATCACCGAAGCCGCCGCAGCGTCAGGCCGCTCCGTGTAGCGCACCCGGGGAAAGGGATTGAACCACTGCGGGCGGTGTATGGCTTCTGCAATGCTTTCCTGCCCCATGGAGATGGAATACACATCAATTTTGTTGAGACGCTCTCGAATTTCTCCAAGGGCTTCCCGATCCACCTTATCATCGAGATAACACAGCACCACGTCCGCCTGAGAGCGCTCGCCTACCCGGTGATTTTCCATCACCAATCTGGGATCCCGGATGCGGCGGCGGATCAGAGCGGAGTTCTTTTTCACCACCTCGGTAAATCCATCATGGGAGCCGCGCAGCACCTTGCCGTCTGACGGTTCCTCTACGCCGCGGGTGGGGTAAGCCTTCGCATCGAACAGCATTGCCCGTTCCATGCCTTCCAGCAGCAGGGCGCATTTGCCCAGCAGGATCGATGTGACGATTGTATCCAGATCCTGCTCCGTTCCGGTTTCACCGTACGTGCCGAAACGGCTGGCAAAATCGTCCATATCCTTCACACTGCCCAGCTGCTGCTCGGTCAGGGACAGAAGAAAGGCAAGGATACGCTCGATCACATCGTCCTTTCCGTATCCATCCAGAAAATAAAGGTGCGCCCGCCTGCCGCCGATGCGAAGTTCGCGGCCGGATATATCATAATTGCGGCTCACACCAAGAATATCATCCAACAGTTTTACATTGGTTTGAAACTGTGCGGTCAGCTGCTGCGGGGTTTTCGTCGCCTGTTCCATGCAATGCCCATCCTTTCCTTGCCGTTGCTTTAGTATGACAAAAAGGCCGCAGGATTATACCTGCGGCCTTTTTCCATGCCGGTACAGCGGATCCTCCGTTGTTGTTTGTTTTTTACGGGCGCCGCTGTTCGGCGTCCTCTTCCGATTGGGAAACTTCCATGGAAAACAGGGTTTCATAAGCGGCGCGCTCGGCGTCGTTGGTGGGCGGCGAAGGCATCAGCCCTGTACACTCGCAGGATGACACCGTGTCGCAGATATCAGGAAATTCACTGGCAAAATATTGCTTTCTGGGCGTTTTCGGCATGACATGGACCTCCTTATGGATACTTGGTACCCATAGTTTGTGCCCCGTATGTCAAAATATGCGCCCGGCCCTGCGCGGCCAGCAGCTGCGAAGATGGAACGCAGCCAGTTTCATGCTCCGCTGCTTTTCATAACCCGATATTTTTTAAAAACTGCTCATCGGCAATCAGTTGTTCCAACGCCTCGCAGGACGTCCCGTACTCTGCGCCATATGCTTGTCTGACCCGCTCCAGCGCCGTTTTTTCCTCCACACCCTCTTCGCACAGTTTACAATAGGCGTTGACCACATGTACGATTTGAACATCCAAAATCCCGCTTTTCTTTTTTGTCAAATAAGGCTTGAGCCAGTGAAGCATTTTCAGCGGCTGCAGAATTTCAAGCACCGCCTCATCGCTGGCCGTCCTTTCCGGCAGCATCTTTTTCAAATCATGCAGCGCGGCGCCCATAGCCACCTGCTTGATGCTGCGCTCCGACAGCTCCAGCCGCATAGCCAGCTTCTTGGCATATTCTTTTACGGTCAGACTGTGACAATACGCTTTGGCGTCCAGATGGGACATAAGACGCAGCAGACACTCGCAAATGGCTTCGCTCTCCTCCAATTCTTCCATGTGGGTTTTATTGGAAAGCACAAATTCGATCTGCCGGCGTAGTTCTTTATAATTGACCGGCTTGCTTAAAAACAAATCCGCCCCCACCCGGATGCCCTGCGCCCGATCCTCCACATCGTTGAGTACCGTCAGCAGAATCACTGCAATATTCTCCGTTTCCGCCGAAGCCTTGATGCGCTTGCAGATCTCAAAGCCATTCATACCGGGCAGCATGACATCCAGCAGCACCAGATCCGGCCGGAATGCCTCCACCATGGGCAGCACCTCTTTCCCCTGATGCGCCTGCGCCACCTCGTATCCCCACTGCGAGAGCACATCCGCCAGCAGATCACAGTTGGCCAGATTATCGTCAACCACCAGTATCTTCGCCATGTTCTTCCTCCTTCTCATCCCGCAGCGGCAGCCAGAACAGCGCTTCCGTCCCCTGTCCGATTATGCTGCGCAGCTCCATATATCCGCCGTGCAGCTCCACTTGCTTCTTGGACAGCGGCAGACCCAGGCCGGTGCCGCCGTACGCTCTGGAATAGGAATTGTCCACCTGCTCAAATTCCCGGAAGACTCGTTCCATATCACGTTCTTCGATTCCGATGCCCTCATCCCGGATGGAAAAGCGAACAAAACCCCGTTCCTTTTCCAGCGCGACGCTGACCCAAATGCGCCGGGACGGATCGGAAAATTTGATCGCATTGGACAGCAGATTATACAAAACCTGCTTGAGCAGAAGCCTGTCCGCCCACACATGCAGATCCTCTGGCACGATGTCCACCATAAACTGCAGCTGCTTTTGATAGGCCAGGCTTTTGACCACAGTCAGAGCTTCTTCCAAGACGTCATGCACCAGCAGACGTTCCAAATTGACCTTTGTTTTGCCGGCATCAATCTTGGAGATATCCAGAATATCGTTGATCAGCTGCAGCAAATGGGTACTGCTCAGCCAGATGTTCTTCACATATTTTTTCTGCTTTTCATTTAAGGTACCGAAAATTTCATCCAGCAGCAGTTCCGATGTGGAAATGTTGCTGCTCAGCGGCGTGCGCAGTTCATGGCTGACATTGGCCAGAAAGGTGCTTTTGACACGGTTGGACTCCCGGAGCGCCTTGACCGTCTGGCTCAGCTCCAGCGTGCGGGCATCTACCATGCTCTCAAGCTGTTTGTTCATTTCGCCCAGCGCCTGAATATAGCGTTCAATATCTTCCCGGTTTTTCTTCAGCGTCTGCGCCATGGTCTGCATGGACTGCAGCAATTCCTCCGGCTCGCTTTTAGGCTGATCCGGAATGGCCTGCTCGTCCAAAACTGCAAAATCACCCCGGGCGATCCGCTTCGCCATGGCGCTTCCCACTGTGATCGGCCGGGCAATCCGACTGCTGACCACGCCGCTCAGCAGCACAATAAAAGGCAAGAGGCACAGCATGACCGACAGCATAATCAGACGATTCACATTGAGCATGCTGGTATAGGCTTCCTCTTCAATTCCAACGCCGATATAGCCCACCAGCGTGCCGGAAAGATCGTAAAGCGCCTGGTAACGGAAAAAGTAATTCCCGCCAATCGGCGCCTGTTCCGAGCCAAAATAGTTTCCGCTCTCCGCCGCGGCCTGCTGCACAACCGCCGGGATCTCCGTGCCCAGATAATGTGTGTCCGATTCCGGCAGATTGGAACAGACACGGGTTGTATTCGCCGAGATCGTCAGGAAAGAATGGACCACATTCTGGCTGTACGCCTCCGGATAATAATCGTTGTGATTGAGCATTTCTCCCACCAGCAGGTACCCCTGCAGCTGCCGGCCATCGTAAATTGGGATTCCCACATAACTGATCAGTCCCTGTCCCAGCGTCCCGGATTGCTGTTCCAGCCTCACGTCCCATCGTTCGCGGGCCGCGCTGCTTTCTTCAAACAGGGCGTCGATCGGAACCAGGGCATAAGCCGCCGCCATACCTTCCTGCCGCATCACTTCCAAATCTTTTTGGAAAAGCACTCCACAATCCTGCCGCATGCCATCCATGCAGCTGAGCACCGTACCCTGCGCATCCAAAAACATGCCAAAAGCCAAAAAAGGACACGCCTGAATCACTCTCCGGAGCTGTTCTTCCAGCGCAGCAGTATCCCTCCGCGCCAAGGCCGTCGGCATTCCCTCCATCTCGTCGGCCCAAGAAATGGCCACATGCATCTGTTCCCGACGCGCTTTCAGGAGTTCCTGCGCAGAATAGGACGCCGTTTCCAAATAGCGCACAGCAGAATTGGTCAGCATGTTATTGAATACCACGTTGGATACCAACGTGGCAATCACCATTGCCACCAGAACCATGGACGACGCAAATACGATCAGCTTCTGCTTAATCGTCATGGCATCTGCCTCCCTTCGGCCTTTGATTATGGCTCTTTGCGCAGGTCACGGCACAGCAGCACCAGCTGCACACGGTCTTTCACCTGCAATTTGCGGAAAATATTACTCACATGGGTTTTCACTGTTTTTTCACTGATGTAAAGTTCCTGCGCGATCACCTTATTGGATTCGCCCTCCAGAATATGTGACACGACAACGGCTTCCCGCCGGCTCAGGCGGTATTGCAGCATCAGCTGCGCCTCCAGCGGACTCTCCCGTTCTTCTTGTTCCTGCGAGGCTTTCAAATCGGTGATGCTCTCCGTCATTTCGAAAATGCTGGCCGCCAGATTGGCAATCTGCATCAGCTTTTTCCCTTCCGCCAGCGGCACTTCAAAGCGTACATACCGCTCGCTTTCCCCGCCTTCGGTGCGTACCACGCCTCCGAAAAAAGCGGCGACGATTTCGCCCTCCATTCTAATCGGGCAAAAAAACGCCTGCACCCCTGCATAGCAGGTTTCCAAAATCGTTTTCCCGCGCTGGCACATTTTCTGCAAGGCGCGCGTTCTCTGCATGCTAATGACACAACAGCGATTCATTAGACCAAACGGTCATCGCATTGCCCGACAGAGACAGAACACAGGCACTGATCTCAAAGGCCGATGCAAAATCGTCCTGAAAAGACTGCACACGCTCTTTCCCCACGGCATTGAGCCACTTCGCGGCCAATTCCGGTTCCTTCCCCCTCATTCTCTCCACCTCTTTTTGCATGCAGGCCCTCTGTGGGCATGCTCCAAACCAAAGAAAGGCTCCCTGCTTTCCATCTGCTCAGGCAGCGGATCCTTTCTAAGTTTATATTATAACAAAAAGCCCAAAAGATGTGAACATCTATCGGGCTTTTTATTATAATGTTACAAAATATTATTAAGGTGTTTTCAATGGGCGCACAGAATAAATCACATCGGTATCCACATAGCATGCGATTCCTGCATCCAAGTAAAGCTGCTGCAGCGAATAGAGGTCTTCTTTCGTTAAATTCGGTTGATCGCGATACACATACTCCAGTCCCAGCTGCTCCCATTTGGATGTTCCCATTCGGTGAAACGGCAGCAAGTTGATCTCGAAAAAGCCGACTTCTTTCATAAATGCAATTGTGGCCCGGGCGTTTTCCGCAGAATCATTGAATCCGGGGATGATCGGCGTGCGCAGAATGATGCGTCCTTTCCATCCGCTGGTTTTCAACGCCCGGAGATTCTTCAGAATCCGCTCGTTGCTGACGCCGGTTTTCTCTTCGTGCTTCTGAGGATCCATGTGTTTGAGATCCACAAAAGCAAAATCAATGTAGGAGAGCACGTGCAGGAAAACCGCCTCTTCAGCATATCCTTCCGTTTCAATCGCCGTGTGGATCTGGTGCTTTTTGCACTCTTCGAGCACCTTTACCAGGAATTCCCACTGCACCAGCGGGTCGCCGCCGCCGAAAGTCACGCCGCCGTTGCCCTGCCAAAATACACGGTCCCGCCGGATGACTTCCATCAGCTCTTCTACGGTGTACTCTTTCCCGGAAATGCGCAGCGCCTCATAATTGCACACCCGGGTGCAGGCAAATTCTGTGCAGTCCATGCACTTGACCCGCTGGATCTGCGGCAGCCCCGATTTCTGGTTCATTGTAATTGCTCCCTGGGGACAGGCCGTCATACACCGGCTGCAATGGTTCTGAATCGCTTTGCAGCGTCCTTTGGTGTACATCAGGTTATGCTTTTTCCGCATCCCCTCGGGATTGGCACACCATTGGCACCGCAGCGGGCAGCCGCTCAGGAACACCAGTGTCCTGGCCCCGGGACCATCATGAACAGAAAATCCCTGAATATCAAAAATCAAACCTGTTTGTGACGTAGGTCCTCACCTCGCAATCCCCCGCAGCAGCATATCATCTGTCTTACACCCGATCCGTTATCCATCGCTGCGCTGTTCCATCTCCCGGATCTTCTTGGGCAGCGTGAGGGCAAAGAAAGCCGAAAGGCCGAACATAACCAGCGCCATAATAAACGACACCCGATAGCTGCCGAACACGACATACAATCTCGCGCCCAGATAGCTGCCCAGTGCAGGGCCGATGCCCATGATAATCAATGTGGCCAGACCCCAGATCTTCGGGAAACTCGGGCCGAACACAGAACCCATGTAGCCGGTGACCTGCGCAGGCATTCCCTGCCAGTACATGGCAAAGAACACGCAGGCCAGAATGGTGATCGCCAGGGAATGGATGCCCAGCAGCAGACAGGCCATACCCAGCAGGCCGCAGGCCGGGGCCACGAACATCAGCCGGCGGCGGGCAACCGTTTCATTGCCGACTCTGCCGGCGTACTTATCCGACAGCGTGCCCAGCAGCGGCGCAAAAATGCAGCCCAAAACACCGAGGAACGCATACAAATTGGTACTGACTCCCATGCTCATGCCAGCATCCTTGACCCAATAGCTGACCAACTGAGACCAGATCAGGAACTCCGAGAAGCACGAGCAGAAGAACGCCAGGATGGATCCCCACACCACATAGGTTTTAAAAGCTTCCTTCACCGTCCAAACACGGGGCGGAGCACCCTTGGCCGCGCCGCCGATGATCTCGCCCTTAGGCTTCATACCATAGGTGGCAGGCGGCTTTTTCGTTAGGATCGTCGCCACCGCCAGCAGCACCAGCGCCACCACCGCCAGCATCCGCATGCCGATGCGCCAGTCCATCGTCAAAAGCACCGCTTTAAGTCCCAGGGTTAGAATCACCTGAGCCACACAGGCGCCGGCTGCGGCAAACCCGAACGCTTTGCCGTACGCATTTCCGATAAACCAGCTGCGCACCGTGGACGTAGCTGGCACAAACAGCATACCGGTAGCCACGCCGGCAAACAGCGCGTACGGCACCAGATAGGCCAGAAAGCTCCCGGCAAAACTCGTTACAAAATACCCCAGGAAACCGGCGATCGTGCCAACGCCGAAACAGAATTTGGCGCCGTATTTGGTGAAAAACATTCCGGAAAAATAGGATGTTACCGCATATAGCAGCATCATGATAGAGTAACCGGAGGTAACCTGTGCAGCATCCCAGCCCATATCCGTGGTCATGGGCGTCAGCAGAACAGAGAATGCGCTCCGATATCCAAAGAATACAAAGTACGCCAAAAATGCCGCCACAACAACCAGAAGCCCACTGCGGGTGCTATCCTTTTCAGACATAATCCTCTCTCCTTTCTGGAAAAGGGGCGGCTTTGCCGCCCCTTTCAAAACCTGCTGCGGACTGCTCCGTTATTCTTTTGCCTGATATCCTTCACAGGTCTTTGCATTCAAATCGGCATAGGCCCAGTATTCCTTCTCCAATCCTTTGCAGATGCCCATTTCCTCTTCATTCGGATCACAGAAATGAACACAATTCCGGCATTTCGGTGCCGCCGCAAACTGCGGGCAAGTATCGCTGTCAATCATTACCATGCCTCCATTTGCCCGGCACAGGCCCTTGAACGCATCCAACGGTGTGAAATTCTTGCAATCGCTGTGTTTCATAATCATACCCCTCCTTCAAATTCGGTGCGGGCAATCACTTCATCCTGCACCGGCTTGCCGGTTTCGACCCAGTACTGCGTAAACCCGGACACACGCACCAGCAGGTCGCGGTAGGCATCCGGATGCTTCTGCGCATCTTTGAGCATCTTGGAATCAACAATATTAAACTGAACATGGAAACCGCCCTGGTCCATATAGGAGCGGATCAGCGCCAGCAGCTTCTTGCTGCCGTCAATCCCCTTGACCGCATTGGGATGGAACTTCATATTCATCTGGCTGTTCTGGGATTTGCTCTGATCCCAGCAGCAGCTGGAAGCCATCAGGGCATAGGGGCCGTTGCGGTCCGTTCCGGGGTATGCGGACATGGAACCATCCGCCAGCGCCGTATTGCACAGGCGGCCGTCAGGCGTCGCGCAGGTCGCCATTCCAACCGCGGCATGCAGCGCCACCGAAATCTGGCAGGCATACATGGGCTTGGCATACAGGGACTGATACTGGTTGCAAAGGTCACAGAACCAATCCTCGTATTCCACCAGGATCTCTTCGGTCATCTTCTCTCCGTTGCCGTGCTTAGGCGCTTTCAGGCAGTCGCCGTGGATCTCGTCAAACTGTGTGACATCAGGCTTTTTCACCTGCTCGCCCAGCGAATATGCCTTGGACTCCATGGCCGTATAGAATCCGAAATTGTTTCGGATCGCCTCACGGAAGTCTTCCAGTGTATACTTCTTCTGCTCATACACCAACTGCTTGAGGGCAGCCAGCGAATTGACCATATTGATGGTGCCGCAGGACTCAATATTATATGTAGCATTATATCGTGTTCCCATATGGCCGATATGATGCCCCTTCGTCAAACAGTCCGGCTTCATGATCGAGTTGACAATGGACATATTGCGGTCGCGCCACACATCGTGCTCGATATTGTTTGCGCGGACGGAAACATCAAGGATCATGGCATAATAGGCTTTATATTGCTCCCACAACTCCTCATAGGTGTTCAGTTCCTTATTGTGAGGCGGAAGTACCTGAATACCGGTTCTCGGATCTACACCGTTGAACAGAACCACATTGAGCACCTTGGGGTTATCCAGGAAGTGAACGCCCACCGAAGTAGTCTGGCTGGATCCGGTCGGGATGTAATGCGTTTTTCCGTTGAAATGCAGCGGCATCCAGGATGCGGGCGCCGTTTCCAGACAGCCGCCGATGGCCACAGCCCGAGCCTCTTCCACGGTCATTCCCTCATCGCCATACTGGTTCAGCAGGAACTCCATAGCACCGCGGTTGTTCATCCAGGCAGGGTATCCCGTACCGATCTTTGTGCACTCCACACACTTGAGCAGGAACTCTTCCGGCAGCCGCTCGTCGAAAAGCACCGAAAGCGTAGGCTGCGGACAGGGATTTGTCATGCCCGCATGCAGGATGAGCCATTCCAGGCGATTGCCACAGGGTCGGCCGTTCTTCTGCAGGCCGCCCAGAGACAAGTTGTTGAAGGTGTTGCCGGAAATGCCGCCGGAAATACCGGTACTGGCAAACAATTCAATAGCACTGAATTTGAAGCGATGGTTCTCCAGCAGTTCCAGCACTTCCTCTTCCGTAATTGTCCCGTCAGCAATATCTTTTTCAAAATACGGATACAGTACTTGACCCAGCCGGCCGGGCGAATAGCCGGATATTGCATCCTCGTTCAAAACGGTGACGTGAATGAGGTAAGTCATGTGCAGCGCTTCGCGGAAATTCCGCGGCGGATTATGGGCGATCCATTCCATCTGATCGGCCAGCTGCAGATATTCCGCCCTCTGTGCCTCATCCCGCTCTTCTTCCGCCAGGCTCTGCAGTTCTTTGACATAATTGAGCCAGAACTGCTGGATACCACCCAGAACAATGCGGGCTGCTTCATAGAAGTACAGGCGTTTCATGCCGAGGATCCCGTCCCCGCCGGCATTACCTGCCACTTCACCGCGGCGTTCCTGGCACATGGCGATCATCTTATCCAGGCCATATTCCAACGGATAATAGTAACTGGCAATCTCACGCCCCTGGGGGATGGTATAACCGCTGTCACAGAACACCAGGACGGTTTTCATAATGTCGTCCTTCATTTTGAAGTCCGGCATCAGGCGTTCATAATGCAATCCCAGATCTTCGACGGATTTTCCTTTCCACTCATGGGCCAGTTTGATCATAACCGGCACTTCTTCGGCGCGGATGCCAAATTTGCCCGCCAGCGAAATGATCTTGCCGTTGTTTTTGACCACATTGCCGCCGCCGGTTCCCAACTGTGCCATCTCGTCAATAACGGCCGAGGTGTTTTTGGCCTGTTCCTTGAATTCATCCTCTTTGGCCAAATAGAAAGAGTTGGTCAGCCAGGGCATTGGAAATCCTCCGCGCAGATAACTGGTCTTCCCGCCCGGAAGCAGGTCCTTTGGGTAAACAGTGGGCGTCGTATGCGCATAAGCGCAGGCCAGCGCCTTTGCACGGCGCACTTCCAGCACATCGCCGTCGCATTCCTCAAACTTTCTGGTATACCAATAGGGGAATTCGGTGTTCGCCGTGGAAAAACTCTGGTAAAACAGGCTGTCCATCAGCCACTTTGTGCGGGCTTTCGGTTCGAGTTTGATTTCCCGGTCCACCACACCGTCCCAGCTTTCATCCTGGGGCGCACCATACACAAAACCTGTGGACAGGCCCTGTTCCGCCAAGATTTCTTCCAGTCTCTTTCCTGTTACAGCATCTGCCATGTTCATTTGGCCTCCTTTTTGTTAAATTCAAACAATCTGTACTCCTTACCGTCTGTCTTTATTGTACAGATCTTTCACCACACCCGCCATCGAGCACGAGATGTATTTTCGGGCTGACTCTTTTTGTTCTGTTTCGTTCTGATCCCCGTTCTACAACTTTAGTCTGAATTTTCCTCCCTGGGATAAACCGCGGGCCATACGCCAGCTGCCTTCCTCTATGTTCCGGCATCCTTATTTCACCTGGAACAGAAAAGCATCTCTTCGTTTCTTCAGTCAAAAATTTTCCGAGCTGCCTAAAGGATCTCTCCGTTTTTTATTTACTCTGCACAAAAATTAGAAACATGATTGACAGATTCATGTGTAATTGGTATGATAAAGAACAATTACAATGGATTATTTCTCTCTTGACAAGAATATCACCGCTGGTGTGCAACGGCGTATACCGGCGCGGTTTGGCGGCATCGAAGTCCAAAAACCTTTACATGGTTTTTTGGACTTTTTATGTTCTCTCGGGCACAAACACAGCCCGGAGCGATACGGAAATGAGGTGACGCAATGCAAGCACAGGCAGTGATTACCAATATCCAAAAGTTCAGCGTACACGATGGCCCGGGGATCCGCAGCATCCTGTTCCTGAAAGGCTGCCCCCTGCGCTGCCAGTGGTGCGCAAACCCTGAAAACATCGCTCCCCAGCCCCAGCTGATGCTGTATCCGCTCAAATGCATTCACTGCGGCCTGTGCATCAGCCGCTGCCCTCAGGGGGCAATTTCCACCAGGGACGGCGCGCTGTCCTTCCAGGCCGAGCGCTGCACCAACTGCGGCACATGCACTAAAGTCTGCGCCAGTCAAGCCCGGGTGCTCAAAGGTGCATGGATGACAGCACAGGAGGCGCGGCAGGAAATTGACCGGGATTTGCCTTTTTATCAAAATTCCGGCGGGGGTGTAACGTTTTCCGGAGGAGAACCGCTGCTCCATCCCGCTTTTATTATCGAAATTGCCCGGGAATACCGGCAGATGGGGCTCAACTCTGCAGTGGAAACCTGCGGCTGCGTATCCTGGGACGCCTTTGAGGCGGTTCTGCCCTGGATCGACCTGTTTCTGTTCGACCTGAAGTGTATCGACAGCGCAAAGCACCAGCAATACTGCGGCCGCGGCAATGAGCAGATTCTGTCGAATCTGTCCCGGTTGTGCCAGTGCGCCCGGGTGATTGTCCGCATGCCTATCATCCCCGGCATCAACGACACGGATGAGGATCTCCGTCTGGCCGGCGCCTATTTATCCGAACGGAAAGAGCACATTGAAGCAGTGCATTGCCTGCCGTATCACAACATGGGACTTTCCAAATACGAAGCTCTGCACATGGATTATCAACTGCCCGATGTGGCGCTGCCCAAAAGCGAAGCCATGAATCGGATTAAAACGTTTCTGGAATCGTACGGCTTGCACGTCCAGATCGGCGGTTAAACAGCATTTCCCCATATCCCCAGTCACAGCATCGCAACCATCCCGAAAAATTCGTTCCCATAAGGATCATTATGAAGGAGGCACAATTATGGCTTGCTGCGGCAACAACAATGTGGAAAGAAAAAAATGGACCGATGGTGCGACCGATCGCATCAACCGCCTGAGAGACCAGTTTTTCCGAAATAAACCCGAGCTGGATGTCTTTCGTGCGCTGGTGTACACCCGTGTATACCAGGAAACCGAAGCAGAAGATCTTCCGATCCGCCATGCCAAGGCGCTGCTGGCCTACATGACGGAAAAGCCCCTGGTGATCGGCAACGACGAACTGATCATCGGCACCGAAGGCTCCAAGCACCGCTCCGCCGTCGTCTGCCCCGAAATCTGCTACAAGTGGATTGAAGACGAAATGGACACCATGGCTACCCGTCCCCAAGACCCCTATCAGATCTCCGAAGAAACCAAAAAGGCTCTGCGGGAAGTAATTTTCCCCTTCTGGGAAGGCAAATCCATGGAGGAATATTTCTATGCCAATATGAGCGACGAACTCAAAAACATCGGCATGGGCACCAACATTGTTTTCAGCGACGCCAAATCCGCCACCGGCGGCGGCGAATGGTCTGTGGGCTATCACAACATTGTGATGAAAAAAGGCTTCAAGGGCGTGCGCGAGGAGGCCGAGGCCTATCTGGCCGCCCTGGATCGCACTGACCCCCAGACTTGGAGCAAGGCCAAATTTTATGAAGCCGTCATCATCAGCTGTGAAGCCTGCCGCGTGATGTGCCAGCGCCATGCCGACTATGCCCGGGAGCTGGCGGCAGCAGAGTCCAACCCTACCCGCAGAGCAGAACTGCTGAAGATTGCCGAAGCCTGCCGCGCCCCTTACGAAGCACCCCGGAACTTCCACGAAGCCGTCCAGTCCGTGTGGTTTACCCAGATGATGATCTGGGCCGATGAAAACCAGCAGGCCTGCTGCATCGCCCGGCCCGACCAGTATCTCTATCCCTTCTACAAAGCCGACATGGAAAACGGCACCATTACCCAGCTGGAAGCTCAGGAGCTGCTGGAGTGTCTGTGGATCAAATTGGCCGAGTACATTTATGTGGTGACTGCCGATGGCGCGTCCTATTACTCCGGTTACATTTCTTTCTGCGGCGTCACAGTGGGCGGCGTGGACGACAATGGAGAGAACGCCGTCAACGCATTGTCTTCCATGATGCTCCAGTGCACCATGGATCTGCGGATGAACACCCCCACCATCAACGTCCGCGTCAACGAAAAGACACCCGACGAATATCTGATGAAGGTTTGCGACCTGATCAGGCTGGGCACCGGTCAGCCCGCCGTGTTTTACGATGAAAATGCTTTCCGTATTCTGGAGCGCCGCGGCGTGCCGCTGAAAGACGCCTATAACTGGTCCGTGGGCGGCTGCATCGAACCTTATCCCGCCGGTACGTCCCACATGTGGGCCGAAGGCTGCCGCTACAGCTACGCCATCGCTGTGGAATGGGCATTGTTCAACGGCTACACCCGCTACTGGAAGCGCGACATCGGCCTGAAAACCGGCGATCCCAGAACTTTCGATACCTATGAAAAATTTGAAGACGCGGTCAAAAAACAGATGGCCTATCAGATCAAAATGGCCGTGGCCAGCGTTCATGTATCGGAGCAGGCCCATATGAAGAAGCTGCCCAAAACCGTCCGTTCCATCCTGACGGAGGGCTGCGTGGAAAACGGCACGGACTGCCTGTTCGGCGGAGCCCGGTTTAACAACGGCCCCGGCTTGGAAACCACGGGCCTGACCGACCTGGTCGATTCCATGGCCGCCGTGAAAAAGCTGGTTTACGAAGACAAGGTCTTCACCATGGATCAGCTGGTCAAAATGCTCGAGGCTGATTTCGAAGGCTATGAGGTAGAACGCCAGATTCTGATCAACAACGCTCCCAAGTACGGCAATGACGATCCCTACGTGGACAATATCGCCAAGGAGATGATGGACTTCTCCTACGAAGTCACTTCCTCTTATAAAAACCTGCTGGGTTACAGTTTTGTCACCGGCAACGTGCCCGTCATCGCCAACGTTCCCCACGGCGAAGTCACCTGCGCGCTGCCTTCCGGCCGCAAAGCCGGTACGCCTCTGGCAGACGGCGTATCCCCTTACACCGGCTATGATAAGAACGGCCCCACCGCCATTATCAAATCCGTCTGCACCATGGATCACTCCAAGTCCGGCTGCGGCAATCTGTTGAACATGAAGCTGAGTCCTTCGCTGCTGGAAACAGAACAGGATAAGAAAAACCTGATCGCCCTGATGCGTACAGAAAGTCAGCTGGGCGGCTACCATGTCCAGTTCAACGTGGTGTCCAATGACACGCTGCGTGACGCACAGGAGCACCCGGAAAACTACAGCGATCTCCTGGTGCGCGTGGCGGGATACAGCGCCTATTTCGTAGAACTGCGCCCCGACGCACAGCAAGCCATCATCGACCGCACAGAACTGGCCAACTGGTAACAGGCCCGGCGGCGGAACGCCCCTTCCAAAGATCAAAAGCCCCCTCCCATAAATCATGGGAGGGGGCTTTTCGCCGGCCTTATCCACGGCATCTGCCAGGCTGCCCAAAAGCATCTGTCCTGCCGACAGCACTACACATTGCAGAAGCTCCATTTCCGGCGGCAGCAAAATGCCGGATCCAGTTCTCCCAGCGCAGGAGGCCGCTGTGTAAATACCTGGCCGCTCCACAGTCCCAAGCAGCGCCGCCAGGCACCCACCAGGAGCAGCCGTCCCAGCACCCAGCCGCTGCCCGTGGTGGCACCAGCGCAAACAATGTCGGGTGTTCCAGCATGCTTCACTCATCCCAGCCAAAACACTCCGCAGTAAAACACCAGCGTCAAAAACAGCGCCGTCTCCCTGTCGGGGCAACACATTTGTATCTGGCTCAGGCGCCACAAACACCCCCTGCATACAAACAGGTTCAGAATTCTCGCCGAAAATAGTCAAATCCCCCGGTCTTTCAAAGCCGGGGGATTTCACCATCGCGCTGCAAGCGCTGCATTTTGGCTGCTCGCAAATACGCGACGGCTGCACAAAGACAAAAGGCACCAGCCTTATGGCTGGTGCCTTTCTCTGGAGGTGACACCCGGATTTGAACCGGGGAATCAGGGTTTTGCAGACCCTTGCCTTACCACTTGGCTATGTCACCATATGGGAACAGGAGCATTACTGCTCCTGCTCTTTGGAGCGGGCGACGAGGCTCGAACTCGCTACCTCCACCTTGGCAAGGTGGCGCTCTACCAGATGAGCTACGCCCGCATAAAACGCGCAGTGCGCACTGCGCGTTGGTGCCTCCGGTCGGAATCGAACCAACGACACGAGGATTTTCAGTCCTCTGCTCTACCAACTGAGCTACAGAGGCATATGGCGACCGAGAAGGGGCTCGAACCCTCGACCTCCAGCGTGACAGGCTGGCGTTCTAACCAACTGAACTACTCGGCCATAGCATATCCTACACAAAAAAGAAGTGGTGGGAACAACAGGGCTCGAACCTGTGACCCCATGCTTGTAAGGCATGTGCTCTCCCAGCTGAGCTATGCTCCCGTTCGTTTTTTGTGCGAAACAGCATGTGTTATTATACGAGGTGAAAGCGGAAATGTCAAGGCATAATTACAAAATTTATGAAAAAATTTTTCACCGCCCAGGAAACTGCAAAAAGTACCGCGTGAGCGGCCTCTGCAGTCCCCTGGAAACGCCGCAGCCCAGCATACCTGCCCGCCAAAGCCACACAGTCTGCTTTGACGGGCGCAGGCATATGGTTCTTTACTCTGCTTTTATTTTTTCTGGGCCAGTTCCAGAATACGCCGGAGATCCTCTCCACTGAACTGGTGCACCTGATCGCAGAATTGGCAGGTCAGCTCCGCGTGCCCCTGCTCGTCAAGCATCTGCCGCAGCTCATCCGCCCCCAAACTCAGTAGGGCGCGCTCCACCCGGTCCCGGCTGCAGGTACACCGATAAGCCACGGGGGCCGTTTCCAGTACTTCCAGTTCAAACTCAGACAAAACCGTGCGCAGCATGGCCTCAGGGTCGTCGTTCGCCGTCAGCAGCTTCGTCACAGCGCCAGCCGCATACACCCCGGCTTCCACTTTGGAAATGACATCCTCTCCCGCACCGGGCAACAGCTGGATAAGATAACCACCGGCACAGCGCACACTCTGATCCCGATCCACCAGCACGCCCAGAGCACAGGCTGTGGGGATCTGCTCGCTCTCCACAAAATACTGCGCAATGTCCTCCGCAATTTCGCCGCCTAACAGCTGCACAGAGCCGATATAAGGCTCTTTCATGCACAAATCCTTGATCACCGTCAGCGTACCGTCACACCCCACCGCTGCGCCCACGTCCAGCTTTCCATCGCTGCGCAGCGGAAGATCCACCTGCGGATGCTCGGCATACCCACGCACGTTGCCCTCGCTGTCAGAGATGGCCACGATCGCCCCGACGGGTCCGCCCCCCCGCACCTGGATACTCAAGCTGGCCCCTTCGCTTTTCAGGGCGTTGCCCATCATGGACGCAGCTGCCAGCGTACGGCCCAGAGCCGCCGTGACGACAGGCAGGGTCTTGTGAATCTGCCTGGCGCGCTCCGTCAACTCCCGCGTGGTGACAGCGGTGGCTTTGACCATACCGTCGGCAGTGATTGCCCGTATTAACCGATCTGTCATAAATCATTTCACTCCCGTATACAAGAAAAATAAATGCGCTGTTCGTCCTGCCGCGGCGCGCGCAGACGGCAGTCGCCCCAAACGCGGATCCGGCCAAAGCCGGCCTCTGTCAAAAAGCGCTTCAACTCTTCCACTTCCCACGCCTTTTCGCGGTGCTCCTCCAGCGAACGCCGCCACAACGTGCCTTGCCGCTCAAAAATATCCATACCATAGGTACAAATACGGCTGCGCCGGTCAAAGTCCGCCCGCCAGACGCAGTAAAGATCCTCCCGCTCATCCAGAAAGACTTGCCCGTCCAGGCTGCGCAACTTACAGGGCGTATTCACATCAAAAAGAAAGACGCCGCCGGGCGCCACAAAAAGATGAAGCCGCTGCAGCGCCCGTTTCAAGGCGCGCGCATCCGTCAGATAGTTTATGCTGTCCAGACAGCACACCGCCGCCTCCACCGTTCCGTAGAGGTCCAGCTCCTCCATACTCTGCTGAAGGTAAATCGGCGGGATTTTTCCGGGACTGACCGTTTTTCCGGCCGCCTCGGAGAGCATGTCCTCCGAAAGATCCACGCCGATCATCTCATAACCTGCCTCCGCCAAAAGGCACGTCATGGTACCGGTGCCGCAGGCCAGATCCAGTACCGTATGGACCGGGATCGTGCTTTTGGCCAAAAGCTTCTGCAGGAAAGCTGCACGCTTTTCATACTGCACATCTTCGGTCAGACTGTCGTACCCACCCGCCAGAGAAGTATAACAGTCCATCAACGCTTTTCCTCCTGCGTCTGCTGAGCCAGATTACGGAACACATCCTCATAGCCGCCGGCACCATAATTCAGCGAACGGTTCACACGGCTGATCGTAGCGCTGGAGGCCCCTGTGCGTTCCAGAATATCGTTGTAGATCAGGCCCTGGTTGAGCAGAGACGCCACCTCGTAGCGCTGCTCCATAGCCCGCAACTCGGGCACGGTGCACAAATCCTCAAAAAAACGGCAGCATTCATCCAAATTTTTCAGCGCCAGGATCGCCTTGTACAACTCAATATTTTTTTCCTTTTTCGATATCTTTGCCATCACGCTTCCCCTTTCCACTGTTTCACCGCAATCGCTGTCCGATGGGCTTCTTTTTCGATATTTTAACATACTACACTGTGAAAGTAAACCCTTTTTTCCGCACCTGCGCCGCTTTTGCCGCATAATGTGGCGTGAGGAGGGGATGCCAATCGTGAAAGCAATATCAGATACGATAGAACTCATTGTGCAGGAAGAACAGCGGCAATGGACGTGTGCTGAAATCCCGGTGCTGCAGGCCGGGATCTGCGTGCCCCAATGCCAAAGCGGCATGCGCAGCCGCGCCATGCGCCGTTTCAACCGCTATTACCGTCAGTGCGCCCGTTCGTTTCTTTCATACTGCGGACGCTGGCTCTATCCGGAAGCGCTGGCGGCTTTTGAACATGCCCGGGACGAGAGCGCCCCTCTGCCCTGTGCCCAAGCCAACCTCACCTGTACGGTGACCTGCAATGAGCGCGGCGTGCTCAGTCTTTACTCAGACTGCACCGAATGGGCCGGTACGCCGGAAGCACTGACGCTGCGGCGCGCCGATACCTGGAACCTGGAAACAGGTTATCCCATCACCGCTTCCGAATGTTTCCGGCGCGGAACACGCGTGCGCGCGCTGTGCCTGGCAGCAGCCCGGGAACAATGCCGCCGCCAGCAGGAATCCTCCCTGGCTGTATACCATCCGGATTTTTCCCGCCGCCTGCGCCGCAATCTCAATCTGCGCAATTTCTACCTGAGCGAAAAAGGATTCCATTTCTTTTACCAACCCTGGGCCATCGCCCCGGGATTTGAGGGCTGCCCCACCTTCCTGCTGCCCTTTTCCGACAGCGAAACCGATGCAGCCGGCCCGCTCTGGCCCGCAGATAACCCTTGCAATGCGGAAAAAAGTATTGTATAATCAAAGCGTAATCGTGCGGGATAGGGCAGAACGTGCAAAACCCCGTGCAGGAAGGAATTAAAACTATGGTAAAAGCGATTGTAGGCGCCAACTGGGGCGACGAAGGAAAAGGCAAGATCACCGATATGTTTGCCGAGCAGGCGGATGTGGTCATCCGCTTCCAGGGCGGAGCCAACGCAGGCCATACCATCATCAACGACTATGGCCGTTTCGCGCTGCACACCCTCCCTTCGGGTGTGTTTTACCCCAATATTACCAATATCATCGGCAACGGCGTTGCGCTGGACATCCGCAAGCTGGTAGCAGAGCTGCAGATGCTGCTTGACGGCGGCGTAAGCGCCCCCAAGCTCATCGTTTCCGATCGTGCTCATGTGCTGATGCCATACCACGTTTTGCTGGATACCTATGAGGAAGACCGCCTGGCCGGCAAGGCATACGGCTCCACCAAATCCGGTATTGCGCCGTTTTATGCCGACAAGGTATCCAAAATCGGCATTCAGGTGAACGAACTTTTTGACGACGATGTGCTGCGCGAACGCCTGGAAAAAGTCTGCCAGCTGAAAAATGCGCTGTTTGTCCATCTCTATCACAAAGATCCTCTGGATCCTCAGGCACTGTATGATGAAATGGTTCAGCAGCGTGAATTGATCCGTCCCTATGTCGGCGACGCAGCGCGTTTTGTCCACACCGCTTTGCGGGAAGGCAAAACAGTTCTGCTGGAAGGCCAGTTGGGTACCATGAAAGATCCCGATTTCGGCATCTATCCCATGACCACTTCCTCCAACACCCTGGCAGGTTACGGATGCATCGGCGCAGGCATCCCGCCCCGCTACATTGAGGATATCGTGGCTGTGACCAAAGCTTATTCTTCCTCTGTCGGCGGCGGCGACTTCGTTTCGGAAATCTTTGGCGAGGAAGCCGACGAGCTGCGCAAACGCGGCGGCGACAAGGGCGAATTCGGCGCCACCACGGGCCGCCCCCGCCGCGTGGGCTGGTTTGACGCTGTGGCGACCCGCTACGGCGTGGAAATGCAGGGCGCTACCGAGGTATGCCTGACCTGTCTGGATGTTTTGGGCTATCTTGATGAGATCAAAGTATGTACCGGCTACGAGATCAACGGCCGGATCGTGAAAGATTTCCCGGTGACCCGGCTGCTTAAGGACGCCAGACCGATTTATACCGTGTTGCCCGGCTGGAAGAGCGATATCCGCGGCATTACCGACGAGGAGAAGCTTCCCAAAGAAGCCTTGATTTATGTGGACTTTATCGAACAGGAGCTTGGGGTGCCCATCAAACTGTTTTCCACCGGTCCTAAGCGTCACGAAATTATCCACCGCACGCCGAAGATCGCGCTGCAGTAATCCACACAGCAAAAACTGGTATCGGAATTCCGATACCAGTTTTTTTATCCAGTTCATCCGTCGGGCCGATCCGCGCCAGTTCCTGCGGCCGGCAGGTCTGATGCTTTGCTTACTCCGCAGCCCACTGGCGTCCCTCGTGGTCGATGGTGTACTCCCCATCCAGCAGGATCTGGCTGACGGGTACCACTTCATACCCCTCCCCAATCAGGTATTCCAGAATATCCGGCAAAGCCTCCGGGGTATTCAGCCCCGCATTATGGAACAAAATAATACTGCCCGGCTTAACCCGGGATGTTACCCGCTCATAAATCTCGCCGGCGGAGATCTCTTTCCAGTCCAGACTATCTACATCCCACTGGATCGGCTCCATACCGATGGAGCGGACGGCGGCAATCACATGGTCGTCATATTCCCCGTACGGCGCACGGAACAGCGTAGGACATTCCCCGGTCAAAGCCTCAATCTGATCATTACATTTCTTGATGTCTGCAATAATCTCCTCGCTGCTCATCTGGTTCATATGCCCATGGGCGCTGGAGTGGTTCATGACTTCCATCCCATTTTCTTTGAGCATTTTTACATCCTCCGGATACTGTTCGGCCCAGTTTCCAATCACAAAAAAGGTAGCCTTCACATTGTACTGATTCAAAATATCCACCAGGCTCTGGGTGGAAGCGTCGCCCCAGGCCGCGTCAAAGCTGATCGCGCACACTTTCTGATCCCGGTTTACGCAATAGATGGGCAACTGCCGTTCCGTCGTGGAAGCGCTGACCGCTGCGGGCATGGCCGCTGCTGCAAATACTGCTACTGAGAGCGCCGCTCCCGCCAGCAGCGTTACATATTTATGCCGCAAAAACAAGATTTTCATGACACGCATTTCTCCTTTTCCCGCAATTCAATCGCTGAGATACCCTATGCCGGCGGCCGAAAAAGTATACCTGCGGGGACGGGCTCTCTTTTTCGCCAGGCTGAAAAAAAGTTTTGCCTGGTGCAACAATCCGTCCGGCTGATGGATATTCCTTACGAAAGATATCTTTCCCCCATACCGCAAACCCTGAGGAGGTGAGCTTCCACGGACCGGGAATCCTTCGAACCTGCCGCGCGTCGGTACGCCGATACGCTTTATCGCGTGGCCTATCAGGCCCTGAAAAATCGCGCGGATGCAGAAGACGTGATGCAAACTGCGCTGCTGCGCCTACTGGAACGCGACACAGCCTTTGAAAGCGAAGCGCACATGCGCAACTGGCTGATCCGTGTGGCAATCAACGAAAGCCGCAAGATCCTGCGCGGTGCATGGCGCAGGCATATCTTTTCCCTGAATGAGGACTGGGATGCCCCCGCCTTCGACAACACCGCCCAGCGTGAACTGTTTGACGCCGTCATGCACCTTCCGCGCAACGACCGCATGGTCATCTATCTCTTTTACTACGAAGAGATGACCACCGAGGAAATCGCCTGCATCCTCTCCGTCAAACCAACCACGATCCGCTCCCGCCTGATGCGGGCGCGGCAAAAACTGAAACGGGAACTGACTGAAGAGTCCTTTCCCGCAAAACAGACGTTGAAGGAGGTATGAAGCCATGATCGAACGTAAATTATTTCAGGATACCTTTTCAGCGCTTCACGCTTCCGAAAAGAGTATTCAGGAGGTTTTAGCCATGAGTGAAGAGAAAAAAAACACTGCAGCACGATTCCGCCGGCCCCGCCGCGCCCTGTTGACCGCTGCCGCCGTTATGGCATCGCTGTGTGTCTGTGCCGGCGCCGCCAATGCCGCCACGGACGGAGCGCTGGCCCAGGCCATTGAACTGCATATTGCCCAGGCTTTCCAAATCAACGAATATAAAGACGTAATGGAAACCGAAGAAGGCACTACCATCGTGACATACGGCGCCGACGTCCGTGTAACACAGGAAAATGGACGAATCTTTCTTTATGTTGGTCAGGAAGCACTGGATATCACTGACGCATTGGAACGGGACGGCACTTATACTTATGAAGATACGGATGGTGACACCACGCTGCGCGTGGTCATAACACCGGATGACAAACACCCCGGCGAATGGGCTTATTCCGTTTCTTATCTGGATCCTGCACTGAAAGAAGGCGGAGCGGTTTCCTTCTCCCTATCGAGCAACGACAGGAATACTTCGGAAAAAAACGCCGCTACCGTACCCACAGAACCGCGCTGAATCGCCCGCGCATTTTTTCATTCGGTTTCCATCCCCTCTCCTCCTTTCGTAAAACGCAGTGGAAGCATCCGCCGAAGCCCAAGGCTTTGGCGGATGCTTCCACTGTGTTTTGCATATGCCTGCGCACACGGCAGCCATGCACTTCAGGGGGGTGAATGCAGCGGAAACCGCAGCGTCTGCATAAGCAGGAAACGTCTCAATAAAGGAATCCGATGAAAAGCATGTTGAAGATGAAAACCGCCAGCGCAATAATGGCCGTATACGGGATAATCTGTTTGAAATCGATGCGGAACATCGCCAGGAAAGCAAGTCCCCAGAAAGGCTGAATAATATTGGTATTCAGATCCGCAAAGTTATACGCATCAATGATACGGGCGATGGAAACATCAAGCTCCGTGCACACCTCCATAATATACGGCGCCTCGATGATGAACTTGGAGCCTCCTGACGGCACCACCAGATTCAGCAGACCGGAATAGATATAGGCAATCAACGGGAACGTTTCCTGGCTGCTGATACTGGTGAAGAAATGAACAATGACTTCATTCAGTCCGGTCTGTGTGATCAGCCCGAAAATACCCGCATAGAACGGGAACTGAATGACAACGCCCCAAATATTTCCAATAGCGTCCGCACAGCACTTTCCAAGGACATTGGGCGTCCAGCAAAGCAGCACACAGAGCATCAACATGATAAAGTTAAAATTGTTGAGCGAAATGTTGACGATGCCGCTGGTTGCAATCAGACGGATACCCCAGATCAGTCCCGCACCACCGATGATAATGTTCAGCAGAGGGCTGCTGTTGATCCAGGCCGCAGGTGAAGAACGATCCGGCTTTTCAATGGCCTCCACAGTTAAAATTTCCTCTGCAAAGGCGTCGCTTACCTCCAGGATGCGTTCTTCCTTTTTCGGCATGATCAACCGGGCAACCAGTGTGATGATGATGAACAGCCCAATGTTCTGCCCAATGATCAGCGGGTTTACTACCGTATCGGCCAACGGGATCACATCAGGAATCAGCGCCCGTACCGCGTCATCCACTACCAGCCCCTGGAGATAACCCGGCGTAGCGCCGTACAGCGGTGCCGCCTGCGAAATACCCACGCCGGCACATTCAACGCCCCAGAGATAGGCCACCAGCCAGGGTACATCCAGTTTATACCCCTTTTTCTTGCCCTGCGCAGCCAGCAGACGGCCCAGTACGATAGAGCCCATCATACCGAGACCCCAGTGTACCCACCAGACGATGCAGGTAGCAATGCCGCACAGCAGCATGGCGCCGGCCGTGGTATTGGGTATGCTGGCCAGTTTGGTCAGCCCCCGCTTGACCACCGGCGCGCTGGCCAGAATATAACCGGTCAACATAACCAGCGACATCTGCATAGCAAAGGACAGCAGAGACCAAAACCCGCCGTTCCAGGCGTCGATCAAACTCGTTTTCGTTTCGGTGGATGTCACCAGCGGCGATCCGCAGAAAATGACGGCCAGCACAGCCACCAAAACTGTCAGCAGAAATACCAAAACAATGGAATTTGGCATCCAGCGGTAGCACCCGTCCACAAACCGGTCTGTCATGCTTCGCTTCGTTGTTGATTTCATGATTCTCTCTCCCTTCTGAACATGTATGCGGAAAAAACAACGCTCAATACGCCCTCGGCGCACCCAATCCCATCATTTTGCGTGCCTGTTCCGGCGTCGCGATGGGCCGCCCCAATTCTCGCGCCAAGCGCACCACACGTTCTACCATCTGCCCATTGCCCTGTGCTAGTTCACGGGGCGCATAAAACACGTTATCTTCCAACCCCACACGCACGTGATGCCCCAGAATCATCGCCATCGCCAGCATTGGGAACTGTGCCGCGCCGATACCGATTACGTTCAGCAAACTGTTATCAGGAAGCGCCCGCGTAGCCGCCAGCATCATGTCCGGTGTCGGAATTGTACCATTGCCATTAAACAGCATGGATACCCAATACGGCGTTTTCGCGGTGCCGTCCTTCGCCAACCGATTCAGGTACTTGACATCAGCGATATCAAACATTTCAAACTCTGGCTTGATCCCCTGCTCGTCCATCAACTGCGCCACATATTTGGCAGTGTCTGGCGAGATCGAATAGTGAAACTTTAAAATGGCGTCCTCATCCCGTCCAAACAGCGGCGCTTTTCTTGCTTTCATGGGCATATCTTCGCAGAAACAATGAATATCCAAGCTGGCTACTTCCGGTTTTGCCGGAATGGAAGCCAACATCCGGTCTCCTATTGTGCCAGTTTCTTCATTCAGCATTCGGCCGCCCAGACAAGTATTGTTAATAATCAGATCCGGACATTTGGCACGTACCATGGTATTGATCTCGGCAAATTCTTCCCACTTCCAAGACATCTGCATGGGATTTTCCGGATTGCGCCGGTGAATATGAACCATGCTGGCACCGGCATTATACGCATCATACGCCTCCCGGACCTGTTCCTCCGGAGCCTCCGGCAAATTGGGGTTTGCCTCCTTCCCATGCAGGCCGCCTGTGATAGCGCAGGTGATAATCAACGGCGGCAGCTTGCTCAGCCCCCCACGGGACATTTTCTCAATGTAGCGCACACTGTCGCGCACATCGCCGACCAAATATTCTTTCAGTTCCATAAATACCCTCCTTCTTTCTTTTAAAACAGCCAACCACCAAAACTATGGTCATATGCCGTTTTCATACCAGATGCAGTTTCTTTGCCTCGTATCGCAGCTCCTCCCGGAAGTTCGGATGGGCAATACCAATCAGCGCTTCCGCCCGTGCCCTTACTGTAGCGCCGCGCAGCCGCGCAGCGCCGTATTCCGTAACAATGTAATCCACATCGTTTTTGCTGGTGGTGACAATAGCGTTGGATGATAAACCTGGCCGAATCCGACTGAGCGCACCGTTTTTTGCGGTGGACGGCATGGCGATAAAAGATTTTCCGCCCCGGGACTCCCGGGCACCGCGCACAAAATCCACCTGGCCGCCTGTGCCCGAAAAGTGGCGGCTGCCAATAGATTCCGCCGCTACCTGTCCCCAAAGATCTACCTCCAGGCAGGCATTGACTGAGATAAAGTTATCGTTTTGTGCAATGACGCGGGGATCGTTGACATAGTCTACTGGATAAAATGCAACGCCCGTGTTGTCATTCAGATAGTCATATACGCGCCTGGTGCCATAGGCCAGCGTAGTCACGCTCTTTCCTTTATGCAGAGTCTTGCGTTGGTTCGTCACCGCACCGCATTCGATCAGCTCCACCATGGCGTCAGAAAACAGCTCGGTGTGGATACCCAGGTCGCGTTTATCCCGCAGGCATAGCCCCACGGCGGCGGGGATCGCACCGATCCCCAACTGAATCGTCGCGCCGTTCGGCACCTTTTCGGCGATCCGACCGCCAATACAGCGGCTGATTTCGTCGATCTCCGCCGGGGCCACCTCCTGCAGCGGAACGTCGGTTTCGCAAAGCGCTTCTACCTGCGAAATATGAATCTGCTGCTCGCCGAAGGTGCGCGGCATATTGGGATTCACTTCCAGAAAAATATGTTTTGCCTGTTCCGCCAGCGCCTGGCACTCCGCCGCGGTGGTGCCAAAACTGAAATAACCGTGACGGTCCATGGGCGAAACCGTCGCATAAAAAACATCCAGATCAATAAATTGCCTATATTGTCCCGGGACATCTCGATAATAAACCGGCATAACATCCGCGCAGTCTTTTTCGAAAGCAGCCCGGCCATAAGCTGTGGAAAACCAGGACACGGCAGAGTATTTGCCCTGCAGTGTGTCGTCAAAAAAAGGCGATGGAAAAACCGACATGGTCTGATGATGTACGATCCCCGTCCGCGTCCCATTCCGCAAGGCCGCCCCCAGCGCCTGCGTAATGGAACACGGTTCGCTGAGGCATGTGCCGCTGGCGCAGACCGCCCCGCTTTCAATTCTTTCTGCAATGGCTTCCGCCGTGCAGCATTTGCGCCGATATTCTTCCTGATAAAGCCCCATGAACATCCTCCTTTCTCGTGTCTGCCTCTTTCCTGCAAATGGCGTGCCATGCACCTCCCCTGAACAGCTCATATCTCCGGAAGTCCCTGCCCCTGTAGAAAAATCTCAAATCGGCCGTCCGAAAGAGAGGCCATTCCTTCACAAAAAAGAAGCCTGCGGCGATGTCCAAAACGACATCGCCGCAGGCTTCTTTGCAGCAAAACACTACAGTGTAAGCTCAAATTTTAAGGTTATATTTCCTGATTTTAGAATACAGCACCGTGCGGTCGATACCCAGGATCTTGGCTGTTTTGCTTTTATTGCCATTGGTCTGCACCAGCGCTTTTATAATTTCCTCCCGCTCCGTTTTCGCCGTCTTTTCCGCCAAATTCTCTACAGCGCCCGGCTCCTGTTCCGCCGCGGAATGCCGAAAGATACGCTCCAGCAAAAAATCAAAATCCCGAATTGTCAGTTCCCCCGCACCGGCGGCCACACAGGCCCTCTGCAGCACATGCTCCAGTTCCCTTACATTCCCTTCCCACTGGTATTCTTCCAGCAGACGCAGCGCCTGCTGTTGGATACCGGTGACAAACACACCGTTCTCTTCGTTGACCTGCGCAATGATATGTTCGCACAGGGGCGCAATATCCTCCATCCGCTGGCGCAGCGGCGGCACCTTGATCTCCACCGTATTGATACGGTAATACAAATCGCTTCGAAAACGCCCCTGCCGCACTGCCTCTTCCAGATTCTGGTTCGTACTGCAGATTACCCGCATATCCAGCGGAATCGGCTTGACGCCGCCCACGCGCTCCACGCACTTGTCCTGCAGCACACGCAGTAGTTTGGACTACAGAAACAGCGGCATCTCTCCGATCTCATCCAACAGAATCGTGCCGCCGTTGGCATATTCAAATTTTCCGATCTTTCCCTTTTCCGAAGCACCTGTAAACGCTCCCTTTTCATAGCCGAACAGCTCCGATTCCAACAGTTCCCCAGGAATGGCGGCGCAGTTGATTTTGACATAGGGCATATTGCAGCGGTTGCTCATATAGTGAATGGCATTGGCATACAGCTCTTTTCCCGTTCCGGTTTCCCCGGTGATCAAAATACTCAGATTGGAATTGGCAAACTTGGAAATCAGTTTTTTTGTATTCTGCAACGCCTCCGATTTTCCCACAATACTCTCCAGGCCGTGCCTGTGCTTCTGAATGTTGAGCAGTTCTTTTTTCAAAATGCGGTTTTCCCGTTTCAGTGCATGAACCAGCTCATTCATGTGAACTACATCGTCAAAGCTGTAAATCACCGCTTCAGCAAAAAGGCCCTTCAATTCCCCATCCACATACAGCGGAAACCGATTGGCAAACGTATTCTCCCGAGTGTTCTGGAAATAGTAATATTCCCCCAGACTGGCACGCCCGTTTTTCAGAATGGCTGGAATACGAGAATCCGGGACAATATCGCAGATATGCCGGCCGATGATATCGTCACGGCTCAGGCCATAAACGCCTTCATAGTAATTGCGGCTCATGTAAATAATCCTGCAGTTCTCATCTACCAACGTCGCATAATTCAGTGCGTCCATGATAGTTTCCAGCATTTTCTGATAATTAATCTCCATGCTTCTCCCCCTCCCGCAGCTTTTATGGTGCCCGGTCCGCCTTCTCTTTTGTACTTCGGCGGCGCAATGCTCATTCCGTTCCCGTACGGGAACGGAAAAGGCATGGTACCATGCCTTTTTTCTTATTTTCGCTTCTTTACAGCGGCCCGCCCCTCAGCAGCCTTTTGGGGCGGGCCGTTCTCTCAAAGCACCGGTTCCGTTTCCTCTGTTTCTCCCGCAGGCGCAGCTTCTGCCACGTCCTGCTGCGGCGCCTGCCAGGCGCTGCCGGACGGTTTATCGGTCCAGGCAACACTGTATGCGTCCAGGATCGATCCAGTCTCCGCCGGAGCGTAACTGATGGTGACCGCGTCGCCCACGTTCATAATCACCACATCGGAGCACTGTGCGGCAGAAATGCTATAGAAAACGTCCTCTCCTTCCAACCGCAGGAAGTAATAGGTGTTCCCCTCCAGAACCGCCGTGCGGATCTCTGCGAGAGTGCCTTCGGCCTGCGTCTTTTCGATCAGCGCCTGACCGTCGTCAGCCGTAATCGTGCCGCTCTCCATGAGCAGCTGCAGATAAGCGCTCTCTGCCGCTTCCGGCGTGGTTCCCGTGGCCACGATCTGATACTCCTGCACATTGACCATGGCGTACTGCTTAACGAGTCCGGCGTTGTCCTTCATGGCCATAAAATAGGTTGGCTCGCCGGAGATATTGAGCAGCAGCGGGAATGTGGCCGTATAGCGCATCTGCTGCAGAATGCCTTCGGCGCTGGACATGGCAGAATATTCGTCCGCGCCGGCACAGGGATAGTAGTGCGTTTCCTTCGTGCGCTGGTTGCTGAGAATAAAGCCCACGTTCGAGGCGTCCGTCCCCGCAGAAGTGACGCCGCTGTACATATACACATCCCCATCCTGGGCAATATAGTTGTAGCCCTGAGTGGTCACCGTTACATCCCGCTGGCCCAGCACGGAGTTGATGAAACCGTTATGATAGCGGCCATAATAATCGTACTGCTGTAAAATAAGATCCGCACTGTAGACGTGATCCACCCAGCTGGGGATATCCTCCACATCGTAGTACACGCACTCACCAGTGACGGCATTTACCAGCACCGCGCCTTTTACATCCACACCGCCGAACAGGCCGATGGTTTTATCCATCCGCGCGCAGACCCAATAAGGCGCGCCGGATTCGTCAATCTCAAAATAAGGCGTGGCAAACATATAGGTAGGATACTGGAAGCGCAGATGGCGCACCAGATTACGGTTGAAGTGTTCGGCTGTGGTGTATTTGATGCCCTCTTCCAGGCGCTGCACCGTCACTTCCTGCGTTGTCATATCGATAATCAAATACGCCGGAAGACCTTCGGCCCGATTGTTGAACCACTTGATAATATCGCCGTACATCAGACCTGTAACGCGGACGGGTTTTCCCTGGTAATTGATCTGGGTATAGTCGTCCTCCACTTCAAACTGGCTGACCATGTCGCTCAGTTCACCCAGCTTCCGGGTACCCAGACGGGTGGCGCTGTCGCGATCCAGCACAGGGATCTCATCGAAGCTCAGCTGATCCACTTCTTCGGCAAAATTCCCCGTTTCAATGGGCAGCAGCTTCTGGTAGGCATCCGCCCGCAGGATCACGGAAGAGAGGACGCCTCCCACCAGCGCAATCGCAATCAGCGCAGCCACGATATAAAACGGGATGCGGCACTGTTTACGCACAAAGTTGAAATATCCTTTGGCCCCGTCCCCCTGAAAGCCTGTGGTCATCACAGCGCAGATACAGTAAACCGCGCAGAGCAGGAATACGAACGAATAAAATTCCGGCGCTTTCAGGTTGATCGGAGGCAATACCACATAAAAATAAATCAATCCGAACACAACCGTCACCAGCAAATTGGTCAGCATACGCCGCACCGGAGACTGGATGGGCTTGGCAGCTCTCTTTTTGCTCTTCTGGGGTTGGTAGTCCTCCTGCGGAGCCGACGCACCGCCGAAATCAAAACCGCCAAAAGGTCCGCCCGCACCAAACGGGCTGCCGCCGAATCCTCCGGCGTTAAAGTCAATTTTCACTGTTGTTCCTCGCTTTCTGTATCCATCGGTTTTTTCCTTCATTGTCTTGTAGTATACGGGAAAACGGGCAAAATTACAAGCATCTGCCGCATTTTTGTGCCGCCCCTGGCACAGCGGCGCCGGAGAAAACGAAAAAGCCGCCGGGAATCAACTGTTCCCGGCGGCTCCAAAAGGGGTTGCCTTACGGGTATTGTTTAACGCTCAAGCATTGCTGTTCTCCGTCGGAGCATCGCTGCTCTCCGCGGCAACTTCAGCTTTGCGGATAATGGCAATTCTGCCGTCCTGGGCCGTGGCACAGATGTGGTCGCCCTCCTTGACTTCGCCCTGAAGCAACGCCTCGGCCACAGCATCTTCCACATTGCTCTGGATGGCCCTGCGCAGGGGACGGGCACCGTAAACGGGGTCAAAGCCTTCCTTCGCCACCAACTCCACCGCCGCATCGTCCACTTCCATGGAAATACCCAAACCCTCTACGCGCCTGGCTGTAACGGCCAGCAGCTTGCGGGCAATTTCCGCGATATCCTGCGCATTCAGAGGATGGAAGATGATGGTTTCATCAATCCGGTTCAGAAACTCGGGACGGAAAGTGCGCTTCAATTCGGCCATAACGGCATCCTTGACCGCCTCAAAGGATTTCTCTCCATCCTGGGTGTTCTCGGCGTCTGTATCAGCAAAGCCCAGCCGCTTCCCCTGGGCGGTGATGTTTTTTGCCCCCACATTGGAGGTCATAACGATCACCGTGTTGCGGAAATCTACCCGGCGCCCCTGCGAGTCGGTCAGTTCGCCGTCGTCCATAATCTGCAGCAGCAGGTTCCACACGTCCTCGTGAGCCTTTTCGATCTCATCGAACAGCACTACGCTGTAGGGGCGGCGACGGACCTTTTCCGTCAATTGTCCGCCCTCTTCATGGCCCACATAACCGGGAGGCGAGCCGATCAGGCGGGAAACGGTGTGCCGCTCCATATACTCGGACATGTCAAGACGCACCATGGCGTTTTCATCACCGAACATGGCTTCGGCCAGTGCCTTGCACAACTCGGTTTTACCCACACCCGTCGGCCCAAGAAACAGGAACGAACCGATAGGGCGCTTAGGATCTTTCAGTCCCACGCGGCCACGGCGGATGGCCCGGGCAATGGCCTTCACGGCCTCATCCTGCCCAACCACACGCTTGTGCAGGGTTTCCTCCATGTGCAGCAGTTTCTGGCCCTCGTCCTCCGTTAAACGGGTGACCGGCACGCCGGTCCACTCAGCCACCACGGCGGCGATGTCCTCTTCGGTCACCTCGCCGTGCTCCGCGGCCACCTTCTTGTGCCAGTTGTCCCGCTCAATCTCCATCTGCTTTTCATAATCCTGCTCGATGTCACGGATCTGCGCAGCTTTTTCAAAGTCCTGTGCGGCCACGGCCTCTTCCTTCTCCCGGCGCAGGGCGGAGAGCTTCTCCTCCAGCGCCTTGAGATCGGGCGAGGATTTCTCGTTCTTCATCCGCACCCGGCTGGCAGCCTCATCCATCAGATCGATGGCTTTGTCAGGCAGAAAACGGTCGTTGATATAGCGGCGGGACAGATCAACGGCTGCCTGCAACGCCCCATCGGTGATGCTCAGGCGATGATGGGCCTCGTACTTGTCCCGCAGCCCTTTCAGAATATCCAGACAGGCTTCCGGAGATGGCTCGCCCACCGTAACTGGCTGGAAGCGCCGCTCCAGCGCGGCATCCTTTTCAATATACTTCCGGTATTCGTTCAGCGTCGTGGCGCCAATCACACGGATCTCACCGCGGCCCAGGGCGGGTTTGATGATATTGGCAGCATCCATAGCGCCCTCGGCGCTGCCGGCACCCACAATGGTGTGCAGCTCATCGATAAAAAGGATGATTCTGCCGTTCTTCTTCACCTCGTCCAGCGCTTTTTTGATACGCTCTTCGAATTCGCCGCGGTACTTGGTACCGGCCACCATGCCGGACAGATCCAGCGACAGCACCTGTTTATTCAGTAATTCCTCAGGTACATCGGCCGCCGCAATCCGCTGGGCCAGGCCCTCAGCCACGGCCGTCTTGCCCACGCCCGGCTCGCCGATGAGCACAGGGTTGTTCTTGGTGCGGCGGGACAGGATCTGGATTACACGCTGGATTTCCTCATCCCGGCCGATGACCGGATCCAGCTTCCCGCTGCGGGCGGCGGCCGTAAGATCCCGGGTGAACTCCTGGAGCACATTATCGCCGCTCTCCTCTTTCGCTTCCCCGGCGCGCACGGTCTGCTGGCCCGTAGGAGCCTCCTGCAGTTTATGCCGCACACTTTCAAATACAGCCTGCGGACTCAGGCCCGCCGCGCGCAGGATCCGCACACCCATGCTGCGGCCGTCCCGCAGCAAACCCACCAACAGGTGCTCTGTGCCCACATAACTGAAACCGCCGCGCATGGATTCTTCCACAGCGCTTTCAATGGCCCGCTTGGCCCGGGGCGTCAGCCCCTGGGTGGGCTTGGTCCCCGGTATACCGCGGCCCACACTGTTGATCAAAATTTTCTGCACCATGCTCTCCGTCAGGCCCTGCTCTTCCAAAACACGGCGGGCGATGCCCTCCTCTTCCCGCAGAAGACCCAGCAACAGATGCTCGGTACCGATATAGCTGTGCCCCAAATCACCGGCGGAACGCTCCGCCAGCTCCAGCGCCCGCTGGGCACGAGGGGAAAATCTGTTTTCATCCATTTTAATTGACCTCCTTAAAATTGGTCTTTTCGAGCCACCCCCGCGTCATACGGCGCAGGGGCGGATTGTGATTTATCCTTCTTTTTCCATGCCGTGAATCTGATCGCGCAACTGCGCGGCATGCTCGAAATTTTCCGCGGCGATGGCCTGCTGCAGTTCTGCGCGCAGGGCATTCAGCCGGCGTTCGTGATCCAACTGCCGATGCTCGGCGTCGCTGACCAGATCATTGCCCGGCACCGGCGCGGTACTCTGCGCCGCACCCGCGCTTTCGGCGGAGGCCGTTTCCGCCCCGCCGGACGTCAGCGCAGGGAACATACGGGCAAAGCTCCGGTTCATTTCCTCAAAAGGCTCGAAGAAATGGCCGGCCAGCGCAGGCATAGGCGTGAAAAAATCGTCAAAGCCGCCGAACAGCCCCCGGCCAAAACTGCTGAAGCTCTTTTCCATGCCGTCCGCGTATCCCAATTCCCGGGCGCAGTCGCTGCACAAATGATGTTCAGTCACATTACCGTTGATATTGCTCTTATAATAGAACGTAGCTTCATTCTTACCACAATGTTCGCATTTCATAATCATGAATCCTCCTTCAGCCTTTTCACAAATTCAATGAATTCCATTACCGTTTCTGCCTCTATGCAGAACTAAATTGCATGGATCATAACCTGTTTGAAAATACTTGCGCGCACGGCATTGCGCAGCTCCCTCGGCACATCGTGCAGCGCGCTTTCACTGATGGCCGCCAGCAAAACCCTGGCAACGCCCGTTTCAACGGCGCCGCTGTCAGCCAAATTGCCGGTAATCGCTTTGGCACTTTGGAAATCCAGCGTGTCGCCAATGGAATTGATGACCTGCATCAAAAGCGTTTTGCGGTCGGTCCGCACCCGCGTGATCCGAATATAACCGTTGCCGCCGCGGCGGCTTTCCACAATGTAGCCATGCTCCGGAGAAAATCGGGTGGACATCACATAGTTAATCTGGCTGGGCACACAATTGAAACGCTGCGCCAAATCGCCGCGCTGCAGTTCCACCACGCCGCCGTCCGTCTCATCCAGTGCATCCTGGATAAAGCAAGCAATCAAATCTGAAATCCCCACTTGATAACACGCCTCCTTCTATTTCACGGCAGCGCCATGCCACCGGCTCTTTCATTCGCTCTCATTTGACTTTGACTTTCTTTGACTTTCTGAGTATAGTATAGCACAGCTTTTCGAAATGTCAACACCTTTTTTGACTTTCCCTGACTATTTTTTGCTCGTCTATATTTCCCTTGCCGCGCAACGTCTTTTTCAATGTTCCTCCATCGGTTCTCACATCTTTTTTCTTCTTTTTCCAACATAAGGCGCCTTTATGTCCCACTTTTTTAATTTTTATTCATTTTCTTTTCGATTGCACTTGCATTTTTTATTTTTCTGATTATAATGGGAGTTACTAATTTGTATGGAGGTAACCTACTATGGCATACGCAATCAATGATTCCTGCATCAGCTGCGGCGCTTGCGTTGACGCTTGCCCCGCCGGTGCAATCTCCCAGGGCGATGAGCATTTCGAGATCAACGCCGACACCTGCATGGACTGCGGCGCTTGCTGCGATTCCTGCCCCAACGATGCAATTCATCCCGCTGACTAATTTTATTTGATCAGCCACAATGCCGCAGGCTTTTGCCTGCGGCATTGTTTTTTTGTGCAAGATTTGCTATACTGAAGAAAATTCGATCCTTTTGGAAGGAGACATTCATGGAATACTGCGATACCCTGCACCCCAGCCGTTACCGGCTGTATTTTTCCGACAACGTGGTCAAGCCCGGCACGGATTCTTTCCTGCTGGCAGACTTCATCCATCCCAAAAAGGGGATGCGGGTATGCGATCTGGGCGCCGGCATCGGTTTGCTGGGCCTGCTGCTGCTGAATCGCTGCCCGGAGCTGAGCGTGTGCTGCGTTGAACTGCAAGCGCAGGCTGTGGCCATGGCCCGGCGCAATATCGAGGAAAATGGCTTACAGAAAAAAATGACGCTGCACCACACAGACCTGCGCGCACTGCGGAGCGTCCTTCCCGCCGGGGAAACCGATTTGGTAGTGTCAAACCCCCCTTATTTCCGCCAGGGCTGCGGCGGAAAAGCCTCGGATGCCCTGCGCCAGGCAGCACGGGAAGAGTCCACCTGTACCATCGAAGACGTATGCGCCGCAGCGGCATACCTGTTAAAATGGGGCGGTACTTTTTCCCTCATTTTCCGACCGGAACGGCTGGCCGACCTGTTCTGCGCCCTGCGCCAGAGCGGAATTGAACCAAAGCGCATCCGTTTCGTGGAAAAAACAGCCGGTCAGCCTCCGATCCTTGTTTTGGTGGAGGGCCGGCGCGGCGGCCGGCCGGGCTTGGTTTACGAACCGCCCCTGGTAATATTTGCTTCCGACGGCAGGGAAAGCGAAGAAATGGATCGCATCAATTTCAGACAGGACAGAAAGGCAGGTGCACTATGAGCGGAACGCTTTATCTGGTGGCAACTCCCATCGGTAACTTAAACGACATATCCCCCCGCGCGCTTTCCACTTTAGAGCAAGCAGATTTTATCGCGGCCGAAGACACCCGCGTATCCCTGAAGCTGATGAACCACTTCGCACTCAAAAAGCCCCTGCTCAGCTATCATGAGCACAACCACATTTCCGCAGGCGAGCAGATTCTGCAGCGGCTTCTGGCCGGCGAAAGCTGCGCTTTGGTGACCGACGCCGGAACACCCGCCATCAGTGACCCTGGGGAAGACATTGTGCGTCTGTGCGCCCAACACGACGTGCCGGTGGTGTCCATTCCCGGATGCTGTGCGCTGATTTCCGCTCTGGCCGTGTCCGGCCTGTCCACGGGCCGGTTCACCTTCGAAGGGTTCCTGTCCGTCAACCGCCGCGTACGGCTGGAACACCTTGCCTCCCTGAAAGCGGAGCAGCGCACTATGATTTTTTATGAAGCGCCCCATAAGCTGCTGGGCACACTAAACGATCTGGTGGAAACCTTTGGCGCGGAACGCCGCGTTTCCCTTTCCCGGGAAATGACCAAGCTGCATGAGCAAACGCTGCGTACTACGCTGGGCGGCGCTTTGGCCCATTTCCAGACCGTCGCCCCCAAGGGGGAATTTGTGCTGGTTCTGGAAGGTGCACCGGAGGAGGCCGTCGGCACAGGGACCTTGGAGGATGCCGTCGCCATGGCCCTGGAACTGCTGGCCAAAGGCATCAAAACCAAAGACGCCGTCCGGCAGGCGGCCGACTGTACTGGCATTGCTAAAAACGTACTTTACGACGCGGTGCTCCGCGCCCGCGCAAACTGAGGAGGTCCCTTTCATGGAAGACAGACGCGCCGCATTTCCCACCCACGACAAGCCGCACCACAATATTCTGGACGGTCCGAATATGCCCACCCACAGCGATCCCATCAACGTGGTTCACAAACGCTATTGGGCATTGCTGGCGGTAGCCGTTGTAGGTATAGGCCTGTTTTCATTTTATTCACCTGTGAGGATGGTTGCAGCCTTGCACTGTTCAGCAGAAAAACCAAACTTTTCCTATGCGCTTGTGCACGATGCCGCCGCCCCCGTTCCCCCCGAAGCGGCCCTCCCCCTCTCTGCAGAGGCATCAGACGCACTGCAAAAGGCCCGGGCTAACCATATACTGCAGCAGGACGCCGTATTTGAACCCGGCGCTATTGTAGTTTATCCCGACGAGGATACCAATTATGCCCTCTATGCCGCTCCGGACGGCGCCTATGTATTCGCTTTGGACAAAAACAAATTCCGCTACCGTGTGCAGGACGGCGCGGATCTGTATCAGATTCTGGCGGAAACTGTATCCTGAAGCCAGCAAAACCAAAACACCGAACCCGATCCATACTGGATCAGGTTCGGTGTTTTTCAGGTGATTTCCAAATTTTTAATCCCTTTCAGACAACGGGGACAAATATTTTTTCCTTTATATGTGATAATGTTTTTGGCGCCATTGCAAAACACACACGTCGGCCGGTATTTCCGCAAAATAATGGACGCGCCCTCCACATAAATCTCCAGATCATCCTTTTCATTGATCTCCAGCGTGCGGCGCAGTTCGATCGGCAACACAATCCGGCCAAGCTCATCCACCTTGCGCACAATGCCTGTCGCTTTGGTCTGGCTGCCTGCAGCTGCTTTTCTACTTTTTGTTTCCATGGCATTCATCCTTTTGGCAAGTTCTCTCGGTTTGCAGGTATTGCATGTTCCCTACAGAAACATACATAAAATAGCCCTGATTTTAATTGGCATTATCTTATCAAAAATGGTCTTTTTTGTCAACGGAAACTTGTCATAAAATTCGTTGCGGCGACTATGTTTTTTTGAGGTGGTTTTCAATGGCGATGGCTTGGATTTTCACAGCAATGATCGTAATTTCAGTGGTGTTCGGCATGGTCAACGGCACCATGGACGCCGTCAGCGCAGCGGCTCTTTCCGGCGCCAACGACGCGATCACACTGACGATCAGTCTGCTGGGTGTATTGTGCCTGTGGAGCGGCGTTCTGGAAGTCATGGACCAAAGCGGCCTGTCCAATAAGCTGGCAGCCATTTTCCGTCCTCTGCTGCGAAAAATTTTTCCCGATGCGTCAGCAGACCCGGTAACGCTTTCAGCCATATCGGCGAATATCTCAGCAAACCTCCTGGGCATCGGAAATGCAGCCACACCCCTGGGCATCCAGGCGGCCCGGCGTATGGCGCGTGGCTGCAACGGCACCGCGTCCGACAGTTTGTGCCGCTTTATCGTGCTCAATACCGCTTCCATCCAACTGATCCCCGCCACAGTCGCCGGCGTGCGCGCAGCCTGCGGAGCGGCGGAACCGTTTGATATCCTGCCCGCAGTCTGGTTCTCCTCGGTGCTGTCGGTCGCAGCAGGCCTGCTGGCCGCGCGTATTTTCCAGTTTCTGTGGAGGGATCGTGCATGACCTCTTACATCATCCCCTGCCTGCTGGCTTTTGTCACGCTATTTGCTCTGGGGCAGAAAATCGACGTTTACAATGCTCTGGTACGCGGCGCGGAAAACGGACTTAATGTCACCTTCCGCATCGTCCCCTCTCTGGTGGCATTGCTGACCGGTGTTTCCATGCTGCGGGCCTCCGGCGCACTGGACTGTCTGACAGCCCTGCTCTCCCCCTTGATGAACGCCGTCGGCATCCCGCCGGAAATCACGCCGCTGATGATCCTCCGCCCCCTAAGCGGCAGCGGCGGGCTGGCGGTAGGCGCAGAACTGATGGCCGAACACGGAGCCGACAGCACCGTCGGCCGTATCGCCTCCGTGATGCTGGGCAGCTCTGAAACTACATTTTACACCGTAGCCGTTTATTACGGCGCCGCTGGTATCCTGAAGACACGCTACACCATTCCCGCCGCACTTATCGCTGACCTAGCGGCTTTCCTGGCCTCCGTTCTGGCAGTCCATCTTTTTTTCGGCCTATAAGCAGATACGCAGCCCTTTTATAAAAAAACCATAGCGCTGTGCGCTATGGTTTCTCCTGCTGCAAAAATGCAGCAATATGGGCATGGACCTGTTCTACTTCCCAGCGCAGCTCCCGCGCCGTCAGACGCTGGGCACCGTGGCCCAGCACCACCAGCTGCTCCAGGCCGTCGCCGGTGGCCACCTTGACGCGGTGTGTCCGCCCCAGTTCATAGGACAAGCGTTCAATATACGCGTCTGCCGTTTCCCCTTCTTTGGTATAAACAATCTCCACCCCAGCTTCCCGTTCCGCCTTTCCGGAGCCCCCTTTGACACGATAGGCGTCAAACACTACGATCACCCGGCAGCAGCGCATCCCCTGATAATTGCACAAAAGATGGATCAGTGCCGCGCGGGCTGCATCCATATTTTCCAGGGCAATTTTTTTGAGATCTTCCCAGGCAAACAGGATGTTGTAGCCGTCCACAATCAGAACATCGTCTTTCTGAACATAGGCCACGTCGTCCAGCACGGGCCGCGCCGTGATGCGCCGGCTTTGCGCCAGGGCATCCATACCCCGGTTTTTCACGGGGCCATAAGTGCGCTCGAAGATCGCACCCAGTTCCTGATCTTCCATGCCGCCAACCGGACTGCGCTCCGGTTTCGTTCCAAGCTCCTGGCGTGCGCGCTGCCCTGCATCCATATGCGCGTGCTCCGCCACTTCCTGCCAGGGCACCGTATACCCGGCACCGTGGGCGCAGAACACCGAGTCAGCAGGATTCTCCGTGTCCCGCTCAGCCTCATACCCCGCTGCAGCGATTACCTCTCCGGCATTATGGCAGGGTTCGTAGCCCCGCAGCGTACAGGACAAATGCCCCAGACCCCGGGTGTACGCAGCTACTTCGGTCCAGTAGCCCTGCACCGACGCCACACTGACCGCACCGGTCAATACCGCCCGGTCGCCGCACAATTCCGGGCCATCAAAGCGCCCGCCCATGCGCTGCAGGTCGCTCATGGCCCGGCCTACAGCTTCCAACGGCACTTCCAAGCGCACATCGTACCATGGTTCCAGCAGGATGCTTTCCGCCTGCATCAGGCCTTGTCGCACTGCACGATAGGTGGCCTGGCGGAAATCGCCCCCCTCAGTATGCTTGAGGTGTGCGCGGCCCAGCAGCAGCGTATAACGTACATCGGTCAGTTCGCTGCCGGTGAGAACGCCTACATGGCGCTTCTCCATCAGATGGGTCAACACCAGGCGCTGCCAGTTCCCATCCAGCACATCCAGAGGGCACTCCGTTGCGCACTGCACGCCGCTGCCCCGGGGCAGCGGTTCAATGCGCAGATGCACTTCGGCATAGTGGCGCAGCGGCTCAAAGTGCCCGATGCCCAGAACCGGCGCGGCAATCGTCTCTTTGTAAACGATGCTTCCCTGGTCAAAGGACACCCGCACCCCGAACCGTTCCAGGATCCACTCCCGGAGCACTTCCAGCTGCACCTCTCCCATCAGATGCATATGGATCTCACCCAGCGCTTCCTTCCACAGCACGCGCAGCATCGGATCCTCTTCCTCCAGCAGGCGCAGTTTGGGAAGCAGGGCAACGGCGCTGCAGCCATCGGGCAGGCACAGCCGGTAGTGGAGCACCGGCTCCAACACCGGCGCATCAGAGGACAGCTCCGTTCCCAGGCCGTCGCCAGGCCGGGTCTGGCTCAACCCGGTGACAGCGCAGACTGTCCCCGCCTCCGCCTCATCCACTGTCCGGAATTTTGCGCCGGAATAGATGCGGATCTGATTGACCTTTTCCTGCCACGCACCCGTGCGCCCGTGCAGCAGATCCTTGACCCGCAGGCAGCCGCCCGTAACCTTCAGATAAGTCAAACGATTGTTCTGTTTGTCCCGAGCGATTTTAAACACTTTCGCTCCAAACGCCTCGCCCCGTTGGGGCAACGGCGCATACTGCGCAAGCACCTCCAGGAAACGATCCACCCCGTCCAGCAACAGCGCAGCGCCGAAACAGCAGGGCGTTATCGTGCCACGGCCCACAGCAGCCGCAATGTCCAACGGCGTCAGCACTCCCCGCTCCAGATACCGCTCCAGTAAACCTTCCTCCGCCGTGGCTGCGGCTTCCATAAACGCATCGTCCTCGCGCGTAAAATCCACGCAACCTTCACCGAAACGCCGGCGCAGCTGACTGAGCACATTCTCCCGATCCGCTCCAGCCAAGTCCATTTTATTGACAAATACAAATGTCGGAATACGGTGACGGCGCAGCAGATTCCACAGCGTTTGCGCATGCCCCTGCACGCCGTCCGTGCCGCTGATCACCAGAATCGCAGCGTCCAGCACTTGCAGCGTGCGCTCCATTTCCGAAGCAAAATCCACATGTCCCGGCGTATCCAGCAGCGTAATCTCCCGTCCCTGGAGAGGAAATTGTGCCTGCTTGGAAAAAATCGTGATGCCGCGCTGGCGTTCCATGGAAAACGTATCCAAAAACGCATCCTGATGATCCACGCGCCCCAGTGTGCGCACTGCACCAGTCCGATACAACAGCGCCTCACTAAGCGTCGTCTTACCCGCATCCACATGAGCCAGAATACCGACCACCAGCTTATCCAAGGTTTCCACCTCCCCATTTTATCGTTTCTGTTTGATCCGGCTGAATCGCACACCGCCGCCGTTTCAGAACATCCGATGTTATCTTCGATCGTGAAACCACCGCTCCGGCGCCGGTTTCATAGATAATTATTGTACCATACAGCGCAAGAAAATTCCATCCCCGCTGTCTGCTGCCAAAAATGCCGCTTTTACTGAAACAAACGGAAAAAGTGGAAAATTTTAATGCTTATAAGTTCCCCAAAGGATGCACAAGATAGGCTTGCGATACCCAATCAATTCTTTTTGAAATGAGAAGGAGAACAAAGTTATGTCTAAGTCTACCAGTAAAATCAATATCCCCGAAGCACGCGCCGCTATGGACAAGTTCAAGATGGAAGCCGCCAACGAAGTCGGCGTCGACCTGAAGCAGGGCTACAACGGCCACCTGACCAGCCGCGAGGCCGGCTCCGTGGGCGGCCAGATGGTCAAGAAGATGATCGAGGATTACGAGAACAAGATCAAGTAAGGTTTCGTTTCTCAATCCCTGGCAACCAGCGAACAAAAAGCAAAGCGGCCCAGAAGGCCGCTTTGCTTTTCTTCGTTCTGCGCCGAAAAATCATACGGGCACACGCCGCACAACCGCTCCGCAGCGCACCGTCTCAGCGCTGGTATTCAAATTCCAGATTGTACATACGAACCAGATCGCCGTCCTGCACACCCATTTCTTCCATGCGCTGAAACAGGCCGGACTCCCGAAGCTGTTTATCAAAGAACATCCGGCTTTCATAATCGCTGAAATTGACATTGGCAATCAGCCGCTCCAGCCACGGGCCTTCCACAATCCACACGCCGTCTTCCACGCGGATGTCCGGCAGGACGGAAGTGTCAATAACCGGCGCGCGTTTTACATATTCGGCTTCATAAGTCTGCACCGGAGGCAGTGTCTGCAGCCGCGCAGCAATGGTCTGCACCAGCTCGCGCGTGCCCTGATGCGCCGCAGCAGAAATGGCAAACAGGGGATATCCCTCTTCTTCCGCCCGTCGGCGCAGCTGCTCCAGCAACTCCTCATCGGCCATAATGTCGCTCTTGTTGGCCACTACGATTTGGGGTCGCTGTGCCAGTGCCGGACTGTACTGCCGAAGTTCTTCGTTGATGGCACCAAAATCCGCTGCGGGGTCACGGCCCTCGCTGCCGGACACATCCACCACATGCACCAGCAGGCGACAGCGATCCACATGGCGCAGAAAATCGTGGCCCAAACCCGCGCCTTCCGAGGCGCCCTCAATGATGCCGGGAATATCCGCCATAACAAAGGACTCGCCGCCCTCCACGAACACTACGCCCAAGTTGGGAAACAGCGTGGTAAAATGATAATTGGCAATTTTGGGATGGGCCTTGCTGACCACGCTCAAAAGGGTAGATTTGCCCACATTGGGAAAGCCCACCAGCCCTACATCGGCCAGGAGCTTCAGCTCCAGCACCACGTCGTGCTCTTCACCAGGCATGCCGGCCTTAGCAAAACGGGGCGCCTGCCGGGTAGGCGTTGCAAAATGACAGTTGCCCCAACCGCCGCGGCCGCCGCGGCACAGCACAAACGGCTCGGCATCGGACATATCATGGATGATTTCATTCGTCTCGGCGTCCCGCAGCAACGTGCCCTTGGGCACCCGGATGACGAGGGACTGGCCGTCTTTCCCGCTGCGGCGGGCGCCCTGCCCGTCTCCGCCGTCACCGGCTACATATTTCCTTTTATAGCGGAAGTCCATCAAAGTGGACATATGTTCGTCCACCTGTACGATCACATCACCGCCGCGGCCGCCGTCGCCGCCGTCCGGGCCGCCGGCGGCGATGTATTTTTCGCGGTGGAACGCCACCGCACCATTCCCCCCTTTGCCGGCCTTCACGGCAATGCGGGCCTTATCTACAAACGCTGCTGCCATAGTCGGGCACCTCCTGTATCGTTTTCTTTTTCTTTTCTTTCTTTTGTTTTGCGCATACACTCCGTACAATATACGCGTGTCTTCCGCCGCAAAGCCGTGGGCCATGCGCTGTCTCGTATACTCCGCTTCTTCGAAAAAGCCCCGAACCAAAGCGGTCCGGGGCTTTTTGAATCCAAAGAATTATTCAGCGGCTTCCGCAGGATAGACAGAAACCTTTTTTCTGTCCTTGCCCAGGCGCTCGAAGCGCACAACGCCGGTAGCGGTAGCAAAGAGGGTATCGTCCTTGCCGATGCCCACGTTGGTACCCGGATGGATCTTGGTGCCGCGCTGGCGGACCAGGATGTTGCCGGCCAAAACGTGCTGCCCGTCGGCGCGTTTAGCGCCCAGACGCTTGGATTCGGAATCACGGCCGTTCTTGGTGGAACCCATACCTTTTTTATGGGCAAAGAACTGAAGACCAATATTTAACATGATACGTTACACCTCCAAAACAGTAATGTTATCAGGGAACTCATCGTGGAGTTCTGTCAGGTAAACCATCAGGCCCGTGAGGACCGTCTGGCAGGTATTGTCCGCGGAAGCGGAAAGTCCGCCCGGCAAATAAAAACCGATTTTCGCATCCTTCTCACTAACGTTGACTGCAGCACCCAAGCCCAGCACATCGTTGAGGGAGCATTCCACCAGACGCACAGCGCTGGTAACAGCGGCACAGACAATATCGCTGCCCGCCTCGGCATAACCGCTGTGCCCTTTGACTTCAAAGGACACGATACGTCCGCCCTCTTCCGTGTGGAACGAAACCGTTGTCATGGGATTTTAGCCCACGGTGATCGTGCCGATCTCAACCTTGGTATAAGGCTGACGATGACCCTGACGCTTGCGATAACCCTTCTTGGGGTTGTACTTGAAGATCCGGATCTTCTTGCCCTTGCCGTTCTTCACGACCTTGGCCTCGACCTTCGCACCCTCCACCACGGGAGCGCCGAAGGTTGCCTTGTCGCCGTCCAGAATCGCCAGCACCTTGTCAAAGGTGACGGTCTCCTCGGCCTCGGCGCCCAGCTTCTCCATGAAGACCACGTCGCCCTCGGCGACCTTGTACTGCTTGCCGCATGCTTCGATAATTGCCTGCATTTAATTTCAACTCCTTCATTACGGACTCGCTGTCGGGGGCGGGGAAATCTCCCTCTTTCTGCCCATTCAAAGCGGCTAATATATTATAGCAGTGAAAGAAACGTTTGTCAATGGATTTTTGCAGAAAACTCAGCCAGATCCAATTGATGGAAGATGCTGCCGTCCAGTTTTTTCCACAGCACAACCGTTCCATCCAAAAGCAGATAGCTATGAGCACTCCCCTCTTTGGGGAGCGAAACCGAACCGGGATTCAGATATAGGTTGTCCCTCCCAAAGAACTCCCACCCCGGAACATGGGTGTGGCCATGTACCAGGATGTCGCCGCGCTGCAGCGGCGGCAGGTTCCCCCGATGGTACTGGTGGCCGTGGGTAGCATAGACCGTCCGTCCACCCCAGAAGATCACACAGTACTCCGCCATCACCGGGAAATCCAGTACCATCTGATCCACTTCGGCCTCACAGTTTCCACGCACACAGAGCAACTGGTTCTTCACACCGTTGAGCAGCGCGATCACTTCTTTAGGTGCATAGTCCCTAGGCAGATCATTGCGCGGCCCATGGTACAGCAGATCACCCAGCAACAGGAGCCGTTCACTCCCTTCCCGTTTCAGCGCCTCCAGCATCGCGCGGCAGTAGCCGGCCGAGCCATGCAGATCCGATGCAATCATCAGTTTCATAGCAATTCTCCTTGTTTTGTAATTTCAATACCAAGGCGCTCCTATTTTGCTTTTTCCGGCGGCACACGCACCGCCAGGCAAAAAAGCACCGCTCCCACGGCAAACAGCACCGCGATCACTCCCACGCCCAAATGGATGTCGCCCGTGGCCTGGGAAACCACGCCGACCAGAGTCGTGCCCAAAAAGGAGGCTCCCTTGCCGCAAATATCCATCAGGCCGAAGTATTCACCGGACTGTTCAGCAGGAATGATTTTAGTGAAATAAGAACGGGACAGTGCCTGCACGCCGCCCTGAAATATTCCCACCAGCACCGCCAGCACCCAGAACTGCGCCTGCGTGGAAAGAATCATGGCAAACAGCGCGATGCCGAAATAAGCCAAAATGCACACCAGAATAAGCTGCTCCGCCCGATACCTCACCGCCAGACGGCCAAAAAAGATGGAACAGGGAAACGCAACCACCTGCAGCACCAACAGGGCCAGCAACAACCCGGCCGTATCAAAACCCAGCGCGGTGCCGTAAGCTGTAGCCATATCAATAATGGTGTACACGCCGTCGATATAGAAAAAGAATGCCAACAAAAACAAAAAAATATTCTTTTCCCGTTTCACATTTGCCAGGGTGTGCCCCAAGCGGCGGAAACTCTCGGCCACCGCGCGGGGCCGTCGTTCCACAAAATACCTCTGCCGGTACGAGCGCAGCAGGGGCAGCGACAGCAACAGCCACCACAGGGCAATGATCCAGAGCGAAAGCATGATCGCCGCCGTCATCGTTAGTCCGATGCGCTCCGCTCCCAGCACCAACCCCAGACACAGCGCAAAGGGGATGCAGCTGCCGATATAGCCCCATGCGTAACCATGGGAGGACACCTGATCCATGCGCTCCGGCTCCGTCACATCCGAAAGCATTGAGTCGTAAAAAATCAGGCTGGCAGAAAAACCAACCTTGGCAATCACATAAATGGCCAGAAATACCAGCCATTGGCGGGCAAAGCCCAGCGCCGCACAGCCACAGGCCCCCGCCAGAATCGTCAAGCGGAAAATGGGCTTTTTGTAGCCCTTTGTATCCGCCAGCGCTCCCAGCGCCGGTCCCAGCAGCGCCACCGCCAGAGTGGCCGCCGAGGCGGCGTAACCCCAGAAGGCCAGATACTGCGCATCGTTCAATCCCGCATCCGCAGCGATGCTGTTGAAGTAAATGGGCAGAAGCGTGGCGGAAAGCAACACGAAGGCCGAATTGCCCACATCATACAAAATCCAGTTTTTTTCCGCTTTGGTCAATCTCAATTTCATGGGTTCCCTTTCCAGCTTTCAAGGCATCCGGGATTCAAAGTTCCAGCGCAACATCTCGTCCAAAGGCGCCTTGCCGGCGAGATATGCCTCGTATTCCCCGATCAGACGCAGCGCCAGAGTTTCTCCCTGCTCATACAGCGTCAAAAGCTTTGCCGTGCTGTCGGCGCAGCGCGGGTCTGCGGCCGTGCGCACCACCATGCCGTGAATATCCCGGTAGCATCCTGCCAGGCGCAGCGCCGCAAACAGAACCTGCCGTTTCAGCGGCGAGGGCGCGCGCAGCAATTCGCTGTAAAACACAAACCCGCGCAGGGCCTTCTCCACCTCTGCTGCAGATACGCCGGGATAAAACTTCTCAATGACCGCAGCATTCCGGTGCGTCGGCACAATGTGCCCCACCAGATGGGCCGAGGCCGGCGCAAAACCGTCTCGTGTCAGCAGCGCCCGATCCAGTTCGACCTCCACTTCGGCATGGGACAGCCCACTTTGAACCATTTTTTCCCCGATCAAGCCGTGACAGCGGACATCCAGCGCAAAATGGCACAGCACGCCATACAGATAGGCCAGATCCTGCGCCCGCCCCGCGCCAGAACGGATGGCTTTGGCCGCAAAGGAAAAAAACGACGCCCCCGACTTTTCATGCTGGCGGTATCCCACCGCGCTGACGCGGTTTTTGTGATACGGTTCATAATAAAACAGAATATCCGGCCCGTGCAGTCCAATGTTGTACAGCTCCGGATGGGCTTCCACCGCAGCTTTCGGCGTACCGGTAAGCCGGGCGCGCAAGCGCTGTCCCGCCCGGAAATGAGCGTAGGTTGAAGGCATAACACCGACTCCTTTCGTGCGTTTGTCCGCCGCGGCTTAATAGCGCAGCTTGTCCACCGTCCACTCCTGCACAATGGCGCCATACTCGGTGCACAGCTTTCGGGCCAGCGCCAGATCCAAATTACGGTAGTTGCCGCACTCCGCGGCGCTCCGTCCCGGCATAGGTCCGTCGTAGTCCGCACCCCGGCGGCATACCTCCTGCATCAGGGCAATAGCTCCGGCATGGTCGAGCCGGCTGCCGTCCACGAGCAGATAAAACCCGGTCTGGCAGCCCATGGGGCCGAAATAAAGCACCGCGTCTTTGCAGGCCGAGTTGCGCAGAAGCGTTGCAAACAAATGCTCTGCCGAATGCAGCTCGGCGTTGCTTAACAAATCGCCTGTGTTCGGGCGCTTGAAGCGCAGGTCATAAGTCACCACCGCGCCGTCCTGCCGGGACAGATACATGCCCGGCTGCAATTTGGTATGATCTACTGTAAAACTGGCAATGCGTTCCATCGCTCATTCCTCCATCAAATCGAGATACACGTCCATCGCTTCATCCAGCCGCTTCATGGCAGCAAGGAAATTATCCTGGTACTCCTGCTCCTGCGCCGGGGCGAAAAGATGGTCGGTGACTACCTTAAGCGTTTGGAAGGGTACACCGTTGCGCAGGCACACCTGAGCCGCCGCGCAGGCTTCCATATCGCACACCAGCGCACCATAGACCTCCCGAATGGACTGAGCACGGGCATAGTCCCGGCCAAACCAGTCTCCGGTAGCCACGCTTCCCGGCGTCAGCGAAAGGCCCATATTCATCAGCAGCGTCATGGTCTCCAGCGTTTCGACGCAAGGGAAGCTTACCCGCTCCACGGTGGATACAAACCCCGGTGCATCCCCGGCCAGCGTAGTGTCCACATCATGCTGTACACACTCTGTCCCCAGCACCAGCGCGCCCGCCGGCAGGTCGCACAGCGCGCCGGCGCAGCCGGCGTTCACAATCCGCTCCACACGAAAGCGGTCGATGAGCAGCTGCGCCGCCATGGCTGCATTCACCTTGCCCACGCCGCCGACGCACACCACCGTGCTCCGGCTCAGACGGAAACAGGGCATGCCCGCCATCCATTCCGCCTCCGTCGCGCCGCGCAGGCGCAGCAGCCCTTCCGCCTCTTTTTTCATAGCGTAGAGTATGCCGATCTGCATAAGGCACCGCTTCCTTTCCTTCTTGCCCGCACCGGGGCAAAGATTTCTTTCAGTATAACCGATTCCAACACTGATTTCCAGAGGGAATCTGCCATCTTTTCCCGCCGCACTTTGTTATTCTTTTGTTACTACTCTGTTATCGCCATTTTTGCACTGTTGTGCTATAGTGAAAATAAAAGAATCAGAACAAAATCCAGGAATCTCGTGCCCCCTGTTCGTAAAAGGAGATGTATTGTATGCGCCCCATTGCAAGCGGTTTGAGTTCTCTTCTGCTGGCCTTCTCCCTGCTCTGCCCCGCCCTGGCAGCACCGGCAGAGGCATCGAAACCCTGGAGCCGTACCGAAGCCAACGGCTTTGTCACCATGCGTCTCACCTGGCCGGATTATGAATCCCTCTCCTGGTCCGACGCACAGCATTTTTATGTCCTCTACGCCGACACGCAAGAGCCTGTGCCGCTGAGCAGCACGCTGCTGTATCAGGGAAATCTGTACGTCACGATTCCCGCCGAGGACGCAGAGCGGCCACTGGAACTGCTCCAAGGGACACCTGTGCAGTTTACCGACTGCGTGCAGGTGTGGCAGGGCCACACCTATTACGATGCCCCACAGGGAGCCGATCAGCTGAACCTGCGCGGCATCCTCCAGGGCGACAGCAGCGGCACCCTGAACAAAGACCGCACACTGACCCGAGCAGAGGCATTCGCCCTGCTCTGCCGCCTGCTCTCGCTCCAGCCGGAAGGCGATCCCGGCTATAGGGACGTGGCCCCCGGAGACTGGTACTATGAGATTGCTTCCGCCGCCCGAACCGCCGGACTGGCCGCGCCGGGCGAGCAGTTTGCTCCGGACCGTCCCGTATCCCGGGCAGAGCTGACTGTGATGACGGCTCGGGCATTCCGCATCCTCGGCTGGCTAGCACAGTCCGATGCCGCACCGGCCTTTGCCGATGCCGAATCCATTCCCTCCTGGGCATATTCGGCATACTGCGACTTGGATGCGCGCGGCATTTCCCTCACCACACAGGTCTCGCTGGAGGGCACGCTGGACGCTTCCGGCGAACCCACTGTGGCTTTTTATGCTCACCCTTCCGTTTACGTCACCCGAGGCGAAGCCGTGGAATTTCTATACAGCGCCCTGCGTTTCCTGCCCGTCTATCCCACGCCTGCCGCTATCGAATGGGGTTTTGACAAAGCTATGCCGGTGATCGACGGCTCCACCTCCACATATCCCTACACCAGAGCGCTTTACAGCGCCTTGTTCCTGAATTATGACGGCCATCCTACGATGCCTGCCGCGCATTCGAAAAGCTATTATTCCTACGACCGGCTGATCTCCGGCGAAGCTGATTTTCTAATCATTTCCACCAAGCCCACGGAGGACACCCTGAAAAAAGCTAAGGCCGCAGGCGTAACCTTGGAACTGACCCCCATTGCCCACGACGCCATGGTGTTTTTCACCAACGGTCAAAACAGCATCGCCGGACTGTCCTCGCAACAAATCCGCTCGATCTACGTGGACAATTCCATCGCCAACTGGGCTGAACTGGGCGCCCCGGATGCAGTCTTTATCCCCTATTGCCGAAACAGGGACAGCGGCAGTCAGGCCCAGATGGAAGAGTTTTTCCTGAACGGCAGCGAAATCCATCCTTCCATCCGTCGGGAAACTACCTCGGTTTCCATGGCCTCAGTGCTGACGGACGTGGAAGATGCCTACTGCGCCGATCCTCTGTCGTATGCTCTGGGCTACAGTATCTATTATTACTACCAGACCGCTGCCCCGATTATGCTCTCCAGCGAAGAAGGCCTGAAGCTTCTGGCAATCGACGGCGTATATCCCACCGATGCAACCATTGCCGATGGCACGTATCCTTTGGCCGGCTATAATTATGCCGTAGTGCGCGCCGACGAGCCGAAGGATTCCCCCGCCCGCAAAATGGTACAGTTCCTTTTGAGCGAGGCCGGACAGCAATGCGTGGAAAACGCCGGGTTCGGGCCGCTGTTCTGATCGTATGTTTCTCCCGCAGCACGGTGCACATCAAATCTTGCAGCTTTTCTACTTTATGGTAAAAAGAATCCGATATCGTCCATTTTTCACACCGGTGCTGTGATATAGTGAACATACTATAAGAAGCGGAGGGCAAGCCATGAAAAAATTGCTGATCGGATTTCTGCTGGTTACGGAACATGCAGACCCGCGCAGAGACTGCGCCTGCATTGAAAACGAGGACGCTGTGCTGTTGTTTTTCACGGTAAACAGTTACGCCCAGGGCGAACAATACGCCAAAGTTCTGGCCGCGTTGGGTTGCGTCGGCATTGAGCTGTGCCCGGGCTTCGGCAATGAGGGCGTCGCCCGCATTCAAAAGGCCGTCGGGCCGCGCACACCGGTGGGTGTGGTGCGTTTCGACATTCATCCCGCGCTGGATCACCGCTCTGGCGACAGTTTCCCATACAGCAGACCCTGAAAGCGCCGCCGCTGTTCCCCATAAACAATCCCCCACAGGATGCAGATAATCCCATTTGCATCCTGTGGGGGTTCTTTTTTCCACGGTTCAATCAATACCGGCTGCGCACCTCAAGATACTGCACAATGGCGTCACACACGCCTTCAAAACCCAGCACAGCGCTGTTGAGCGTCAGGTCGTAATTGCGGGCGTCATACCAGTCCTTTCCCGTGTGGCGCTGGTAGAATTTCGCGCGGTATTCGTCCACCTGAACGATTTTTTTGCGCACGTCCTCACGGCTCATAGAGTTGACCAGCATGGCCTGTTCCAGACAGAAGTCCGCGTCTGCATGGACAAAAACCCGCGCCACGTCACTGCGCTGCCCCAAAACGTAGTCCGCGCAGCGGCCCATGATGATACAGGGGCCTGTCTCCGCCAAACGGCGGATCACTGCGGCCTGGTATTCAAACAGCTCCCCGTCCCGGGGCGCGCCCTTGGCCGGCGTACTGTATCCCAGCACCGGCTCGCCCTTATAAAGGCCGCGCAGACGGCTGCGCAGGTCCGGCCGCAGCCGCTCATCTGAAAACAGCACTTCATTGACGCCGCTGTCTTCCGACGCCATGGCAATGATCTCCCGGTCATAAAACGGGATGTTCAGCTCTTTGGCCAACATCCGACCCACAGTTTTTCCGCCGCTGCCATACCGCCGGGCAATCGTGATGACAAAAGGTTTCATACGCATCCCCCTTATTCGCCCAAATAAGCCTTTTTGATCGCGTCGTCGTTCAAAAGCTCCCTGGCGTTACCGGATTTGCTGATGCGGCCCGTTTCCAGAACATAGGCACGGTCGGCAATAGACAGGGCCTTTTTCGCGTTCTGCTCCACCAGAAGCACCGTGGTGCCGGCAGAAGACACCTTTTCGATAATCTTAAAGATCTCGCCCACAAACAGCGGCGAAAGGCCCATGGACGGTTCATCCAGCAACAGGATTCGAGGCTTGGACATCATCGCCCGCCCCATCGCCAGCATTTGCTGCTCGCCGCCGGACAGCGTACCCGCCGCCTGGTTTTTGCGTTCCTCCAGCCGCGGGAACCATTCGTACACTTCCTTAAGCGAAGCAGCCACTTCGCTCTTGGGACGGGTGTATGCGCCCATGCGCAGATTTTCCGCCACTGTGAGGTTGGCAAACACGCGCCGTCCCTCAGGCACATGGCTCATGCCCAGGCGCACAATGGCATGGCCGGGCTTACGGGTGATATCCTGCCCCTCAAACACCACGCTGCCGCTTTTCGCCTGCAGCAGACCGGTAATGGTGTGCAGTGTTGTGGTTTTTCCGGCGCCGTTGGCGCCGATCAGGGCAACAACTTCGCCCTCCTCCACAGAGAAGGACACGTCGTGCAGCGCATGGATCAGGCCATAATAGACGTTCAAGTCTTTGACTTCCAGCATTGCCATACTTTCTCCTCCTCCCTCAACCACCGAGATAGGCCGTGATGACCTCAGGGTTACTCAGTACTGCGCTGGGCGTGCCCTCCGCCAGCAGGCGGCCAAAATTGAGCACATAGAGGTATTCACAGATACCCGATACCAATTTCATGTCATGCTCGATCAGCAGCACTGTTACATCAAATTGTTTGCGCACCAGTTCAATCGTCTCCATCAGCTCAGCCGTTTCATTGGGGTTCATGCCGGCTGCCGGCTCATCCAGCAGCAGCAACTTGGGATCTGTGGCCAGCGCGCGGGAGATCTCCAGCTTGCGCTGCTTGCCATAGGGCAAATTGGCCGCTTTGTAGTCCCATTGGCCATCCAGATCAAACACCTTCAGGATCTCCATAGCCTTTTCGTTCATCTGCTTTTCTTTCCTGTGGTAAGATCCCACATGGAGCAGACTTTCCGGCAGGGAATAGGTTATCTCGTTATGAAATCCTGCTTTTACATTGTCCAGAACCGAGAGTTTTGTAAACAGGCGGATATTCTGAAAAGTGCGTGCAATGCCCATTTTGCAGATTTCATGGGGCTTCCGGCCCACAATATTCTCCCCATCCAGGCGAATTCCGCCGTCGGTGGGACGATATACGCCGGTGAGCATATTGAACACCGTGGTCTTTCCGGCGCCGTTGGGACCGATCAGACCCACCAGCGCTCCCTTTTCAATCTGCATATTCAATTCGTCCACGGCCCGCAGGCCGCCGAAAGAAATCCCCAGATCCGTCGCTTCCAGCAAAGCCACTCAGACCGCCTCCTTTTTCTTTTCCGCCGCTTCCGCTTTGCGCAGTGCACGGCGCTCCAGCAGTTTTTCCTTGATGCCGGAGTTATTGAACAGCATCAGGGCGATCAGCAAAATGGCATACACCAGCATGCGGTAATCGTTGAAGTTCAGCGCACGCAGCAACTCAGGCAGCAGCGTCAGCAATGCCGCTGCAATGATGGAACCCCAAATATTGCCCAGACCGCCCAGCACCACGAACACCAGCACCAGAATCGACAGGTTAAAATCAAACTTGGTAGCGGTGACGGTAGAATAATTCATGGCATACAGCGTGCCCGCCATGCCGGCAAAGGCCGCGGAAATCACAAAAGCCATCAGCTTGTAACGCGTCGTCGAAATACCGATGGAATCGGCTGCGATACGGTTGTCCCGCACCGCCATAATGGCGCGGCCCTGCCGGCTGTTGATCAGGTTCAGAATCACAAACAGCGTAACCAAAATCAGCACAAAGCCCGCAGTAAAGCTGGATATCTTATCAATGCCCGACACGCCAATGGGACCGTTGATAATCATTTTCCCGCCTTCTTCCAGCACAAAACTCTGCTTGATAATGCTGAAATGCAGACCGTTCCCATCCATACCCACATAGAGCACGTTGATAATATTTTTAATGATCTCGCCGAACGCCAAGGTCACAATGGCGAGATAATCGCCTTTCAAGCGCAGCACCGGCACACCCACAATGACTCCGGCAATTCCCGCGAACAGTGCGGCAAAGAGCATGGCAATCAGCAGCCGCAGTGCCGGCGAGGGTACGCTGTCGGCCAAAGCCGTGGTCACCACGATGCCGGTGAACGCTCCCACGGACATGAAACCCGCATGTCCCAGGGACAGCTCGCCCAGAATGCCCACCGTCAGGTTCAGGGAAACTGCCATGACAATATACGCGCAGATGGGCACCAGCATGCCGCTCAGGGAATTGGAGATATTCCCCGTCATCACCAGAAGCTGCATAACAATATATGCCACAATCACAATGCCGAAGGCCAGCACAGAATCGCGCCGTCCTTTTATCACGGTTTTCACTCGATCCATTCCGCCCACCTCAGACTTTCTCGCTCATCTGCTTGCCGAGCAATCCGGTCGGCTTGACCAGGAGCACAACGATCAGCACAGCGAACACAATGGCGTCCGCCACTTCCTGGGAAATATACGCACGGCTGAAAATCTCAATCACACCCAGCAGGATACCGCCCAGAAACGCACCGGGGATCGAGCCGATGCCGCCGAATACCGCGGCAGTAAATGCCTTGATGCCAGGCATGGAACCTGTTGTGGGAATCAGCAGCGGATAGGCCGAGAGCATCAGCACACCCGCGATGGCTGCCAGCCCCGAACCGATGGCAAATGTAACAGAAATAGTGGTATTCACATTGATCCCCATCAGCTGTGCCGCTCCCTTGTCCTCCGACACCGCGCGCATGGCCGTACCCATTTTTGTTTTGCTGGTGAACAGCATCAGCACGACCATAATCAGAATGCACACTGCAATGGTAACCAGCGTAACATGGGTGATGCGAAGTGTGCCCAGGCTGACCGAGCCGCTGCCCACCACAGAAGTGAAGCTCACCGGCGTAGACGTCCAGATCAGCAGCGCGGCATTCTGCAGGAAATAGGACACGCCGATGGCAGTAATCAGCACAGCCAGCGCCGGCGCATTGCGCAGCGGTTTATAGGCCAGGCGTTCAATCACAACGCCCAGCACCGTGCACACAACGATCGCCAGCAACACCCCCATCAGCGGATTCCAGCCCAAATACGCCGTGGCGCAAAAGCACATATACCCGCCGACCATGATAACATCGCCGTGGGCGAAGTTCAGCATCTTTGCAATGCCGTAGACCATCGTATAACCCAAGGCAATAATGGCATAAATGCTGCCCAGGCTGATGCCGGTGATCAAATAGTTTAACATGGAGCACACCTCAAATCTTCTTTCCCGTTTCTTTTACTTTCTCTATCGTCTCAGTGACGCTTTAATTCTGTTTTCTTGCTTAATTCTTTTTTCTTTTTCGCCGCTGTGCGGTAAAGGACGCAGGGGGAGGGACCGCTGGCTTTCCAGCGGCCTCTCCCCTGCGTCATTGCATGTTTCTTCAATTTCGCCGCAGCGGATCACATACCGACATATGCACCGTTCTGGATGACCATGCCCTTGGGGCTCTTGGAAACCTGGCCGTCGGTCCAGGTCATGCCTTCGCCGGTCAGGCCGTCGAACGTCATCGTGGAGAACTGCTCAATCATCAGGTCGCACAACTCTTCGGCAGACATATCGGGCGTTGCACCGGCATTGGTCAATGCCTGATAATATGCATATACGCAGTCATAGGCATCTGCCGCAAACTGATTGGGCACATCGCCGTACAGTTCCTGATACTTCTGCACGAAGTTCTGCGTTTTTTCATCCTCGGCATCGGCGTTAAAGGGAGTCAGCAGCATCACGCCTTCGGCCAGAGAGGTGTCAAAGTTCTTCACCGTCAGGATACCGTCCATGCCATCCACGCCGAAGAACTTGGGCATATAGCCCATGGTATTGGCCTGGTTCAGGATCAGGGACGCAGGCGTGTAATAAATGGGCAGGAACACCAGATCTGCGCCGGCGTTCTTTGCCTCGCTCAGCTGCACGTTAAAATCCGTCTGAGAGGAAGTCGTAAACGTACCGGTGGAAACAATGTTCAATCCCTTAGCTTCCGCCTCTGCAACAAACTTTTCATAAATACCAGTGGAATAGGTATCGTCGTTTTTATAAATGATTGCGATTTTCTCGCCCAGCCCCTGCTCGGCGATATAGTCAGCCGAAGCGGTACCCTGTCCAGGATCGGTGAAGCACATCTGATATACGTTATCCTTGCCCTCGGTCACCGCCATAGAAGAAGCGGAAGGCGTCAGTCCAAAAATGCGATCCTCATTGTGGTTCACGGAAGTCGCCTCGGCAGGCTTGGTGGTAACAGACACCAAAGAGAGCTGCATACCCCAGTCCTTGAGTTTGTTGTATGCATTAGCCGCTTTCTCAGGATCGCCCTCATCGTCTTGCATATTCAGTTCAAACTGGATGCCGCCCAGAGCATTGATTTCATCCACTGCAATCTGTGCCGCATTCTTCACAGCATTGCCGTAAATGGCATCGCCGCCGGTCAGAGGGCCGGTACCGCCAATCTTAAAGGCTGTGCTGCCGCCCTCTTCGCCGGAAGGCTGCTGGGCATTGCCGCCGTTGTTATTGCCGCAGCCAGCCAATGCGCCGGCCAGAACAGCGCCAGCCAGAAGCACGCTTACTGTCTTCTTCATTTTCATCGTCTCCTTTTCAGAATCGGTTCCTGTCCCCCCTCTTCCACAGATGGACAGGCAAAGAAGCCGCGGCTTCTTTGTTCCCCATTTTCCGCGCGTTTGCATCGGAGAATGATTAAAAGTTATTATATACTTTTTTCATGCGTTTTGGGTAGTTCTTTTTTGCACTTTGCAATATTTTCAGGCATTTTGCCGATTATTTCTCTGTGTTTTCATTTGTTTTTGTTTCTTTTCCCAATGCAGTTTCCGACTATATAGAAAAGGCCGGTGCGGCAGCACCGCACCGGCCTTTTGAAATCTGTTTTTTCCGCTGCCGTTCCCCTCACCGGCTATGCTCTTCCATTTCCTGCAGAGAAGAAAAACCATACAGCTTTGCCATATATTCCAGGTTCTGAATCGTCATGTTTCCGCCCCGGCGCGCCAGTTCTTCAGCATGAGACAGATAGGCGCGCAGCGTACGCTCAGAGTATGTGTACAGCTCACAGCGCAGGTAAGTTTCAAAGCTGGTAACATAATCCGCGTCGGCACTGTGATCCGTAGGCCGAGACCCGCGGGCCACCCTGGGGTAACGGCGCGCATAGTCCTCCTGCCACTTCAGCTGGATCGCCACGATTTTTTCCACCAGACGCTCTTTCGGCTCGGAGATCACCGGCAGCCGGTTGCACAGCGCGGCATATTGCGCCGGCGCCGTATAGCGCATCATGCGGGCGTACTTCTCCGTCAGCAGATTCCAGCCAACGGACTCGGCTTCTGTCAAATCCTCGTAATAACTCTCCCGCATGGCGTCATCCCATGTAAGGAACTGCGCCAAGCGATTCATAACGAACTCCTTCATATGATTCTGACAGGACGCGCGTCCGCCTTCATTGCGCACCTGCTGGAACTGATTCCACTCCTTCAAAATGAGTTCTGCAACCGATCTCATAGGTTCACCTTTATCCTTCCATCAAATGCATGGCGCGGATCTGTGGATCACGAATGCGGGACATAATCGAAATGCCGTGGTGGGTGATAAAGCTGTTGGTCTCAGAGGACAACCCTTCCCGCCGCAGTTCATCGGCCACCAGGCGGCAGATCTGCTCAATCAGAAGCACATTGCGGTCGGCGCTGTTCAGCGCCTGCGGTGCATTGGGAATGATCTCGCAGTCCCAAGCGTCCAGATTGACGCCGTTTTCAGCCAGCTCCTTGATCAGACTGCCCACCTCTTCACCCAGGACCGGCAGCGTCAGCATTGCCCGGTGCATCCACTTATAATAAGGCTTATAACGCTTGTTCAGCAAAAACACCATAGAAATGGTATTGAGAATGAATTCGCTCAGAGCATGCTGCGCAGCCACTGTTTCACCGCGGCGCATGCAGCGGGCATAGTTGTACTGCCCCGCCTGCCCCATTACCGCAGCGCGAGCGGCCATTTTTTTCAACCGTACATCGTTGGGATAAAAGGCGAGGAGCTTTTCCCGGATAGCGCTGAACTGCCCCAGCTTATCAACAAACACCTCGCCGTTGGTCACCGTAGCCAAACGGCTCTCCGGTACATAAACCCAGCCCGTCATACTGAATTCGGCATCCGCACGTCCGATCTGCCGGCGATAAAAATCATCGATGCATAGCACGCCCACGCGCTCGCCGCCAAACGGTTCTTCCTTGCGCGGCGGATAGCCATAAAAATCTTTCGGCAGCGCCTGATATGCCCGGCGCAGCTCCGGAGCGATCACCTGATAATCCTCTTTCGTCAGCCACATGCAGAAAGACGGACCGAAATCATGGTCACGGGAAATGGCATCGTCAAAACCAAAGCACTCCGAACCTTCCCCCGCAAGGCCTACCGCAATCCGATCCGCATATCTGGGGAATTCTTCTGACAGCATGCGTTTGCCATAGGTCTCATAATATGCCTTTGCCAGTTCCAAACCTGTCATGGTCAAAAGACCTCCTTACAAAACGCCGTTTTGCTTTACGGCATATGTTTCCATTGAAATATAATTTTATTGTAACAGATTGCCACTGCGGCGCATCATACAAAACGGAATTTCTTTTTGCAAAATCACGATGCCCCCTTTTCATTTCTTGCACTTTTTACAAAAAATAGTGTTATTCGTACATGCTTCTGTCAACACCTTTTTCCCCCGCATGTCCAATTTTTTTGGTATCGCTTTTACAATATTTTCTATAATTACAAAAAAATATCATATTTTCGTACATAAAGTCATATAAATACAAGAATAAAATGGGATTCGTACAAATCCTGCGAATCATCTGCGCTTATACTACCTTTATAGATCAGCTTAGCCCTTTTGGCACGGCGGAGCACTATTTCTGCCGCATCGTCGTTTTCTGCTTTTCCCGTTTCCCTGCCATGAAAAAGAGCACCGTTTCTACCTCAGGCGGTTCTTTACGGATCGGATTCCCCCCTATTGAGTGATTTCTCTACCACCCATATCTCTCTCGATCCCATCTCCTATTTCCCCCCACCGGGAAAGCCGCGGCGAATGTTGACCTGGCCTGCAGCTCGCAGGTTACTTAGAACGGAATCCCATTGCGCTGCAATGGGATTCCGTTTTTTCTTTCAGAACACACGTTTTCCTGCATCCTGCGGCAACCTCATGCCCCCTCGGTTCCTTTCTGCCCTTCCCCGCCTTCCTGCGCCATGCGGGACAGTTTTTTGTACTTTTTGGGCGTCATATTCATTTGTGCAAAAAACACCCGGTTAAAGTAGGACGGATCTGTGAAACCGCACTCGCTGGAAATACGGTATGCAGGATAATTGGTCGTTTCCAGCAGCTTGCAGGCATATTGAATTTTCAGTTTATTGACATATTCCGTAAATGTCACGCCGGTCTCGCGTTTGAATACCCGCGAAAAATACTGTGCATTCATATACACCCGCGAGGCTACCATCTGCAGCGTGAGCCGCTCCTTAAAATGCTTCTGGATATAGCGCATGGATTCATCCACAAAGGATTGCTGCTCATTGTGACCATTTTTTGTGATGGACTCTGCCACAATCTGGGGCGCGCCACTTTTTTCATGTTCACGCTCTTCATCCACACTCTCAAGCATGCGCTTCAGCGTTGCCTTAAAATCAGACGGCTTGATGGGCTTGAGCATATACTCAAATACACGCAGGCTGATGGCTCGCTGAGCATAGCGGAAATCGGTATAAGCCGTCAAAATACTGATGCAGGTGTCCGGGGCAAACTTTCGAATCTCCTCAATGGCCTCCAGGCCATCCATTTCCGGCAGCATAATATCCATAATGATGATATCGGGACGGCGTTTTTTAGCCTGCCGCACCGCTTGAGCGCCGGTATTGGCCGTAATGACAATATCTTCCAGCTGCAATTCCTCGTGAATCACCGCTTCAATAAATTCCAGTTCCAGCTCTTCGTCTTCCACAATCAGAATCGAACGCAATGGTCTCACCTCGAAATCAGACTTTTGGAAATCGTAATGGAAACGGTACTGCCGCTGTAGTCGGATTTGACCACCTCAAGCCCATAGTCTTCCCCGTAATATTGCTTGATACGTCGATCAGTAATGCGCAGCCCCATTTCACTGCCTACCGTACTGTCCTTGTCCCGCAGCCGCTTGAGCACCTCTTTTGGAAATCCATTGCCGTTGTCCACCACAAAAATCGTGATCTTCTCGCCATGGTTTTCTGCGTAGATATCCACCTTTCCACCGTCGCGTTTGGGCGAAATCCCATGCAGCACCGCATTTTCCACCACAGGCTGCAGCACCATATTGGGGATACGGCAGGAACGGATGTGCTCGGGCACGTTGATCGTATACTGCAATCGAGCCTGAAAGCGGGCCTTTTGAATATAAAGATATTTCTCTGTATTGTCCAGTTCCGCTTGAATAGTGTGCAGAGAATGGCCGTTCTGCACATTGTAGCGCAGCAGGTCGGAGAGATAATAAATCAGTTCCTCCGTCTTGGGTGCATGCTCAAAATAGGCGATCCGGGCGATACAGTTCAATGTATTGAAGAGAAAATGCGGATTGACCATCAGGGAATTGTTCTTGGCTTCCAGATCAATAATCCGTTTTTCCAGCGCATCTTTCTCAATGGACTGCGCCGGCGCGGGCTGCATACCATAAGTCAGCGTACGGGAAATGCTCTGGGCAATATAGATGCACAGCTGGCGGTGCGCTTCGATCTTGTCTTCCTCCGTGGTCTTAAGCATTGAGCAGGTCTTTGCCACAAAGGCGGCGTCCAGATTGCGCTGCTGCGCCAGCTTCGGAATATCCAGCATATATTTCTGATATTCCGTCTCCCCGGAATAAACGTGGCAGCCCACCACATAGGCCACCGTTTCATCCTCCTCTGTAATGGGGATCACAATATTTTTCAAGCCGCGCGGACAGACAAAGGTCTCTTCCTTTTCGCTGGCCATCGCTTCCATACAAGTCGGGCAAACTGTGTGCTGATCGGCCTGGCATACATATTTGCAAAAATCAGGTGTAGGAATAAACTCGTACAAAATTTTTCCATCCAGATCAACCACTGCGATTGACAGATCGCTCAGGGCCAGAAGGCCGCTGTAACGGCTGTAATAATCGGCAGTCAGCATTTCTTCGATTGTTTTCTTTTCTCTGGCCGCCATTGTCATTCTCCTCCCACACATTCCAATAGTACAGATTCCTCTCATTTATTACGCTTACTTTCATTTCGTTCATTTATATATTTTAATATAAAATCTAAAAAATACAATATTGTTTATTCATATTTATCCATATGCACAAAATTATTTTATATTATTGTGCAATTCATCTATCTTCTCTATTTTTCTACAAAACATCTTCCAGCTCTGACAATTGTCCCCATGTTCCATTTTTTCCTGTTTGATTCTGTAATCCACACCTCTCCCAATGCAAAAAGATCCCCGGAGCATTAGCCGGGGAGCCATAAGAAAGCGAAAACATTTTTTCCGGGACGGCATGGCCTTTTAGGTCATGCCGTCTCCTCTCTTGTCAGTTCCTCCAGCGGGATGAAGCCCACAAGGTCATAGGCGATACGGATGCCCTGCCGCCGCTTGCCGCTGCTCTTATCCGGAGCCTCGATGTAGATGGCCTTCACCAGCTCCCGCAGGGCGTAGGGCGTCAGCTCCCGCAGGCCGGTGTACTTGTGTACCCTCTGGATGAACTGCTCTAAATTCTCAAGCTGTCGTTCCTGTGCTTCTATCTCTTTCTGCAAGGTCTGTACCTCGGCCTTCAGGCTTTCCTGCTCCTCCTCATAGGCCGCGCTCATGGTGGCAAACCGCTGGTCGCTTACCTTGCCGCTTACGTTGTCCTCGTACAGCCGCATGAACAGCCGGTCCAGCTCGGCCAGCCGCTTCTCATCCTGCCCCAGCTTCTTCCGCCGTACCCGGATGGCTTCGCCGGTGGAGAGCTTCAGCCGCTTCTCCATCACAGACCGGAAGTGCGCCTCGTAGCGGGTCACATAGGAGATCACTGCCTCCATGTGAAGTAGCACCATCTCCTCCAGCACCACCGCCCGGATAAAGTGGGCGGAACAGGTCCCTGTATTGCTCCGGTAGTTGGCGCATACGAAATGGTCCTGCCGCTTCTCATAATAGCTGGTGGTGGAGTATCGCATCTTCGCCCCGCAGTCGGCGCAGTAGACCAGTCCGGAAAACAAGCTGCTCTTGCCTGTCCGCGTCCGGCGGTGCCGCTGCTGCCGAATCTCCTGCACCTTGTCGAACACTTCCTGCTCGATGATGACTGGGTGGGTGCCGTAGAACACCGCCTGCTTTTCAAGGGGCGTCTCCCGCTGCTTCTTGTCCCAGATGGAGTTGCTGTACGTCTTGAAGTTGACGGTACAGCCCGTGTACTCCCGCCGCTCCAGGATATGGACAACGGTATTCGGGTTCCAGTAGTAGGGATCGGCGTTCGCCTGATTGGGCGTCCTGCGTCCCTGCCGGTGCTTGTAGGCCGTGGGTGTGAGTATCTTTTCTTTTCGCAATACCTTGGCAATCTGCATCGGGCCGCGCCCCTCCATGCAGAGGTTGAAGATGTGCTTGACCACTTGGGCCGCTTCCTCGTCCACCAGCCACTTCGTCTTGTCCTTCTCATCCTTGACATAGCCGTAGGGGGCGTGTACCGTCAGCGGCTCGCCGCGCTCCCCCTTGGCCTTGTTCACCGCACGGATCTTCCGGCTGGTATCTTTTGCAAAAAACTCGTTGAACCAGTTTTTTATACCGGCCATATCGTTGTCCACGCTGTTGGGGTCAATGGTGTCAAAGTGGTCGTTGATGGCGATGTAGCGCACCCCATACTTGGGAAAGGTGAAGTTGATATACAGCCCTGTTAGGGATGAGTTGCGGCCTAACCTGGACAGGTCCTTGGTGATACACACAGCCACCCGTCCGCTCTCGATTGCCTCCAGCATCTTCTGAAAGCCGGGGCGGTCGTAGTTGGTGCCGCTGTACCCGTCATCTACAAAAAAGGTCGGGTTGGGGAAGTGATTCTCTTTCGCGTATTGAAGCAATATGGTGCGCTGGTTCTGGATGGAGTTACTCTCACCCTCGTTGGCGTCCTCCTGAGAGAGCCGGCAATACAATGCCGTGATTTTATCTGCTGCCCGTGACATTTCTGTCTCCTCCTTCAATGAGGCAGCGGTCCGCACAGGATTGGGTGCCTCCATTATACCAGAGCGAAGGGTATTTGTCATTCCCGGCCCTCCCTCGTTTCGATATTTTTCCCCATGATGCGTTCCAGCTTCCGGTCCAGCGGCTCAGTGCCGTCGTAGGTTCCAGTGACAGAGTAGATGGTGCCGCCGATTTCCCGCTGGAAGGTGAGTTCCGGCAGCCAATGGGCGGAGAGGTTTTTGACGCAGATGCGCCCGTCCTCCATGCGTACAATCTTCTGGTTCTTGTTCATCGCGTCCTCCTTGTAACTGCTTTGGTGTCGCGTGGCGGACATTTTGTCCGCCACGTTGCCCTGTTTGATTGGCCTGAATCAAGAATGCAAAATGCACTCTTGATTTCCCACCAAAATCAAAGCGTCAAAATGGCGTTTTGAAAAATGCACACATGATTTCCACTGGGATCAGAACGTCACAATGACGTTCTGATCCTGACGTGAGCGGCATTTTGACGCTCACGTCCCGATTTTGTGGTCAACGACATTTTGCCGTTGACCAGATTACCTTGATTTTCAAAGGCGCATTTTGCGCCTTTGATTCCAGCAGGGGCAAGGCGAAAACCAGAAGTGCATTTTGCACATCTGGTTTTGCAGGGGGTGGCCTGGACGTGGCGTGCAAAATGCGCGCCACGTCCAGCCGTCCTTCCACGCTTGCTGCGGCCAGGCCAATGTACCAGCAGGGAGAAAAAGTCCCCCTATTCCTTTACCCGTTGGGAAGCCGGTTTTGACCCGCTTTTTTAAAAATTTTTTTGCAGCAGCGTCCGCAATTTTTTAAGCAGAGCCAGCTTCCTGCGATGGAAGGTGGAGCGCGCCCACCCCAGAGCGGCGCTGGCCTGCTGTTCCGTCTTGCCCAGCACATAGATCTGGGTGATGATAGACTGCTCCGCTGGGGTCAGACCGCGCATCAAGTCCTGGAGCCAGACAGAGGAAACGGCTTCCTCCTCCGGAGTTAGGCCGTCAGCGGCGAACTGCCGATCCGTCTCCAGCAGGCGCTCGTAGGAATCCTCACGGCTGGGGGTAAAGCGGGCCGTCTGCGATTCCTGGTCGCAGGAAAACTTCTCTGTTTTCAGGTCGTAGGTGAAGTATTCCTCTTTCCGGGCATGGCGTTTTATTCATTTGTGTCCTCTCAATTCCCCAACAGCAAAGATAGGAAAAAACCGTCAAGGATATTTAGGATCCTTGACGGCTTTTTCTGCCTTTACCATGTTCTTGCACTTATGTAATTGAGGTATTGTTGATATTTTTGCAGCATAATTTGTTTCCCGTGCTGCTCCATGAACTCGTAATCCGGGCGACCTTTCTCATTGATGGGAAGTAAAATTTTTTGACGCTCCATTCGCTGACCGTTGAATTTGTATCCATATGTATATTTGACTTTCTGCTGCAAAATAACCGTTTTGAAAAACAGTAAAATATATTTGTTGTCTGCGTGTTCTCTTAAATGAAGCCGCTTCACATCATCAGAGAAAATACACCCGTAGGGATGGTAAAAATTTTCAACTACGCTTCCATTATAGTTTACCCCTAACACATTTTTATCGAATGAGGAATTATGGGTTGCAACCCAATTTGTAATCCCATTATTTGAATCTGTTGCCCCGATAAATGGTATTTGCCCATTATCCATATCTGCTTTCGTTAATCTTTTTCCGGCGCTTATACTGAAAATCTCATTGATATAAAACGCTTTCCATTTTACTGATTTAAGGTCGGTCAATACCCCCCCTGGATTGTATATTCTCACCAATAAATCCTTTGTATTTTTGTATAAGTTGTCTTTCGCGTTCTTTGATGTACTGTTCCATAAAATCTAAATCAAGATTTCCCGCAACATCAACGGGAAGCATGATTTTTTCTCTTGAAATCCTATTATCGTTAATTTCCCGATTGAAATTATATTTTTGTGAAAGCCGATTCAAGATTGACGCGATAAACAGATAATGATATTTGTTATATTTCTCATTCTTTAAGTGGGTAATATGATCGCTCGCTACAAAAGAAAACGGCTCATAAAAACTTGATCCCACGCTTCCACTATTAGCAAGACTTATACAATCTGAAAAAATCCTAACCTTTTCCGTATTTGAAATGAAATTATCTACACCGTTGTTTAGCGCTGATGATGATACATAAGGCGTTTTACCTGGTATATGGTCCTCTGTTTTTAAGCGCTTACCACGCTGAATTTGAGGAAATAACTCTGTTAAAAAGAATGGTCGCCATTCTCTATCATTCAGATTCAGCATGATTCCCCTCCTCGAATAAATATTCTCGTCCCTGCATTATCATGGAAAACTCAAAAGTTAAATAATCGCCGATTGTTTTAATAAATTCATCTTCTGTTGGGATTGCATCGTTGAAATAGTAAAAGCTGTGCAACCACTCGTCTGTTGCCTCAATTGTTGTTTCAACGCAAAACTTTGTTTCGGCTTCTATTCTGTCAAACCAAACATCAAGTAAATGTTGCTTCTTATCTTTCGCCGATTCCGTTTCAATCAATCCGATGTGTGGGGCAACTTTATATCCGTCATTTTCAAAGTTAATAAATTTACATACCTTATCGGCGGGGTGCGGCTCCCCGGCAGTAAATACCGCAATACAAGGAATTGTGCCAACACCATAAAATGTGTCTTTATTTAGAGAGATAACACCCTCCAATGTGTGATGTTTTAGGATATTTTCTTTGAGCGACTGTTCCTCTTTTGTTTTCCCTGTCATAGAGGATTGCGGAACGATTACGATACATCTTGCCCCAGTTACAAGGGAATCAAGCAAATGCTCCACAAATGACATCTCATACAAATCGGGATTTTGCTTTGACCCCTGCGAATACGGGGGATTCATCATGCCGACAGTAGCCTGCTTTAATTGTAGTTTGTTAGCGTCCTGTTTGAAAAAGTCATCGTTTATCAGATTGCTTTTACCGTCGCCGCGTAAAATCATGTTTGTAGTAGCAATCGTAAACATATTCGGGCGCATTTCAATTCCATGCAGTTGTTTTTGACGGATACTCTTTTTCTGTGTATCATTTTCTGCTTTTGCTAACATATTGTGCATGGCAGCAATTAGAAAGCCCGCCGTCCCGCAGCAGGGGTCAAACACAATGTCTGTGGGGTGTAAGTCCGCTAAATCGCAAAAGAGCTGCGTGATATGTTTAGGTGTAAGGATAATCCCTAATGTCTGCCCGTCGCCACCGGAATAACTCATAAACTCGCCGTAAAATCTTCCAATATAATCTTCTGCGCTACTTATGTAGCGGATAGATTTATAGATTTTGTCGTTCAGGTATTCCGCAAAATGCTTTAATGGCGTCTTTTTTAGCTTTGGCTCAACCTCATTCAATTTTACGGTGTCTTTAATAAAGGCAAATTGACTGAGGATTTTATCCTTTTTTACTTCGGGAGATACATTCGCTCTTTGTAAATTGGCGTTAATCGCGTCGTAGATTTTCTGCCCGTCGGTCTTTACGCTGTCGCCAGTAAGGTCGCTTACAGAAAAATTCTTGTACTCACTTTCTCGGAGCGCAAGTAAAATACCGGAAACAATTAGCGGTTTTTCTGTGTCGAGAAGATTCCCGTAGTTTCTCAAATCCTCATGCAATACACTTGCGTCTTTTAAGATTTCGGCAGTTTCTTTTTCATAATCTGTATTCTCTTTTAAGATCTCACGAATATAATACTCGTCTATGTTATCTTCATTAAAAGAAATAAATGATTCCACTTCGGGCAATTCGCGATAGTACTCTGTTTCGTCAATATAGACCGGCGTAATTTTATGCTTCTTTTCATCACCAGAAACACCAAAGACTATTACTTTTTTATAAGACGTGTTCTCTGCAAGATGTTTTCCATAAAAGACTGCACCATTGACGGCGTAATCGGTAATTGCTGCTGTTTCAGCACTGATATTACCTTTATCATCTAACTTGATATGTTTCGCTAAATCGGCTTTATCTTCAATGACGAGCAGATAATCTTTTACTACTCCTACATATTCGGGAAAGCCCACCTTGCCCGTCCCTTTTTTAGATGCGGTCTTGAGGGCTGTATCAATTTCTTTGATAGAACTCCCTTGCGGATCGAGATGGATATTCGCTTGCTTTAACAAGTCATAAACCCATAAATCTGTTTTAACTTCTCTCTTTGCCATGGTTACGCCCTCATTCTTTCTCTGATCGCTGCTATTTCATCAGCATTATTGAAAAGATAATCAAAAATGTCCTTTGGAATTTCCTTTCGACCTGCTGCGGTTACATTAAAAAATTCCTCTTTTTCCTTTCCTGTCAACTCTAAAGCAGCAACGATTTTTTCCTGCATTTCCGGGGCGGGTGGCTTTACTCTGCCATTTAATAAGTCAAAGAGATAGGTACGAGATACATTTATTCTTCTGGCAAATTCAGATTGTGAAAAATTATGTCGCTTTATCAAAGCAACAAGGTACTCTCCATAGCTGTCTTGTTCGTAATGCTTTTTATTCATTTTCATTTCCTCATATATAAATCAGTTAGTTGACTACTTTACATTATAGAAATATCCTAAACCATTGTCAAGAACAGAGCAGAAATAAAATTTTAATTGAAAATATATTCAAGCGCTTTTTTTCAAAAATTCGCCTAAGTTGTTTGTAAAATTGCAAAGCCCAATCATGGTGTTGTATATGATAAAAGGCAGAAAAAGCAGTCTTTTATACGGAGTGTAAGAAAACGCACAAAGTCCTTAACTTTCAAACAGGAAAAATCGCACAGATTATCAATGGCATCCAATAACGTAGGCCAGCAATGTTTCAGAATATCCTTTTGGCTATTCCGAAACGCTGGTTGGGGTTCCCCCAAGCCCCCAGACCGGGCCGCTTCCGCGCCCGGTCGAACACGCCTTTCGGCGTGGCTTTCCGGCTCCCGTTGGTCGCCTGTTCCCGCACATCCGTGCAGAAAAAAGCTGACCGAAACGGCCAGCTTTCTCATCTGGGAGAGTGCTCCTCCAGAGGTCAATCACTCCATCTCACAGATGCCAAAATATCAAGTATGAGAAGCAGCGGTTTTATAAAAATTACTATGTCAGGAGGGCAGCAGGCGGCAGGATGCTGACATATCTGTCCGTTGAAAATATACCCTCTGCCGCGTCTCCGCCTTATCCCCCTTCTCAGTGACACCCGCGCCGGTTCCCATTTCGTTTGCAAGAGGCCAGTGCCGTATCAGGACTTGGCCGAATCATATACTACCCACCAAACTGTCCCGGGCGGGTTCGATACACGACGCCAGACGCTCCGATTTAGGCCACGCCCCTCCACGGACACAGGAGCCAGACAACTCACTCAGTTAAAACAATAAAAAAGTAAAAAGTACACCAGTCCCTACATTTTCAGTGAAAACTGGTGCACTTTCTTATCTCCCAATTCTGTCGGCCAGCTGCCTTGTATTATTTTTGAATGACTACTTTCTTATAGACAGCCGCCATTTGCTCCGGGGATCTTTCACTTTATTGCCAGACAAACTGTATGGTACAGACTTTACGCAAGATAGCGGCTGACCATAGTGGCAAACTGCCCGCGGGTCAGGGACGCCTTCGGGGAAAGTTTGTTGGCACTGGTACCGGTCACGATACCATCGCCCACAGCCCACTGCATCGCAGCGGAAGCATAGGAAGAAACAGCCCCCTTGTCGGTAAACGCCGCCAGATCATTGGTCTTGCTGACATCATCTTTCTTGTACTGCGCATAGCGGTACAGCATGGTCGCCATATCCTGGCGGGTAATATTGGCGTTGGGATTAAACTTGCCGTTATAGCCGGTAACGATGCCGTTATCTGCCGCCCAGTCGACCGCAGCAGCATACCACTGGTTGGCTCCCACATCGCTAAAGGTCTTGGCCGCATCTGCAGCAGCGCCGGTGGTTTCACCGGACATGCGGTAGAGGACGGTGGCAACCATAGCACGGGTGGTAGTGCCGTTGGGGCTGAACGTTGTACCGTCGCCGGTGCCGTTCATCAAGCCCTTCTCATTGACATCCATTACGCTGGAGAAATACCAGCTCTCGGGCAGAACGTCGCTGAAACCGCCCTCGCTCTTGACCCAGATCGGGTTGGTGACAGCCCACTTGCCGTTGGAATCCACGGCGGTGTAACTATACCACACATGCTCGCCGGCCGCAGCAGGCGTCTTAAAGGTAACTTCCGTACGATCGGTGGTACCTTTGAGTTCCTGCGTGCCGATGCAGATACCGTTGCGCCACAGATAAACCTTATCCATGCCGTTGACCGACTGAACATCCATGCTCAGCGTCAGCTCATCGCCGGCCTTGGCTTCAAGCGTGGCGCCAAACATATTCTTTTCATCGGGGAACAGGATCGGGCCCATGGTGATGTAATCATTGCCCGCGCGCAGGGCATCCAGATAGGTGTCCAGATCATAGTTGTCCAGGTGCGCATACAAGCGGATATAGCCGGAGTACAGCGTAGTGGAGTGTGCGTCATGGGCATCGGAGCCGGCATTCAGATACTTCGGAATGCCCTCGTTCCAGAATGCCATGGCAGAGATCAGGGTGCGCATATCCTGGTTTGCATATGCCTCCGGAATGGTCTTGTTCAGGTGCTGAAGGTCAATGTTCTTCCACTCCGCAGCACTGAGCTTTTCCATGCCCGTCAGATCCAGCGTGGACTGGATTTCCAGCAGATCAAAACCATCCCAGCCCTTTTCGGTACCGCCTTTCACGCTCTCCTGGTTTCTCAGGAAACCGTAGTCACTGTAAGGATGGTTCAGGTTGACAATAGCGTTGTTGAAGCTGTGGCCCATGGCAATAATATCCTGGGGGGTTGCCTCAGAAGGATTGATGGGGCTCAGCTTCATTTCATCCGTGGAGCCGAAGGGGATGTTCAGAATGTTCCAGTGGCCCCAGCCCGGAGAGATTTCGTCGCCGGAAATAAACACCCGCTTGTCGGCTTTGGCCATATCATACATCTCCTGGTTATGCACACGGGAGTCATGGTCGGTGACCACATTGAAGTCCAGCTGTTCAGCAATTTGGATACTATACAGATCCTCAATGCTGGTGGAGCCGTCGCCGAAGTCAGAATGGTTGTGGTTATCCATGGCGTACCAGCCCTCTGCCTTGGGATCGATCTCCTGATCGATTACAAAAGTATGGTTAACGCCCTTAGAGGTTACATCTGTAGTATAGGTCACGGGTTTGGAGGTATAGCCGCCGCCATACGTGGCGGTGAAAGTGATGTCCTCCGCCTGAGACATATTGAAGTTCAGGCCATAGCGGTCCTTTGCCTGGGAATCAGAGAAATACACCGCGCCGCCCAATGTCTTCATTTCAGACGTCATGCCGGAAATGACGACCTTGAAGGGAATGGGATTGCCCTTGGAATCCACAGCTTTCAGGGTGACCTGTGCGCCCTGCTCGATCTTCAGATCCTGCGTGGTGTCAGCCTTCAGCTCGATCAGGTCGGTTTCCACAGAGGTGTAGCCTGCCGCTTCGATCTTCAGCTTATAAGTATAATCGCCATTTCCGTCGATGTTTTCCGTGCCATCATTCCATCCGGTTTTCGGCAAGGTGAAGGAATACTTGCCCTCGGCATCGGTGATATCCCATGCCAGAGGCTGCATATTGGAAACAAGCGTGTTGGCCGGAGCATTCTTATTGCCGGTATAGGCCGCAGACTCCGCCGTTTCATAATAGTTGCCCTGCTTCTTCACGATCACATAAGCGCCTTCCACGGGCTTGCCGCTGGCATCGGTCACAACGCCGCTGAGGGTAGCCGAGTCAGCGATCTTCTCGCGCTCAATGTAGCGGTTGATAATGGATGCCGTTTCGCTCTCGCCGGAAACCAACAGCTCGCCTACATAGGTTTCGGTCTTGCCGGGAGCGATGTCGCGCAGCTTGTAAACGTCCTTATAACCGGAAGAACCCTTGTAAGCGTCCGCGTCATCCAACTGCATGGAAACCGCGTAATCCTTACTGTAAGTTACCACGAACTCACCGAAGGGGTTCTGTACGCGAGAATCCATACCAATTGCAGCGTAGGTTGTTTTGATATCGGGATAAAAACCGAAGGGACCAAACATACTCTGCGCCAATGTGCTAATGGAATAGCCGCTGTACATGTTTTTATAGGTGACCTTGTTGCCGGAGGGGTTCTCCACCTTAGTCACCATAGTGACATAATTATTGCCGTCTTTCAGCGTGTAGGTTGTCGTCACATTCAAAGGCTTCTGCAACGCACCGAACTGTTTATCATCATTGGTGCCGTTCTTATCGGCATCTGCCACCCAATAACGGGTTTTCATCGTCACCGTAACAGTATCTTTTGCATCGTTAAGCTTCACGTCGCAGTCTACATCGGTCAGCAGGTTTTCACCGTTGTAGCTGCCGGTAGCCGTCCAAAGATCAACCAAAAACTCAACATCGTTGGTCATATCATAGCCGTACTCATTGCCGCCGGCTCCCATAATACCGATATCCATAATGGAACCGCCGGTCATGTTCCAGTAGTTGGGCGTATCGACCGCAAAGGAAACTGCAATCTTGTCGTTGTAGATGGTCACATCGTTCGCGCCGACAGCGGCGCCTTCGAAAATAGGTGTTTCGCCCTTGATGTAGTCGGCAGCCATTGCCGGGACAGTCATCGCACAAACGCACAATGCGCCGGTTGCCAATGCCAGGGACAATTTCTTGTTCATAACTTTCCTCCTTAAACATAAGTGGTATGCAAACGGATGCATATCAGAGTGATGGCTCTATGCTCATGCTAAGTGTGTGTCGGGGAAAATGCTACGCGAGGATTGTCTGCTTTTGATTTATTGGCGTTTCTTTCGCTATTCTCAATAGAACGTCTAACGAAAACCTTACTTTAATTTTACATTGCGTGTTCCAAAAAAGGGCGTGCACCAACGCGCACGCCCTTTTTGGTTTTGCTTAAGCAGAAAGCTCAGCCGTCAAATTACTTAACGCCTTCCTTGTCCACGGAGGGCAGGATGCTCTCAACTTCCACATGGGGACGGGGAATGACATGGACGGAAATCAGTTCGCCAACACGCTGTGCAGCAGCTGCACCGGCATCGGTAGCAGCCTTAACAGCACCGACGTCGCCGCGAACCATAACGGTCACGAGACCGCCGCCCACATGGACTTTGCCGATCAGGTAAACATTTGCTGCCTTGACCATGGCATCGGCTGCTTCAATAGAACCAATCAGGCCCTTAGTTTCGATCATACCCAAAGCTTCATTCTTAATCATTATAGTTTCCTCCTAAAATAAATTCGTGTAAAAATTTACTTCTTATACGGTCGCAATGAAGGATCAGTTGCCGCCCTTCATGGCGTTGACCAGCTCGTTCACCAGTTCGAGCAGCTGCTTGCCGTCGATGCCGTCCTGTGCAGGAAGGCCCTGGTTGCCGGTGGTGCAGTTGCAGCTGCCGCTGAACTGCATGGGGGAAGGCTGCGCGCCCGCAGCGTTGCTGCCACGGCAGCAACCGAAGTCGGGACGGAACGTGGGATCACTCTGTGCCAGCGTGGTGACATCTTTCAGGCCGTAAACAACCTTCTTGATGTTGACCAGGTTCATGGGTGTCACGTTCTCAGAGGTGGCACTGCCGCCCCAAGTGCCGCAGCCCAGCGTGAACGCAGGAGCCAGAGCTGTGCTGGCACCGGTGCCGCCCTGCGTACCGCCGGTGTTGACCAGGATACGGGAAGCGGGCTTGCGGGAGAACTCACGAACGATCTGAGGATCGTTGGTGTGGATGTTCATGGTGTGGCCGATACCGTTCTGCAACAGCTTGATGCTCAGCTCGCAAGCCTCGTGCCAATCGCGGACAGTATAGAATGCCAGAACGGTGGTCAACTTCTCATAGGACAGAGGATAACCATCGCCAACACCCTGCTGCTCACCGATCAGCACGCGGGTGCCGTCGGGAATGCTGATGCCAGCTGCGGTTGCAATAACCTGCGCGCTACGGCCCACGAACTTAGCGCTCATGCTGTGGCCGCCGTTCTTGAACAGCAGGTTGCAGACCTTAGCGGTCTCTTCAGCGGTCATGAAGTAACCGCCCTGCTTCTTGAACTCAGCGATAACCTGATCGCGGTTGCACTCTTCGCAGATCACGGACTGCTCGGAAGCGCAGACAGTACCGTTATCAAAGGTCTTGGAAGCCAGGATCTCCTTGACGGACTGTGCCACATCAGCGGTACGCTCAATGTAGGAAGGAGAGTTACCGGCGCCGACGCCCAGAGCAGGCTTACCAGCGCTGTATGCAGCCTTCACCATGCCGGGGCCGCCGGTAGCGATGATCATGGAAGTCTCCTTGCACTTCATCAGCTCATCGGTAGCGCCCATGGAAGGCATGGACAGGCAGCCGATCACGTTCTCAGGTGCGCCTGCAGCCACAGCGGCATCACGCATCAGCGTAGCAGCCTTCAGGGTGCACTGCAGTGCAGAGGGATGGGGAGAGAAGACAATTGCGTTACGAGCCTTGATCGCGATCATGGACTTGTAAATCGCAGTAGAAGTGGGGTTGGTGGAAGGAACGATACCCATGATCAGACCCACGGGATCAGCAACTTCCATCATCTTGTTCACGGGATCCTCATGGATGATGCCGGAGCACTTCATATCCTTGATGTAATTATATACGATCGTGGATGCCATGTGGTTCTTGTAGGTCTTATCCTCAACCTTACCAAAACCGGTCTCCTCAACTGCCATCTTTGCCAGCATCACAGCGTTTTCCTCTGCGACACGAACCATGTTCTGCAGAATTTTGTCAATCTGCTCCTCCGTATAATCCGCCAGCTTATCGGTTGCGATCTTGCCCAGACGAGCCAGATTACGCGCCTCCTGAACGGATTGCAGATCATAATCAAAGTTCTCCATTCTGGTTCCTCCTTTCAAAAAATCATTATGCATTCAGATTTGGATATTGTCAATTGTTTTCATAATACGCGCGAAACTCCGCCAACAGCATGCCTTTGTCGGCCTTGGAAATCGCGCGCCCAGCAATGCCGAAAGCCTTGTATTCGCGGGCCAGGCGGCGCAGCTTGACAACGGCCAGCGTATCCAGCTTTGCCAGGGCCTGTTCAGTCCCCAGATCTTTGACCCACGTATCCACCGCAGTTTTCTTCAGCTCGGTCGTTTCACCTTTATCCTTGGCGGTTTTTTCCGCGTTAGACGCTGCCTTTTCTGCGGATTTTTCAGAAACCTTCGTCACCGCTTTTTCGATCTCGCGTTTTTCTTCGATCTTCTCAACGCCGGAATCGGCTTTCTTTGCTTCCTCCGCAGGCTTCACAGGAGCCTCCGCCTCAGCGGGTTCGCTCTCCTCCTCCACGGCAGGCTCCGCATCGGGGCCGGGTGCAGGAGGCTCAGTATCGTCCTCCGGATCCGGGTCCGGATCCTCCGGATCGGGATCTTCCGGCTCCAGATCCTGCGTCAGCGGATGGACATTGACGATCAAGCCATCCAGCGAGGAGTGAGGGCGCGGAATCACATGCACCGAGATCAGTTCGCCGACACGCTGTGCAGCAGCGGCGCCTGCATCCACAGCAGCTTTCACCGCCCCCACGTCACCGACGACACAAACAGTAACCAGTCCGCCGCCGATATGCGTTTTTTCCAGAAGCGCCACTTCAGCAGCCTTGAGCATGGTATCTGCGCTTTCAATCGCTCCGATCAATCCTTTGGTCTCGATCATCCCAAGTGCCTGCATTGTTTATTCCTCCTTAGTTCTCTTCCATCAGATCCGCCCAATTGGAGGGATACGTGTTGTAAAACACCTTGCAGCAATGGTCTTTGGAACCCATCACGACGGAAGCACCATTGGGGATGAAGATGCAGTCGCCAGCATTAGCCGTATAGCTCTTACCATTGATCGTAACCACGAAAGTACCCTCGATGACGTAATCGTTCTCATCGTAGTTCTGCGTCCACTCATAGGTATCGTGATCGATGACCAGCAGACCGGAACTGATATTGGAATCGTTCTTGTCGATCAATTCCTGATACTTCACTCTGGGGTTGCCCTCGAAGAACTCATCCATACGAACCGTACTGCCACGGACTACCTTCAGCCCGGAAGCATCCTTTTCGCACAGATAAGGCGCGTCGGCCACACCGGCCACGTTGTTGAACATGTCGCCCAGCATTCCCTTATCCGCCATCACCTTGAGCACCTGATAAATCATATCGCTGCTGATCTCGGCAGGCGCGTCGCAAGCAGGAGCAGGAGCCGGGGCAGCCACCGGAGCGGGCGCTGCAGCAGCGGCGACCGGTGCGGCCGAAGCCTCACAGCAGCATGCTTTTGGTTCCTCACCATAAGAAATCTCAATGCCAGCGGTTCTTGCAGCGTCTTTCGCGGAGGGCGTCACCAAAGTGTCCTCCGAGACATAGCAAACTTTTTTACCTTCATTCACCAGTTTCTGAATGTCTTTTTCGCAAACCAACTTTTTCATTTCAATTTCACCTCCTCAAATATTTTGCTGTTATGCACAACGCCCGCACATGCTGCTAACCTCACAGCACGGAAGGCACGAGTCTATCCGAGGGAGACGGAATGACTTCCGCATCCACCATCAGGCCCTTGGTTTCTGCTACCCCGCGGCCGGCTTCCACACCGGTTTCCACGGCAGCCACGTCACCGGTGAAGGTGAAGAAGGACTTGCCGCCCAAGCCAGTGCCCAAACGAATCTCGATCGCTTCCAGCTCCGCAGCCTTCAGAATCTGGTCGGCTGCCGTGATCATGGTCGCTACAGAGAATGTTTCGAAGATACCCAGCGCGGTTACATGCTCAGGCATTGTCGCGCCAGTGATAGCGGGGAAGATGCCGTGATGCACATTGGGGATCACCAGGGAATCCACAAAGTACTCGCCGGCGAATTTCTCGCCAATGTGGACGGAATCCTGCACAGCGGCCACATCGCCCTCGACCAGGGCAATGTATTTACCGGGGCAGATCGTCTGTGCGGTCACGATCTCGACTTCGGAAATCTTGACCATCTGATCGGCCGCGTAGATACCGCGGGCGATACTGGAAAATTCAACCATTCCAATTGCAATAGCCATATCAACCCATCCTTATCACAATAAAGTCGTTTCCGCATGCACTCACCGTGCCGGAGACACTGGCATGGATCGGGGCGCCCAGCGCGCCGTCAGGAACCTTGCCGATCAGCTGGCCGGCCGTAACACGGTCGCCGGTGGAAACTACCGGGACTGCAGGTGCGCCCACATGCTGGCTGGTAGCGATATGTACCTCGGCGGGAGTAATCGTTTCTTCGGTCCAGGGAGCGGGCTGATCGAACTCACGCAGTCCCAAACGGGCCACCAAGCGTTTGCTGGGTACCAGACGGTACTTGCGTGCATCACGCACATGGAACTCAGTTTCGGTCGGCTGATAGCGAACCTTTGCCCCTGCCATATTCTGCTTGAAGATCGCATTGGTCAAACGCGGATGCAGGTTGGCCGGGCAGGAGAAGTATTCGCACAGGTTACACTGGCAGCACAGCGATGCGGGCAGCTGCGCCTGAATATCGTCGGGTGCATAGCTCAGAACACGCATCATCTTGTGGGGCTGCATATTGTGCCCCAAAAGGTACCGCGGGCACAGATCCGTACACATACGGCACTGCTCACAGGCGGAACGGTTGATCCGCCGTGCCTGATCAAAGGTATAGGACTTTCTCTTAATCAACGGATGATCCTTTTTCAGAATGATAAAGCCCTTGTCCTTCTTAGTGATATAGCCGCTCAGATCGGTCAGCAGGGGACCCATCATAGGGCCGCCGCCGACAACGCCGTAGTTGCTGAAGTCCTCGATACCGCTCATTTTCAGAACGTCGAGCACAGGCGTACCTACAGGCACCTTCACGGTTTTGCGCTGCGGAATATCGCCGGCCAAAGTGATGTATTTCTCCGTGACAGCTTTTCCGCTTTGTGCATGGTATACGTTCAGGCAGGTCTCGGAGTTGATAACCACGCAACCCACATTGATGGGGATGCCGGCCTCCGGCACCACGCGGCCAGTCAACTGATAAACCAGCACCTGCTCGTCGCCGGCGGGGTAAATATCCGGCAGGATACCGACGGATACATAATCGCCCACCCCCAGCGTTTTGATATGTTCTTCCAAAATCTCAATGACATCATGGTGTTTGCCCTTGATGCCGATGATTGCCTTCTTTGCGCCGACCAACTCTCCGGCTGCCTTGAACCCCTTAATGATCTCGTCGGGATACATGGCCATCAACTGCTGATCCACCCGGAGCAGCGGTTCGCACTCCGCGCCGTTCATGAGGATGTATTCGGCCTTGCAGTTCAGCTTGGCATGGGTTGGGAATCCCGCACCGCCAGCGCCGATAACACCGGCTTCTTTCACCTGCTCAAGAAGACTCATAATGAACACCTCCTGTTACTCGCCAAATTCACAGTCTTCATCAATAATGCCAATTACCGCGGCATCCACGGGAATCGTATCGTCACCAACCATTCTTCTCGCACTGGAACCGGTGGTTACGATTACGCGTTCTCCAATGCCGGCGCTGATGATATCCACAACGACCAGACGTTTGCCAGCGTCCGGGCCGCCGCCGATCACTTCGGCCAGCATGAACTTCAATCCATTCAGAGACTCTGCTTTTCTGGTTGCCCAGATCGTATCGATCAATTTCACCGTTAACATGGTTTTTTACCCCTTCTTCTCCATCTTCCGCTGGATCTCCGCCATAGCGTCCTCCACAGCGGCTGTATCGCCGAAAATTGCCAGCAGAATCATGTTCTGCGGGCAACTGCCCTTGATGTCCTCCACCGTAACGCCGGTGGCCTTTTCCGCGATATCCGAGGCAACGACCATTTCGATCATCCGCCCCTGCACCAGGCCGACAGCATCCACGCCATAAGGAGGCAGCTCCTTGGAGTTTGAGCCCTTTCGACGCATCAGGATATCAATCGTACCCCTGGATGGGGATTTGATAATGTAAAAATCCATGGTTGCGGTTCCTTTCTCAATCCATTACTTCCTGCTTGCAATTCAGGGCAATACCCAGAGGTGTCGCAAACATGGGGTTCTTCGGTTTAAACGTCGGGATCCCGGTCTGCTTCTGGATGATACCCTCAATCCCGGTCAGACAGCAGGTACCGCCGACCAGGTAGATCTCATCCACATTATACCCCTGAATATGCTGTTTGACAATAGCCGCTACTTTTTCGACAACGGGTTTGAGCACAGGAAGAATCTCCTTGTGGTGCGCGGGGTCACGTTTTTTCAGCTCTGCTTCCTCGAAGGGGATGTGCAATGCACCAGCCAGCACCAAAGAAAAGTGCGTACCACCGGTGGGCTCGTCGGCCACATACACAACCTCGCCATCCTTGAAGATCGAAATACCGGTGGTGCCGCCGCCGATATCCACGATGGCGCCATTCTTGATACGCAGAACTGCATTCGCAGCCGTAGACTCATCTAAAAGATTCGTTATCTCAAATCCGGCACCCTGTATCACGTTCTTAACCGCTCCGCCGTCCAGCGTATCGGTGCCGGGCGGGATCGCGGCCGCTGCATAGAGCAGCTCTTCCACACCCAGTTCCTCTTCCAACTGCGCCTTCATTTCACGAATGATCTGAACGGCGCCAAAGTAGTCGACCACCATACCGTCGCGGACGACATCCGCATACTGATAGCGGCCGGCCACCGGCCGGCGGTTCTCATCAAGCACTGCAACAACAATACAAGCTGTACCAAGATCCACGCCAGCGTAGTAGACGGACGATTTCTCAACGATCGGATGCTTACACACCTTCTCAAACTGATCAATAATCTCGTCACAATACTGAAACGTTACATCTTTCTTTGACATTCTTTTCCTCCAACGGCTCCGCAAATCATCTGGGAGACTGTATTGATAATTTGATTGATCTTCCCGATCGCATCCATGCAGGGTCCGATCGCCGCATCATTGCCTTCAAAAGCCTGCAGCATCACCGGCTCAATCTCCCGCAGCGCGCAGCGCAATTCGTGCAGCGCCAGGATCTCTCTGCCTTTCTCCAATTGAACATGGAAATCAGTGATTTCAAAGCAATCTTCCAGGTCATCTGAGAAATTCTCGCAGGTAACGCCATGGCATTCCCTGCAGGGCAGGTTCTGCGCCATACCCTTTCCCTCCACCATATGGCGGATATCGCTGAACTGCTTGCTCAGGCGCGTCAGGTTCTGCGCCATTAAAATATCGGTTTCCAGGAGCGTCTGTTCACACCGGAGAAAAACCGCTTCTACAGAACAAAGCTTGGTCCGCACCATCTTTGTTCTCCAGTTGCACTTTTTCGGCGTTTTGACTTCCTGCACCGGCTGCACCGGCTGTTGAACCGGCTGCGCTGGTTCGGGCGGTGAAGCAGCCTGCTCCACCTTTTTCCCACCGCCGTTATGGTTCGGGTTTGCAGACGGACAGCAGATTTCCTGTGTCAAAGACTCTCGGATGATCGGGTTGGCCCTGGGTTCATCGTACAAATCGATGCCCCGATCCAGCAGGAACTGACGGGCGCCGGGCGTCAACCGGGTTCCCGGTTCCGGCTCATACGTCGTGAATGGTTCCTTCCGATAGAGATACCGCAGTTCGTCTTCCGTGATGAATTTCATTGATTTCCCCCCTTACTATCGTCATTTTTGGCTGGGCCAAACAAATATTCCTTTAACTCTGCAATGCCGACCCCTGTGGGAACGCTGACCCTGAAAATCGGCTCACCCACACCGATCAGGCGCAGCTGCCGCAAGCAGGATTCTTCGTTCTCCGGTGCCAAGTCCACCTTGGTGATCACACCGATCACCGGTTTGGTAAAAGCCTGGGCAAACTTAGGCGAATAGATATCGATGGGACGGGACTGATCCACCAGCACCAGAACATGGGAAGCGTCCTGTGACGCCGCGATCAAGTGCTTATACATATCTGCATTTTCCACATAGGACCCGGGACAATCCATAGTCCGCTTGCCGTAAATCATGTCCGGGGTGCGCCGGGGCGGACGGGGGTCGTCCTCCAGCGCCCGGACCAGGGTCGTCTTCCCGCAACGGGAAGGTCCCACGACCATCACGCGCTTTTTTCTCATGAGCGCGTAATATCCACGACCGTAAAGCCCAACGTGTTTTTCAGTGTCGTGCACACAGCTTTCAGCGCGGTTTCTACGCTTTGCACATCGCCGCTGACCACCACCGAACCAGTAAAACGGTCCAGAAAACCAATCTCCACATCGGCGGCCTTGGTCGCTACATCCGCAGCGATGATCGACGCCTCGTAAGGCGAAATCGTCAGAATTCCAATGGCTCCGGCTTCATCAATACCCAACCGGTCGTATATATCCGACATGGGAGAGGCGATAACATGAGCAATGGTGACCTGTTTGCCGGGAACCGACTCCTGTATGATTCTTTCCAGCTCCTGTCCCATAACTCTTCACCTCCTGTCAGCGGATTCAGCGCCGCCGGTTTAATGTTTGATAACCTTTACCGGGAAATCGTACTTGGTAATCCATCCTTCGATACGGTCGAGATCCTCGCCGCTCAGACTGGGATCCCCTTCGATCGGATAATCGACTCCAAGTTGTTTGTACTTTGCCACGCCCATCTTATGATAGGGCAGCAGGTCAATACCATGGAAGTTCTTATTGTCCTTATATGGCATCAGGAAGTTGATCACGCCTTCGATCTCCTCCTGTCCATCGTTGACACCCTTCAGCAGCGGCATTCTGATCTTCACATTATACCGCCGGTGAAGCAGCTCCTGCAAGTTGTCAAGGATACGCTCATTGCGCACGCCCGTCCATTTGCTGTGATCCTCTGGATTAAACTGCTTCAGGTCGAACAAAAACAGATCCACAAACTCGGCGATGCGGAGCAGATCTTCCTTCTTTGTGTAGCCGCAGGTCTCAATCGCTGTGTTGATCCCTTCCAGTTTACAGGCCTGAAGCAGGCTTCGCGCCGCTTCGGGCTGCATGGTGACTTCGCCGCCGCCCAAGGTGACGCCGCCACCCGACTGCTCGTAGAACATCCGATCTTCCTTGACAATTTCCAGCAACTCGGAAATCGTCTTTTCTTCGCCCATAATCTGCAGCGCCCGCGTGGGGCAGACCTCTGTGCATTTCCGGCAGCCAATACACTGGACCGTGCGATCCACAACATGACGGAGTTCTTCCTTCGAAATCTGGTGAATTCCCACAGGACAAACCGACACACACTTACCGCAGTTCACGCAGACATCCTGCTTGAACATGACCTGCACGCGCCGTTCCAGTCCCTCAGGATTTGCGCACCACTTGCATCGCAGGGGACAGCCCTTGAAAAAGATCAGTGTCCGGATGCCAGGACCATCGTAGACGTTGTACTTCTGTACATTGAAGATCAACGCCTTTCTTTCAATAACGCCACTCGTACCATTCATATGATCCAATCTCCATCTGTCTTCTTGCGTATTTCCCTCTGCTTGCCCCCTTTTCCGCACCCCGCCGGAAGCGGGGCGCGGAACGAGGACTCAATCGCGTTTGAAAGAGAATCCGTCAATCAGAACTTGGTCAGCATCGTTCTGCTGATGATCTCATCCTGAACATCCTTGCACAGCTCAGTAAAGAACGCACTGTAGCCGGCGACGCGGACGATCAGATCGCGGTGCTGGTCGGGATGCTTCTGAGCCTCGACCAGGGTCTGGTTGTCGAGGTAGTTAAACTGCATTTCGCCGTTGCCGAACGCGCAAGCAGCACGCAGCAGAGCGATGATGCCCATCTCGCCTTCCGGCGTATCCAACAGGCCGGCCATGATCTTGAAGTTGTGCACCATGCCGATGTTCATGTTGTCGTTGCTCAGCTTGGAGATCGACTTGATGATGGCCGTGGGGCCCTTGAAGTCAGCGCCCTGCGTGGGGGAGATACCATCGGACAGCGGCGTCCAGGCTCTGCGGCCGCCGGCGGAAGCACCGGTCATCTGACCAAACGGCGTATTGTTGGAGATGGACAGCGTACCATGGCTCATCACGGAGTACAGCGTCTTGTACTTGCGGTGCTCCATCTCGGTGTAGTTAATCAGGTCGGCAGCAATCAGGTCGGCATAGTCATCGTCGTTGCCGTACTTGGGTGCATTCAGGCAGTCGGTGTGAATCTGATCATAGCCCACAAAGTCCGCCTTCAGCGCCTCATTCAGCTGCTCCAGCGTGTACTTCTTGTCATCGAAGACCAGCTTTCTGATCGCGGCCATGGCATCGGCATAAGTAGCCAGACCGGACCACACAACACCAGGACCGAAGTTGTACATAGCACCGCCGGCCGTAACATCCTTACCATTCTCCATGGTGCCTTCGAACATGATGGACATCAGGGGCTTGGGGACGATATCGCGATGGACGCGCTGAGAAATCACGGTCATGACATCCGTCCAGTACGTGACATAATCAATCTGGTTCTTAACCGCACGATCAAACTCTTCAAACGTCTTATACTGCTCCAGGGGGCCTTCGTCGGGCGTGACCTGCTTGCCATACCACAGCGGTACACCGTGGTTCAGCACCAGTTCAATGCAGATAGGCCACTGGGTATAAGAAGTGGAAGTCCACTGATACAGGCGGCCAGCTTTCTGGGGTTCCACGCAGCCCATCAGGCAGTAATCGCGGGAATCCTCGATGGAGCAGCCCTTGGCCAGCATCATCTTGATGTGCGTATCATCGAAGTGGCAGGCGGGGAAGCCCATGCCGGAACGGATGACCTGCACGATCTTCTTCATGAACTTGTCGGGGCTCTTCTTGTGGATACGGCAAGCCAGAGAAGGCTGATAAATCTTCACATGACGGACTGCATCCATCAGCAGATAGGTCAGATCATTTTCTGCAGGCTGGCCCTGACGGTTTACGCCGCCGACGCACATGTTGACGAACGGCTGATAGCCGGCGAAGAACTTGGACTGGCCTTCAGACGTCAGCCACATCATCTCGGACATCTTGATCAGCATGCAGCCGGCCAGTTCGAACGCCTCATAGTCGGTCATGCGGCCGGACTCAATATCCGCCTTGTAGAAAGGATACATGTACTGGTCCACACGGCCGATGGACATACCGGTCTGGTTCTCTTCCACAGGGATGAGGGACTCAATGGTCCACACGGACTGAACCGCTTCCCAGAAAGTACGGGGCTTGTGAGCCGGAACCCATGCGTTGACCTCAGCGATCTTTTCCAGTTCGGCTTTACGCTGAGGATCGGGGCACTTGGCAGCCAGTTCCAGAGCGTAGTTGCTCAGGCGCTTGGCATAGTTCATGATACCCTCGGTGGTGTCGATCACGGACTTGTAGTAGTAGATCTTATCCAGATCTTCAGGATGAGAATAATCCAGCTGTGCCAGATGATCCTTGGCTTCCTGCTGGATGTCCAGCATGCCCTTCTTCATCAGGATCACATCGTAGCCGGGGTTGGAGTCGCCGCCGCCGGAGGTGGCATGGTAAGAGCAGTCGGAAACGAAAGACTCGCCGGACAGCTCCCAACCGCCGCACTCACGATACTGGGTCTCGCAGTATTCATCAACAGACTTGCCTTCCCAGAAGGGGAACAGCACTTCACGGCAGGTCTTTTTATCTTCCTCGGAGATATAGAAAGGATCCTGCGGGCGAGTTGCCACAGTATCCAGCTCCTCACGCAGCCAGCGCCATGCAATGTCGGGAGAGAAGCAGCCGACACGGGGACCGCCAGTGGGGTTACCAACGATCAGCTCGTTGTCCTGAATCACCAGAGGCGCGGTTTCGCAGCATTCACGGAACGCCTTGGCGCGCAGCTCAATTCTGGGCAGACCGGGATTTTCCTTCATGACCTTGGTCTTGGTCAGGGCCGCCTGAATGGAGATCGCAGGACGCTGCTTCATGTAGTTATCCTTCAGCTTGCGCAGACGCTCTGTCATACCGTTGGGGATGCTGCCGTCACTGGTGGGCGGGCACACGCGGCAGGTAGAGGGGGCATCGGACTTGGTGATCTCACTTGAGACACCCTCAAACATTTTCAGCAGGGCAGCACGCTCTGCAGGAGACATGTTCTTCGTTGCTTCAGCAAACTTGTTCGAAAATTCACGAATATCCAAAGTTCTTACCTCTCATTCTTTGTAAATTTTTCGGAACCGCCGGAGATCGCTTCAGCGATTCAATGGATGGGACAACGCAAATCTCAGAAAGATTCGCGATAAAGACGGACAATATCTTCCTTAGTCGGCGGTGTGGGATTGGTGGGGGTGCAACGATCGTGTATCGCCTCTTCCGCCATTCCTTCCACTGCCTTTTCAAACAGTTCCGGGTCTACTTTTCCAGTAGCCTGAATTCCCTGGGGAATACCGATTTCCCGCTTCAGCTTCCGAATGGCGTAAAGCAGACTGACCGTTCCTTCCCGCGGTGTCCGTGCCGGCAGGTTCAACCGCTCCGCCATCATTCGGTATTTCCAGGCGGCATAGTTGTTCGCCGTACCGGCGAGATCGGCATTATACTGGATCACCGATTCCATCACCAGAGCATTGGCACGTCCATGGGGCAGATGGAACTGCGCCCCCAAAGCATGGGCCATGCTGTGCGTAATACCAAGGTTGGCATTAGTAAATGCGACACCTGCAATGCAGGAAGCATTCTGAACGCGGTCCCGGGCATTATCATTGGCCGGGTCATCATACAGTTTTTTCAAATGTGCAAAGATCAATTCCGCCGTTTTCTCCGCCAGCGCATCGGTGAAATCCGTAGCATCTTTGGAGACATAGGCTTCCAGCGCATGAACCAGCACATCCATACCTGTGTCTGCAATCACCGCCTTGGGCACATTCCGGATACAGGTGGAATCCAGCAGCGCCACATCCGGCGCAATGAATTCGTCGATCAGGACGTTTTTAGCGCCTTTGGCAGAAATCACCGAAAAGTTGGTGACCTCCGACCCCGTTCCACTGGTGGATGGGATAGCCACAAAGCAGGGCTTTTCAAACTTCTCCCCTCTCGCCTTATGCCGTTCCCACACAAAATACAGGATCGCCTTTGCTGTGTCGATCACGCTGCCGCCGCCCAAAGCGACCAGCAGGTCGGCGTTGCAGGACTCGTACGCTTCCACGCCTGCCGCCACAACATTCACATCCGGATCGGGCTTAACGCCAGTAAAGACCGCCGAATTGATTCCCGCATCCTTCAGATATCCCTGCGCCATCTTCAGGTAGCCCAGCTCCTGCATGATACCGTCCGATACCACCAGCGCACAGTGCCCCTTCATGCAGCGCAGCATCTGCATGGAACCTTTGTTGAAATAGACCTTCGTCTTAATAATAAAATGATCGTTCTGTATCATATTACCGTTCTCCCAGGGAATATATCAGTGGGTCTCCAAAACCTGATCCAGCAGGTTCTTCAGAAGCTCCAGCTCCTTGGCGCACTCCACATGTTCCGTCTCTGTATTTACTTCGTTTCCGGACGGTTGCGGCGATACGGCAGGAGCTGCTGCCAACGCACCACAGGCGCCGAACAGATCTTCAGCCTTGCGCACACCATAACCGACTTTCCGGATGTACACCAGATTCATCGGAGAAACATTGTCCGATGTGGAACCGCGTCCGGCGCTGCCGCTGCCCAGCGTCATCGCCGGGAAGAGATTCGTCGTAATCCCAAGCGCTCCGAATGTGGCGGGCGTATTGACCAGGACGCGAGCTACAGGCTTTTTCAGCGCAAACTGCTCGATCACTGCTTCATCCCGGGAATGGATTGTCAGCGTGTGTCCACGCCGCTCGCTCACCAGAAGTTCAATGCACTTCTCGCAGGCATGCATCCAGTCGTCTTCCACATAATAAGCCAGCACCGGGCAAAGCTTCTCACGGGAGTAGGGATTCTTTTCCGAAACATATTTCTGCTCAGAAATCAGCAAAAGCGTGTTGTCCGGCACTTCAAAGCGCGCACGGCGCGCCAGGAACTTCGCCGTCTTGCCAGCCATTTCCGCATCGGTTTTGCCGTCTTCGCGGAACAGGACTTTGCCCAAACGCTCCGCTTCTTCTTCTGTCATAAAGTAAGCGCCTGCACGCATCAGTTCCTGCTTGACCTGCTCGGCAATCGGGCCGTCCACCACGATGGACTGTTCGCCGCCGGTGACAACACCGTTGTCAAAGGTCTTGCTGACTACGATATCATGCACCGCCTGCGGAATATCGGCCGTCCGCTCAATGAACACCGGACCGTTGCCCGTTCCGCCGTAGATCACCGGCTTACCGGCTTTCGAAGCAGCCTCCAGCATCGTGGGCACACCCGCGATCAGGATCAAAGAAACCGCCGGATGGTTTATCAGCTCCAAAGTGCCGGATTTGACGACAGTATGCATGTAAGAGATCGCGTTTTCCGGCAAACCGTACCGCAGCGCAACATCAATCATGATGTCCAGCACACGGCTGATGGTTTTCTGGGCACGCGGATGGGGAGATACGATAATCGAATTACCCGACTTGATGGCAATCAAGACCTTGTATATGGTCGTTGACACCGGACTCGTTGCCGGGCACAGGGACGCGATTACGCCAATCGGCACGCCTACATCAATCGTTTTCTTGGCCTCATCTCTTGCAATGATGCCGACGCAGCGCAGCCCCCGCAACTTTTCGCGCAGATACTCGCACACGAAACGGTTTTTAATGTATTTATCCTGCCAGACGCCATAGTCGGTCTCTTCGCTGGACATCACCGCCAGCTCCCTGGCATACTTTCCGATCTCCTCCGCCATATGGTCCACAATCTCGTCCAGCTTTTCCTGCGGGAACGCGGCGAGCAGCTTCTGCGCCTCCCGTGCGTTTTCCGCCAAGATACGTGCTTCCTGGATTGAAAGCAGATCGTTATCAATAATAGTGTTCACTGACATCACCCCGTTTCGTTCTCATACAGCGCAAGTCACACTCAGCCGATCAGGCCTTCCGTGGAATAGCGCTTGATGATTTTCTCCAAGCCCGGATGAGGACGGGCAATCGTGACATGGCTATACACCTCGTGGCCCATATCCTCAATCGCCTTGACGCCGGCAGCAACCGCAGTCTTACAGGCGCCGACATCGCCGCGCACCAGAGCGGAAACGTAACCATCGTAAATATTTTCATAACCAACCAGTTCAACGTCGGCAGCTTTGCACATAGCGTCCGCCGCTTCCATCAGATACAGCACGCCGAAAGTCTCGACCATGCCCAGGGCCTGAGTGGGACCATGGGGCACTTCATCGGGCTCTTCACCCTGGTCGATATCGTGGGTATTCACGATCGCGCTGATCGCCTTGATCGGGCGGGGCATAACGTTTTTGCCCGTCAGGGTGCCGATTTTTTCGGCGGCCGCTGCACCTGCTTCCACCGCACTGCGGCAGGCAGCCACATCTCCCTTGACAAAAACGGTACACAACGTGGAGCCGCCGGCTTCAAGCGCCACCAGCTCAACGTCGGCAGCCTTCAGCATCTTGTCCGTTGCTTCAATGACGGGCACGATGGCCAAAGTTTCTACCAAACCTAATGCTTCTTCTCCATGATATCTCATTATTTGTACCTCCTTCTTCGTCTTTGACGACTATTTTTAGACCCCCCGCTGCGCCGCTCACTGCAGTGGGCATAGCCTGAGCGCTATTTTGTCTAAATTCTATAAAAAGAATAGCATATCGTGCTCCGTCTATATTGAATATTCAATATTCAAACATAGGATTTTTGTTGTCACTTTCTTGACAACATTGTATTATAGCGACTTAATTGTATTTTGTCAATTTTCAGCTGCAATTTTGACCAGTTTTAGCACATTTCCACAAGAGCATTGCCTTATCTGCGTTTTTTTGCAAGAAACAGTCAGAATATTCTGCATTTATTTTTCGAAAACAGTTGTTATTTTGTTACCAATTTGTTATATTAAAGGCAATTACAAAGAAAGTGTTGTATTTTTTTGTCCTATATGTGGCATGCTCCCCGCCGCTCGAGCGTCCCAGGTGCAAAATATGATTTTTGGTGATTTTTATTTATGAATACACGTGAACAACTGGTCCAAAGCACGCTGCGCGAAGTGTTTCACGATCCCACCATCTTGTACGATAAGTCCCACTTCGCCGGCGGTCTGACCAATTACAATTACATCATGCGTATCCGCGGAAAGCTATACATTATCCGCGAACCCGGCGTAATGACAGAGCAGATGCTTAACCGCCCTGCAGAGCATGCCAACAACGTCATTGCCTCAGAGCTCGGGATCAATTCCGTATGCGTCTATTTCGACGAGCACAGCGGCATCAAGATCAGCGAATATGTGGAGCACAGCCACACCTTCGCCGCGCTGGATCCATCTTCTTCGGAATGCCTGCGCAATGTTGCCGCCCTGCTCAAGACCACCCATGCCAGCCCAAAGCCTTTCTCCAACACGTTTGACTGGACGGCAGAGCTGCGCAAATACGAGCATCTGATACAAGGCCTGGATGGACAGCTGTTTTCCGACCATCCCTATCTCAAGGAGCACTTGTTCCATTTCATTGAGAGAACCGTCTCTTCGTTTGAATCCATCCCGTGCCACAATGATACCGTGCCGGAAAACTTCCTGATGGACACCGTTACCCGGCAGCCCTATTTGATCGACTGGGAATATTCCGGCATGAACGATCCCACCTGGGACATCGCCATGTACATCGGCGAATCCCGTCTGGCCGGCCCTGCCATCACAGAGTTTTTCTCCTATTACTTTGGTTCCGCCGGCGCCAGCCGCCAGGAAATGGCAAAGATCCGCTGCTTCATCATGGCGCAGGATCTGCTCTGGTCGATCTGGGCCTTGGTCCGGCATTACAGCGGCGAGGATTTTCTCGATTACTGCTACAATCGTTACAACCGCTTCCGCCGCAACCTCAAAGCGCTGACCCAAGATCCCGACAGCAGCGTGGCGTCCATGGTCAAATGGTAAAAAACAAAAAGAGCCAAAAAAGAGAGACCGATGCTGTCGGCCTCTCTTTTTATGTTCATCCGAAAAAATGCCCGCCCAGCGCTTCGCTGCGCTGCAGGCCGTCGGTCCGCTGAATAGCGCCCACTTCCAACACACCGGGAACGTAGATCTGATCCGCAATGCTCCATCCCGCAACCCGGCAGATCAACTCGAAACTGCGCTGCAGGCCGTCAAACATCATGTAGTTGCCCGTTTCCTCGCCGCAGGAGAGAATGGCCGCCTTTTTGTGCGACAGATCCTTACCCGCTGCATAAAAGCAATACATATTATCAATCAGACATTTCAGCTTACCCGGAAAATCGTACCAGTACAACGGCGTGGCGAATACAATACCGTCCGCGCGCAACAGCACCGGCGCAATTTCATTGAAATCCGCATTCCGGCAGCAAGGCCGATCCTCAGAGGAATAGCATCCGCCGCAGGCAACACAGTCCGCTTTCCGGTCTGCGGCATAAATTTTCACAGCTCGGTGCCCCGCCTTTTCTGCACCGCGGATAAAAGCGTCCGCCATCTGCTCCGTATTGCCGCCTCTGCGGGGGCTGCCCAGCAGAACCGCAATTTCCTTCCCCATCTGCAAACACATCCCTTCTCATTTGTAACCCCAGAATCTTCAAGCGCTCCCGGCAGGCAGATCTGAGCGGCGCTCCCCCTGCCGGAGGGCGCTTTGGCTTACCGATATTGTAACACAGCCCCCTTTTCCCGGCTCGCACAATTTTGACCTGCAAAGTACAAAAAAATGCAAAAACGCAAAAGAAAAAGCCGGTTTCTTTTTTCTATTTTTCTATCGCAAACACATGACCGACACTTCATAAGCCGTGCGGTCTTCCTGCCCCCGGGGCGTCATTTTATGATAAAGGCGGCTCTGCACCCGTCCTTCAAAAGAAAGCGGATCGCCCACACCCAGCAGGCTGGTTTCCTCCGCCAGCCCTCCCCAGGCAATGCAGGGGATATAATCGGCCCGGCCATAGCTGCGGTTGACCGCCAGCATCAAATCGCAGATTTCCCGTCCCAGCGGGGTGCAGCGGAGCACCGGCGGCTTGCACAAAACACCGCTCAGGCGAATCTCATTGCAGTCTTCTTCCCCGCCCCGGCACAGCGCGCGCGCAAATGTCGTGATCACCAGCCGGCTGCCCTGGCCGGATTTATTATTATAAGAGCGCAGCTGCCCCTCCACGCTGATGCGCCCCCCTGCCTCCACCGTCATCCGCCGGAGCAGCCGCTCCGGGGCCAACACCGCCAACTCATCCGTTTGGCCGGATAAGCGGAGTACCTGCAGCGGGAAGCGAACAAAACGCTCAGCATGATTGCTGTGCGAATACTCCGGCGGTTCCAGGACCGTGCCCGTCAGCAGGACTTCATTTTCGTGGGTATACTCTTCCATCTCTCGCTCACCTTTCCTCTGCCTTCTTCGGCGCTGTGTCTTTTCACTATATGCACCCTTGTCCGTCAATATGCCGCGCCTCCCAAGCGCAGAAAAGAAAAAAACGCAGCGGAAAACCGTCCTGTTCCAGCCGTTTTCCGCCGCGTAATTTCCCGCGGCATTTTTGAATTTTTCTTGCACAGTACCGTAGTGCCGTAGTACACTATATAGCAAAGGGGGAATCCGCTTGCATCCGATTAAGCACTTCAAAACCGTTACGCACCATAAATGGCTGGTCCTGAAAGGCTGTTTCCGCCTGGGGCTTTACTGGCAGGGCCTGACCCACGACCTGAGCAAATATTCCCCCACCGAATTTCTCGTGGGCGCAAAATACTATTTTGGCACCCACAGCCCCAACGACGGCGAACGCCAGGACAAAGGCTATTCCTCCGCCTGGCTGCATCACAAGGGGCGCAACAGGCATCACCTGGAATACTGGATCGACTATACCCCTCAGGCGGGCCATCGGATGGCCGGTTTGGAAATGCCTGTGCGTTATGTGGCCGAGATGTTTTGCGACCGTGTGGCCGCCAGCAAAACATACCGCGGCAGTGCGTACCGCGACAGTGACCCGTACGACTATTATATGCGTTCCGTTGGGCACTATATGATCCATCCCAACACCGCAGCGCTGCTGCTGGATATGCTTACCGTGCTCAAGGATCAGGGCGAGGACGCAGCGTTCCGCCATATAAAAGAAGACATCCTGAAGCACGGCAAACAGCCTGAATACAAATAGATCATTTGGCACAGATCACAGCACATCTGTGCGCAAAAGAAAAAAACAGCGGCCCGGGGTGTTTGGACCGCTGTTTTTTCTTTTATAATATGATTGTTCCAGACAACAGAACGCTTACTTGATGTAGCCGTTGATCATCTGCATGCCGTAGTCGTTTACCTTCCAGTAAACACGCAGCTTGCCCTCTTCATCCAGATCAAAACGGGTTTCATCCAGAAGACCGTTCTGCTGCGCAGTCATCAGACCCTCCTGCACAGCAGGGAACTTGAGCATTTTGAAGCCGTTGTATTCCGGTTTCAGCTCATTGATCACATCGTTGACGCAGCGCTCTTTGCCGTCCTTGAACAGCAGCAGCATGGAATAATACAAAGGTCTCATGATTTAAGCCTCCTTCTTCTTGAACACACTCAGCGGGTTAATGTCGCCGACCATGGCGATACCGATGATCATGATGGCCGCGAAGATCCACTGAATGGCGGACAGGGCATACCCCTCAATGCCGCCGAACAGGCCGCAGACAACCCAGGTAAAGAAAGGAGCCCAGAATGCATACGCACCGTTGCAGGTCATGCCCAGAGCAGCGCCGCACATGGAAGCGCCCTTGTACCAGAAGCCGTAGGACAAACCAGCAAACAGACCGGAAATGACAAAGAAGATCACGGAGCTGTCGGTGAAAGCGGTAGACAGCAGGCCGAAAGCATTCAGACCGTTGCCGTCGATCATGCACAGCAGGGGCAGCACAATGATCATGTTGGCCACACCGGAGGTAACCTGGCGGATGGTGATACCGATGTTGTACTCGATCAGAGTGGTGCCAAAACCGGCGACCGCGCCTTCAATACCCCAGCCCAGAGCGCACACCAGCGCCAGCAGGATACCGACCATAGTAGTACCGCCGAAGCCATCAAACGATGTACCGCCGATGACAGTGGCGCAGATCAGGCACAGAATGATGCCGCCAACCATGACAGGGGACAGCTTCTGCTTAAAGACAAAACGTCCGATGATGGCACCGATGGCCGCATTCAGTGCAGCGAAAGGCACGATGATGGTGCCGGCCATCTGCAAAGCGGCAACGTAGCAGGTGGAAGCGATAGGGCCGCCGATCAGTGCGCAGATGATCATCACCACGCCGGGCTTGGTCTTCAGGCAGCGCACCCAGTCGCCCAGCTCGCCCATGATGCCGCACTTAATCAGCATCCAGATACCACTGATGGTATCGTTTACACCGGAGCCCAGAGCAGCCAGCACATAAGTAATGGCGAACACAGACAGGCCGGAGGTATTTGCGCCGTACCAGTCAGCACCCCAAATGCCTCTTGCCATACCCAGCGTCAAGAAGCCGGTGTACAGACCGTAGGTGACACCGGACATGATGGCGATAAATACGCCTTTTTTCATGAACGCGGAGTCAACTTTTTTCTTGGCAGCAATTGCATTACTGTTCATAAAAAATACATTCCCTTCTCTTTTCCCAGAGTATTTGCCCCGCGGTGCACAGCCTCGCCGCCGCAGTGCCTTTCAGCACTGCAGGAAGCCCTTAAGCTGCAAACTTAAGTCCTCCGTTCACCCCTTGACAGCAAAACGACATACGGGACATTTGTATGTTTTCATTTTAGTGAATATTGTCAATAAGGCATCGAAAAAAGCGGAGAATATTGTGGAACAATGAATACATTCTAAAAAAACATATTGTATTTTATTGATTTAGTTGGATTATAATGTATAACGCAACGTAAAAGTTCGCCATTTTTTTGCTAAAATTGCGGGCCGGCCCAAATTTCGGAGCGGCCCGCTTCCTGTTTTGTAAATTATTTCTCAAAAAGTCAAAATAGTTCCAGAAATTGCCTCCTTAAAACCGGCGCGCGGCACGGCGGCTTTCATACACCGGAAGCCGTTCGATACACTTGCGTTTTTGTTCTATCTGCGGATGCACATAAAGGCTGAGGGTCAGGTTGACCGAAGCATGCCCCAGCAGGGCACTGACTGTCTTGCAGTCCGCGCCGTCCTCAATACAGAGCGTAGCAAACGTATGCCGCAGGCCGTGGAACCGAAGCATCGGCAGATTGTTGCGTTCCAAAAAGCGTTTATAAAAAGTGCGGTAGGTTTTCGGCTCCAGGCACTTCCGGTCGCCAGAAAGCACATAGGTTTCAGGATCGCTGCAATGCAGTTCGCGCAGCAACGGCACAAGAAAGCTGGCCAGCGGCACATCCCGCGCCGCGCTGCGGGTTTTTGGCGCGGTGATGACCACGCTGCTTTTGGCAGCGCCGGTCCATTCTTTGTAAAAAATGCGCTGCACGGTTTTGCGTACATGTACTATTCGGCCTTTCAGATCGATATCTTTCCACTGCAGTGCGCATAGTTCTCCAATACGCAGCCCCGTATATAAGCTAATCAAGATGCCGGCGCTCCGGCAATTCCCCTCGCTGAGCGCTGCGCACACAAGACGCTTCTGCTCGGACGCCGTCAGAACATCCATGCGCGGCAGTGCCGTGCCGGGGCAGCGCAGGGAAATATCCTGCGGGGGAAGGTGATAATACCGGCGCGCTGCGCGCAGGCTGCCTTTTACAACGTTGGCCAGATCTTTCACCGTCTTTCCAGACAGGCCTCCACTCCCGTCCAGCCGGCCCTGCCGCAGCCAGAAAAACACAGTTTCCTGCAGCTTCTCCTCAGTCAATTCTTCCAGCGTATATTCTCCCAGTGCTGGAAGAATATGGTTCATTACCGCTACGGAATAGTTTGCCCAAGTGGATTCTTTCACGCCTCCTCTGATCCGAACCAACCATTCTTGTAACCAGTCCCGATATTTGACATTACAATCTGTCATTCTAACTGCCTTCCTTTCCTTCCGATTCCTACCCCGTCTTTTTCACCGAAGAATCTGTGCGTTAAGTTTGCAGCTTAAGGGCTGTAAAGCAGCGGTTCTCCTGAATGAAACGCAGGATTGCTTTCGGGGCAAATACTCTGGGAAAAGAGAAGGGAATGTATTTTTTATGAACAGTAATGCAATTGCTGCCAAGAAAAAAGTTGACTCCGCGTTCATGAAAAAAGGCGTAATTATCGCCATCATGTCCGGCGTCACCTACGGTCTGTACACCGGCTTCCTGACCTGGGGCATGACCCAAGGTTATTGGGGCAGCGAGTGGTACGGCGCAAACACCGCCGGTTTGTCTACGTTCGCCATTACTTATGTGCTGGCTGCTCTGGGTTCCGGTGTGAACGATACCCTGAGTGGTATCTGGATGCTGATCAAATGCGGTATTAAGGGTGAACTGGGTGACTTTGCGCGCTGCCTGAAGACCAAGCCCGGTCTGGTGATGATCATCTGTGCCATCATCGGCGGCCCTATTGCTTCGACAGCATACGTTGCCGCTCTGCAGCTGGCCGGTTCCATTATTGTACCTTTTGCTGCATTGAATGCAACAATCGGCGCCATTATCGGACGCATCGTGTTCAAACAGAAATTGACTCCTGTCATGATCGGCGGTATCATTGTATGTTTGATCTGCGCCACTGTCATCGGCGGTACATCGTTCGACGGCTTCGGCGGTACTACCATGATCGGCATCCTGCTGGCGCTGGTGTGCGCTCTGGGCTGGGGTATTGAAGGCGCGGTCGCCGGCTTCGGCACCACCCTGATCGAGTACAACATCGGCATCACCATCCGCCAGGTCACTTCCGGCATCGGCAATATGCTGATTGTGCTGCCTCTGCTGTGCCTGATCGATGGCAACGGCGTCAATCCTTTCGGCCTACTGGCCACTGCGTTCACTGACAGTTCTGTGATCTTCTTCGTCATCTCCGGTCTGTTTGCCGGTTTGTCCTTTGGCTTCTGGTACAAGGGCGCCTCCATGTGCGGCGCTGCTCTGGGCATGACCTGCAATGGCTCCTACGCTTTCTGGGCGCCCTTCTTCACCTGGGTTTGCTGCGGTGTGCTGGGCGGCATGGAAGGGTATGCCCTGTCCGCCATTCAGTGGATTTTCGCGGCCATCATGATCATCGGTATCGCCATGGTCGGTGACATTAACCCGCTGAGCGTGTTCAAGAAGAAGGAGGCTTAAATCATGAGACCTTTGTATTATTCCATGCTGCTGCTGTTCAAAGACGGTAAAGAGCGTTGCGTCAACGATGTGATTAACGAACTGAAGGGTGAATACGGCCACTTCAAAATGCTTAAGTTCCCCGCTGTGCAGGAGGGTCTGATGACTGCACAGAACAACGGTCTTCTGGATGAAACCCGTTTTGATCTGGATGAAGAGGGCAAGCTGCGCGTTTACTGGAAGGTAAACGACTATGGCATGCAGATGATCAACGGTTACATCAAGTAAGCGTCCCATCCAATGAACATAGAAAACGGAGGCTCCCCGCCACCCCTGGGGAGCCTCCGTTTTTCATCAGGGATCGCTTTCCCCGCAGCCACAGCCCCGCAGATCCGGCATCATCATAAACCATCCCACCATGTAAAGGTCCAGTTTTTTATCCCCTATTTCCCATTTCCCGCAGAAAAGCGCGCATCCGCTCCGAATACAGACGCTCCGCGGCGCCGGATTCCCCCGCTTTTCCGAAAATCGCACATGATGTCACAGTTTACACAGCCGCCGCCGCGTGCTATACTGAGGCAAACCATACTGGGAGGTATTTTTATGGTCACTATGCAGCAGCGCATTGAGGCGCTTCGCACAGAAAAGGGACTGAGCCGCCCTGCCCTGGCCGCCGCTCTGGGGCTCCCCAAGGGCAGCGTCGATAAATTTGAAACGGGCCGCCAGACCCCCACAAAGGAGCAGCAGGAAAAAATGGCCTCCTTTTTTGCCGTTTCCCTGTTTTACCTACGCGGCGAAAGCAACGACCGCACCAAAATGGAACACTGGGCCGACATGGACCCGGAGGATTTCGTGGACACGCCCATCGCCCCCGCGGCTCCCCGCCGCGCTGCCCCAAAGCCTCAGACTGCAGCAGAACCCGCCGGCGGCAACAGCATGTTCGACACATTTCTGCACAGCAAATCCTTTCAGGAAATGATCCGCGCCACGCTTCTGGATGTGCTTCGTTCTCCGGAAGGGCAGCGTATCCTATCCGACGCGCTGCGCGGCACCCCCCGGAAATAAACGCCCGGCGCCCTGCCCTGCCCTGCCGCGCAGAAAAGCAGCCCTCACAGCTACATTCCATTATCCGGTTTTGCTCCGCCTGCCCGAATATGTTCTGTGCTGAAACGGCCGCCGTTGTATACAACGGCGGCTGTTCTCTTTGTCGTTGTGCAAAAAAACAAATGCTATCCCCTTCCGGGAGAGAAACCGTTCTCTGCTGACAGATCCGCATAGCTCACACTGACACGGGCGATGGCAAACTGCCCAAAAGCCGCCGCCCACATGCACCACATACAGGTGACGCCCGGTAATGCAGGAGAACAGCTCAGGAGCCAAGAACCGGGCAGCGCACCCCGTTTAACCCCCCGGCCACAGCCAACATCCCGGCATCAGCGGCATTCATTTCCGCCGTGCATGAAAATCGCTGCAGTGCGAAGAAACCGATGGCCGTCTCAACCCAAAAAGGAAGGCATCTGCCGCAGCAAATGCCTTCCTTTTCGAAAAATAACAAAATCAATTTTTGATAAAATGGAACCGCGCTGTCCACAGGGCAGCAACAAAATCCCCGCGCTCTGACACTATAAAAAATCGGAGCAAGCAATTGTATTGCTTGCTCCGACGTGGAGCTACTGGCCGGACTTGAACCGGCGACCTGCTGATTACGAATCAGCTGCTCTACCAACTGAGCCACAGTAGCATATGATTTTCTTCTGCCCGCAGCCGCATTGTCCTGTGAAAAGCTCCTGCCGCAAAACCGTGTATTATAATAGCACAGTTTTCGGGCCCCGTCAATAGATTTTTTCCTTTTCCGAACAGATATACGCTTCGTAATCGTATCGCCCGCTTCCGACTCCAAAATGCTTTTTTCGTCCGGAGACCTTTCTGTGACAAAATCCGTCAATTTTTGATTTTATCCTCTTTTTCCCGCGAATCCTCCCATTTTCCCCACATTTTCTTTGATATTTTTCTGTAAAAATTTGTCTGATTCCGTTCACATAACTTTCTGAATAAACTTTGAGTACGGCGAGTTATTCACATTATCCACACAGTTTTCCACATCAATTTTCCTTTAGAGTTTCAATACCTTTTCAAAATATTAGCATTTTTTGTCACACTCGGAAAGCGTAGTTTTCCCCCGCCGCAAAATCCCATTTTTATTTACATAAATCTTTATTTTACAGAATAAAATGACACCGGCGTGCCCACTGCACGCCGGTGCCTCTTTTTTGCTTTCAGCCTGCGGCAATGTCCAGCGTAGCAAAGGCATTCAGATCCGTTTCAGCACGCCGTCCGGCACGAAACTCATAGTATCCCTGAGCGCCGATCATCGCCCCGTTGTCCCCGCACAGCGACAAGGGCGGCACATACAACCGATATCCATGCTCCCGGCAGGCACGCTGCAGATCCGCACGGATGATGGAATTGGCTGCTACACCGCCGGCCACCACCACAGTGGTACGTCCGCACTGCTGCGCCGCCGCCATAGCGCGGGGCACCAACATATCGCTGACAGCGTTCGTAAAGTCCAGCGCCAGCGACGCCTTGTCCAGCTCCCGCCCCGTTTGCGCAGCATTATGGGCTAAATTCACCACCGCTGTTTTCAGCCCCGAAAAACTCATATCAAAATCGCTGCCGTTGACATGCGCACGGGGCAGATCATAGGTTCCCGCCGTACCCTGCTGCGCCAGCGCATCCATAGGTGCGCCGCCTGGATAGGGCAGACCCAGCACCCGGGCCGCCTTATCAAAACATTCCCCTGCCGCGTCATCCCGCGTGGCGCCGATGACTTCCAGATCCGTATAATCTTTTACGTCCACAATCAGAGTATTGCCGCCGGAAATGGCCAAAGCCAGAAACGGCGGCTCCAGTTCCGGAAAGGCGATATAATTGGCAGCAATATGCCCCCGCACATGGTGCACCGGGATTAACGGAACCCCCAGGGCATATGCCGCAGCTTTGGCAAAATTAACCCCCACCAGCACGGCGCCAATCAGTCCCGGCGCATACGTAACAGCCACAGCGTCAATGTCCCCGCGAGCCATGTCAGCTTCTTTCAGGGCCTCGTCGGCCAGCGCCGCAATCACTTCCACATGCTTGCGCGAAGCAATCTCCGGCACCACGCCGCCGTAAAGGGCATGCATATCCGCCTGGGAGGCTATTTTATCGGAGAGTACCCTCCGGCCGTCCTCCACCACAGCCACTGCCGTTTCATCGCAGGAGGATTCCACCGCTAAAATTTTCATTTCATTCCCTTCTTTCTCTTTGGGTTCCGTTATTGTTCCCAAGCCACTTTCGGGCCGGAAGGGACGCCGGGATCATAAGGGATGCGGACAAACTGAGTATATTTCTCCGGCGAAAAGGTGCTCTGATACACAAAGCGGTGTTCCTCCATCAACGCTGCGTCGTCCACTTCCTCCCGGAACAGATACAGCGTTTTATAATGTACGCCGAACATCTCCGTATCGTATCCAGCCGTGCGCAGGCCGTTCCGTGCATAAAAGCCCAGCCGGCGCTCCGCCATGGCAGGATCGTCTGCGTCCTCCGGCGCTTCACTTTCCCCGAAAATTACAGTGTCCGGTTCTACCTCCTGCAGTTTCCGCAGGATGGCCGCCCCCAGCCCCGCGTTGCGCTGGCGGGGGGAAACGCACAGATAATCCAGCAGCGCCCAGCCGGGATGGCCCAGCCACAAAAAGCATTCGCCCACGATCTCGTCCCCGTCAAAGAGGCACCAGGGCCGGTAGCGATCCACTTCCCACAGCTCTTCCATATTCCGCAGCGGCTTTAATTCCGCCGCCGGAAACGCCTTCAGAAGATCGGCGTCGTAAACCGTGCGCAGTTGTTCAAGTGTCGGCAATCTCAGTTCCATCATGAAATCTCCTTGTCATAATCAGGGCGTCTTCTTTCGGCTTCTGGTAATAATTCCGCCGACGCCCTTCCTCTATAAATCCATATTTTCGATACAGCGCCACTGCCGCCTTATTGCTCGGCCGCACCTCCAACGTCAAAAAAGCCAGATGATGCGCCTGCGCAAAGCGGAGATAGACATCCAGCAGCTGCTGCGCTATGTGCCTGCGCCGGTATCCCGGCCGCACCACCACGTTGGCAATATAGCCCTCGTCCAAGACCACCTGCAGCCCTGCATAACCCAGCACAGCCCCCTTTTCATCCTCGGCCACCAGAAAGGCCGCGCAGTCGTTATAAAGCTCCTCTTCCAGCATGGAGCGGCTCCAGGGCAGCGAAAAGCACTCCTGCTCAATCCGGGCCAGCGCATCCAGATGCGATGCATCCATGGGAACAATCCGAACGTTCATCCTGCTTTCCTCCTCACTTGGCGTCCAGCCAGTTTTTGCCGATGTGCGCGTCAGCAATCAGAGGAACGTTCAGCTTCGCCACACGCATCATTTCTTCCTGCAAAATGGCTTTTGCCTGCTCGCCCGCTTCCTCCGGGCACTCCACAATCAGTTCGTCGTGAATCTGAAGCACCAGCCGGGCTCCAGGCAGCTCCCGGCGCAGCCGGCAGTCCACTCGCACCATGGCCAGCTTGATGATATCTGCCGCGGTACCCTGGATGGGCATATTCAGCGCCACCCGCTCGCCAAAGGAGCGCAGGTTAAAATTGGAGGATTTCAACTCCGGCATACTGCGGCGGCGGTGGTACAGCGTTTCCACATACCCTTTCTCCCGGGCGCTTTGAACAACTGCTTCCATATAGCGTTTCACGCCCTGATAACGGGCGAAATAATTGTCCATATACGCCTTGGCTTCCGCCACGCTGACCCCGATGTCCTGGCTGAGGGAAAAGGCGGAAATGCCGTAAACAATACCGAAATTCACCGCCTTGGCGCTGCGGCGCATGGCGGGCGTCACCTGATCCAGCGGCACGCCGAACACATGGGCCGCCGTGGTGGCATGAATATCTTCGCCGGACAAAAACGCCTCCTGCATCGCCTCATCGCCCGAAATGTGCGCCAGAAGACGCAGCTCGATCTGCGAATAGTCCGCATCCACCAGCACGCAGCCCGCGGCAGGCACAAACATGCGGCGCAGCTCACTGCCCAGCTCCGTCCGGGTGGGAATGTTCTGCAGATTCGGTTCTGTAGAGGACAAGCGGCCCGTCACCGTAACCGTCATCTGGAAATTGGTGTGGATGCGGCCGTCCGTGCGGATTTCCTTCAACAGGCCGTCGGCATAGGTGGATTTCAGTTTCGTGTATTGGCGGTAAGCCAGGATCTCATCCACAATAGGGTAAAAATAGCGCAGCTTGTCCAACACTTCCGCATTGGTGGAGTATCCGGTTTTGGTCTTTTTCACCGGAGGAATGCCCAGCTTTTCAAAGAGAATCGCTCCCAACTGCTTTGGGGAATTGATGTTGAACGCTTCCCCGGCCATGGCGTAGATGTTCTGCTCCTTTTCCGCAGTACGCGCAGCCATCTCCTCCCCGAACTTTGTCAGCTCCACCGCATCCACCCGGCAGCCTGCACGTTCCATATCTGCCAGCACCGCGCACAGGGGCAGCTCAATATCGTAAAACAGCGCGTGCATCCCCGCCTGCTCCAGTTCTTCGCGCAGCGGCTCATACAAAGCCTCCACTGCCGTGGTATAACTTTCAAACGAAGCTTCGGCCTGAACCGTGTCGCCCAGCATGGAAAAAGCGTCCTTTTCCCGGTACAATGGCTGAGGCAGTTCTTCGTTAAAATAGGCAACAAACAACCGCTCCAGTTCATAACTGCCCGCAGTGGCATCCAGCAGGTATGCTGCCAGGGCTGTGTCAAACACAAATCCCTCCGCCGGCAGATTGTTCTCCCTTAAAAGGCGCATCAAATCTTTCACATGGTGAGAGACTTTTTTAATGTCTGCAGAAAACAGCGTCTGCAGCAGCGCGTTCCAATCGCCTTCATAACGGTCAAAAAACAATTCTGCCAGAACGGCAGCATCCTCCGACGGCGCACAGTATACTGCTACGCCGGTCAGGTCCGGCAGCGCAAGCAGCGAAACGTGATCCGCACCGCGCCACAGAGCCAGCAGGCGCTCTACCTGATCCGCAGTCCGCACCTGTTCCACTGCAGCCGCAATGGCCTGATGTTCCGCGCATTTTTTTTGCACCGGCGCCAGGCCAAACTTTTCGATGAGTTTTGTAAACTCCAGGCGCAGAAACAAATCATAAAGCCCCTGTTTCGGTTCCTGTCGCAGATTATCACCCGGCGTAAAGGAAAAGTCCGGCACATCGGTGACAATGGTAGCCAGATAATAGCTCTCCCGCGCACTTTCTTCCCCCGCCGCCAGCTTTTTCACCATACCAGGTTTGGCCGGAGTCTCCGGCGCAATCACAATATCAGGCATAGCATCATACAAACGATCAATAGAGCCGTACATCCGCACCAGGCTCAGTGCCGTCTTTTCCCCAATGCCCGGCACACCGGGCAGGCGGTCGGATGCATCACCCATCAGGGCTTTGAGATCAATCATGTGGATCGGCTCGAAACCGTATTCTTCCACAAAAACCGCCCGGGTCATATCCCGGCTGGTGCTTGCGCCCATACTGGTAGTCACCAGCTTAACTCTGGTCTGATCGGTAATGAGCTGCAGACTGTCTTTATCGCCGGTGACAATGACGCATTCCCATCCTTCTGCTTCACAGCGGCGGGAAATGGCACCAATCAGATCGTCAGCTTCATAACCTTCTTTTTCGTAACGCGGGATATTCATCTGATCCAGCACGTCCTTGAGCACAGGGATCTGCATCTTCAGCTCCTCTGGCATTGGGTGCCGACCAGCTTTATAACCATCGAAAGCCTTGTGGCGGAACGTGGGCGCATGCAGGTCAAACGTGACGCACACCGCCTCGGGCTGCTCCTCCTCCAGCAGTTTCGTGAGAATATTCAAAAAGCCAAAAATGGCGTTGGTATACAAGCCGTCGCGGGTTTTGAGCATGGTGCGCACGCCGTAGTAGGCGCGGTTTACAATGCTGTTTCCGTCAAGCACCATCAATTTCATGGCAAGCCTCCCGTGATAAAATACAATTGATGTTATTATACTTTGTTTTCTCATGAAATACAAGCAACACGCGCGCGGAAAAGCGCCGAAGCATAAGCTTCAGCGCTTTTCCCGGTTCGCTCATTTCACACCCGCTGCAACGGAGGCGGCCCCATTTGCGCGACACGCCGTTCCGCTCTTCTTCAGCTCCGGTTCATGGAATGAAGCGGCAGAAACAGCGGCGTTGGCAATCGTTCAGCGGCCGGTATCGATTTTCACGATGCCGTCGAGCGCATCCCTGAAGATTCTCCGCCAAATTTTAAACGGATTCCTTTCCCTCGATTTCATCAACCGCTCCGCTCGCACCGGCGCCTGCCGGCGCGGGTGCCGCCGTTTTCTGCCGCCGAGCACGCGTGTCCCGGTGATATGCGCTCTCACGCCCATACAGACGGGTCATCGAAGCGAGTTTTTCCGCCAGTTCCAGTGTCAGCGCGCCTTGTACCGTACGCCAGCGCCAGTTTCCGCCGCTCACCCCTGGGGTATTCATACGGCTTTCGGCCCCCAGGCCCAAAATGTCCTGGAGCTGAGCAACAAAGAGATTTGCCACAGAACTCATGCCTCCGCGAATCATACCCCAATGGAAACCTTCGGCGTCATTCAGTCCCAGGTAGCGTTCCGCTACAGCCACATCCGCCGCGTCTGCCTCTTCCCGCCAGGCCAGCACGGGAGCATTGTCATGGGTACCCACATAGCAAACGCAGTTGCGCTCATAAGTATGGGGCATATAATCGCTTTGCTCCCGGCGATCAAAAGCAAACTCCAAAACCTTCATCCCCGGCAGGCCGGAATCTGCCAGCAGCCTGCGCACCTCCGGCGTCAAAACGCCGAGATCCTCGGCAATAAAGTCCACATGATAAAACCACTGGGTCAAAACGTTCACCAGATCCATACCCGGCCCTTTGACCCACTGTCCGCAGCGGGCGGTGGCAGCGCCGTAAGGAACCGCCCAATAACTCTCAAAGCCCCGGAAATGGTCGATGCGCAGCACATCAAACAGCTCCGCCGCGCCTTCCACCCGGCGGATCCACCAGCCGAAACCGTCTTTTTTCATATCTTCCCAGCGATACAGCGGATTCCCCCACAGCTGGCCATCGGCGCTGAAATAATCCGGCGGCACGCCGGCCACAGCAATAGGCACGTTTTTTTCATCCAGCTGAAAACTTTCGGGACTGGCCCACACGTCGGCACTGTCCATGGCCACATAGATCGGCAGATCGCCGATGATACCCACGCCCCGTTCCCTGGCATAAGCGCGCAGTGCCGCCCACTGGCGATAAAACAGATATTGAATATAGGTAAACAGCGCCACATCCTCCGAAAGGACCGTCCGGTACCTCTCCAGGGCTTCTGCTTTGCGCAGCCGCACCTCCTCGGGCCACTCCATCCAGGGCTTCATAGCAAAATGGCGTTTGAGCGCCATGAACAGCGCATAGTCCTCCAGCCATCCTCGTTTTTCCGAGGCAAAGGCCGCAACCGCCGCGGCGTCCCGTTTCAAACCCTTTTCCGCCGCTTTGGCCAGCAGCGCAAAACGGTGTTCGTAAAGTATACCGTAGTCCACCTGCGTTTCATCGGCACCCCAGTCCACAGCGCGCACCTCATCAGCACGGAGCAGTCCGTCCTCCACCAGCATGTCAAAGTCGATAAAATAGGGGTTCCCCGCAAAGGTGGAAAGGCTTTGATACGGAGAATCGCCGTAGCTGGTAGGCCCCACAGGCAACACTTGCCACCAGGACTGTCCCGCCGCGGCCAGGAAATCCACAAATTCAAACGCCGCCCTGCCCAATGTACCGATCCCATAAGGCGCGGGCAGGGCGGAAATCGGCAGTAAGATACCGCTGCTGCGTTTCATGATTGCGTTCCGTCCTCTCTTCCGCCCCCGGCAGGGCGGTTTTTGGTTTCATGATAACAATGCCCCTTCCCTTTGTCAATGTATGTGCGCCGCAATCGTGCAGCAAAATTTTACATCGATTTTACCGCTGCATGGTGGCAGCGCATACGCGCGGCTCTTATGATAGAAAAAGAAAGGAATGTTAAATTGCCCGGCTTTTTATGCCGGGCCTACGGGGAGGTTTGCACAATGAAATTTGATTTACCGCGGTCCGGCCGCACACTGCGTTCCCTGCTGTTCTTTTCAGCCTATTTCACACTGTTCTGGCTGTCCTGCTGGTGCATGGCGACCCGCTGCAGCAGGCTGTACGACACTCTGTTCAGCGACCTGCTGCTGACCGCTTCCTTTTGTCTGGCCTTTTTCCCACCCATGTTCCGCCCCCGGCGCCGCACTGCTATCGCGCTGAGCCTGGTCTCTCTCGGCCTACTGCTGGGCGCTGCGGCATTCTTCGCTCTGTTTTGTCTCTGACCATGCAAAAAAGCCGGCAGCGCTGCTGCCGGCTTTTTGGATCAGCGGATAAAATTGGTAATGATCTGCTCCTCTTTCCCAGGCAAAGGCTGCCAGCCCGACTGGATAGACTTGATCATCCAAGCCATGTTCCGGCCCAGGGTGCGCATGGTCTGCAGGCCTTCCTTATCCTGCAGCACCTCCTGAGGAGTGTTGCCGTGAACGCCGTTCCAGTACTGGGACGAAACAATCGGCATGCTGCTGATGGTGAAATATTTGTTCAGCCGGTCAAACGCCGCCGTGGTGCCGTTGCGCCGGGCGCTGACCACCGCCGCCGCCGGTTTGTTGGCAAAGGCGCCGCCGCTGGAATAAAACACCCGATCCAACAGAGCGCACAGCGCGCCGTTGGGGCCGGCATAATAGACCGGGGACCCGATCACGACGCCGTCGGCGCTCTTCATCAGGCTCTGCAGCTGGTTGGCCGCATCATCTTCAAACACGCATCTGCCCAGCGCAGCACAGCGGCCGCAGGCGATGCAGCCGCGCACAGGATGATTGCCAACATGGAAAATTTCGGTTTCCACACCGTTTTCCTGCAGCGTTTTCGCCACCTCTGACAACGCCGTAAAGGTGCAGCCGCGCTCGTGCGGGCTGCCATTGACCAAAAGCACTTTCATTTGCACACAACCTCCATTGCCGTTTTCTCTATTGTGGCTCAATTTTGTGCTGTCGTCAAGTCCTTTTCTGTTCTCCTTTGGCTATGCAGCATTTCACAGAGTTCCCTATTTTGATGCACTTTCTCATCAGCAGTAATGCTTTGCCAAACCGCCCTCCGCCGTTTCCCGGTAGCGGTGGGACAGATCCCGCCCGGTTTCATACATGGTCTTGACCACCAGATCAAAAGAAATCTTTCGCGTGCTGGTGAGGAAATTGGCCAGCGACAGGGCGTTAATGGCCCGCATGGCCGCCACAGCATTGCGCTCGATGCATGGAATCTGCACCAGGCCGCCGATGGGATCGCAGGTCAGCCCCAAGTGATGCTCCATAGCCACCTCAGCAGCGTATTCGATCTGGTCAATCCCCATTTCAAACAGTTCGCCCAGCGCCGCCGCAGTCATGGAGCAGGCCGAGCCGATCTCTGCTTGGCAGCCGCACTGAGCGCCTGAAATGGAAGCGTTGGTTTTGATCAGGTTGCCCACCACCCCTGCCGCTGCCAAGGCGCGCAGCACCTGTTCATCGGAAAATCCTTTCTGCTCCTGCATATACCGCAGCGCCGAAGGCAGCACGCCGCAGGCGCCGCAGGTAGGCGCCGTGACGATCACACCGCCGCCGGCGTTCTCCTCTGCCACAGCGAAAGCATAGGCACACACCAGCCGATTTTCCCGGGTAGCCTGGCTCTCATCAATGTGGCGCTGCTCATAAAGGAACTGCGCTTTGCGCTCCACATGTAGCCCGCCAGGCAGCTCGCCGGATACGGACAGGCCATGGACAATGCTCCGCTTCATGGCTTCCCACACGCGATATAGATCATCCCAAATATGTTTTCCTTCGTTACGCTCCACATAATCGGGCAATCGGGCATGGTTGCTTTTGCACCAGGCCGCGATTTCAGCATAAGACGTTTCCGCATACACTTCCGGCAAAGCCGCATCGGGCCGCCCCACCAGCGTGATAGCCCCGCCGCCGGTGGACAGCACACGCAAAAAGCCTGTCTGCGCGCCGTCTCTGCAGGCAAACAAATCCATGGTATTGGGGTGGGGCAGATCACCGGTCCTGCTATCAAATACGATCTCCGCGTCTACCGGGTCCAGGGCTTCCCGCACCGCCTGATCAGTCAGATGCCCCCGTCCGGTCAGAGCCAGCGAACCATAGAGCACCACCCGGAAGTGATCTGCCTCCGGATGCTCGCTGCGAAACAGCGCCGCCGCCCGGGCCGGCCCCATGGTGTGGGAACTGCTCGGCCCGCGGCCGATCGTGTAGAGTTCTCGAATGGATTTCATAAAACGCTCCTTCACGGCGCACGCCGTTTCTTTTCCCCTTAGTATACCCTGAGGCAGCGGCCCCACGCGCGCTCCGTCCGCTTATACACGCTTCCACACCGCACCGCCGGGTACATCGGTAATCTCGATGCCCTGCGCCTTAAGCTCGTCACGGATACGGTCGGCCTCGGCAAAGTTCTTCGCTTTCTTGGCCTCGCCCCGAGCCAGAACCCGCGCATCAATCGCTGCGTCGCCCTCGCCGGTGACGGTATAACCGCCAGAGGTCTGCGCCGCCGCCTTGGCTGCAGCGACTTTTGCCCGCTGTGCCGCCGCCTTCTCCAGCAGTGAGAGACTCAGCACGCCGTCAAAGTCACCCAAAACCGCCAGCTTGGTGGTATCGCTGGTTTTGGCCTTCAGCACATCATAAAGCAGCGTAATGCCCATAGACGTGTTCAGATCATTGCCCACCTGGGCGAGGAACGTTTCCCGGTACTTCTGACGCACCGCCTCGTCTGCCGGGCTGCCGTCCTCCTGCAGGGCGGCAATTCTGGCAATCAGCTTCTGGTACGCTCCCTGCGCATTGTCCAGATTTTCCCAGGAAAACACTAAAGCTTTGCGATAATGGCTCTGCAGGCAGAAGAAACGATAGCTCAGAGGATCGTAGCCCTTTTCCTCCAATAAGGAAACGGTGAGGAACTCCCCTTTGGATTTGCTCATTTTGCCGCTGTTGGTATTCAGATGGTGCACATGGAACCACTGCTGGCACCAGGGATGGCCAATGTAGCTCTCGCTCTGGGCAATTTCATTGGTGTGGTGGGGGAATGCATTGTCCACACCGCCGCAGTGCAGATCAAGATATTCGCCGTTGTATTTGAGAGAAATTCCGCTGCATTCGATGTGCCAGCCGGGATAACCCACGCCCCAGGGTGAATCCCATTTCAGCGCCTGATCTTCAAATTTCGACTTGGTAAACCAGAGGACAAAATCGTTTTTGTTGCGCTTATTGCTGTCCTCTTCCACGCCTTCGCGGACGCCCACAGCCAGATCTTCCTCATTGTGGTCGTTAAACACATAATATTTCTGCAGTTTGGAGGAATCAAAATACACATTGCCGCCGGCCTGATAGGCATAGCCTTTATCCAGCAGGCCGGAAACGATTTTGATATACTCATCGATGCAGCCGGTGGCGGGCTGCACCACATCGGGCGTTTTGATATTCAGGCGGCAGCAGTCCTCGAAAAATGCATCGGTGTAAAACTGGGCAATTTCCATCACGGTTTTGTGCTCCCGGCGCGCGCCCTTGAGCATCTTGTCCTCGCCGGTATCCGCATCGCTGGCCAGATGCCCCACATCGGTGATATTCATCACGCGGTTGACGTCATACCCCTCATAGCGCAGGAATTTCTCCAGCACATCCTCCATGATATAACTGCGCAGATTGCCGATATGGGCAAAATGGTACACCGTCGGGCCGCAAGTGTACATCTCCACCCGTCCCGGGGTATGGGTAACAAAGGGCGCTTTTTTATGGGTCAAAGAATTGTAAAGCTGCATAAATCGTACCTCACTCTTTTGTTCTTTCTTCTGTATGTTCTGCTGCGTCTTCATCACAGCGGCAGAAATCGGCATCGCGCCGATGAAGCACATGATCCGGATGGCGGCGACGGCAGGCAGCCAGGTCCGCTTCCAGCTCCCGGATGCGGGCCGTCAGCACGCCGATCTCATCCTCCACCGGGTCGCTGATGTGAACCTGATCCACGCTGTCGGTGCAGTCATAGGCATTTTCCACGGGCTTTCCGTTGATTTTCACTACCTGGGCCGGCACACCCACCACCGTGGAGTTGGGCGGCACGGCACTGAGCACTACAGAGCCGGAAGCCACGCGGGCATTGTCTCCCACTGTGAAGGGGCCTAGGATGCGCGCACCGTTGCCCACCAAAACATTATTCCCCAAAGTTGGGTGGCGTTTTCCTTTATCTTTTCCGGTGCCGCCCAGGGTCACGCCGTGGTAAATCAGACAGTCGTCCCCGATTTCCGCCGTCTCACCGATCACGATGCCCATCCCGTGGTCAATGACAAAGCGTTTGCCGATGGTAGCGCCGGGGTGGATCTCAATACCAGTCAAAAAACGTGCCCACTGGGAAATGACCCGGGCAATAAATTTGAAGCCGTGCTTATAAAACCAATGGGCCACGCGATAATGGATCGTCGCATTGACGCCGGGATAGAGCAAAAAGATCTCCAGTTTGCTGCGGGCGGCCGGATCGCGCTTTTGATAAGCGCCCAACATTTCACCAAGTCTTGTCATAGATTCGCATCTCCTTATCAAACGAAACAAAAGCGGAAAAAACGCCTCCCGCGCCCGCGAGGGCGCAAGAGGCGGCAAACCGCGGTTCCACTCCTGCATTGTACTCATTACGGGCCTGTAACGCGGCCCGGACGGAGGGCATTGCCCCTCGCGCTCCCGGATGCACTTCACATGCTCCGCAGCAGGCGCGCTTGCAGCCGGTGACGCACCCTCTCTTAGCCTGGAAAATCATGCTACTCTTTCCGATCATTGCATTCTGGTATGTATCTTAGCATGCCGGAGCAGGTGTGTCAAGGCTGAAAACCGCCGGTGCCGGCATGCCGGCCTCAGCTCATTTCAGCAGCTTCACCTCGCCCAAAATGGGCACCGGCGTATCATTTCCCTTGGCGGCGCGCACCAGGCCGATGACCCAGAGTACCACCACGCAAAAGCTCAGCAGTCCGCACACGCCCCGCACCAGCACACTGGCCACGGCGGTGTCGGCAAAAGTCGCCATCATAAACACCGCATTGAGCCCCAGATCTGCCAGCAGAATCGACAGCGCCTGATTCAAATGGAAGCGGGACGCAGCCCGATTCCCGCAAAAATAGGCAATCAACCAGCCGACCAGCGTTAAATAGGCCACCACATCCGTTTTATGCTTACTCTGCGCAAAAGGTATTTTCTTAGCCATGGCACAGCGCTTCGGTCTCCCCGGCCACCGCTTCTTCACACGAACGCATCGCCAGGATCGTTTTTTCCATCAGTTCCTCCAGCGTCCAGCCCAAGCGCTCCGCTCCCTGGCGAATCACATCGCGGGAGCAGCCGGCAGCAAATTTTTTATCCTTGAACTTTTTCTTCAGACTGGATACCTCCATGTCCTGCACACTTTTGGAAGGGCGCATACGGGCTGCCGCGCCGATCAGGCCGGTCAGTTCATCGCAGGCAAAGAGGATTTTTTCCATCGGATGCTCCGGCGCCACATCACTGCAAAGGCCGTAACCATGGCTGCAGACGGCGTGGATCAGTGCTTCATCCGCCCCGCCCGCGCGCAGCAACTCCGGCGCTTTCCGACAGTGTTCCTGGGGCCAAAGTTCAAAATCAATGTCGTGCAGAAGACCCGCCATGGCCCAGAAATCCGCCTCTGCGCCATACCCCTGATCCTGCGCGAACCAGCGCATCACACCTTCCACTGTCAGCGCGTGAAGCAGATGAAATGGCTCTTTATTATACTTGCACAGCAGCTCCAGCGCTGCTTCTCTGGTCATCGTCGGCGTCATAAAATATGTACCTCGCTTCTTCTTTTGTATCACTGGAATGTACTGCTATTATACCCCTTTTGCGCTCAAATACAAGAGTCAGGAAAGCTGCGAGAGCAGCAAAAGCAGTCGATCCGCCGCAGCGTAGCTCTCATTGCTGAAGCGCTGCAAAAGCCGTTGCAGGCATATATCCATGGTGGCATCTGCAGCCCGGGCATAATTCAGCCCATTGCAGGCCGCCGCATGATAGCTGCGGCGCAGCAGCTCTCGATAGGGCAGCCGCGGCAGCACCACCGACGCCGCTCCATACTGCAGCGGCACACCAGTGATCAAGTAATAAGCAGCCGCCAGTTCCTGCGCCCTGCGCTGGGCATCCCGCCCCATCTGGCGTAGCGCCATGGCCTGATTGCGCCCCGGCGCCAGGCGGGCAAGTTGGGTATAGCTGGCCGCATCCGCCGCCTCTTCCTGGGCAAACCCTTCCACCACCATGGTCAGGTCTCGGGCCTCCGAGCCCATGCAGCAGGGATCGGCGGACGCACCGGGCAGCTGCAGTTGCGCCTCCACAGAGGCGTCTGTCCCCCCCGTCTGCGTGACAGATGCCGCAGTCTGCCCTTCTGTCTGTCCCCCAGGCGCTGTATTCCGGTTCTGCACCGTCTGCTCTGTCTCTCCCACCGCCGCGCTCTGCTGCATCGTCATGGCCATAGCTGGCACGGCCTTCTGATTGGCTGCACGCACCTGCGGATAAGGATCCAGCGCCGGAGCAACCCGCTGCCAGATTCGATCGTACCGCGCGTAATCCGGCGCGCCTCCAAGAGAATCATTTTGAGAATATGTTGCATTTGCCATAGTAAACACTTCCCTTCTATGGCATTTTATGTATGGGGAAACGGTTTTGTGTAAATCGCGCAAAAAGATTTGTATGCACCGGGCGCCATGGCGCCCGGTGCATACAAATCTTTTCCCCGATTGTTCTTTTTTACTTTTAAGGCTGCAAGCGATGGAAACAGAAAAACATGATACGGTATGAGCCTGATCATGTATTGTCTGATAGATATAACGTTATAATCGATAAAAAACAGTATTTTGAAAATTTTACTTATTAACATTCAGTTTATTGGATAGGCCCCTTTTATGATTTCGACAAAAAAAGGCTATACCCAGAACCGGTTCAAGTGGCAAAAGGTATCCTTTCTTTTGCGCATTGCAATTTTTTCCGCTTTCTGCTATTATATGTAAGTTAGAGGAGTATGTCTCATTTTATTCTGCGCAAACTGTTTGAACTGTGTTCGAAGCAATCCTTCGATGATTTTTGTCAGTTACAACTAACAAAGGAGAGAATCGTTCTATGCTGGAACTGAAAAATCTCAGCTACTGTGTCCGCAACGAGGACGGCACAGACCTTACTATTCTAAACAATATCAGTCTTACAATCGAAGATAACAAGCTCGTTGTCTTTACTGGTCCGAACGGCGGCGGCAAAACCACGTTGGCCAGGGCCATCATGGGGCTGATCCGCCCCACCTCCGGGCAGATTTTTTACAACGGCCGGGACATCACGGATCTGGGCATCACCGAGCGCGCCCGCCTTGGTATTTGCTATGGTTTCCAGCAGCCGCCCCGCTTCAAGGGCATGCGCGTGCGCGACCTTTTGTGTATTGCTGCAGGGAACGAAAAGCTGCCCCAGAGCGTATGCTGTGATTACCTGACGCAGGTGGGTCTGTGCGCCAACGACTATCTCGAACGCGAGGTGGACACCAGCCTGTCCGGCGGCGAAGTCAAGCGCATAGAGATCGCCACCGTGCTGGCCCGCAAAGGTTCCATGCTGCTGTTTGATGAACCGGAAGCCGGCATTGATCTGTGGAGTTTTGCCCGCCTGACCGAAACATTCAGCGCACTGCACAGCAAGCGCGAAGCCACTATGATTATCATTTCCCATCAGGAACGCATCATCGGCTTGGCCGACGAAATCGTTGTAATCGCCGGCGGCTGCATCCGCCATCGCGGCGACCGGGAAACCATCCTCCCCCTGATCCTGTCCAACACAACGGGCGGCTGCGCCCTCGGAAAGGAGTGCTCCATCAAATGAGCGAACTGGACAAGCAAATCGATGCACTGGACGCAGTGGACGCACAACTGCTGGAAAAAATCGCCGATCTGGTTGGCAAGCCGGTAGGTGCGCTGAATATCCGCAAAAATGGCGGCTGTGCCGCCCGCACCAGCACTGAACACATCAAAATCGATCCCCGCACTGACGGCCACGCGGGCATCGATATCCATATCCTGCCCGGTACCAAGGGCGAGACCTGCCACATTCCCGTCGTGATGACCAAGACAGATCTCACAGATGCTGTATACAATGATTTTTATGTGGGTGAGGATTGCGATGTCACCATTGTGGCCGGCTGCGGGATCCACAACAACGGCTGCGGCAAAACACAGCACGACGGCATTCATACCTTCCACATCGGCAAAAACTCCCGCGTGCACTATATTGAGAAACATTACGGCGAAGGCGACGGCAACGGCCAAAACGTAATGAACCCTCAAACCGTCGTTTATCTGGCTGAAGGCGCTTCCATGCAGATGGACACTGCCCAGATCGGCGGCATCGACTCCACCAAACGCTATACTCGCTTTGAATGCGCCGACCGGGCCGAAGCTGTGGTTATGGAACGTCTGCTGACCCATGGCAGCCAGAGCGCTCATTCCGATATGGACATCGTGCTCAACGGAAAGGACGCCAAAGGCCGCGTCACGTCCCGCAGTGTAGCCAAAGGCGCTTCTCGTCAGGTGTTTCACCCTAATCTGGTGGGCAACAGCGCCTGCTTTGGCCACGTGCAATGCGACTCCATTATCATGGACGAAGCCCATGTGGAGTCTATCCCTGCGCTGACCGCTAACAATACTGACGCCCAGCTGATCCATGAGGCCGCCATTGGTAAAATCGCCGGAGACCAGCTGCTCAAGCTGATGACCCTGGGCTTGACGGAAGAAGAAGCTGAGGAGCGCATTCTGAAAGGATTTCTTGCATGAAACTGATTTCATTTACCGTTCCCTGTTACAATTCCGCCGCCTATATGCACATCTGCATCGACTCTTTGCTCACCGGCGGCGACCGGGTGGAGATCATCATCGTCGACGACGGCTCCAGCGACGAGACCGGCGCCATCGCCGATGCCTACGCCGCCAAATATCCGGATACCATCAAAGTAATCCACCAGGAAAACGGCGGTCACGGCGAGGGAATTAATCAGGGACTCAAACATGCCCAGTGCCCTTATTTCAAAGTAGTGGACAGCGACGACTGGGTCAACGCCGTGGCGCTGCAGCATGTGCTGAACCGTCTGGAAGCACTGGAAGAAAGCGGCGGCGTGGATCTGGTGGTGTGCAACTATGTCTACGAGCATGACGACCGCAGCCTCCTGTCCACCATCCGCTATAAAAACGTATTTCCCGAAAACAAGGTGATCGGCTGGGAGGAAACCGGAAAATTCCGCCCCGACCAGTATCTCACTCTGCACTCTGCCATCTACCGCACCGAGGTGATCCGCCAGAGCGGCATTGTGTTGCCCAAACACATTTTTTATGAAGACAACCTGTTTGTTTACGCACCGCTGCCGCTGACGAAAAAGCTGCTGTATCTCAACGAAGACCTGTACCGCTATCTCATCGGCCGGGAAGGTCAGTCCGTCTCCGAGCAAGTGATGATGAAACGCTGCAGCCACCAGATCGAAATCGCCCAGCGTATCTTCGATCTGCACGATCTGAACGTTATTTCGAAGGAGAACCCAAAACTGGGGCGCTATATGTACCATGAGGCCTGTTTTATGCTGGTCATCGCCACGGTATTCACCCGGCTGAACCGCACGGAGGAGTCCGAGCGGCAGCTTAAGGCCATGTGGGAACACTGCTACCAGAGCGATCCCATCATGGCCAGAAAAATGCGGTACAATCTTTTGAATTTTGCCACCAATCTGCCTGGCTCTCTGGGCCGCAGCCTGGGCCTCAAAGGCTATTGGCTGGCGCACAAAATCGTACAGTTCAACTGACGGCAATGGGTTTCTATCTGGAGTTCCTGTTGCTTTCGGCATCCTGTTGAACACAAGGAAGCGATCCTGGGTTCCAAACCCAAGGATCGCTTTTTTCTCCTTCCCGGCAAACAAAAGCACAAACAGCATTGCCTGCGCTGCCGGAGCAAACAAAAGGAGTTCCGGTTCTCCCTTTTTAAGATAAGTAGTGATTTCAAGGAAAATTGAAAAATCCCGTCAATTCGACGGAAATCCAGACCGCTTATTAAAACTCCTCATACCGCTGGTGGTCAATTCCGCTCGGGGCTTCTCTCGGTTTCATCATGATTGGCCGCGCCCTGCTGCCCGCAGGTATGGAAACAGGGCAGCCGAGAAAATCGGCTGCCCTGTTGGAAAACATGGTTTTCAATATCGTTTATTTATCAACGATTACTTCTTCTCCGTAGAGGATAGACGATACAACTTTTACAACTTCTTCTGCTTCCATTTGTTTAGCGACTATCTGATACTCGATACCGTCACATTCAAATTCGGCCACATACATATCATAATAGCCGGACGGTTCATGCGTGTCAGGGTCATATGGGCCATAGGGCATGGAACGGTATCCAAAGGTAACTGCTGTTTCGCCGATGTCTGAGGTTTTCACTTCGTTTTCTGGAAGAATATATATGCAATCATTCAAAAGACCGATTTTTGAGACCTTAATAGAAAATCCTTTGACTGCCGCCACGTCTTCTGTCAGCTTCGGGCTTCCATCTTCGTAATAGTCATGGTAGAAGCCGAGCCAACCTGTGTCCTCTACAATATTGCCGCTCTTGTCAGCAATGGCAGACGCGGTCCCGTTGCCAATGGCTGCGGTCAAGCCATCTGGGATATATGCCGGAGTCAAGTCTTTCCCATAGTATTCAATCAAGGCGTTTTTATCCCACTGAATATGGTCATATAACTCCGGGTCACCCCATATACGTGAGGCATCTGTCAATGCCCCCACCTCATTGAAGGAAATATTGTCCATGCTGATATGAATTTCAGATGTTACAGGTGTTGTATCATCATCGGGATTGTCAGTAGGGTTGTCAACAATAACTCCGTTCGGATTATCCGGTGGTGTAGTACCTTGCTGGTTCAAGTAGTTTGGCAAAACGGAGACTGCTGTAACTACTATAACGGCAAGGCAAGCCGCCATAGCTCCCCACTTCATCCAACTTGGCCTCTTTGCTTTGTGATATGTCCTTGCCTCGTTGATATGCTTCTCACTGATGTCGCCGAGGACTTCATACAGTTTTTCGTTCGTCATAGTTCAAAGCCCCTTTCTAAAAGGTAGTTGTGTAATTTAAGACGGAGGCGGTTAAGGATCATTGATACTGCTCCATCATTCATATTGTGCCGGACAGCAATTTCTGAAATGCTATCGGTGTACCAGTATCGGCTGATAAAAATGCTTCTTTTCTTTGGTGAAAGACTATCCAGAAATGTATCAATGGCTTTCGTGAGTTCAATTTGGTCAAATGCCTGTTCAACATCATCCTTGCCAGATACCAGATCTGACAGTTCCTCCAGAACCACAGGCAATTCTCCACCGCCTCGTTTGTTGGCTGTATTGCGTTTATACCTGTTAAACGACAGGTTTCTTGTGATTTTTCCAAGGAATGTGGACAGAATGCTTGGCTTGTGGGGCGGCATGGAGTTCCATGCGTTTAAGTATGTATCGTTGACACATTCTTCAGCATCTTCCTGATTGCTCAGTATGTTCATAGCAATCGAGGTACAGTAGTTTCCGTATTTGTCAGATGTGGCAGGGATGGCCTGATCGTCCCTGTCCCAGTATAGCTGGACGATCTGTGCATCATCCATCCGTTTTCACCTCACTTCCTTATTTACTCTTTCACCTATATACACAACTTTTGAACTCAAATCTCACACATTTTCAAAAAATTTTTCTATCCCATAATACCACATTGTCATCGCTGCCGCATACAAAAGCAGGACTACCATCTAGTTCTGAATGATCGTCCTGCCTGCCCAAAGGGCATGCTTGCTGTTTGGTGAAACCGACGGAGTTTGGGCCATCACTACTTATCTTAAAAAGGGACTTCCGGTTCAATCACTTGACAAAGTTTATTTTCATGTGATATTATTATCACATGAAGTGCGAAATATATCATATTGAAGGAGAATTTTACATGCGATATCGGTACGGATTGCTTGGTTTTTTATCGCTCATCGGCGTAGTGGGCCTTATAATCGAAGAACCCGCTTTTTATCCGTTTTTTGCTTTCGTCCTGTTTTTCGAATATTTCTTTATTAAACCGGATGAGATGTTTCTTGAAAACATGCGGAAAGCCGCCTCCTGGGCCTTTTATGTCAGTCTTTTGGTTACGACTGCGGGCGCCTGCTGTCTGGCCCTTTTCGGGCAAACAGCAGAACATGCGCTGCGCCAGGGAATTGGCTGGGGCTTTGCATGTTCCCTGATTGTCTTTTCCTGCACTGCAACTTATTTTGAATGGAAAGATTCCACAGGTGCTTCCAATGATTAAAAACAGGATCAGGGAATACCGCGCAAAATACGATATGAAACAAGAAGATCTGGCAAAACTGGTCGGCGTTCGCCGGGAAACGATCGGCCATCTCGAAAAAGGGAAATACAACCCATCTCTGGTGCTGGCATGGAACATTGCTCATGTTTTTCATACTACGATTGAGGAAATATTTACCGTGGAAAAATAACGCCCTCATTTATCCGCACATATGGTTCACCGCACTGAAACAACGCTTCACCAAATAACGCATACCAAAAAGCGCACCGAAACGGCGTTCCGTTTCGGTGCGCTTTTATGCAGCTTTCTACGCAGGTTATTCCGCCGCGCGCAGAAGCTGCCGGGTATATTCGTGCTGGGGATGGGCAAATAACTCATCCACAGCAGCCTGCTCCACAATCTGCCCCTCCTTCATCACGATCACCCGATCGCAAAGCTGATATACCACATTCATATCGTGAGAAATAAACAGGTAACTCAGTTCATACTGCTGGCGCAGATCTGCCAGAAGCTGCAGAATTTGAGCCTGAATGGTCACATCCAGCGCCGACACCGGTTCATCAGCAATCACCAGCCGGGGCCACACAATCAATGCCGAAGCAATACACACGCGCTGGCGCTGGCCGCCAGACAGCTCATGGGGACGGCGGGACATACAGCTGGCTGAAAGGCCTACCTGTTCCAGCATTTCCTCTACCCTGCAGCGGCGTTCTGCCGCGTCATATTTTCCATAAATCCGCAGTGGTTCCTCCAAAATCCAGCCTACAGTGCGGGCCGGGTTCAACGCACTGAACGGATCCTGAAAAATCATCTGCGGCCGCCGGGAATGATGGATAATCTGCCCGCTGTAACCTCCCAGCATACCCAGGATCGCCCGGGCCAGCGTTGTTTTTCCACAGCCGCTTTCTCCCACAAGTCCCAGCACTTCGCCGCTGTGAATGTCAAACGTCACATGCTGCAGTACCTGCCGGGTCTCCTTTTTTCCAAAAAGGCCGACGCTTTTCTGATAGGAACAGCACAAATCCTTCACTTCCAGAATTTTGTTTTCTGCCATCGGTGCCGCCCCTCCTTTGTCTGTTTTCTGATACCTTCCGCGCCATTCAGCGCAGGCGTTTATCCCGGGTGGGAATCGCAGCAATCAGCCGCTGGGTATAGGCGTCCTGCGGATGGTAAAACACCGCCTCAGCCGTGCCCTCTTCCACGATCTTTCCCTTGTGCATCACCGCCACGCGGGAGCACAGCTTGCGCACTACATTCAGGTTATGGGAAATGAAAAGGATAGTGGTTCCTTTTTCCCGGTTAATTTTTTTGAGCAGTTCCAGAATCTGCGTCTGAATCGTCACATCCAGCGCCGTGGTCGGCTCGTCTGCCAGCAGCAACTTCGGCTCAGACACGATGGCTGCGGCAATCATCACCCGCTGCAGCATCCCGCCGGATAGCTCATGGGGATACTTTTCGTAAACGATTTCGGGATCTCGCAGCTCCGCTTCTTCCATCGCAGACAATGCAGCGGCCCGACGCTCCAGAGCATTCATGCGGGTGTGGATGCGCAGGCTCTCCTCCACCTGTGGCCCGATGCGCATCACCGGGTCCAGCGAGGTCATCGGCTCCTGAAACACTACGCTCAGGTCCTTTCCCTGAATCTTGCGCACCTCTTCCCGGTCGGCATTGAGCATCTCCCGGCCATCCAGCAGAATAGAGCCGGCGGTCTCCGTTTTGCGCCGGGGCAGCAGTCCGCTGATGGCCATTGCCGTTACACTCTTTCCAGAACCGCTTTCGCCCACAAGTCCCAGAATTTCCCCGTCGTCCATATGAAACGACACGCCGTCCACCGCATATTTTTCCGGGCGGGACCAAAAGCGCACCCGCAGATCTTTTACCTCCAGCATGGCAGTTTCCTCCCCTATTCAGCGGCGGCGGCGCTGCTGCAAGCCCTCGCTCAGCAGACTGAAACCCAGGATCAGCAGCACAATAGTCATCCCGACACACAGCGCATACCAGGGCAGGCCGCGCAGAAGATAGCCCTGTCCGTCGGAAAGCATACGGCCCAGGCTCGGCTCTGTGGCGCTGACACCCACGCCGAGAAAACTCATACTGGCCTCGGCCAGCACAGCATTATTAAAGCCGATGGAAATCGCCGGCAGCAGCACCGGCAACGTATTTGGCAGAATATGGCGCACCATAATCCGCACCGGACCGGCCCCCATAAGCCGAGCCGACTTGATGTAATTCAAATGTTTACAGCGGGCAAACTCGCCGCGCACAATCCGGGCAAAACTGGGAATGAACAAAATCCCCAGCACCCAGATCACGTTCCATTTCCCTGGCCCCAGCACGGCAATCACCACCAGCGCCAGCAGGATGCTGGGAAAGGCTGTGATGGAATCGCACAGGCGCATCAGGATTTCGTCGCCCCAGCCGCCGAAATACCCGGTCAGCGCACCGATAACCGTACCCGCTGAGACACCAATGGCTACGACGCACAGCGAAATAAAAAAGGTTGTGCCAGCTCCCTGCAGCACTCGGGAAAAGATATCCCGCCCAAAGTTATCCGTCCCCATGATATGCGCCAAACTGGGCGGGAGCGCTTTGGCTGAGGCATCCATGGCGCCAGGATCGTAGGGCGTCCAGAAATAGCCGATCAAAATCAGCACCACCATCACCGCCGTGATCGCGCCGCCCACATATAAAAACCAGTTTTGTTTTGTTTCCATGTATTGTTTCTTTTTCATACGTTCCCGCCATTCTCTGCCTGGCTCTAAAGCTCCCCGGAGCTCATCATGCACCGGAATGCAGCCACCTTTGCTGTCTCATATCCAGCGCCGGCTCAGTTCAGCCGGATTCGCGGATCAATGTACTGATAGAGCACGTCGGCAATGAAATTCACCACCACGACCCACAGTGTCAGAATCACCACGATGGCCTGCACCACAGGGAAATCGCGGTTGGAGATCGACGCCAGCAGCAGCCGCCCGATGCCCGGAATGGAAAACACCTGCTCAATGATGATGCTGCCCGCCACCATCTCCGCCATGGACACAGCAATAAAGGTAATCACAGGAATCAGCGCATTGCGCAGGGCATGGCCCCATAAAACACCGTCGCGGTCGTGGCCGCGGCTGTATGCCGTGCGGATGTAATCCTGCCCCATCTGATCAAGGATCGACGAACGCAGCATCTTGACCGTCATGGCAATGCGCGGAATGGCAATGGAAAGGGCCGGAAAAATCATGTACATAAAAAATGAGAGAGGATCGCCCTTGGCCTCGTCAAAACTGCCGGGCTGAAACACATGCAGTATCAGTCCAAACACCACCGTCAGCAAAATTCCAATAAAAAACGGCGGCACAGACATGACGATCTGATCGATCACCGTCATGCACTTGTCAAACCATCCGCCTTCCCGGCGGGCTGTAGCAATCCCCAACGGAATCGAAACGACTACCGTAAGCACAAAGGCCATCAACGTCAGGACCGCGGTAATCGGCAGCTTTGGCCCAACCATGGAGGCCACGCTCATATGATAGCTGTAGGACGTGCCCATATCGCCCTGCAGGAACAAGAGAAGCCACTCGCCATAACGCACCAGCACAGGGCGGTCCAGTCCCAGTTCCTGTTGCAGCGCCGCCACCTGTTCGGGGGTGGCATTCGTGCCCAGCATGGATGTAGTAGGGTCGCCGATCAGCGCAAAGGCATAGAAGGCGAGGAGTGACACAATGAACAATGTAATAATGAGAGTGCAGAGCTTTTTGAAAATATATTTCATCTCCCCGCCTCCTTTCCTTCATATTCCGGTGTATACGGTTTCCCGCAATACCCTTTTACTGTTTACTGCGCCCAGCTGATACCGGACAGATCCAGCACATAGAGCGGGTAAAACTGGAAGCCCGTCAAATTTTTGTGGATAGCCACCATGTCCGCCAGATCCTGCAGGTATACGTTCGCTGCCTGTTCGGTCAAAATCTTTTCTGCCTGCAGATAGAGCGCTGTGCGGCCAGCGTCGTCTGTGGTCGCATTGGCCTCACTCATCACCTGATCATACTGTGCATCGGAGAAGTTGATCATGTTTTTGTCCGAATCGCTCATCCAGCGCTGCAGCATGGCGTTGGCCGTCAGGGTCGACGCATCAAAACCCACCACCGTGGACTGGAACTTCCGGTTCTGATACACATCCTGCAGCCAAGTATTCCACTCAACCTCCTGCAGCTGGGCCGTGATGCCCACAGCAGCGAGCTGCTCCACCAGCACCTGCGCCACATCCACATGAGGGGTATAGTTGGAGGGAACCGTGATGGTCATTGCGAAGCCATTGGGGTATCCCGCTTCAGCCAACAGCGTTTTCGCCTTTTCGGGATCATAAGAATAGTAATCTGTCAGGCTGTCATCAAAATACTTTGTGAACGCAGGATACATGGAAGAGCCAAGCTTCGTGCCATGGCCGTCCGCCGTCAGCTTCAGGATGCTGTCCACATCCACTGCATAACACAGGGCTTGGCGCACGCGCACATCATCGAAAGGCTTTTCAGCGTTATTGAGATACAGTGCCTGCACCAGGTTCATGGTGCCCTCCAGTACCGTGTACTGATCGCTGAGGTTCTGGGTTTGCGCCACGGTCAGGTGCATAACCAGATCCACCGCACCGCTGTTGAGCGCCGTCATCAGCGTGGTGGAGTCCTCATAGATCTTCAATGTCACGCGATCGACCTTGGCACCCTCGCCCCAATAGTCGCTGAACTTTTCCAGAACGACGTTTTCCTGCACGCTGCGGGAAACATACCGAAACGGCCCGGTGCCGACGGGGGCTGTAGCCTGTTCGGTATAATCGTCCGGAACGATATACACTGAGGTCACATAAGCCAAAAAGTCGCTGTTGGGGCTGTTGAGGGTCACAGAAACGGTCTTTTCATCCTCAGCAGTCACAGCAGCGACATCCGAAAGCGCCGCTGCCAGCGAAGTGTCAATGGTGGTAGCGGCACAGGTATTGAAAGAATAAACAACGTCAGCAGCCTCCACAGCAGTGCCATTGTGGAACAGCACACCGTCGCGGAGCGTGAAGGTGTAGGTGAGCCCGTCGTCGGAAACGACGCACTCCTCCGCCACAGCCGGCACAAAATCGCCGCTGGAAGTAGGCTTGTACAGCCCTTCATATACGTTGAATAAGATCTCTCTGGTTCCTGCCGCGGTCATCTGGTAAGGGTCAAGACTGTCTCCGAGATCCTGAGCGATACCGACGGCAAGTTCATTGCTGTCGGCTCTGGAAGTGTTCGCATCGTCGCTGCCGCTGCCGTTAGACTTTGGGCCTCCGCAGGCGCAGAGTGCCGTAGCCATCGCGGCTGCCAGCAGGAGAAGCGCAATGGGATGCTTTTTCATTGGCTTTGTCTCCTTCCGCCGGAAATCAGCGTTTCCGGCGTTACAACTTATTTTGAACAACTCCCATTATTAAATTGTCTGGTGTAGTGTACTCTTTTTTTCGTCCAATTACAAGGGTAAATTTTTATTTTAGCAAAGGTGGAGAAAATTTTGCTGAAAATTATTCATTTTTGCTACTATTTGCAAACTCCCTCAAACAGCAAGTCCCCTCCTTGCCATTTTGGCAAGGAGGGGACCAAATACAGAGAACAAAACCTCTGCCTTTAGCGGTATTCACGGGTCCATTGCTCAAACTCGCCCTCGGTGGCCAGCACATAATGGGTACCGTTCACCAGGCGGCGCTGCCCCTGATTGTAGTCGATGCCACTGGTCTTATAGTCGTATTTCACGGCGATACGGCTCTTCTCCATCCGGGGATTCGGGTGCGGAATAGCCGAGATCAGGCTCTTCGTGTACGGATGCACGGGCTGCTCAAAAATCTCCTCCGTAGTGCCGCTCTCCACCAGATGCCCCAGATGAAGCACACCAATGCGGTTGGAGATATATTTGACCATAGACAGATCGTGGGCAATGAACATATAAGCACTGTGGGTCTCCTGCTGAATATCTTTCATCAGGTTCACCACCTGGGCTTGAATAGATACGTCCAAAGCGGAGATACACTCATCGGCAATGATCAGTTTGGGATTCATCACCAGCGCGCGGGCAATGCCGATGCGCTGGCGCTGGCCGCCGGAGAACTGGTGGGGAAACCGGGTAGCATGCTCAGGGGCAAGGCCTACCTTTTCCAGGATCTTTGCCACCTTTTCTTCGCGTTCATCAAAGGAGGAATACATTTTATGAATATCCAGGCCCTGCGCGATGATGTCCACTACTTTTTTGCGCGGGTTCAGACAGGCCATGGGATCCTGGAAGATCATCTGCATATTAGTGCGCAGGTGTCTGGTGGTCTCCGCGCTCATCTTTCCGGAAATATCCTCACCGTCAAAAATGATCTTACCAGCGGTGGGATCGTACAGCCGGATCACTGCCCGTCCAATGGTGGATTTGCCCGAGCCGGACTCACCTACGAGTCCATACGTCTCGCCAGGAAAAATGTCAAAGGACACATCGTCCACGGCTTTTACCGTGAATTTCCGGCTGATGGGAAAATATTGCTTGAGATGCTCCACTTTCAGGAGAGGAGCCTGCTTGCTTGCAGCAGCTTCAGACATTGCGCTTCTCCCCTTCCTGTTTCATTCTCTCAATCCGCGCACGCAATTCCGGCGGCATATCCACCTTAGGCGCGCGCTCATCCAGCAGCCAGGTGGCTGCCCAGTGGGTATTGCTGATCTGGAACATGGGCGGCTCCTTGCGGTAATCAATGTTCAGCGCAAAAATATTGCGGGGTGCAAAAGCATCACCAGGCACTTTGTGCAGCAGGTTGGGGGGCGAACCGGGGATAGCGTAAAGCCGGTCGTCTTTGGTGTCGAGATCCGGCATTGCCGAAAGCAGGCCCCAGGTATACGGGTGGCGGGGATCATAGAAAATATCGTCGATGCTGCCCTTTTCCACAATCTTGCCGGCATACATTACGTTGACATAGTCAGCCACCTTAGCCACCACGCCCAAATCGTGGGTGATATAAATGACGGAAATGCCCATTTTAGCCTGGATTTCCTTGATTAGCTCCAGAATACGGGCCTGGATGGTTACGTCCAAAGCCGTGGTCGGCTCATCGCAGATCAGCAGATCCGGATCACAGGCCAACGCGATGGCGATAACCACGCGCTGGCGCATACCGCCGGAGAGCTGGTGCGGAAAGTTTTTCATACGCTTTTCCGCATCGGTGATCCCCACCAATTCCAGCAGTTGGACGGCTTTCTGATACGCCTCCTGTTTGGGCGTTTTATAGTGCCAGATCATGCCTTCCATAATCTGATCGCCGATGTTCATGGTGGGATCCAGAGAGGTCATCGGATCCTGGAATACCATGGCAATTCGGCGGCCATTGATAGTGCTGCGGATATCCCGCACCGGCATTTTCAGCAGATCCACTTCCCTCTTCTCCCGGGAAGCCCCCTCGTTCTCATAATACCAGAATTTAATGGAACCGCTGTTCACACGGGCATTCTTGTCCATGATGCCCATGGCAGCCTTGACCGTGACGGATTTACCTGAACCGGATTCGCCTACGATAGCCACCGTTTCGCCGCGGTACACATCCAGATCCACGCCGCGGATGGCGTTCAGCTCTCCGCCAGTGGTGGTGAAGGAAATGGACAGATCACGCACTTCCAGAATCTTTTCTCTTTCTGCCATATCGTTCGCCTCCTCACATCTGCTTCATCTTGGGATCGAATGCGTCACGCAAACCATCACCAAGCATGTTGAAGCACATCATCAGCAGCGCCAGCACAACCACCGGCGGAATGATCTGATAGGGATAGACCGTGAACACCTTATAAGCGTCGTTAATCAGCGAGCCAAGAGAGCACATAGGCGTAGGTACGCCCAGACCGACAAAGCTCAAAAATGCCTCGGTAAAAATGGCGTTCGGGATCGAAAACATCGTATTGGTGATCAGCTGGGAAATGATATTGGGCAGGATCTCCTTGAAGATAATCCGTCTCGGCCGGGCGCCCAGCGTACGGGATGCCAATACGAATTCCTGTTCCTTGAGCTTGAGCATCTGTGCGCGGGCAATCCGGCTCATACCAATCCAGCCCGTCAGAATCAGGGCCAGCGTGATCGTCTGCAGGCCGGGTTCCAGTACAATCAGCAGCAGCGTCACGATAACCAGGGTGGGAATGGAATTGACCACTTCGGCAATGCGCTGCAGAATGGTGTCCAGCTTGCCGCCGAAGTAACCCGAGATCAGGCCGTAACTCATGCCCAGAACCATGTCGCAGATCACGGCTACCAATGCGATATACAATGAAACGCGGGTACCGGTCCAGGTACGGGTCCAAATATCGCGGCCCAGCGTATCGGAGCCGAACCAATAGTAAACGTCCTCAAAGCCTTTTTCCAAGTATCCATTCTGCACAAGATGGCCAGTTGTGGTTTTCAGCGTCAAATCGCCGTTGAAGATACCCAGATTTTCCAGCCCCGGCACACGGGGCGCCAGGTTCTGCTGGGCAATGATCTGTCCGGAATAGGTGTACCCCGTCATCATGGGGCCAAGGATGGCCAGCAGTATGATGGCCGCAATACAGAACAGGGCAAACACCGCACCCTTGTTGCGCATAAAGCGGATGCGGGCATCCCGCCAGAAACTCTGCGCCTGAAAATTCACGTCCGCCTTGATATGGGACAGGCCGCACAGCTGGAAATCGTCGTCGCGCCATTCAAAATTTTCTACGGATTCCGCTTCCCGCTGAGCTGCCAGCGTGGCGGCTGCCGCTTCGGCCGCCCGTTTTTGCTTCTTATTCATGGTTGTCCTCCTTTGCCAAACGGATGCGCGGATCGATGATCCCGTAAAGGATGTCAACCACCAGCATAATGCCTACATACATGGCCGAATACACAAACGCCAGCGCAATCGTCACGCTGTAGTCGTTGGACTGGATGGCCTGCACCATCAGCGAACCGATGCCGGGAATCGAGAAGATCTTTTCCACCACAAGAGAACCCGTCATCAGGCTGACGATCAGGGGCGCCAGCACCGTGATGATGGGAATCAGGGCATTGCGCAGCGTATGCCGGGTGATCAGCGCCCGCTGCGACAGGCCCTTGCTGGCCGCCAGAAGCAAATAATCGCTGTCGAGCACCTCCAGCATTTCACTTCGCGTAAAACGTGCTATGGATGCTATGGTAAACATACTCAACGCCACCGACGGCAGTACGCTGGAAATAAACGGATGGTTGATCTGGTACAGCTGCGGGAACCAGCCCAGCTGGAAGCCGCAGGTATACGCTAAGAACAGCGCGAAAACATACGATGGCACGGACACGCCCAAAACTGAGACCACCGTACACAGCGTATCCCAGATGCTGTTGTGCTTGAGTGCAGCCACAATGCCCAGCAGCAGGCCGACCACGGCGCCCAGCAGCACGGACTGCCCGCCGATGCGCAGCGATGTGGGCAGCCGGGTCTGCAGAAGCTGCGCGATGGGCGTGTTCTTGCTGATATTATAGGATACGCCCAGATCTCCATGGAGCATATTCGTCACATAATTGAAAAACTGAACGATAATCGGCTGATCCAGGCCGTATTTGGCCATCAGCGCAGCTTTTTGCGCTTCATTCAGCTTTTCATCGTTAAACGGCGTGCCGGGCATCAGCTTCAGCAGCGCAAACAGCACCAGAAGGATGACCAGCAGCGTCACCAACGCAATAAGGACGCGTTTCAAAACATATTTTTTCAAACGTCCTTCCCCCCTTATATTCTGTAGTAACGATTTGGAATCAATGGTTTTTCATCGCCGGCAGGTGAAAAGCGCCGAAGCGCGGCATTCGCCGATTTTCACCCACCGGCCGGAACAATCCTGTGCGGATGTGCCGCGGCCCTCCGCAGCATAGGGAAAAGGCGCAGCGGCGGCTCTTGAACAGATACATCGCCACTGCGCCTTCGCAGTTGTTACTAAATCTTGTCTTTTAGAAACAATCCGTCAGCGAATCGATTGGTACCGATAACCTGTCAGGCCACCACCGCGTTCTTGTAAACGCGGTTCAGCGCCACGGGATGGAATTCAATGCCGGAAACATAGCTCTTCATCATGCAGGCATTGCTCTTTTCATACAGAGGAATGATCACCATGTCGCGGACGGCGATGGCTTCCGCCTCATGCAGGGCATCCCACCGGGCCTGCGCGTCCTTGGACGCTTCGCCGACAGTCGCATCGTCCAGTAGCGCATCGTACTGCGCATTGCTCCAATGGCCGTAGTTGTTGTTGTTGTCGGTTCTCCACATGCCCAGATAGGTCATGGGGTCGGCATAGTCGGGACCCCAGCGGGTCAGGCCGATCTCAAAGTTGCCGCTCTGGCAGTCCAGCACGCGCTGTTTCTTGGGTTCGATGGTGATATTGATCTTCACATCGGGCAGAGTGCTCTGGATCTGCTCCTGCAGATAGGTGGCAACCTGCTGCGGCTGGGCATCGTCGTCTACGATCATGTCGAACTCGAAAGAATCCACACCCAGCTCGGCCTTGGCCTTTTCCAGATACTCCTGCGCCTTTTCGGGCTCGTAGGAGATCACGTCGGAATAATCCTCGGCGGTGGCGCGGAAGTCCTGGCCGTCCGGGCCGGTGGCCAAGCCGTCGGGCACATTGAAGTACGCCGCCTGGGAACCGTCCTTAACCACATTGGTCATCATGGTCTCGCGGTCAATGGCATTGGCCAGAGCCAGGCGCAGGTTCAGGTTTGCCAGTTCCGGCACATCCTGCATGTTGACCGTCAGATACCACAGATAGCCGGCGTTATAGGTCATAAATTCGGGATCGGAAGACACCTGATCCACCTGGTCGCCGGAAATGGTGATAAGATCCAGATCGCCGCCCTGATAGCTCAGCAGCGCCTGCTGGTTATCCTGCACCAGCTGATAATTGATCTGGCTCAGCTGGACGCGGTCGGCGTCCCAGTAATCCTCGTTCTTCACCAGCGTGAACTCGGTGGAAGAAGGCTCATAGGACTCCATGATAAACGCACCGTTGGACTGCAGCGTTTCCGGAGAAGTGGCATAGGTGTCGCCGCAGTTCTCAATGAATGCCTGCTCGATGGGATAGAACGTGGGGAAATACATCAGGGACAGGAAGTAAGCCACCGGGGCGTTCAGGTGAACAACCAGGGTATAATCATCGGGGGCTTCCACGCCCAGCTCGCTCTTGTCCTTGGTGCCGGCGATGATATCGGCCGCATTGACAATCTGTCCAATGTCCGAAAGCATGTAGGAATATTCCGAGGCAATGTCAGGATTTACCGCACGCTGCCAGGAATACACAAAATCGTTGGCTGTAACGGGGTTGCCGGTGGAGGACCACTTGGCATCCTTGCGCAGGTGGAAAGTCCAGGTCAGGCCGTCTTCGCTGGTTTCCCAGCTTTCCGCAAGTGCCGCCACGGGCTGGCCGTTGGCATCGGGTTGAGTCAGGCCGTCGGTGATGCTTGCAATGACTTCAAAGGAAGTGCCGTCAGTGGCTTCCTGCGGGTCCATGGACTGAACGTTCGTTTCAATGTGAACATTCAGAACGCCGGGGTGGCTGCTGCCGGCGCCGCCGTCATTGGTGGAAGACGGGGTGTTCTGGTTGTTGCCGCAACCTGCGAACAGGGTGCCGCACATGGCCAGAGACAGCGCCAGAGCGGCTACGCGCTTTGCACTTTTCATCAAAAATTCCTCCTCTTTCATGTTGCGCTTACGCACATTCCAAAACTGATCACATGCAGGCATCTGCCATACCGGAGGCATGGCAGCGGGCCGCGGCCCATTGTTTTACAGATGTAATCAATTTACCGTATTATAGAATTAACAGGAAAGTGTGTCAACTCTTTTTCCGAATTTTACCGGCCGCCTCTCTCATTTTTTGCAATTTTGTAGAATTTTCCCTTCATTTTCTGTTGGATTTTCCGTTATACCGCGTCTACTTGTCTACGCATTGCGCACAAATCGAATTTTTTCGTGCATCTCTTTTCACGCCGTTCTCAGACCTGTTCTTCCGATTCCGCCGCCCGCGGCGTACCCTGACTCCGGTAAACGTCCGTCGGCACCGGCAGCTTCCGCTTCTCCAGCCCCTTATTTACGCCTAGCCGGATCAGCGCATACAGCAACGCAAATACCGGACAGCCCAGCAACATGCCAATGGGGCCAAACAGCCCGCCTGCCACCAGAACGGAAATAATCACCCAAAGGCTGGCCAGCCCCGTGGACTCACCCAAAATCTTCGGCGTGAGAATATTGCCATCCAGCTGCTGCAGAACCAGGATAAAAATAATGAATTCGAGGCTCTTGATCGGATCGATCAGGAAAATCAGGATCGCGCTGGGAATCGCGCCCAGGAATGGCCCGAAAAAAGGAATCAGATTCGTCACACCCAGCAGCACAGCCAGCAGCGGCGCATACGGCACGTCAATGATACTCAGAGCCACGAAGCAAATCAGACCGATCAGAACAGATACCACGATATTACCCCGGATAAAGCCGCCAAACACCTTATCCGCATACCGTACCGCATCCATAATGCGCTCCACATAGTACGAAGTGAAAATGGCGCAGATGATCTTCTTGGCCTGGGCGGCCAGCGTTTCTTTCATACCCATCATATAGGCTGCAATAACGATGCCTACAACCAGATTCCCCAGGAAATCGACCACGCCCAACACACCGCCGGACACCGCCGCAATCATTGACGACATACTATGGGCTGTTGCACTGTTCAGCATTTCCATAGCCTGTTCATACAGTCCTTCAAGTTTAGCAATAACCTCCGGCGGCAGAGCGGCCACGCCGTTCGATCCTTCCAGCCAGCCCTGCACCACAGAAATATAACTGTTGATGTTATTGGCCAACTGCGCGATATTCGCCGCCACATCGGAAATCAGGAAATAAAGCAGCAACGCCACCGCGCCCAGTACGATCGCCAGCGTCAGCAGTACGCTGACCACACGCACCCAGCCGCGCGGTTTGCGCCGGGCCGTACCCGGCGCGGCCCAGGGCCGCAGCACCGTACGCTCCAGGAAATCCACAATGGGCGCCAGAAGATAAGCAATAGCCCCACCGTAGATTATCGGCGTAAGAATCGTGCTCAGGACGCCGAAGTAGACTGCAATTTTGTGTGCGCCGAACAGAATATCGTACATCGCCAAAATTGCCAATACCGTTACGAAAGCTGTCAGGCCCCATTTCATATACACATTGTTTCTGCGAAATTTGATCATTGGTTCTTCCCTTTCCCGCGCAGCGACATAGCCCGCCTTTTTTCTACATATATATATTTATACCTGACTTTGCTTTTCTTTGCAAGTGGTGTTCCCATGTGCTATAATAAGAATTATCTTAAGGTTTTATGAAAATTTCACCGCTCTTTCCCGATGCACGGAAAATGACAGAATTCTTTTTTGAATCCAGCTTTTTATGGAGGATCCCATGCCAAAAAAAATATTGCTCATTGTAAACCCCAAAGCCGGTAAGGGCAGGGCAAAGGAGACGTTGTTCGATGCCGTGTGCGTTTTTTCCGAAGCCGGATTCCTCACCGACGCTCGCCTGACAAAAGCTCCCGGCCACGCCGCCGAGCTGGCCCGCACTCTGGGCAGAGACTATGACGTCGTAGCCTGCTGCGGCGGCGACGGCACGCTGAACGAAACCGTGTGCGGCCTGATGGCCATAGACGGACCGCAGCCCCGTTTGGGTTATCTCCCTGCCGGTACTACCAACGATTTTGCTGCCAGCCTCCACCTACCCAAGGACAGCGTTGCTGCGGCCCGCGTCATCACCAGCGGCATCCCTACGCCCATCGACGTGGGGCAGTTCAACGAGCGTTATTTTGTTTACGTTGCCTCCTTCGGCGCCTTCACCCAAACGTCTTACACCGTTCCCCAGCCGCTGAAAAACGCGCTGGGCCACACGGCCTATATGCTGGAAGCTGTGCGTCAGCTGCCCAGCATCAACCGCTCCGTCACCCTATCCATTACCGCAGACGGCGAGGATCTCAGCGGCGAATACCTGTTCGGTTCTGTCAGCAATTCCACCTCCATCGGCGGCCTGATGAAGCTCTCTCCCGACCAGGTGCAGCTGGACGACGGAAAATATGAGCTGTTGCTGGTGAAAAATCCCAAAAACCCATTGGAAATCCAGGCGCTGGCCACAGCACTGCTGACACAGAATTACGGGCACACCGGCATTGTATACCGCCATGTGTCCCATGTGGAATGTATCCCTCAAGGCGAACTTCCCTGGACCCTGGACGGCGAATACGCTCCCAGCGCCGCTCAGGTTATGATTGACAATCTGCATCAAGCCGTCACACTGATGGCATAAGCCCCGCATCCGGGCGTGCAATGCTGCGAACCGCGCAGAAATACAAATGCAAAGAAAGGAACGCAACTTATGCGCAAACAACTGACCGACCTGCGCCGGCGTATGGTGCAGGAAAAAATTGACGCTTACCTGATCCCCAGCGACGATTTCCACGGTTCGGAATACGTCGGCGACCACTTCAAATGCCGCGGCTATGTCTCCGGCTTTACCGGCAGCGCGGGTACGCTGCTCGTCACAGCGGACTGGGCCGGACTGTGGACCGACGGCCGCTATTTCCTGCAGGCTGCACAGCAGCTTGACGGTTCCGGCATCACACTGTGCAAAATGGGTGAAAAAAACGTCCCTACCGAAGAAGCATACCTGAAAGAAACGCTGCGCCCAGGCCAATGCCTGGGCTTCGACGGCCGCACAGTCACCGCCAAACGCTTTCACGCGCTGGAAACGGCGCTGGACGGCCTGGATATCACTTTCCGCACCGACGTGGATTTGGCCGGCGACGGGTGGCCGAACCGGCCGCCGCTATCCGCCGCCCCAGCCTGGGCACTGGACGAAGCCTACTGCGGCCGCTCCCGGGCGGAAAAGCTGGCACAGATCCGCCGCCTTTTATCGGAACGGAAGGCCGATGTCCTGCTGCTTTCTTCTCTGGATGACATCGCCTGGCTGCTCAATCTGCGCGGCGGGGATGTGGCTTGCTGCCCGGTGGTGCTGAGCTTTCTGGCACTGACGGCTTCGGACGCCCAGTTGTTCGTCAACCCCTCCGTGCTCCCGGAAGCCCTGAAAAACGCCCTGGCTGCCGACGGAATTACACTGGCTCCCTATGACGGGATCTACGCCTATGCCGCCGCGCTTCCGGCGCACAGCACCGTATGGCTGGACGAAGAAAAGACCAGTTGTGCTTTGTGGCGCGCCGCCGCGCACTGCCCCATTGTCTCTGCAGCCAATCCGACGCTGCTGCCCAAAGCAATCAAGAACGCTGCAGAGATAGCCAACGAACGCACTGCTCACCTGCGCGACGGGGCGGCTCTGACCCAATGGATCTTCTGGCTGAAAGCCACTGTCGGCCGCTCTCTTGTCACAGAGCGTTCTGCCGCGGAAAAGCTGGAAGCCTTGCGTGCCCGGCAGCCCCACTACCTGGAGCCAAGCTTTGACCCCATCGTAGCCTATGGTTCCCACGGGGCTATCGTCCATTACTCGGCTACGGAAGAGAGCGACATCCCTTTGGAGCCCCAGGGCTTTTTACTGTCCGACACCGGCGGTCATTATCTCGAAGGCACCACGGACGTAACCCGCACCATTGCCCTCGGACCTGTGTCGGCAGACATGAAGCGCCACTACACGCTGGTGCTGCGCAGCCACCTGCACCTGCTCCACGCTCAGTTCCTGTACGGCTGCCGCGGCAGTGCCCTGGACATGATCGCCCGCCAGCCCCTATGGCAGGAAGGCCTGGATTACAACCATGGCACCGGCCACGGCGTGGGATATCTCCTCAGCGTCCACGAGGGGCCGAATTCTTTCCGGTTCCGCTCAGCAGGGCAGGATGCCGTACTGGAAAGCGGCATGATTCTTTCCGACGAACCGGGCCTGTATCTGGAGGGCCGCTATGGTATCCGTCTGGAAAACCTTCTGGTATGCGAAGAGCGCTTCGAAAATGAATACGGCCGCTTCCTGGGCTTTTCTCCCCTGACCATGGTACCCTTTGAGCGTTCCGCCATCGACGCCGCATTGCTTTCTCCCCAGGAGCGTCAATGGCTGAATCAGTATCATGCCGCCGTGTACGCCGCACTGGCTCCTCTTCTGGAGGAAGCAGACCGTTTCACCCTGGCAGAAGCAACCGCCGAGATCTAAGCGCACCCCGAATTTTATAAATATTTTTAAAGTTTTCGCGCAACCATTGGCGTTTTGCCCGTTGGGATGCTATACTGAGCCTATCCTGCGGCTTTGTCCGCTTGATCCTATTTTTTCGTAACGGAGTAATGCACTTATGAACCGATTTTCAAAAAAATGCACGGCGCTTTTCGCTGCTGTATTGGCCTGTACGCTTACTGCAAACGCCTGGGCAATGGGGAGCCTGGACCATTTCAAAACCGTCAGCACTTACACGGACACTACGTTCAGCGATGTTTCCGGCTGGTATGCCGGATATGTAGAAACCTGTTATGAGCTGGGCTTGTTCAGCGGCACCGGTACCGGCCGCTTTTCCCCCGACGCCAGCATGACTGCAGCCGAAGCTGTGAAGCTGGCCGCCTGCCTGCACAGCATCTATGAAACCGGCTCCGCCGATTTCGTTCAAGGCGATCCCTGGTGGCAGGTATATGCTGATTACTGCCTGGAAAATAGCATCATGGAGGACGCGTTCCACGATTACAGCAACGCCATTTCCCGAGCACAGTTCGCCGTGCTTCTGGCCGCAGCCCTGCCCGACGAAGTTCTGAGTGAAATGAACGCCATTGCCGACGAAGCGATTCCGGACGTCCATGTGTCTGACAGCTACGGTCCCGCCGTGTATAAACTCTACCGCGCCGGCGTCTTCACTGGTACGGACAGCACCGGCGCATTTCATCCCAATACCAACATCCGCCGCAGCGAAGTGGCCGCAGTTATAACCCGCATGGTCCGTGTGTCTGAGCGCAAGAGCGTCACCCTCGGCGCCAGCAGCGGCAGCGTGCTCACCGCCGAACAGGTATATGCCAAATGCGCTCCCTCTGTGTTTTCCATGATCACCTATGATGCCAACGGTGAGATATATTCCCGCGGCAGCGGCGTTTTTTTAAGCGCCGACGGTACGGCTGTGACCAACTGGCATGTGCTCGACGGCGTTGCCAGCGCCGAGATCATCACAAATGACGGCAAAACCTATAAAGTTCTCGGCGTGTATGATTACGACGTGGAAAACGACCTGGCCCGCATTCAGATTGGCGGTTCCGGTTTCACCCCCATCTCTGTGGATTACTCTGGCTCCCTGCTCACCGGCGCCACGGTGTACGCCATCGGCAACCCGCAGGGACTGGAAAACAGCCTGTCCGCCGGACTTGTCTCCTCCGCCCATCGCACCATCAACAGCGTGAATTACATTCAGATCACCACCCCCATTTCCAGCGGTTCCAGCGGCGGCGCGCTGATTAACGCCAGGGGGCAGCTGGTGGGCATCACCACCGCCTCCATGAGCAATGGTCAAAACCTGAACCTGGCCATTCCCATTACGGCGTTAACCGCACTCAAACAGGAAAGCTATCAGAGCGTTTCGGCCACCGTGTCAGCCTTTGTCAAGGAACTGAGCAACAGTTTCAAGTTGTCCAAATCCTCGGTGCGTCTCAGCCCGGGCGGCAGCACAACGGTAACCTGCTCCATTCCCGGCATCCCGTCAGGTTATTCTGTTTCCTATGAAGTATCCACCCGGAGCATCGTGCAGTGCTCCTGGGGCGAATGGGGCAACGACGACAGCGTGGCCCTGACCCTGACCGGCCAGAATCTGGGAGACGTGACCGTCACAATCAGCCTGCACAACCGCAGCGACGAGGTGCTGGCCCAGCGTACCATTGAAGTGGCCGTGCGCTGAGCAGCGCGGCAGAATGAAAAAAGGCCCCAGGGCGCTTTGGATTATTCCAAAGCGCCCCTGGTTTTTTCATGAAGTTTTTCCGAACGGAAGACAGCGCCAGGAGGCAAGCGTACCCATTTTGGTGACCGCCAGTTTCAGAGTCTGCTATCCTTCTGCAGTAATAACTGCCTCACTCTGCTCTTTCGTTACATGCCGGCCGCTAAACACAGTATTGCAATCAGAATACGTATTGCTTGCATAAACATAAGAATGCTCCCAATGACGCCCTTCCCGATGCGGTTGGTGCATCCCGCCATGTCCGCGCTGCTGGACAACTGCCTGGAAAAGGGCGAACACGCTTACGAAAGCGGCTGCCGCATCAATGACGCCCCCTATGTTATCTCCGGCGGCGCCCTGAACGACGCCTATTTCAACCCGGGCAGCTATCCGGTACAATACAACGTTGCAGACAGCAACATGCTCAAAGATATGCGCAAGCATCCGGAAAATCATTCCGATCTGATGCGGCGTGCGGCGAGTTTCACCGCCAAATTGATTGCCCCGGATCTCACTGTTCAGCAACAGTTATCGACCGCACCCAGTTGGATAAAACCTGCGTTCTTTCCAACCGATGGACGGAGCGATGTGCCTCAGCCTCCTTCTCCTGGCGGTAGTACTGCCTCTGTGGTCCTCGTGGACAGAAAAAAGCCTGCCCGAGCGCACGTAGTGTGCTCAGGCAGGCTTTTGCGCGGTGTGTTTCAATTTTCCATATGCCGCCCCAAAAAAGAGGCTGCCGTTTCCGCCAACGCCCGTTCTGTTTCGCCGGCAGTCTTATCCACCGCATCCGTAATAAACAGCACACAGCCCATAACGTCTCCCTGAGACAGGATCGGCGCAGCCAGATAAACGTGGTATTTCTCATTTCCCTCGGTCACAGACACCCCTTCGCCGCCTTCCCGGCTCTGGTAAAGCCCACGGTCCTCCAGGATTTTTTCCAATGCGACGCTGATCCGCTTTTCCAGCAGCTCACGCTTGGCGCCGCCGGCCACGGAGATCACCGTATCCCGATCCGTCACCGCCACAATGCCGCTGACGTTTTTGCTCAGCGCCTCGCAGAACTGCCCGGCTAAATCATCGATATCGCCGATCAGCGAATATTTCTTGAAAATAACTTCGCCTTCTTTGCTGGTGTAGATCTCCAACGGATCTCCTTCGCGGATGCGCATCGTGCGGCGAATTTCCTTTGGAATGACAACACGACCCAAATCATCAATCCGCCGCACAATCCCTGTTGCTTTCATATTAAAACCCCTCCTGTGTTTTTCTGCTTCAGACAAGTTTTAGTATCCGCAGATTTTCCCACCGTATGCAATTTCCCCCGTTTCCTTTCTTTGGCAAACAAGGCCGTTTGATCTTCGGCCTATTTCCCGTTTTCCCAATAAAATACGCCTGTTTTTGACGGGGGATTTACAAACCGGCCATCCCAGCCTATAATAAATCCATAAACTGCACAAGCTGAAAACGCTTTGAAAAAACGGCCGAATATCCGGCACACAGCCATTTGAAGGAGGGATCCGCTATGGATGTTATCGATCGCTTTTTTTCATATGTTTCCTTTGATACCCAATCTGACGAAAATAGCACAAGCTGCCCCAGCACCGAAAAGGAAATGCGTTTGGCCGAAGCTCTGGTTCAGGAACTGCAGTCCTTGGGGCTGTCCGATGCCCGCATGGATAAGCACGGTTGTGTCTATGCCCATCTGCATGCCGCACCGGGGCAAGAAATGATACCGGCTCTGGGCTTCATTGCCCACATGGACACCTCTCCGGATGCTCCCGGCGCAAATGTCCGCCCCCGCCGTGTCCTCTATCGCGGCGGCGACCTTCCTTTGGATGAGGCAGGCAGCATCCTCCTCGATGCGCAAACTCTGACGCCTTATGCAGGCCAGGAGTTGATCGTCACCGACGGAACCACCCTGCTGGGCGCCGACGACAAAGCCGGCATCGCCGAGATCGTATCCGCCGCAGCATATTTGCTGGAGCATCCGGAAATCCCCCATGGTCCCATATGCATCGCTTTTACTCCCGACGAAGAAATCGGGCGCGGCACGGAGCACTTCGATCTCTCGGCTTTCGGCGCATCTGCAGCCTACACAGTAGATGGCGGAACGCTGGGTGAACTGGAATATGAGAATTTCAACGCCGCCAACGCCCACATCCATTTCACCGGCTTCAACATCCATCCCGGCGAAGCAAAAAACAAAATGCGCAATGCAATTCTGCTGGCTCAGGAATTTCTGAGCTTGATGCCGCCGGCCGAAACCCCCGCCCACACCGAAGGGCGCGAAGGCTTTTTCCACGTCAACCGCATCGAGGGCAATGAATCCGCCGCGGATCTCTATTTTCTGATCCGTGACCATGACCGCACCGCATTTGAAGCCCGCAAAGAGCAGCTTTCCCGGATGGCCTCCTATCTCAACGGCAAATACGGTTCAGACACCGCCGTACTGCATCTCCGCGACATTTATTATAATATGCGTGAGAAAATCGAACCGGAGCACATGGATTTGATCCATCGCGCCGCTGCCGCCATGGAAGCCGAGGGTGTCACGCCCCGGATCGTTCCCATCCGCGGCGGCACCGACGGCGCACAACTCTCCTGGAAGGGCCTTCCTTGCCCCAATCTCTGCACCGGCGGCGTCAATTTTCACAGTGTCCGCGAATTTATTCCCGTCCCGGCTTTAGAAACGATGGTGCGCATCCTGGTGCGCATTGCCGCCGTCCCGGACAGTAAAGAAGCATAATCACAAAACAGGAGCGCCACGATGCTGCAGTTGTTTCGCGTTCTGCCGACTGCCGCAAGAAACAAAAAAGAGGGGCCACGGCCCCTCTTTACTTATCTTTTTATTCGCCCATCGGCGCACCGCACTGGGGGCAGAACTTACCTTGAGAGGCATTTCCGCACACAGGGCAGATCTTCATCTCCGGAGTGCCAGCCGTTTCTTCTGCAACCACGCCATCGGCAGGGATCACGTCTGCTGTGGGATTTTTGCGCTGCTCCTTGGCTTCTTCCAATTCCATGATTTTCTCCTTGGCAGCCTTGATGGCAGCCACCACGTCGGCAATGGCCTCCGGGGCTTCATCCGCATGTTCGGCCATATACCATTCGCCGATGGTTTTATAATCTTTTTCGATTTCGCGCTGCTCGCTGGCGATCTGCATATTGATTTTAGCCGTATCTGCGGCCATTTTGGCCTTCTCGCCTGCGACAGACGCCACATCCTGCGCTTTCCGGGTCAGGTTGTCAAAAAATGCCATAAGAAAAACTCCTTTCAATGCTCTTTAATCCGTTTCGTGCCAATTCAATCCTATTTTACCTGCAAACACCATTTGCAAATACAAATCCTTCTTTGTCCTATTGTTTTTATTATAGCACGCCAGTTGGTCCTTTTCAACGCACCGCTGGCGAAATTCACAATTTGGTCAAACTTTCTTCATTCTCTTTGTCCCAAATAGCTGCCCTTTTTTCTATTTTATGCTATACTACTGAAAACAGGCACAAAAGAGGAGCGGCGTGCCGCCTGCTTTGGCGCGCTCCGCTTCCAACCGTACAGAAAGGAGCCCCGACCATGTCGCAAATTACCGACTTCTACTTCCCATCCAGCGCCGGCCTGTGCCCGATCCACGCCAGGCAATGGCTGCCGGACCATGCTCCCTATGCCGGCGTCGTTCAGCTGCTGCACGGCATTGCCGAACATATCGGGCGCTACGATGCCTTCGCCCGTTTTCTGAATCGCCATGGCTATATTGTCGTCGGCAACGACCATCTGGGCCACGGCGCCTCCATATCCTCGCCGGAAAACCTGGGCTATTTTGCTGACCGCGACGGGTGGATGCATGTGAGCAATGACACCCGTACCCTGCAGATCATGACGGAGCGTCAGTTCCCGGGTCTGCCCTATGTTCTGTTCGGTCACAGCATGGGTTCTTTTCTCACCCGCACCTATTTAATCCGCTTTCCCGGCACGGTTTCCGCCGCTGTGCTCTGCGGCACCGGCCAGATGCGCAGGACCACTCTGGCCGCAGGACGTGCCGCCGCAGCCGCCGAAGCCCTGCGGTTGGGGCGGCATGGCAGAAGCCCGCTGCTTTCAATGCTGGCCTTCGGCTCTTATAACCGCGCGTTCCGCCCCAACCGCACGCCCTTTGACTGGCTCAGCACCAGCGAAGAAACCGTAGACGCTTACCTTGCCGATCCTCTGTGCGGATTTGACATCACGACAGGGCTGTTCCTCGACCTGATGGATGGCATAGCTTTCATTCGAAACGAAGCCAATCTGGCCCGAATGAATCCTGCCACACCCGTATATTTTATTGCCGGCGGACTGGACGGCGTGGGCGAAAACGGTGCCGGCGTCCGGCGCGCTTACCTCAGTTTCCGAAAGGCCGGTATGCGCCATCTGGACATCCGCATCTATCCGGGGATGCGCCATGAAATCCTCAACGAAACCGCCCGGTCGCTGGTATATGAGGATGTGCTTTCCTGGCTACAGCAAAGGAGGGTCACACAATGATGGATTGGGATACGCTCAAAGCGGCCTGCGCACAGTGTCATAACTGCACCTTGGGCGAAACACGGCACAATGTAGTGTTCGGCGTAGGCGATGAACACGCCGAAGTCATGTTCATCGGCGAAGGCCCTGGTGAAAATGAAGATCTGCAGGGTGAACCTTTTGTGGGGGCTGCCGGCCATCTGCTGGACGATATGCTGGAAATCATCGGGCTGCACCGCAGCCAGGTGTACATTGCCAACATTGTCAAATGCCGCCCGCCCCATAACCGTGATCCTCTGAACACTGAGCAGGACGCCTGTATTGCTTATCTGCGCGCCCAGGTCGCCCTGATCCAACCGAAAATCATCGTATGCCTGGGCCGTATCGCCGCCATGCGGCTGATCCGCTCCAATTTCAAAATTACCCGGGAGCACGGCCAATGGACGGAAAAGGGCGGCGTGCAGATGATGGCTATTTATCACCCCTCCGCCCTGCTGCGGGACCCTGACAAACGGCCGGATACCTTTGAAGACCTGAAGGCCCTGCAGCGGCAGATCCACGCCATCTGCACCCATACGCATTGCCAAACACCGGGTGCAGGACAGCCCTCTGCCTAAAGAAATATCCCCAAAAGGAAAACTCTGCGGCGCTGAATCGCCTCAGTTTGTTCGGGCAGGGCAGAAAATACCCTGAGCCGGAAATACCAATTTTTAAGCGGAGTGGCGCAGCGTAAGCGGCGCCACTCCAGTTTTTAACTGAATGTGCTCATGATGATCGAAAGAGATGAACTGATCAATAAGTCCGCTGGTCTTCCCATACGGTGAATAAAGTTATCGCAGCCACTTCTGGATACATGCAAGAACTGACGTACGACTGACATGGGTTAAATTCGTTTGTGCAAGCGTATCACTTCATACTTCAAGCCCGGCCTGACCGCCTTTCTGCAAACTGCAGAAAAATCCTGCAGCAGCTGATTCTCCATCCATAATCCTTCGCGTTCCCTTATTTCGCTTTGATGCTGCCTGTTCTTTGTTATACCACGTAACCCAATTCATAATTTGCTTTCTACTTATTGAAAGTAGTCTGCTATTTTCTGTCAGGTTCTTTCCATGTTCCGTATTGCTGCAATCTCTGGCTCCAGCGCTTTCATTTCTGCCCATCTCCTTTTCCCCATGTTAAACCCCCTGTGTAGTTTACGTTCCTACACAGGGGGCTCGTATCTATTGTCCATTTCTGCTGGGGCAGTTCAATGCCCCAGGGCCTTCTTGTGTTATTCTTTTATCCTTTCGCGCGAGCCGCTCTTCTTACGCTTTTTGACACATTCGGTCAACAAATACTCAATCTGGCCGTTGATGGATCGGAAATCATCCTCCGCCCAAGCGGACAGATCCTCCCACAACTGCGGAGAAATGCGCAGAAGGAGCTGCTTCTTCCCCTTTTCCTTTTGTTCCAAAGCCGCTCCCCTCCCCTCGTAAACAGTGTATCAGCTTTTCAGTGTTTTGGCAAACCCTTCCGCCCTGCACTGTACACTTAATAAAGCGAGCCGGAGTTGACGACAGGTTGCGCATCCTTGTTTCCGCACAGCACCACCAGGAGATTTGAAATCATAGCGGCCTTGCGCTCCTCATCCAGTTCGACGACCTGCTCTTCACCCAGTTTTTCCAGCGCCATGGTCACCATGCCCACCGCACCGTCCACAATCATCTTGCGGGCGTCGATGATCGCCGCGGCCTGCTGGCGCTGCAGCATTGCTGCTGCAATCTCCGGCGCGTAAGCCAGATGGGTGATGCGTGCCTCTAACACTTCCAAGCCCGCCAGCTCCACCTTGCTCTGGATCTCTGTTTTCAGCCGCTCCGCCACTTCCTGACTGCTGCCGCGCAGCGACAGTTCGTCTCCTTCCTCAGAAACGTCATAAGGGTACAGCCGAACGATGTTGCGCAGCGCGGAATCGGCCTGAATGGACAGAAAATCCATATAATTGTCCACACTGAACACCGCCTTTGCCGTGTTCACCACCCGCCAGATAACCACAATACCAATCTCAATGGGATTCCCCATAGCGTCATTGATTTTCTGTTTGCCATTGTCCAGCGTAATCGCTTTCAGCGAAATGGCTTTGCCGGAAGCCCGGTCACCTTTCTTCTGCACCTTCCCGCCGGATACCTTTCCAGCAGCCTGTTCTGCGGCGTCCTGCATGTTCATCACTGTGGGATTGACTGCGGTGCAAAACGGATTGACAAAATAGAACCCGGCTCCTTTGAGCGTCCCATAATATTTTCCGAACAGCGTCAACACCAATGCTTCATTGGGTTTGACCACTTTCAAGCCACACAAAAGAACGAGGCCAACGATGGGCATTGCGATCCCCAATCCGATTGCCGCGCCACCCAGCACCGCGGCACCGGGCCGCCAGGACTCCCCCATCTGCACTGCACCGAAAATAATCAGCGGCACACATGCCACCAACAGTATAACCCCCAGAATCAACAGCGGCACACCATATTGCCCGCCGCCGATGTTTTTCTCCTCGTAGATCGTTCCCTTTTGTTCGTTCATGGCAATACTCTTCCTTTCTGTAAAGCCTTCTCGGTCCTTACGCATCCATCCATTTTACCGCTGTGCCATACGCCAGCACCTCGGCAGCGCCCTGCATAATGGCGGAGGTCGTATAGCGCATGGAGACGACAGCATCCGCACCCATACTCTCTGCCGCACGGATCATGCGCTCCAATGCGATATCGCGCGCTTTATCCATCATTTCTGTGTAAGACGTCAGCTCGCCGCCCACCAGCTGCTTCAAGCCCTGTGTGATATCGCGGCCCACGTTTTTGCACTGAATGGTGCTGCCCTGGGCAAGGCCCAAAATTTCATACGATTTGCCCGCTATCTGTTCTGTTGTTGTGACCAACATGGATTATCCTCTCCTTCTTTGTTTTATCTATATTATTTTGATATCATAACAATAGTATCACGAAAGAAATTCCCTGTCAAGCGCTTCCTGAAAACAAAAAAAACACGGCGCTGCCATTGGCAGCGCCGTGGTTTTCCAGGGAATTCGTATGTATTTTCTGTCCACACCGGTACCCGCTTCAGCCCCGCAGCGCCTGATCGATGTCGGCGATCAGGTCACCGGCATCTTCCAGTCCACAGGACATGCGCACCAGATCCGCACCGACACCGGCGGCCGCAAGCTGCGCGTCGCTCATCTGTCGGTGTGTGGTCGAGGCCGGGTGCAGGCAGCAGGTGCGAGCGTCGGCCACATGAGTCTCGATGGCCGCCAGCTTCAGCCGGCCCATAAAAGCTTCCGCCGCTTTCCGCCCGCCTTTGACGCCGAAAGACACCACTCCACAGGAGCCGTTCGGCAGATACTTTTCCGCCAGAGCATGGTATTTGTCACCCAAGAGGCCTGGATAGGTGACCCAGGCAATATCGCTGTGGCCGCTCAAAAACTCGGCCACAGCCTGGGCATTTTCGCAATGCCGCTTCATCCGCACATGAAGGCTCTCCAAGCCAAGATTCAGGAGAAACGCATGCTGGGGGGACTGAATACAGCCGAAATCACGCATCAGCTGCGCCGTAGCCTTGGTGATAAAGGCCCCTTCCTTTCCGAATTTTTCGGCGTAGGTAATACCGTGATAGCTCTCATCCGGCGTGCACAAGCCCGGAAATTTGTCGGCATGGGCCATCCAGTCAAAGCGGCCGCTGTCCACAATGGCGCCACCCACAGCAGCGCCATGGCCATCCATATACTTCGTTGTAGAATGGGTTACAATATCTGCACCCCAGTCAAAGGGGCGGCAGTTGACCGGGGTGGCAAAGGTGTTGTCCACGATCAAAGGCACGCCGTGGGCGTGAGCCGCTGCGGCAAACTTTTCGATGTCCAGCACCGTCAGCGCAGGGTTTGCAATGGTTTCGCCGAACACGGCGCGGGTGTTGTCTCGAAAGGCTGCGTTCAATTCTTCTGTCGTGCAGTCGGGAGAGACAAAAGTCACCTCGACGCCCATTTTGCGCATAGTCACATCGATCAGATTGAACGTGCCGCCGTAAATCGAAGAAGACGCCACAATGTGCTCCCCACAGGTGCAAATATTAAACAGAGCCAGGAAATTGGCCGCCTGACCGGAGGAGGTCAGCATAGCCGCCGTGCCCCCTTCCAGCTCCGCCAGCTTCGCCGCCACGGCGTCATTGGTCGGATTCTGCAGCCGAGTGTAAAAATAGCCGCTCGCTTCCAAATCAAAGAGTTTCCCCATGGCCTCGGCGTTTTCATATCGGAATGTGGTGCTTTGCACGATCGGGATCTGCCGCGGCTCTCCGTTTCCCGGCGTATAGCCTCCCTGCACGCAAATCGTATTGATGTGTTTCATTCTGGATCGTTCCTTTCCTGCGCCCGCAGCGCTTTTCTGTTCTGTTGCCCCCATCCGGAGGCAGTCTGGTTCTTGGTCTGCTTTTTTATTCACGCACTGAACTCCACCGTAATCCCATCCGGATCAGACACGATAAAGTGCCGGGGCTTGGGCGGATGATCAACGATCTCCGAAGGCTCATACCCCAGCTCAGCCGCTTTTTGCCGCAGTCCTTCCAAACTGCCCTCCGCGGCAAAGCTCACTACCAATCCCCGGGTGCAGACATGCTCTGCATCCGGGATCGCGACCAGCTCCAGCATCGTCTCCCCAGCGCCGTTAGCCAGAAAAGCAATCTCACCCGGTCCGGGCCGGAATCGCCGCATCACCTGCAGCTGCGCCAACTCCTGATAAAAAGTCAGGGATCGCTCCAAATCCCGTACCATCACTGTGATGTAACCCAATTTCATACCGTATCCCTCCGTCGTTCCAAGTATCTCTGCCGAATCGCTCCGCTGTGCCGACTGTCTATCCGTGCAGCGGAGCATTGATTTCTACGCGGCCGTAATAGGATTCGCCGCCCTCCACGGAGATCTGCACCGCTTGGACGTCGCCCAATCCGCATAGGGATTTTACCACTGAGTATAGCACATCCTCCTGCTCCTGTATGGTCTGCGGCACATTTTTCAAAAAATCTTCAGAAAAAGTGACATAACATATGCCCTCATCCATACGCACGGAACGCACCTGCACACCTTCCGGCAGCAGCGGCAGCAACGCCTCTGTCTCCGGGCCGCTCAGCAGCGCAGACAGCACCGCCTCAGCCCGGGTCTGTCCCTCGGCCAGCTGCAGTGTGCGCGTCTCCGCCGCCAACTCTCCCGTGGCTGCACTGTAAAAATACAACCGTGCGCGCAGTGTGCGCGCTTCATTGTCCATCCAGCTCAGCAGGAGATCCTCCGCCGTCATCGACTGCCGTTCCCGGTAAGGCAGCGCCTGCCCCTGGGCCAGCACACTGACACGCTCCACCTCCGGCAGCTGGCTCAGCGTCAGCGCGATGCAGGCGTCGGCCAGCGTCAGATCCATTCCGGACAAACGGGTATACTCTGCAGACAGATTCACGACCGCGACACCGCCGTCAATCGTCACATCCAAAACCTGCGTCCCCTCCGGCAGGGGGCTGACGCCTCCTTCCTGGGTTCCTTCCAGCATTCGGCGCAGCAATGCAGAAGCAATGCGCTCCGCACTTTCTCCTTCCGCTCTGGTTTCCACAGCGCATACTGCGTCCGCACCGCCGGATTGGGCCAGTTCTGTGCGGTAATACACGCTGTACAGCGCGCCATCCTGAACCGAAGGCGCACCGCAGGCACAGAGCGTCAGCATTCCAGCCAGTGCAAGCGCAAGCACATGCTGTTTCATGGGGCATCCTCCTCCCGCCACAGAGGCAGCGTCAGCACAAACACTGTCCCGCCGCCCGGGCGCGCCCGGGCGGTCACGCTGCCGCCCCACCGGGCCGCGGTATCGTGCACGATGGACAGCCCCAGCCCCGTTCCGCCCGCAGCGCGGGAGCGAGCCTTGTCCACCCGGTAAAAGCGCTCGAATACCTTCGGCAAATCTTCCTCCGGGATACCGATGCCGTCATCGGCCACCTCAATCTGCGCCGTCTCTCCAGTGCGGCGCAGTGTGATCTCCACAAAGCCGCCGGGCTGGTTGTACTTGATGGCATTTTCCGTCAGATTGTACACCATCTGATAAAGATCGTCCTCCGCGCCGCGCACCGTGCACGCATCCTGCAAATGCACATTCAGCACCACACCACGCTCCTCCGCCAGCAGCCGGAGCATATGTACTACCCGCTCCACCACCGGTTCCGCCGCCACCGCGCTGCCCGGCCGGGGCGGCTCCCCGTCCAGCTTCGTCAGGTGCAGCAGCTCTTCGGTAATGCGCTGGAGGCGCTCCGACTCACTGCGGATGTCTCCCACAAACTCACGCACTGTGGCCTCGTCAATCTCCTCGGTCTGCAAAATGGAATCCGAGAGCAGCCGGATGGATGCCAGGGGCGTTTTCAACTCGTGGGACGCATCCGCCACAAAACGGCGGCGGGCATTTTCCGTCACCTGCAGCCGGTCTGTCAAACTGTCAAACTCCCGTGCCAGAGCAGCGATCTCGTCGTGCCCTCCCACGGCGGTACGGTGATTGTAGTCGCCCCGGCGCACAATGCGGATGGCTGAAAGCAGCTCCCCAAAACGTGCCGTCAGCAGCTTGGAAAGCACCAGACTGATGAGCAATACCGCAAGTCCCGTTACCAGGGATATGTTGCGCAGGTTTTGCTGCAGTCCTCCCAGCAGTTCCGCCTGCTCCGTATCGTACTCATAGGCATACACCGCGCCGATGATCTGCCCCCGGTACACCACCGGCGAAGCAGCCCGGCTGCGGAAAGCTCCGTCCTCATAGCGGGAGTGAAACGCATCATAGCCGCCCAACGCCTCAGTAATTTCCGTATAGAGCGCATAGCGCCCCACGGCGCCGCCGGTTTCCCGGTCATCATAAAGCACCATTCCGTCTGCATCCGTCACCAGCACGCGGGATACCGCAGCCTCTTCCGCCACAGTCATAGCCTGGGCCACATTTTTTTCCGTCAGCACGTCCAACCCCGACAGGGCCGACACCATCACCGAAACGCTGCTCTGCATGGTGGTCTGTTTGGAACGGAACACCATATTCTGCGACACCACCAGCGGGTAGGTGTTCAGCAGCACCAGCACAGCGATGATGATGAGAATATAACTGAGCGCCATGCGCAGCTGCAGGCTGCCGCTTTTACCCCTTAAAATAGTAGCCCACTCCCCATTTTGTCAGAATATACTCCGGCTGAGCCGGGTTTTCCTCAATCTTTTCCCGCAGCCGGCGCACATGCACGTCCACCGTCCGGAAATCGCCCTGATATTCATAGCCCCATACCACGTTCATCAGCACTTCACGGCTGTAGACCCGGCGGGGGTGCTTCATCAAAAGTTCCAGCAGATCGTATTCCTTGGCCGTCAGTTCCACCCGCGTTTCGCCCCGGCGCACCACGTGCTCCCGCTGATCCAGCGTCAGTGCACCCACAGTAATTTCTTCGCTTTTTTCCTGTCTCCCGGAGCCGGAAGCGCGCTTGAGCAGCGCCTTTACCCGGGCCTTCAGTTCCAGAATATTGAAAGGCTTTGTCATATAGTCGTCCGCCCCACAGTCAAAGCCCATCAGTTTGTCCGTATCTTCGCCTTTGGCCGTGAGCATGATGATAGGCACATCGGAGAACTCCCGGATGCGCATGCAAGCTTCCAGCCCATCGATCTGGGGCATCATCACATCCAGAATAATGAGATCATATTCCCCGCTGCGGGCCAGCTCCACGGCGGCGCTGCCATCGTAGACCCCTTCCACCTGATAGCCTTCATGCTCCAGATTAAATTTGATGCCCTTAACGAGCAGTTTTTCGTCATCCACCACTAAAATTTTCACTCCGCAGCCTCCTCCACCGTGATCACGTCCCTGAGATCACCATAAATTCCTTCGCCGATGCCCTCCACCAGCATCAAATCTTCTTTCTTTGAAAAAGCGCCGTGCGTACTGCGGTATTCTACGATACGTCCAGCCAGCACCGGCCCGATACCAGGCAGCGTATCCAGCGCCGCAGCATCGGCCATATTGATGTTCAGCGGGTTTTCTGCCGAGGGCACAGGAGGCTCTTCTTCCAGAACCGACGCCGGAGGCGTTTCCTCCGCCGCCGCTCTCATCGTCTCATTGCGCACCACATATTCCGCGCCGCCGCTGCGGCTGCGCAGCACAAAAATGGCCCCGGTAAGCAACAGGAATACCAGCGTCATCGCCAAAAGAAGCGCTTCTGTTTTCGTTACTTTCTCCGACACTTTCACAGTTGCGCTCTCCTTCCATCTTTGCTATAATGCTACATATATTATGTCGTTTTTTGCCTTGTTTTGTCGCTGCTCAGAGAGTAGCTGTACAACAGTAGCATAACACAAATAATGGGAGATTAGAATGAAAAAACAGAGATTTCTTTCAATTTTTTTGGCCGCCGCCGTGCTCGTCGGCCTGCTGTGTCCTGCCGCCCTGGCCGCGCCGGAGGAGGATTCCTTTGAAGCCCTGACCGTTTCCGCCAAAGCCGCCCTGCTGGTGGACGGCGACACCGGACAAGTGCTGCTGGATCAAAATTCCCACAAAGAGCTGTACCCTGCCAGCATCACCAAATGTATGACGACGCTTCTGGTGCTGCAGGCCGTCGACAAAGGGCAATTGACACTGGATCAAACCATCACCGCTTCCCAGAGCGCCATTGACATGCTCACGGCGGATTCCAGCACCGCCGGCATCAAAGTGGGCGAACAGCTCACCGTGGAACAGCTGCTCTACTGCGTAATGATCCAGTCTGCCAACGAAGCCTGCTACATCCTGGCCGAAACCGTTTCCGGCAGCGTGGACGCCTTCGTGGAGGATATGAATGAAGAGGCAGCGCGCCTGGGCTGCGAAAACACCCATTTTGTAAACCCCTGCGGCCTGCAGGACGCCGACCATTACACCTCCGCCTGGGACATTTACCTCATCATCAAGGAAGCCATGAAATATTCCACGTTCATGACTCTGGCCAACACCACCAAATATACCCTGCCGGCCACCAATCTCTCCGAGCAGCGGGTGTTCCACACCACAAACTATCTTCTCGACGGCTGGCGCGCCACAGGTTATATCTATCCATACGCCAAGGGTATCAAAACCGGCCACACCAGCGACGCAGGCTATTGCCTTGTGTCTTACGCGGAAAAGGGCGAGCGCAGCCTGATCAGCGTGGTGCTGGGTGCGCAGGCTGTGACCACAGACGGGAAAACCGACTACCAGAGTTTTTCGGAAACCAAGCGCATGTTTGAATGGGGTTTTAACAGTTTTAAGCGCACCACAATCCTCGACCACGCTGATCTGGTGTCTCAAATGCCCGTGACACTCTCCCGCAAAACAAATTATGTCTCCGTTCATCCAAAAGAAGACGTCGAAGTCCTGCTGCCCTCCAATTTGACGGCAGAGGACCTCACCCAAACGGTCAAGCTGGACGCCGAATCGGTAGAGGCTCCCGTGACCACCGGCCAAAAGCTGGGTACAGTCACGGTTACAGACAGCAGCGGAACCGTGTATGCCACCGCTGACCTGGTGGCCGCCAATGAAGTCCCAGTCTCCCAGATTCTCTTGGTGCTCCACAAGATCCAAGTGCTGTTCGCCAATCCTTTGGTGAAAATCCTGGCAGTCGTGATCCTGGTGCTGATCATCCTGGCTGTGATCTCCCATTTGCGCCGCCGTCCCAAGCGCTACCGCGGCGGGCAGAGCTACCGCACCCGCCACCGCAACCGCAGTTATCACGGCCGCCGGCGCTGAATGGAAAAACGGAAAGTAAAAACCGTCTCTGCGTATTTCATACGCAGAGACGGTTTTTTTCAGAGTGCGCTTTATCCCACCAGGAACATGGAGAGAGGCTCCACAAACGTAATCAGCATCAGGGCAATGATCGACAGAATGAAATAAGGTACAATCCATTTGAACATGCTTTCCATCTTGATCTTTGCCACCGCCGCACCGACAAACAGATTGCAGCCGTATGGCGGCGAGCACAAACCGATCGCCAGGTTGACGGACATGATGACGCCGAACTGGATCGGATCGATGCCCAGGGTCTGTACTGTGGGCAGCAACAGAGGCGCCATGACGATAATAGCCGGCACCGTGTCAAGGAACAGTCCGATGACCAGCAAAATCGCATTGATCAGCAGCAAAATGATGATCGGATTCTCCGACACCGTGGTCAGGAAATGCGAAATCATCTGCGGCACCTGCTCAAAGGTCATAAAGGTGGAAAACACCGTGGAATACCCCAGCAGGAACGACGTGACGCCATTGAGCACAGAAGCGGCCAAAAAGGTCTGGAACAGTTCCTTTTTGCCCATTTCCTTGTAAATGAATACACTGGCAAAAATGGAGTACACCACACTGACGCAGGCCGCTTCGGTGGGTGTAAAAATACCGGAATAAATACCGCCCAGAATAATCACCGGGGACAACAGCGCCCAGAAACCGTCCTTAAAGGTTTTCCAGATCATGTGCAGGCGTTCTTTCATCGCCCGGCGCATCAGCGCTTTCTGTTCCTCTTTGGTCAGCACCTTCTCTGCGTCCGCCTGTGCCTGAATGGATTTCTGCCGCAAATCCCAGCCGTGGCGTTTGCACAGAAAAATATTCATCAGGATAAACAGTACGCCGATCAGGACGCCGGGCAGAATGCCGGCCCGGAACAGATCGGGCACCGAGGTTTTCGTGGCCGCACCATAGAGCACAAAGGAAAGGCTCGGCGGGATAATCGGCCCCACAATGGCCGCAAAGCACACCACCGTGGTGGCATACGGCACATCGTAGCCTTTTTTCTTCATTTCGGGGATCATCATGCTGCCGATCGCAGAGGCCGTGGCCATGCCGGAACCGCACAGGGCGCCAAAGAACATGCACGCCAGGATCGTCACGCAGCCCAGGCTGCCTGTGACAAAACCGATCAGCGCCGAAGCGAAGTCCACGATGCGGCGGGCAATGCCGCCGGTGGACATGATGACGCCCGCCAGCATGAAGAACGGGATCGCCATCACCGTAAAGGAAAAGATGCCAGAATAGCAGTACTGGGCGTTGACCACCATGTTCAGATCGGAACAGAACCACATGGCCGCCATAGTGGCGCCGCCGATGGCAAAGCCCACAGGAACGCCGAAGAGCATAAAGGCCACCAGCAACACCAACACTACGATCACTGCCGTCGTCATTGCTCTGCGCCCCCTTTCTCTTCTCCGTCCTGCTCAGCCGGCGCCCCCTTAAACAGATACTTCAGCGACCGTCCAAAGCCCCATACGCTGCGCAGGATCATCAGCCCACAGCCAACAACCACCGCAAGATAACCCCAGGAAACGCTGATCTTGATGCCCGCATAATGCGTTCCCATCTGGGAAAACACCAGCGTGATTCCGTAGTAAAATGTAACGGCACAAATAATGATCACAATGATCTCTGACAGAATGTTGACGACCTGCGCCACCCGGAAGGGCAGTCGGTCTGTCAGCATCGTAATCTTGATGTGCTCCCCTTTGCGCTCACCCAAGCTGATGCCCAGCCAGGTGATCCATACAAACAGGAATTTACCCAGCTCTTCCGACCAGGTCAGGGAATTACCACATTTTCGCATGATAACCTGCACAAAGATAACGGCCACCATCACGGCAAACATTGCCACGATGACGATTTCTTCCGTATGATTCAAAAGATAGAATAAACGGTTTTCTTTTCGCTCTTTCATATAACTGCGCATGATACCCTCTGAAAAAGCACCATACCGTCCTCCCTTCTCTATCGTCTCCCGCGGCCGGGCACGCTGTGCACCCCGGCCGCGGGAACGTTTCTCTTTTTACATGTTTGGCGCAGACTCCGCCCGCGCCATGGCCGTTCAGTGCTGAGGCACCGTAGCCAGCCAGGCATCGATAACGTCGTCGCCCACTTTCTCGCGCCACAGGTCATACACCGGCTGTACTGCTTCAGTGAACGCGGCCACTTCTTCGTCGGTCAGCTCTTCCACCGTAGCGCCTTCTGCCTTGAAGCGCTCGATATATTCTATCTCATTGGCGCGTTCTTCCTCGCGCTGCTGCTCACACATCAGGCGGACGCCTTCCTTAACCAGTTCCTGATCCTCTTCCGACAGGCTGTTGAGCCACTCGAGCGAGCAAATCACCGGGAAAGGCGAGCTGGCATGGTTCGTCAGCGTGATATACGGCGCAATCTCATGGAGATTGAAGTCGTTGAACACACCCAGAGAATGATCCAGGCCATCAATAGCGCCGGTGGACAGAGAGGACACCACTTCGCCCCAGGCCATGGGGGAAGGATTGCCGCCCATATCTTTCCACATTTCCACATTCAGCTCATTCTGCGCGATACGGATCTTCTGACCCTTCAGGTCCGCGGCGTTGTGATAGGTTTTATTGCGGCTGATCACCTGACGCATACCGTTGTAATACATACCGAGGCAATAATAACCAGCCGGCTCGATGGCCTCGTTGAACAGTTCCAATCCGCCGTTCTCAAAAGTACCTTCCACCCAATCTTCATAAGTGGGATAGAGATAGGGCAGATCCACGCAGCTGGCTTCGTCGCCGGCTACTGTAGCCACGACGGACGCCAGATCGAACTCCATTGTCAGTGTGCCCAGCTTCACGCCGGCCACCATATCGGGGGAGTCGCCCAGAGAGCCATCGGAATGAACCTCCACTACAAAGCGGCCGGGCGCCTTTTCCTCCAGATACTCGCCCAGCCAGACACTCCACTTATGGGTAGAGCGCTGGGATGAGTCCGTGTGGCCGATGACGATCTTAATCGGCTCTCCTTCCGCGCCGTTACTGGCCGGATCGTTGTTTTCGCTCCCCGGCCGTGCGCATCCGGAAAACAGGCTCAGGCCCAAGGCGGACGCCGTCAACAAGGCAAAAACGCTTCTTTTTTTCATAGTTCTCTTCTCCTTTTCAAAAATATACCCCTCAGGGTTATGCTCATTCACAGATCTTTGGGCGTTCCGATGTGCAGAATTTCTCTGGCCTCGGCAGGCGTGGCGATGGGGCGGCCCAGCAGGCGGGCCAGCGCTGCCACTTTTTCCACCATCTCTCCGTTGCTCTTCGCCAGAACGCCCTTTTCCAAATACAGATTGTCCTCAAAGCCCACGCGTACATGGCCGCCCAGGCAGATTGCCGCCGCCGCGATGGTCCAGGCGTTTTTGCCCAGGCCTGTAGCCGTCCATGTGGAGCCGGCAGGGACGCTTTCGGCCATAAACACCAGATCCCGCACCGTGGCACTCATCTGTACACCCAGAACAAAGTCAAAATGCAGCGGGTGCTTCAGCAGACCTTTCCGGTCTGCTTTCAGCGCAATGTCGATCATTCCCTTGTCAAACACTTCCAGTTCCGGCTTAATGCCGCGCTCAGCCATAATTTTGGCAAAGTTCATAACGGTATTATCCGTATTGACAAAGATCTCATCTCCACCAAAGTTGCATGTACCGCAATCCAGTGTAGCAAATTCCGGCGTCGGTTCGATCTCTGTGGACTGCAGGCGCTCCAGGTCGCTCATGCCTACCGCGCCGCCGGTGGAGGGCTGAATAATCGCCTCGGGACACAGAGCGCGAATCGCATCCACACATTCCTGAAAACGTCCCTTGTCCTGCGTAGGTGTACCGTCGTCCCAGCGCACATGCAGATGGATCACGGAAGCGCCCGCATCGTACGCACTTTTCGCCTCCCGGGCAATCTCTTCCACGGTGTAGGGCACGGCAGGATTCTGCTCTTTGGTCACCTCAGCGCCGCAGATCGCCGCGCTGATGATCAGCTTTTCCATGGTTCTTTCCTCCTTTCCTTCTCAGTTTCCTTTGCAGTAGCGCGCTTCCAGATAGCGGCGCAGCTTTTCCTCCCGGCGGACAATATCAAAGGCGATCGCCGCATGGCCAGGGTAATAACCATTGCCGATCAGCATGGGAACATATTTTTTGATCCCTTCGGCACCGAGGGATGCCTTGGCAAAATCGGTGCTCATACTGAAAAAGTAAATCATGCCGGTGTCCTTTGTCACCAAAATAGAAGACAGCTCCGTGTTGGGTACATTCACAGTATTGACCGAAAAATCGGCCAGCCGGCCGCCGGTAGCTTTCAGATAAGCTTCATAGGCCTCCAGAGGCTTCTGTCCATCCGCCTGCACCACAAGATCGGCGATACCGAGACTGCGTACCAGTTCACACTGCTCGGCGGAATATTCCATACACACCACAAGCCCCGTGGGGGAAACCCGTTTTTTTGCTTCAGCCAGGCACAAAAGCCCCGCCTTGCCCGCACCTTCCACCACCACGGTGTCGCCGGCTTTGGCATGAACAGCCACCTGCGCCGGCGCGCCGGCAATATCCATCAGCGCCAAGCTCAGCGGCGCACCCAGATCTTCCGGAAGTTTCGTGTAAATGCCGGATTCAAACAAAATGGCGTCCGCTTTGCAGAAAACCTGTTCCGTATCTGTGTCAATGCCTGTAATTTCATAGATTTTCAGCGGCGTCAGGGAAAGGGATACCAGCGTTGCAATGCGGTCCCCCACTTCCGCTTCGGTTTTGCCCTGCAGCGCCGCGCCGATTTCTTTGACCGTTCCAATCAGAATTCCGCCGGATTTAGTCACCGGGTCCTGAAACTTGCCCCGCTCCTCCACAATTTTAAGGATCTCCGCCTTCATCTGTTCCGTATCGCCGCCGCACTCCTTCCGGATGCGTCCAAACGCCGTAGCGGTGGGCTGCAGCGCTTCCACAGCAATTAAAATTTCATTGTCGCAGATCACCGGATCATTGTTCACCCGCTCCGCTGCCTGCGGCAGCAGGCCCACCGGTGAAATTACACGGTGACTTCCATAAGGGTTTCCTTTCAAACAGATCACACTCCTTTTTGTGCAGATTATGAGATATCCTTCTGCCAGAGATAAAGCAAATCCTGTGCCAACAATGCCGCGTACCGGGTTTTGTATGATTGTGCTGTATTTTCAATTTCAATTTTGACAGATCCCCCAAAGTTCTCCCTATCCTATACGCTGCAAAAATTCATTTTTGAATAAAGTTCAATTCAAAAATGAATCATTTATTCAAAATTGAATTTTTTGCTTCTTTTAAAATGCCTGCAGCAACGAAATACAGCCTGTTCCCCGCGTTTTTTTCATTGGCATCCAATTTGCTGCAAGAAAGGACGTATCTGCAGAAACACCCCCCTGCCATCGCTGCCCACAGCGCAGCCTATTTTCAGAAAGGATGAATTTTTATGGAAAAAATCACATCAACCCTGCGCGTCCGTATGTCGGCCAAAGACGCTCACTATGGCGGCAACCTGGTGGACGGCGCGCATATGCTCCACCTGTTCGGCGACGTGGCTACAGAACTACTGATCAAAGCCGACGGCGACGAAGGCCTTTTCTGCGCCTATGACAACGTGGAGTTCCTCGCCCCCGTCTACGCCGGCGACTACATCGAAGCCTGCGGAGAAATTGTTTCTTTTGGCAACACATCCCGCAAAATGGTATTTGAAGCACGCAAAGTGATCGTTTCCCGTCCGGACATCAGCGCTTCCGCCGCCGATGTTCTGCCCGAACCCATAGTGGTCTGCCGCGCCAGCGGCACCTGTGTGACCCCCAAGGAGTGCAAGCGGAAATAACCCCCCATAACGGCGGCAGCAGCAGGGACACGACTGCAGCTGCCGCCGTATTCTGTCGGTATCGCCACAGCACACAAAACAGGTTGACATAACCCGAAATCATTTGTATGCTTATAGATGGAAAAATGGCGCAAAGGATGCTGCCATGCGCCCTGCACAAAGGAGGCACATCGGAATGAACCGATTTGAAGCAATGGGAATCGGACGCTCGCTGGAACCTGTCAACTTCATTCTCCAGCCCGCCTGGAAAATCGATAATGATATGCGTCTGCGACCGGGCGAACTCCTCATCGACGTGAAAATCATTAACATCAATCTGACCAGCTTCAACGAAATCGGCGAGGAAACCGAGTTTGATGAGGTGCTGTTCCGCAGGCGTATTCTGGAAATCATCGATCAGCGCGGCAAACTGCACAACCCCATCACCGGCACCGGCGGAATGCTGTACGGCCGCGTTTTAAAAATGGATCCGCAATACGAAAACCACTATGGCCTGCAGGTAGGAGATGAAATCATCTCCCTGACTTCCCTGTCGGTCACACCCATGCGGCTGGACCGCATCCTGTCGGTGGATTTTCAAAACGCCCACCTGACAGTGGAGGGGCAGTGCATTCTGTTTTCCGACTCCCCCCTGATTAAAATGCCCTCGGATCTTCCAAACAAAACCGTGATCTCCGCGCTGGACGAGGCGGGCGCGCCCACGAAAGCCTATTCCCTTATTCAGCCGGGCGATAAAGTGCTCGTCATCGGCGCCAGCGGAAAAAGCGGCGCACTGGTGGCCTATGCCGCCCACAAAAAACTGCAGGGCAGCGGCTCCATTGTGGCGCTTGTGCTGCAGCCCTCCCACCGTGAGCGGCTGCGTGACTGTTCATTTTTTGACGACATTCTCGTCCTCGACGCCGCCAATATCCCCCAGGTCTGCGCCAGTGTGCTGCAGGATAAATACGCCGATTATTTTGACGTCGTTATCAACTGCGTCAATAAGCCCGGCACGGAACTGTCTGCTCTGAGCAGCGCCCGCCAGGGCGGCACGGTATTTTTTGCCACACTGGGCAGCGACTACAAGTTGGCCGCCCTGACGGCCGAGAGCATGGGCAAAGAACTGTCTATCGTTCCATATACCGGCTTCATGCGCAATCACGCCGCCTTCACGCTGGCCTTGCTGCGGGAATTTCCTGAAGCCCAAAAATTTCTTTCGCCCTACAGCACTTATCCCTCTTTCGAAGATCACGTCCGGGCCTACAATTCCACCCTGGCCCAAAAATGCGACGAGATCCGTTCCTCCGGTTACATTTTCAACAGTCCTCTCTCCCAGGCCACGCTGCGCCAGGCCCTGAAAGTAGCCCGCTACAATTCCACGGTCCTGATCTACGGCGAGTCTGGCACCGGCAAAGAGGTGCTCGCCACCATCATCCACCAGAACAGCGAGCGCAAAAGTTTTCCCATGGTGAAGATCAACTGTGCCGCTATCCCGGAGACCCTGCTGGAATCAGAGCTGTTCGGCTACGAAAAAGGATCCTTCACCGGCGCCAGCACAAAAGGCAAAACCGGCCTGTGGGAAACAGCCCAAAATGGCACACTGTTTCTCGACGAAGTGGGCGAACTGCCCCTTGCTTTCCAGGCAAAGCTGCTGCGCGCCATTCAGGAAAAAGAGATCACCCGTGTGGGCGGCACCGTACCCGTCAAAGTTGATGTACGCATTATCGCCGCCACCAACCGTAATCTCGAGGACATGGTCCATCAGCATTTGTTCCGCGAAGATTTGTACTACCGTCTCAATGTATTCCCCGTGCTGATTGATCCGCTGCGCAAGCGGCAGGAGGATATCATCCCGCTGACCAACTTCTTTATTCAAAAATACAATCAGGAATTCGGCCTGCACAAAAGCATCAGCCCCGCAGCGCTGAACCTGCTTTCCGTCCAGCCATTGCAGGGCAACGTGCGCGAACTGCAGAATATCATTCAGCATGCCATGATCAACACAACCTTCGACGAGATCAAATCCTCAGACATCCTCCACACCTTCACCTGCGTTTCGCGGCGCACGGCCGCCGCGCCGCATACCGGCGGCGCACAGCAGCAGCCCCGGCGCCCCACCTCCCTGAAACAGATGCTTGAGGAAAAAGAGCGGGAAATCCTGCTGGATTACTCCCGCTATTACCGAACCACCCAGCAGCTGGCCGACGCACTGCACACCAGCCAGCCCACCATTGTGCGCAAACTCCAGAAATATCGAATCCGTAGCGGCGAAGGATAAGCGGCCGCCCCATCGGAACAGCTGCTTATCCCGGCCGCAAAAATTTGAATTTCAGCCCATGCGCAAGGGAGTGTGAAAAGGCTTTTGTACTGCAATCAGACTCACAAAAGCAACGATCCGAGAAAAGTACGATGGACCGGCGGCCTCAGAGAGCAAGGGTAAGACGGAAGCTCTGCGCCGGTGCGCATGGGAACACCCCCGTAACCTGAACGGTCCGCCCGGTCTGGGCAGGGACGCCGTCCGCCCGACGTGAAAGGGGCAACATTGGCAGAAATGAGCACGAAGGGTGGCCTGCGCAATGGCGCGCAGGTAAATTCGGCAGCACCGCGGGTATGACAGCTATTCGTCCTAAATTGGGATGAATGCTGTCTTTTCTTGCACCCTTTTTGCCAGTAAGAGTGCACAAACAAAAAACGCCCGGCACCGCCGCCTCCAGCGCCCGCGTGCTGAAAAACCACGGCGCCGGCAGATTCTGCATCCAGGCAAAAAGCGGGTGGACGGTACAATACCGTCCACCCGCTTCTTTTTTCCATTCCAATCTGCCGCAGCAGGCCTTTTCCTGAAAAGGCCGCCTGTTTTTCACAGTTCCCGCTTTTGGTAAATCCGTACCGAAAGAACATAGGAAAGCAGCAGCACAACCGCCGCAGCAATCGCGGCAACCCCCGCCACCGGGAGCATCCCTTTCCATTGCACATGTTCGATGCCGTCCAACCAACCCGTCACATCGACGAGGCTCAGTACCGTAAAGCCGATGGCCACAATCGCACCGAGCACGCCGAAAAAGAGGATGCGCGCCCGCTCGGCGCCAAAACGGTACAGCAGAGGAAGCAAAATCGCATTGAGCAACACGCTGAAGCCCAGCGCGCCGATGGCGCTGCTGAGATACAGACCCCAGTCCTCCATCTGGCCCAACGCCGCCAGCGCTGCCCCAAATAAACCACACAGCACCGCAGAAAACGCCAGCGCCAGCAGCACGGTGAGATACCGCGCCAGCACGATCCGGCTGCGCCGCAGGGGCAGGGACAGGCCGTACAACTCCCATTTCGCTATATTGTCATAGGAAAAACAGCTGTAGGGCAGCATGCTGATCAGCACCGCCAGAACGGTGGACAAAATCGTGCCGTCCCAAACCCCGGCCACGGTCAGCAGCCCGTAGATCGCCACCACAAACAGATAGCTGGCCGCGCTTTTGCGCAGGCATAAAAGATCCTTATATACCAAGCCAATCATGCTTCCGCCTCCCGCTCTTTTTCCGCCCGGTTGATAAACACCATAATATCGTCCAGCCCGACGCGCTCCACAGTCAAATGCGGGTAGGCCGCGGCAAAGCGCGCCCGATGTTTCACCAGCGCTTCGCAGGAAAATTTCCCGCGGCGCACGCCCGCCAGAAACGAGGCGTCGACCACGCTCAATTCGGCTTCGGAACACGCCAGACGTCCATACTCTTCCAGAAGGCGGTCCTTTTCCTCACACAGCAGCAGCTTCCCCTGATGGAGATAGGCAATATAGTCCGCCGCCTTTTCCAGATCCGAAGTAATGTGGCTGGAGATGAGGATGCTGTGCTGCTCGTCGCAGGCAAACGCCAGAAACTCATCCAGAATTTCATCCCGCACCACCGGATCCAGCCCTGCGGTGGCTTCGTCCAGCAGCAGGAGCCGCGGGCGGTGTGCCAGCGCTGCCGCCAGGGACAGTTTCATCCGCATGCCCCGGGACAGTGCCCGGATGCTCTTTTTATCTGCCAGGCCGAATTGGTTGAGGTACGACTCAAACAGCGCCCCGTCCCAAGTGGGATACACACCGCCGAGCACTCGGCCCACATCCCGTGGGTGCAGCCCTTCGTAGAAAAAGCAGTCCTCCAGCACCACACCAATGTCTGCTTTGGCCTGTTCCGCCTCCCGCCCCAGCAGACGCACGGTACCGCCGTCCGGCCGGGCCACGCCCAGCATGGTTTTTATCAACGTAGTCTTTCCCGCACCGTTTTCACCGATCAGGCCCAAAATGGCACCGCCGGGCAGCGTCAGATTGACAGGGCCCAGCGTGAAATCCGCATAGCGCTTCGTCAATCCGGAAAGTTCGATTGCATTGTGTTCCATAAGCACTCCTTATGCTCCCTCGTTGTATAGTGTCTGCAGCATTTCTTCCATCTCCGCCAGCGATACCGCACCGACGCGGGCTTCCTCTACAGCCTTTGTCAAATGCTCCTCCACCCGGCACAGCACGGCCTCCTTTCGGGTCTCCTGATCCTGATGGGCCACAAAGCAGCCCTTGCCCGGCACAGTGGTCACAAACCCGCTGCGCTCCAGCTCCTCATAAGCCCGCTTTGTGGTAATGACGGAAATGCGCAGATCCCTGGCCAGCAGGCGGATGGATGGCAGCGCTTCACCCTCGCTCACCTGACCGGACAGAATCGCCCCCTTGATCTGGCGGACGATCTGTTCATAAATCGGCACGCCGGAGGCATTGCTGATAATAATATCCATGGATGCACCTCTGTTATTACTGTGTATACACTGTATCTACAGTATATATTCAATATACACAGTTGTCAAGTCCCTTTTCTTTCCTTTACCCAAAAAGCGGAGAACGGTTCTGCAGGAACCGTTCTCCGCCTCAAAAGAGCACAGCAGTCGTTCACAAACGCTCCTCCGGAAGGTGATCCGCCTGGCCGCGCATGGGACGATAGACTGTGAAATACATGGTCAGGATGCAAACCGTGCCGCCGATCAACTGAGACACCGCTTCAGCGGCAAAAACGCCAGTGATGCCCATCCACAGGGGCAGAAGCACCGTCAGCGGCGCGTTGATCACCGCTTTTCGCAGCAGGGAGAAAAAGATGGCATAACGAGACCGGCCCAAGCTGACAAATACACACTGCCCCGCCATCTGCAGCGATAAGAGGACATACAGGCAAAAGTAGATGCGCAGAGCCGGAATGCCGGCCGCAATTACATTTGCCTCCCCGCTGAACACGCGGATCAGCAGCCCCGGCAGCAGCATGGCCGCAGCCCAGAAAGCCGCCGAATACAGCACAGTGAGCGATACGCTGAAACGGATGGAGCGGCGCACCCGGCTGTACAGCCCCGCACCGTAATTGTAGCCGATGACTGGCTGCGCGCCGTTGTTCAGGCCCTGGATCGGCATGGTGAACACTTCCCGCAGGGAATTGATAATGGTCATCACACCAACATACAGATCCCCGCCGTAGCGCTGCAGCGTAGCGTTGCATACCACCTGCACCAGGCTGTTGGTCAAATTCATACAAAAGCCGGACAGCCCCAACGCAACAATGCGCCGCACACGGCCGGCATGCAGATGCAAGAATCTGCGGCGCAGGCGCAGCAGGGCTTTTGGCCCGGTAAGAAACCGCAGCACCCAGAGCGCAGAACAGGCCTGCGCGATCACCGTGGCCAAGGCCGCCCCCCGCACTCCCATATTCAGCCCAAAAATAAACACCGGATCCAGCACAATGTTTACAAGAGCTCCCAGCCCTACAGTCATCATCCCAGTGCGTCCAAACCCCTGCATGCTGATAAATGGATTCATACCAAGCCCGATCATAACAAAAATCGAACCAAGCAGGTAAATGGTCATATAAGCGCTGGCATACGGGTAAGTGGCGTCGCTGGCGCCGAACAAATACAGAATTGGTCGTTGAAAGGCCAGAAACACTACGGTGACCGCCGCACCGAACAGCAGCAGGAGCGTGAAGGAATTCCCCATAATCCGCTCCGCCTCTTCGTCGTCCCCCCGGCCCCGGCAGATGGAACACAGCGGCGCGCCGCCGGTGCCGCACAAATTGGCAAATCCCATAATAATCGAGACGACCGGCAAAGTCAGCCCTACCCCGGTTAACGCAAGATGGCCCGGCAAGCGGCCCAGATACATCCGATCCACCACACTGTAGAGCACGTTGATCAGCTGCGCCGCCGTCATGGGGGCAGCCAGATAAAGAATATTGCGGGCAACGCTGCCCTTGGAAAAATCATGCTGCTGTGTCACGTTGAATATCCCTTTCTATCCGCTGTTTCCTGCTTTGCACCCTCACTGCTGCTTCGCCCATTCCTTCCTCCGGCGCAGATCCGCCGTACCCAACGGCAGAGCGTGAACGATCAGATACGGAACCGCTTCCATAGCGTTCATGGCCGCCTCTTTCCCTTTTGCTTTTTTGACCGCAGGCATACGCCCAGGTCCGTTATCAAAAATATTGTGGCACGAATGGCACGGAAAAGCAAGACAAATGCGCAAATCGGTGGTATACTGGCAGTGATACTTTTGGAAATCAGGTGATTTTTTATGGCGTATACCTTTGGTTTTATCGGCTGTGGCAATATGGGCGGCGCACTGTCCGCCGCTGCAGCGAAAACGCTGCCGGGCTGCGACATCCTGTTGGCAGATCACGACAACGCCAGAGCCGAAGCTCTGGCGGGCGAATTGGGCGCATGCAGCGGCAGCAACGAAACCGCCGCGGCCGAGAGCCACTTTCTCTTTCTGGGTGTAAAACCCCAGATGATGGAAGATTTGCTCACCTCCATCGCGCCTGTGCTGAGCGCACGCACCGACCCGTTCGTCCTCGTCACCATGGCAGCGGGCATGACCATCGCCCGGATCCAGGAACTGGCCGGCGGGGCCTATCCCACTATTCGCATTATGCCCAACACCCCGGTCTCCGTGGGATCAGGCATGATCCTGTATACCGCCAGCGCGAATGTAACGGCAGAGGACAAAACCGCGTTCCTGCAGAACATGGCCGCCGCAGGCGTGCTGGACGAACTGCACGAAGAACTGATCGACGCCGGCTGCGCCATTTCCGGCTGCGGACCCGCTTTTGTGGATCTGTTTCTGGAGGCGCTTGCCGACGGCGGCGTGGAATGTGGCCTTCCCCGGGATAAGGCGCTGCTGTACGCCGCGCAGATGGTACTGGGCAGCGCCAGGCTGGCCCTGGAGAGCGACACACATCCCGCCGTGCTGAAGGATCGGGTATGCAGTCCCGGCGGCAGCACCATCGTTGGCGTGCATGCCCTGGAAGACGGCGCGTTCCGCGCCACCGTCATGGGTGCAGTAAGTGCCGCTTATGCCAAAACCATGGAATTGGGGAAAAAATAAACCGGCAAATCAACAGGCCCTGCGGCGCTGCCGCAGGGCCTGTTGCAATGAATTACAGAAACGTTTCCACCGCTGCCCGGCGGGCAAAGCCTTCTTCCAGTTCGTGCTGGTGATACAGATAGCCCGGGTCCGTGTAAAACTTTGCCCCTGTGGGACACTTTTTCACACAGGCACAGCATTTGATGCAGATACCCTTCACCTGGGAAACATCCACCGGATCGATACTGCCCATGGGGCACAGCGCTGCGCACAATCCGCAGCCGCTGCACTTGTCCAGATCGGTGAGCGGCTTGACCTTCAGGATATTCACCGCTTTGCCCTGCCGGTCCCGGGGCGTATAATAGGGCCGCAGCGGTTCCTCCCCCCGTACGGCCACCGCTGTTTCCGGCAGTGCCGACAGCGCGGCGATCTTCTCCGCCGCAGCGCGGGCAAAATCTTCTGCCCGCGCCAGATCCTGTTTGTCCGGCCGCCCGGCGGCCAGCGTTCGGGAAAAGGAATGTTCTCCCACAAAGGCCGCGCCAGCCACCGCACGCAGCCCGTCCTGTTCCAAAATATTCCGCAGCTCAATCAATCCGTCATCGAAGTTGCGGTTGCCAAACAATACCACAGGAATGGCAAGAGCGCCGCTGCCGCGCAGCTTTCCCGTCAAATACTTCAGCAGCACATTGGGCACCCGGCCGGCATACACCGGCGTACCTATCACAGCCAGTTCGCCGGGACCGAAGCGCTGCTCCGCTTCCCGCGCCTCCGGTCGGGTAAAATCAAACCGTTCCACTGATGCACCCAAATACCGTCCCAGCGCTTTTGCCAAAGTACAGACAACTTTCTCCGTCGTCCCCGTGCCGCTGAAATACAGCGCCCGCACCACTGTGATCTCCATGCCATCGCTCCCTTTTCTTTTTTCTGATCATATCACATTTCCGCGCAAAAGGGAACGGCCCGGGAGCATTCCGGACTGGCATAATTTTCCCGGCGTTTTTTTGCATCTTTTCATTGCTCCGCGCAGCGTGATTTGCTATAATAAAAAACATGTCCGAGTGACAGAAATCCATTTTCGCCCTCAGGGGCGTTTTTTAATTTGAAAAAGATAGAGAGAACTACCATGACTACTTTGAAAAAACGGGAGATCGACCTGACCGAGGGCCGTATTTCCACACAAATGATCCGCTTTTTCATCCCCATTTGGTGCGGTATTTTTTTCCAGCAGATTTACATTACCGCCGATGCCGTCATCATCAGCAAAGTCGTGGGCGAATCCGCATTGGCCGCGGTGGGCTGCACCAGCACTTTCATCAACCTGCTCATTGGCTTCTTCGTCGGCATCGGCAGCGGCGCTACAGTCGTGATCGCCCAGTATTTCGGCGCGCGGGAAAACGACATGGTGCGCCGGGCCACCCACACCGCACTGGCGCTGGCAGCAATCATCGGCCTATCTTTCATGGTTCTCGGTTTGTTCATCACGCCCTGGCTTCTGGAACTGCTGCAAACCCCGGAAGACATTTTCGACATGGCCGTGCAGTATCTTCGGATCTACTCGCTGGGCATGCTTCCCAGTGTGCTGTATAACATGGGCTCAGGCATACTGCGCGCAGTGGGCGACGCCCGCAGGCCTGTGTATATCCTCATTTGCACAGCGGTAGTCAACATCATCCTCGACCTGCTGTTCACCGCCGTGCTGCGGATGGGCATATCCGGTGCGGCACTGGCCACGGTGCTCTCCCAGACGCTGGCTATGAGCTTGGTGCTGCTGTGTCTGGCCCAGGAGCGGTCGCTGCCTGTGCAGCTTCACTGGCGCGAATTGAAACCGGATCTGCGCCTTCTCTGGCGTATCACCCGCATCGGCCTGCCTACCGGCATTCAGTCGACCATGTTCGATCTGAGCAATCTGCTGATCCAGGCCAGCGTGAACTATTTCGGCACCAGCACCATCACGGCCTGGACAGCGTATAGTAACATCAATCTGGTATTCTGGATGACCGTCAGCGCCATGGGTACCACCATCACCACGTTCATCGGGCAAAACTTCGGCGCAGGCAAACTGGACCGACTGCATCAGGGCGTCCGGGTGGGGCTGGGCCTTTCGGCGCTGGGCTGTGTAATCATTACCGTTGTCACGGTCGTTCTGCGCTATCCTCTCACCCACCTGTTTGCCACCGATCCTAAGGTAGTGCAGATCTGTGTGCAGATGCTGCTGATGCTCACCCCCACATATATTACTTATATGTGCATCGAAGTATTTTCCGGCGTGATCCGCGGCGTGGGGGAAGCGCTGATCCCGATGATCATCACGGGTCTTTCCATCTGCGTGTTCCGCGTCGTTTGGATTCTGTGGATTCTGCCGCTCCATAACACTTTGGGCATGATCTGCATCAGCTATCCCATTTCCTGGGTGATGGGCACAATCGCCTTTTTCATCTATTATAAAAAGGGAAAATGGCTTACTAAACGCCTTCCCTCCCAAACACAGGAACACACCACCTCATCGGCATCTCTTTAAAAAATAAAGCAGGCGGTATGGCTGAAGCCATACCGCCTGTTTGTCTTGAACTGTTATTTTCCCGTTTCTGCTAAGGTAAAACTGTTGGCAATGGCGCCAAGATAGGCGCCAAAACTCTCCGAAGCCTCCGTAGGACATTCGAGAATCAGGCCATAGCAGCCCTTATCACCATGATTGACAAAATAGGCCACCAAATCCGTGATCGTCCCATTGTCCATTTCACTGCCGCGCAGCGAAACTACATCAGACACATGGGCCAGCGCGCCGGTTTGGGGCGCTTCAAAGGTATAGTCATCCTCGTCTTTCCGAAAAAGCTCCGCCACCGCATCCGCTTTCTTTCCATCGTAATAACGAACTGTGAATTCTACGGCATCGTTGGCATGGGGATTCCATTGCGGCTCGTTGTCATCGCGCTCCCATCCTTCCGGAATGGCAAGCGTATAGCCGTTTCCAGTGTAGACCGTGGCTGTGACGGTATCCGTGGTGCCGTCCTCCTGCTGAACCTGCAGTTCTACGGTCTTCGGCTCCTCCTGTTCAGAATCAGTCCGGGGGCGGCTGAAGGGATTCGATGCAGCACCCTGCTGCGTTTGGCCGGCCGACTCCTGCATGCTGCTTCCGCCGCCCTGCTGCGTACCGTCCGTGCCGGGCTGCACCGGCATGGCACAGCCCGCGGCAGACACAACCAGTGCAGCCGCAGCGGTCAGGATCCATATGCGCTTTGATTTCATATCAAACGACCTCCTTATCGGTCTCTTTTCCTCTCTTTCGGCGCAGGAAAGATAGACTGCAAAGTTATTATATCCAAAACTGCCTCAGATAGCAAGAGCGCAAAAGCGCCCAGGACGGCTTTCCGCCATCTCGGGCGCTTTCTTTTTTCATTGGCCGCCGCTTTTTACAGCAGTGTGGACAAATATCCGCAGCCCAAAATCATCAAAAAGCAGCAAGCCGACAGCGTGCCGCCAGCGGCGGAAATCGTTTCGGCCACGCGCCGGGATGCGCGTTTGCGGGTAGAAAAACCGGCGCACATCACCAGAATACCAGCCAAAAAGCCATAAAACAGCAGCATGATGGTCGTTTGCATAGATGTTTCCTCTCTTTCTTTTACCGCGCTGCCTTCTTCGGCGGCGGCACCATCGTGGAACTTACCTTCCCCAGCGGCCGCACAGGCAACCGCTGCACATCCGAATCAGGCGCTTTCTGTGGCAGATTCCGGCACCAAATCCGTTTCATACGAATCTTCATACACAGCCACTGTCGCATTTCCGTCCTGATACCTGCTTTCATACAGCGCGTCGTGCTCCGCGCAGGTGCGCAACGTCACATATTCGTTCAGGATCCCCAGATCGTTCAGCGCCTGAACCGTTGCGGTCATGTCCACGCTCAGGTCAATGTATGCCCTGCCGGTATCCACCGACGAACCAATTCGATAATTAAACTGCAGATTATTTACATATCTCTTTTCCCCGTCCTGTGCCTGCTGTTCGGCGTCACTGCGTCGGTCGGCCACGAGGATGCGCTCCGTACGTCCCGCCGCAGCATCTTCACGCAGGGCCGCCGCCAGGGTTTGCGCTTCGGCCTCCGTCAGAATACGTTCCTGCTCCACATCGATGACACCCGCATTGTAATAGGTGAAACAGCCGCCGGTCAGAGTAACGGCTTCACCGTCCACTTCCTCGCCAGCCACGGGACCCAGAGCGTTTTTCGTGCGGAATTCTGCATCATCCACCAGCGCTTGGGCCAGTGCCGTCAACGAGGACGCATCTTCCAGGTCGCTTTCACGCACCGTCATATAGTCATAATTCCGCTGCAGCACCGTACCGTCTTTCAAACGGTAACTCAGACTGACATACAGAGGCGAATTGCCGCTGCCGTCGCTGTAGTCGGTATTCCACACATCCCGCTGCGCTGTGCTGCGGTGATCCACAATGCCTTGATGCAGCGCGCGCACCTTCTCCACAGCCTCTTCGCCCTGCACGGTGGCACTGGCAGCATCGTTGCCGCTGACGGTCACATGAACGAAATCAATCTGCCCGACCTGTGGCACACGGCTGACAAACCCAGTCACATCCAGCTGTGCGCCCAGCGCCACCAGCAGAATCACCGCTGCGCACACCACACTGCCGCGCAGGCTCTTTTTTACCACACGGAAAGATTTCTGCAGCAGCATCTGTGCCACCAGGAAGCCCACAGCACCCACGACGATCATACACACCAGCCGCACGGGTACACCGCTCAGACGGCTATTCATAAAGACCAGCCCATACAGTCCCTGTCCGATCGTCAGCGCCGCTGTCAGAGCCACGCCGTAACGGAACAGCACCTTAGCCCAGCGCACGGAAACAATATCCCCGGCGCTCTCACTGCGGCGGCGGCGATACGCCGCATACGCCAAAACGGCAAAAACAATGCCTGCAGCCGCATAGATCACCAAAACGGGGATCCCGTGCAGCGATGCTGTGCTGAACGAATAATCCGCTGCATTATAGTTCCATACCACAGATACCGAGTCATAAAGTCTGGCCAGCGGCGTCAGCCATTCCACCACTGCTGCGCGGTCCGTCATGGAAAAGCCATACAGAAACGGCTCAAGAAACATGGAGATCGACCACCACAGCACAAAAGCCAGTACATTGAGCACACCATAAAATACCGGCAGCGCCAGCAGGTTTCCGGTAAACATGGCGCAAAATACAGCGAAGGAGTAGAAAAACAACTCCATGGCAGTTAATCCCAGCAGCCACGCCAGCAGCATGCCCGGACAGAACACATGGCCCACCAGCGTCACGCACGCCGTGATTCCGCACAGGATCAGGTTGGGTACCACGAAAAAGAGCAGCCCGCTGATATAGTTGGTGAGGAACAATCCGCTGCGCCGGATGGGCAGGGAGTGCATCAGCGAAACACTGCGGGCCGAATAAAGGTAGGAAAACACAGCCATAGCCACTGCCACACCGTAAAGGCAGGCTACCACAGGCCCCGCGCTTGTCATGAAAGCGCCCAGGATCTGGATCACATCATTGAGTTCCGGCGGCCAGTCGCTGGAGAGCTGCATGCCCAGCAGCAGCGGCATCGCCACAAACCAAGCGGCGGAATATACGATCCACAGCGGGCTGAAGCGGATCACATTTTTGCGCAGCAGCGTCAGATTAAAGCACGATGTCTTTGACTGCATAGTCCACACCTCCCAATTCGTAGATAAAAATTTCTTCCAGGGACAGCGGCAGCGCTTCCAGCAGCAGCGGCTGAAGCACGGAAAGGCGCGCAGTCACTTCCTCGGCGCTGCCGCGGACAATCAGCGTTTGCACCCGGCCGGTAGCGCTGCGGTGAAGAATCTCCAACTCCTCCGGCAGAGCCACGTCCTCGCCGGAGGGCACCATCTGAACTTTCACTGTACCGCCCTGCAGTTCTTCCAGCGAGCGCTGGAGCAGCACTTTTCCGTGATCCATAATGCCCACGTGGTCGCACACGTCCTCCAATTCGCGCAGGTTGTGGGAAGAAACCAGCACCGTGGTGCCCCGCTCAGCCACGTCATTGAGGATCAGGCTCCACACCTGGCGGCGCATCACGGGGTCCAGCCCGTCCACCGGTTCGTCCAGCACCAGATAATCCGGCATCGTGCACATAGCCAGCCAGAACGCCACTTGCTTCTGCATACCTTTGCTCAGGCGGCGGATCGTCCGCTTTTCATCGATGGAAAACACTTCCTTGAATTTCTCATAGCGTTCCATATTGAACTTCGGATAAAATCCCCGGTAAAAACGCATCATATCCCGCACATCGGACTGGAGAAAATAGTACCAGTCGTCCGGAATCGAAGCGATGCGCGCTTTGGCGGAAGGATTCTCGAAAACCGCCTCCCCGTCTACTGTGATCTCGCCTGCATCCTGACGGTAAATACCGGTAATGTGGCGGATCAAAGTGGATTTCCCCGCGCCGTTGGGACCCACCAGGCCGTACACCGCGCCGTTGGGTACAGTAAGGGTAGCCCCGCCCAGTGCGGCAAAGCCGTCAAATTCCTTTCTCACATTCTGCACGTCAATCATGGCTGCTCTCCTTTCCTTCCTTCAGCAATTCCATCAGCTCCTGCTGCGACGTGCCCAGATAGCGCAGCTCCGCCGCCAGTTCCCGAAAGCGGTGTTTCAGTTCTTCCTTGCGCCGCTCGTCCGTTCGGGCATCTCCGCTGGCAAAGGAGCCTTTGCCGGGAACGGAATAGATATATCCCTCGTTTTCCAGTTCATTGTACGCCTTTTGAATCGTGTTTGGATTGATAGCCAGCTCCGTAGCCAGGGAACGCACCGAAGGAAGCTTGTCACCCTCTTTCAGCGCACCGGTAACGATCAGGCGCTTCAGTCCGTTTTTGATCTGCTCATAGATCGGCCTGGCATCCCGATAGTTCAGACTAATCAATACCCTTCACTCCTTTCCTGCTCAGAGTGTATTTAGTGTATTATCTGTGTTAGTACAGTTATTATATCATTTGTTTTTCCGTTTGTCAACAGCGTTTTTGGGAGAAGCGCGCCACTGTTCCGCAAGAATGCAGAAAACGCGGAAAACATCGTTTTCCGCGTTTTTTCATCCATTTTGCCGAAGGGCTCCGCCCCCTTCTTTTTCTGTTTACAGCAGCGTCACACCGCGCTCTGCGCAGATACGCCGAGTCTCCTCATCCCAGATGGAGGACTGCACTTCGCCGATGTGAGCGCTGCCCAACAGCAGCATGCACAGGCGGGACTGGCCGATACCGCCGCCCATGGTATCGGGCAGCTCCCCGGAGAGCAGCGCCTTGTGGAAGGGCAGTGTCCGGCGCGCATCACATCCGGCCAGAGAAAGCTGACGGTCCATGCTTTCCGCATTGACGCGGATGCCCATGGAGGACACCTCGTAGGAGCGCTGCAAAGTATGATTCCAAAACAGCAAATCGCCGTTGAGTGCCCAGTCGTCATAGTCCGGAGCACGGCCGTCATGAGGCTTACCGGAGCGCAGCGCGCCGCCGATCTGCATCAGGAATGTGGTCGGATGGTCTTTTACAAAGGCGTCCTCCCGCTCCTTCGGCGTCCATTCGGGATATTGATCCTCCAGCTCCTGCGTGGTAATAAAAGTAATGTCCCGCTGCGTGGCAGGCAGGATATTCAGCGCCGGGAACAGTGCGCGCATGGTTTTTTCCGTGTCACAGATCGCTCCCACGATGCGCTCCACTGTCTCCTGCAGATGCTGCAGCGTACGCTCTTGCGGCGCAATCACTTTTTCCCAGTCCCACTGATCCACATAAATGGAGTGGAGATTGTCGAGATCTTCATCCCTCCGGATGGCGTTCATATCCGTGACAATTCCGCTGCCCACATCAAAACCATAGCGGTGCAGCGCCGCGCGTTTCCATTTGGCCAGAGAATGCACCACCTGAGCATGGGTGCCGGTGGCCCGAATATCAAATTCCACCGGGCGCTCCACGCCGTTGAGATCATCGTTGAGTCCCGTGGCGGCATCCAGCAGCAGCGGCGCCGACACGCGGCGTAAATGCAGCGCACCGCTCAGGGTATCTTCAAACACACGTTTGGTCATGGCAATGGCCACCTGGGTATCATAAAGCCCCAGCAACGGCCGGTATTTTTCCGGAATAGTACAGTTGTTCATATCAATTTCCCCTCTTTCCGTACAGCATTTCACGTTCTCTTTTTGTCTTCTCTGGCCCGCAAAAAGGCCGGGCGCTTTTTCACTTCCTGTGTCGGCGGATGGTATGTGTCCTCGTAGCGTTCGATCAGCTCTTCCTGGCCGCGCTTACCCAGCGCCCAGTAAATCGCTTTTTTGATAAGATCATAAAACACCACAAACACCGGCACACCGATGAGCAGCCCCACAAAGCCAAACAGGCCGCCGAACAGAAGCGTGGAGAACAGCACCCAGAAGCTGCTCAGTCCCACTTTACCGCTGAGAATCTTCGGGCATATAATATTGCCATCCACCTGCTGCAGAATCAAAATAAAGATGATAAACCAGATACATTTCACCGGATCATCCATAAAAATCAGCAGCGCCGAAGGAATCGCCCCGATATAGGGTCCAAAATACGGAATGATATTTGTGATGCCGTTGACCACTGCAATCAGCGCCGCGTCTGGCAAGCCCATAACAAGGCACGCCACATACACAATCACGCCCACGATCACCGAATCCAGAATCCGGCCGCTGATATAATCCGTGAAAGTGCGGTCAATAAAGCGCAGCTCTTTCACCACAGCGGCATACGCCTTGTCAGGGAAGATACCGCGCAGCACCATTTTCAGCTGTGCGCGCCATTTTTTGCGGCTGGTCAGAAGATAAATCGCCACAACCAGACCGATGAACAGGTTCACCAGTTCCGTCAGAATTGTAACGGCTCCGGCCGATACGCCGTTCAGGATCTCCTGCAGGTTCGGCAGCAATTCATTGCCGAAGAAATTCGTGAACCAAGTATTCACGCTATCGCTCAGATTATGAATGTAATTCAGCGCCACCTCGTTTTCGGCAAACAAACCTTCCAGCCAGGTGGTCAGCTCCTCAATCTGTCCCGGAAGCATAACGGCCAAATCCACAATACTGTTGAATACGCTCTGCAGCGTCAGCGTCAGAAGCAGGAACACCGCCGCCAGCGCCAGCAGGAGCGATACCGCCACCGAAAGCACGTTGGCCAGGCTTCCCGCCCGTTTCGGGTTCGCCATACGCAGGCGCAGGCGGTGCTCAAAATTGTGCTCGAAATATTTGCACATGGGCCGCAGCAGATAGGCAAAGGCCGCGCCGTAGAAAAACGGAGCCAGGATCCCCATCACCGTCGCCAGGCCGCTGCGCACAGCCTGGAAACGAAACACCAGGAAGAAAAACAGGATACATACAACGAACAGGGCAAATATCACTGCCGCGATGGGGAAATATTTGCGCCCCTGTGTTTCTCGAAATTCCTTAAAGTTCATATCGGTCCTTTCCTATGGCCGCACAGCGCGGCAGTCCTAACGTCAACATGGTTTTTATTATATCGTTCCGCTCTATCCTTGTCAATTTTTTCCTGCCGAACTAAAACATGCCCGGCGCGCTGCGCCGGGCATGTTTTCCGCCATTTTCAGGTTCGCTCTGGCAGGAGGAACAGGCTGTTCACACGGTTTCGCTTATCCAGCAGATTGTTGTACTGTACTTTGCGGTAATTTTCCACCAGTTCGGCATAGGGTGAGTCTTCATCGTCCATGCGATACCAGCTGCCCTCGGCATCCATATACCCCAGCGTAGTGATCACAGGCAGGGTTTTGTGCAGTTCGGTCAGATACTGCTGATAGGCCGTCATGGGCAATTCCGCCGTTTCCAGCAGGAGCGTGGCCAGATAATTCAAACTGATATCCTCCACGGTTTTCTCCTCAATATCGTAGTTGGCCCAGATCATGAATGGCGTGACATACATCTTCTGCTCTTCCTCCAGCGTCAGCTCACTGGTGGGTTTTCCAAAAAGCTCCTCATAAAACGCCGACTCCACCGACGGCTGGTGATCGCCGAAAATGCAGATGATCGTAGGCTCGTCCACCTGACTGTAGTATTCGATCAGCTCCTGCAGCGCCGTATCCGACTTTTTAATCAGGGAAAGATACTGGTCCACCTTGGGATACTTCCCCTCCATGGCGCCGGTCAGATAAATCTCCTGGTCAAAATTGCTGTAAGTATACTGATAGCCGGAATGGTTCTGCATCGTCACGTTAAACATAAAAAACGGCTTTTCCGGCGTATTGCTCCGCTCCTGTTCATACATGTCGATCACGCTGCGGTAATCAAATTCATCACTGACATAGCGGCGCAGGAAAACGTTTTCCTCCGGGAATTTCTCCCGAACCGCCTTATAATATTTGCTGAAATTTTTGTCGGCCTGATACTCCGCCACCAAGTCTTCGCCCAGCAGAGCGCCGATATCCACATACCGGTCAAATCCCAGATAGGGATACACCACATCGCGGCTCCAGTTATTTCCATAATAGGGATGAAATGCCGTTTTATCATAGCCCAACGCGCCCAGCGACGAAACCAGCGAAGGCTGGGGACCTTTGACATAGGATTCATAGGCGCAGGCGCCCACCGGCAGGAAAGCAATAGAATCGCCGGTCAAAAATTCAAATTCCGAATTGGCCGTACCCGCGCCGTACACCGGCACATGGACATAGCCTTTCACGGTATTTTCCGTCAGCGAATGCCAATAGGGCATATAATCCTCGTTTGTCTCAAACTCGCCCACCACGCTCAAATCGGAAAACGTCTCGTTCATAATGCAGATGATATTGGGCATCTGTCCGCTTTCCTCGCCCACCTGTACTTCGCCCATAGCGTCCACTGCGGGCAGCATCTCTTCCACAATGCTGCTGGCCTCTTCGGCACTGTAGTCCTTCGGCTCCTGCACAGAAAGATATTTCGTATTGATCCAGAAGTGGAACAGCGAACCATGATTGGTATAACCCCGCGTTTGATTGAAAAAATCCGGTTTCATACCGTGATCTGCAAACCAGTCTGTGTTATACAGAAGGCCGCAGAAGACCAGCGCTACCGCCGCGCCACCGATGCGCACACTGCGGACCAGGATTTTCGCAGGATTTTCCATGCGCATTTTATGCGCCACCACCAGCAACAGCACAAACAGCGCCGTAGCCAGCACCACCTGGTTGTCCGGCGTGATGGCGTAACCGCCGGCGACGCTCATACCCGTTTTGGCGCTGGCAATGTCCGAAGGCACAAAAACGGTGCCGCGGAATTCCAGCACAAAATGGTTCACCATGCCAAATATGTAGCACAGAATATTCGCCAGGGTAACGGGGGTATGGATATTTCCGGTGATGGCAAAAAACACCAGATAGATCACCAGCATGAACACATAATTTTCCGCAAAGACCGCCGGCGTCCAATTGTAAATAAAGGTGCCGTGCAGAAATTCCATCATGGTAAGGGTTGCCACAGGCAGCAGTAAAAAAAGCACAATCATGGCCCTGCGCTGCCGGACAGGGCCATGATCCCCGGTCCACTGGACCGAAATCAGTTCCGCCGCGCCGGCGCCCAAGGCGCACAGCACACTCCACAACAACTGCCATTTTCCAAGCACAACCTCGGGCTTGAAAAATTCCGCCAGCTCCACGGCGATGAATACGGCCAATGCGCCCGTAATGATCGCCGCCGCAATTTTAGAACGGCCTGTAATCTGAACTTTAATGCCCGCCTTTTTCCATATGGACATTTTCGCATACTCCTTTGTGTTTCTCCCGCCGAATCGTTTCGCGCGCGGAGCGGTAGATTGTTTGAAAGCATACCACACACTGCACGAAAAACAAAGCGGTAAATCCTTTAAGATTCCCTTAATTCTGACAAACCGCGACAAAAAACGACTTACTAAGCTTTTAGTATAACATGTTACTGGAAAAGCGCCATGTTCATAACGTGAAATTTACATAATATTCACATTTCTTTTTGATGCAAAACGTCAAACTGTCCCCGCAGCGCAAAAGTTCCTGTGTCACTGTATGCACTGCCCTGTGCCGGTATGCTTCCAACGTTATCCCCTCTTGCACGCGCGCTGCGTCTGCGCTATAATGCAGAAAAGCGCGAAATGTGGTGCCCAGCGCCGCAAACGCAGGAAATTGGGAAAGAAAAGGAGAATGATCACCATGACCTATACTTATACCCCCCACGGCGTCTGCTCCCGGCAGATGACAGTGGAAATTGAAAACGGCGCCATCAAGCATGTGGATATTCTGGGCGGCTGCAACGGCAACCTGAAGGGCATCGCCAGCCTGCTGCAGGGTATGCGGGTAGAGGATGCCATTGAACGCATGAAGGGGATCCGCTGCGGCATGCGCCCCACTTCCTGTCCCGACCAGCTTGCCACCGCTTTGCAGGAAGCGCTGGAACAGACCGTTTGAGAATCACTCTTCCGCTCAGAAAGGGCGTCGGCTGCACTGCAGCCGACGCCCTTTCTGAGCGCTTTTCACCTTTTCGCCCCCAGCGCATAGGATGAAATGGAAGCGGGATGCCGCAATCTCATTCCCGCTCAAGAGCAGAAAGCGAGGACTTTTATGGCTTATACGGACCGTGAACTCCTGGCGCGCCTGGTGCAGTGCGAGGCGGGCGGCGAGGGTGAAAACGGCATGAAAGCCGTGGCGAGCGTGGTCATGAACCGTGTCAACGCTGTCGGCGGAGAATATGCGCGGATCGGCAGAGGGAGCCTGCGCAACATCGTTTTCCAGCCGGGCCAGTTTGTATGTGCTTCGGAAACGGAAGCTGGGGCATATAATCCACAGAACATATACAATATGAACCCCACCTCCGAACACTATGCGATCGCGGACTGGGCCCTGGCCGGCAACCGTCTGCCCGACCTGGGGCAGGCTCTTTGGTTTTATAATCCTTTCAGCCCCACCTGCCGCGGCCAGTTTCCCTCGAATGTCGGGTACTTACAGATACGCATCGGCGACCACTGCTTTTATAACCCCACCGACGCGTACTACCAAACTTAATGAATGGAGCTGATCAACAGCATGAACGGAACGCAGAACGACAGGTACCTTATGCAGGATCCTTATGTACAGGGTGCAAACGACCCCATGGCTGCACCACCAGGCACAATGTCAGCAGCCGCCGGCCAGGACGCTATGGCAGCCAACACCGCCGCCCAAAGAAATAGGAACGCCGCAGCAGCTGCACAGAACGGTATGAGCGCCCAAAGCAGCGCAGCCGCCGGCACTGCCGCATCCACTCAGGGCCCCTCCGGCGCCAACCATCTCAATATGCGCCACGGACTGAGCAGCGATGTGATCGGCAGCCCAATCTCTGTGGAGGAAGCCTTCGAAGGCTCCATGCGCGGTATGCTCAGCCGCGAGATCGGCGCTTACATTGCCGCCACTTTTCTGATGGGTAACGGTGAGCTGGTGCGCTGGGAAGGGCGACTGTACGAAGTAGGCAATAACTACATCGTCATTTACCAGCAGGAAGTCGGCCGCTATGTGCTGGGCGATAGCAACAGCCTGCGATTTGTGGAATTTAGTGAATCGGGCAACCGTTTTGCCCTGATGAGCCGCCCCTGCACCAACAACCCCACTGCCTGGTAAACAGAAGACCGCCGCAGACTGTACCTCGTCTGCGGCGGCTGCCTGCTTTTATGGACGATTCGTATCGTTCGCCTTCTGCCGGCTCCGCTGCCACTGCCGTAGTACCGGATCCGAATGAACCAGGGACATCAACAGAACTATTGGCAGTATATCCGGGCCAGTTTTTCTGAGCACGGCCACCCACTCCCCCTACCCTAAGCCTGCTCCAGAAGGCCCGGACAACTGGCGCACAAAATAAAAAGGGCCGCGCCCGTAGGCACAGCCTTCAAACATGCCCTTTCCGGGGACATGGAATTTTTGGTCCCTCCGCCATGAGCACTGCACAGCCATTCGGCCGCGGCGGAGGGTGTTGTTTCATAAAAAAGAGAGATAGGAGAAATAAGTAATGTTCTTGTTCTTTTGGTCTTTCTCAAGCACATCTATAACATACCACAGCCCCAGCCGGCAATGGTGACCAATTTGTATTTCTTTTTTGAATAAATTGTGAATGCTTCCGTTCGTCAAAAAACGCCGGCGCGCCTCCCTGGCGATGGAGGCGCGCCGGCAGATCGCTTCTTTTCAGGCTGCCGTGCCGGCCAGTGCTGTCACCAGCCGCTTGGAACCAATCAGGCGCAGTACAATAATCTGAATCGGCAACATCAGCAGTACTTGCGGCACACGGGTGATCATCAACTCCAAAAAGGGTGTGGAATACAACAGGGAAAGGAACCAGGTGTTCAGCAGCAGGCTGACCCCCAACTGGAATGTTACAACTGCTGCAATGATCGCACCCAGATGATCACTGCGCCCTTTGAGGAAAAAGCCGAACAAAAAGCCGTTCAGGCAGGCACTCAGCGTCAGCGGCGGATACCAGCCGTACGGGCCGAGCAGGCAGTTGATTAAATCGCCCACTCCCGCGCATGCCGTGCTCCATTTGGCGCCGTACAGCATGCCGCACAGGGCAATGGGGACGAAAGAAAACCCGATTTTAAAATACTGTGTGTGGATGCCGAGATAATTCATCAGCAGCACGTCCATGGCAGCCAGAACCGCCACGCGGAGCAGGATCTGCAGATGCGGGGATGATATTTTTTTGGATTGCATGTTCGTTACCTCCTTCTTTGCATAGCGTTGTCAAAAAGGAGGCTCCGGAGCATGCATGGCACGCCGGTTGTTTCCCCTTTCTAACAGCGGAATGCGGAACAGGCACCGCTGGGCCTCCGGCCCACTCGTCCGGCCGGCAACTTCCCGTCCGACCAGCACTTAACGCGCCTGTTCCTACTCTGTTAGCATTTGTATGAACTTTTTACCCCTGCTCCGCCTGTACAGGCAGGCTGAGCACGGCCGACCGGATCTCTCCGGTCATATAAAGCGAGCCGACGGAGCAGACGACATCGTCCTTTCCAGCGCTCCGGAGGGCTTTCGCCACAGCCTCCGCCGCACTTTGGCACACATCGGTCGGTTTACCATAAATAGAAAGTTCCTGTGCCAGCGCCGCCGCGCTGAGCGCGCGGGGACTGTCGGGCGTTACGGTATAAAACCGTCCGCCCAAGGGCGCCAAAACGGCAAGCATGGACGCATAATCCTTATCTTCCAGCACACCCATAATGAAATGAATGTTTTTGCCGGGAAAATATGCTTTCAGCGCCGCCGCCACTGCTTCGGCGCACTGGCGGTTATGACCGCCGTCGGCCAGGAACACCGGCCCGTCGGCACGCAGCACTTCAAACCGTCCAGGCCACCGGGCCTCGGAAAGGCCCCGGCGCGCTGCCTCGTCAGAAATGTTCCATCCCCGTCCGCGCAGCACGGCAACTGTTTCCAACACCACCGCTGCGTTTTTCAGCTGGTGCAAACCCAGCAGCCGGATATGCAGATCTTCCCATTGCCGATAGGAAAACCGTTGCCCTTCAATAGAATTCTTCAAAAGCCGCAATTGGGAAAAATCCACCTCGTGCAGCGCGGCATTCCGTTCCCGGCAAGCAGTACGCACGACCTGCGCCACGCTGTCTTTCTCCGGCTGGTACAACACCACTTCGCAGCCCGGCTTGATAATCCCCGCTTTTTCAAAGGCAATCTGTTCCACAGTACCGCCCAGCTCTTTCACATGGTCCAATCCAATGTTGCAGATCACTGCAGCTTCAGGCGAACCAATGACATTGGTGGAATCCAACCGGCCGCCCATGCCCACCTCCAGCACTACAATGTCACAATGCTGCCGACGGAAATACAAGAACGCAATTGCAGTCATCAGCTCAAACTCTGTGGGCCGGTCTTCCATGGCCTCCGCGGAAAAGCGCACCTGTTCCGTGATTTCCCCCAGCTCCTCGCCGGAAATCATCGTTCCGTTGACGCTCATACGCTCGTTGAACACCTGCAAAAAGGGAGAAATATACAACCCCGTACGATATCCGGCACTTTGGAGCACGGCGGCCAGCATGGCGGCAGTGCTCCCCTTGCCGTTGGTGCCGGCAATGTGGACAAAACGCAGATTCTTTTCGGGGTTGCCCAACTTTTTCAGCAACTCCCGCGTTCGCTCCAGACCCAGCCGGACCCCCTGCCAGGGAATGTGTTCAATATAGGCAATAGCTTCCTCACCGGTCATGAAATGACTTCCTTCCGCAAAAAACGATACCGCTATTGTATGCCATTGACACGGCATATGCAAGAGGAATATTGCACGAAGAACAAAGATGCGCACAAACTTTTTCCGGATTCTGTGTAGGATGCGGCTTGTATTTTTTTTGATTTCTGGCTATAATGCTGATATTGCCAAAGGGGTTCCATTTTTGTGCTATTTTTGGTTACCAGAAGAAAGACAGGTATATGATATGAATGAGCTGACCAACAACGAAGGAAAAAACGAGATCATCGAGGTCGACGGCGTTTCGTACCGCCGCCATCCTATCCGCACTCACGTAGTGACCGATCGGGACAAGATCAACGAGGTCTGCGCCACATATGCCGCTCCTTCCATGGTGGAAGGCGACGTGCTGTTCATTTCCGAAAAATGCGTGGCCTGCACACAAAAGCGCGCTATCTACATGAAAGATATCCATCCCCGCCGCCTGGCTGTGCTGCTGAGCCGCTTTGTCACCAAAACGCCCCACGGCATTGGTCTTGGTATTCCGGAAACGATGGAAATGGCCCTGCAGGAGTGCGGTACACTCCGTATCCTGTTCGCCGCCTTTATCGGCGCCATCGGCAAACTCTTCCGCAAACGCGGCTGGTTTTATATCATCGCCGGACCCAAGGCTTCTTCCATTGACGGTCCCTGCCCCAACACCATTCCGCCTTACAATGAATGCGTTGTCCTGGGTCCTCTGAACCCGGACGAAACGGCCGCCGATATCTCCAAACACATCGGCTATCCTGTTATTATCGTAGATATCAATGATTTGGGCGGAAATATTTTGGGCGTTTCAGACTGTTCCATGGACCGTGATCTCTACGCCCGTATTCTGAAAGACAATCCCCTGGGACAATCCCGGGAATCTACGCCTATGGGGATCATCCGAAAAGCATAACAGCGAAAGCGGCATTTTTCCATAGGCAATACCGCAGTGCCTGAACAGGAAAGACGTGCCCTCTTTTCAGAGGACACGTCTTTTTTCGCCGCCTTCAGGCAGAATTCAGGCGGCCATGCACCAGGTAGACGGCAGAATTCCACCTGGTGCATTTCTTCAGGCGTGCTGTTTCTGCAGCACCAGCCGGTCGGCAATCATGGCAATAAATTCGCTGTTGGTGGGTTTTCCCTTGGTGTTGGACACCGTATAGCCAAAGAACTTCTGCAGTGTTTCCAGGTCGCCGCGGTCCCAGGCCACTTCGATGGCATGTCGGATAGCGCGCTCCACACGCGACGGTGTGGTGTTATAACGACGGGCCACCTCGGGATACAGCACTTTAGTCACCGCATTGATGACCTCCATATCCTCCACGGCGATCAGGATCGCCTCGCGCAGATACTGATATCCCTTGATATGGGCCGGCACACCGATTTCATGAATGATCGAAGTAATCTGGCTGCTCAACTCCACGCCTTCCTCGACCGCGCCCCGCCCAGCCGCGCTGCCCGTCGGTGTCAGCGCCTGACGCATCCGTTCGAGCAAGGATTCTGTTCGGCAGGGCTTTGTCATATAGTAATAAACGCCGTGCTCCATAGCCGCGGCGATGATCCGCTCGCTCATAAACTGCGAAAGCACAATCACCTCCGGCCGCTTCTCCTTCATGATGGAAAGCTGATCCAGCAGTCCAAGACCGTCCAGCCCTGGCAGAATCATATCCATCACCACAAGATCTGGCTGCTTCTCCTCCGCCAGGCGTGCCGCCTCCGCACCGTCGCCTACAGAAGCGACCACTTCAAACTCTTCTGTTTCCGCCAAGGCCGCCATCAGTAGGCCTCGGAACTCTTCACTGGCATCCGCCAGCAGTACTGTCCATTTCGATTCCATTTGTATACCAAACCCTCTACAAAGAATTTTTGGCTGGTCCGCAGCCCGTCACATTGGCGCTCAGCTACTGCGCCGCATTGCGAAGCTTCGTTTTTGCTATATTAATAAGGTAGCATAATCGGACAGTATTTTCAAGGAGTATTTGGTAATTTTTGGTAATTTGTGCAGTTTTTCGTTCGACGGCCTCCGTATGGCTTTTCAGTGAATCTGTCGCTTTGGCGGGGTTTTGGTCAAATCTTAAGGTTCTGCCTCAAGCATGTGCTCCATCAAGATAGCGTACCCCTTTGTCGGGTCGCTCACAAGAACATGTGTCACCGCACCCACCAATTTACCGTTCTGCAAAATCGGGCTACCGGACATCCCCTGTACGATTCCTCCAGTGGAAGACAATAGTCTCTGATCTGTGACACGGATCAACATGTCACGTCCGCCGCCCTCATTTTCCATAATTTTGGTAATTTTGATGGAAAACTCTTCCACCTTATCACCGCGGATATTGGAAAGGATCACCGCATTCCCGCATTTCACTTCGTCCCGGCGCGCCACTTCCAGTGCCTCGCCGGAGGCCATAGAGGTGTCGCTCAACGTACCGAAAATGCCGGACGAGGCATTGCAGGTCAACTCGCCCAGCTCCTGGGAGGGCTTGAAATCTCCCGTCAGCTCACCGGGCGTGCCGCTGTGCCCTTTCTTTACCGACGCTACATCGGCATACATCAGCGCGCCGGAGGAAATGGGCATCAGCTGAGCCGTGTCTACATCCGTGATGCCGTGGCCCAGTGCGCCAAACGTCCCCGTTTGTGGGTCATAATAGGTCATCGTCCCGATACCGGCCATACTGTCCCGCACCCAAGCGCCCAGTCGGTACACGCCGTCGGCTCCGCTTTCCGGCGTCGCTTCCAAAGATAACGTCCGGGCGCCGCGCTTCACAGTCAGCGAAACGCTCTGCGCGCCGTTTTTCTGCAGCGCCGTCTGCAGTTGCTCTGTGCTTTTGAGGTCCTCGTCATTCAGTTCCAGCAGGACATCCCCCGTACGGATTCCACATTGCCGCGCAGGAGAAGCGGTACCGTCCTCCGTCACGCTTTCCGACAGATTCACCACCAGCAGCCCGTCGGAGAACAGCTTGACGCCCACGGCGCGTCCCAGCGGCACCAGCGTCCGGGACTGGCCCGACACGCTTCCGGCGCTGGATACGGCTGCATAAGCCGGGGCCGCCATGCAAAAAATGAAAATAAGCGTGCCCAGAACAGCGGCGGCCCGACGCCGGAAAGCCGGCGCCCTGCAGCGAATCGATTGCAAAGAAAAAGGTTCATCCATTCAATCACCCCTTGTCAAAAATTTGCCGCACGGTTCTGCGGCGTTGTTACGTTGCCCACCGCAGCAGCAAAAAACAAGGAACAAAATCAGGCGATTTTGGATGGCACAATCTGGAAAAACACCGCGCCGCAGCCAGATCGCAAAGGCGCGGAGCAAATTTTTTCTGCTTTCCGCTAAAACTGCCATTGATTCAACAGCCATTTTCCATATGACTCCTGCAAAGAGCATCGGAGAACCGCTGCTTTTTGATGTTAAACAAAAATGCGGCAGGAGAGATTCTCCTACCGCACTTAGCCTGTCCCATTTTATTGACGCTTATTGAAAATATTAAAAATTGCATCAAACGGATCATCTTCTGCATCGCCGGAAGAAACACTGGCCGGTTCCGGCTGCTGCGGTGCGTCCGCCGTCTCCTCCTCCGCCTTCTGCGCGGCAGCAGTCTGCTCCACTTTTTTCTCCGCCTCGGTGAAGGGCTTTTCCGTCATAGTGCTCTTTCCGGTACTTTCATCAAAGCCTGTCGCAATCACGGTCACGCGGATTTCATCTTCCATCGCTTCGTCGAACGTAGCGCCGAAGATGATATTGGCGTCCGGATGCGCCGCCTGCTGCACCAGTGTGGCCGCCTGCTCCACCTCGTCAAGCCCGATGTCCATGGAACCGGTCACATTGACCAGAACACCCTTGGCCCCGTTGATTGAGGTCTCAAGCAACGGACTGGAAATAGCCATTTTTGCCGCTTCTTCCGCCTTGTTTTTGCCTTCGGCCCGTCCCACGCCCATGTGAGCAAAGCCCGCGTCCTTCATCACAGAGGTCACGTCGGCAAAGTCCAGATTGATGAAGCCGGTATCATTAATCAAATCGGAAATGGACTGCACCGCCTGACGCAGCACATCATCGGCAATGGCAAAAGCATTGGCAAAGGTAATTTTCTGATCGGTGGCATGCTTGAGGCGCTCATTGGGGATGATCACCAGGGAATCCACCTTGTCTTTGAGGTCCTCGATGCCCTGCTCGGCCTGGACCATACGGCGGCGGCCCTCAAAGCCAAAAGGCTTTGTGACCACGCCGATGGTAAGCACGCCCGCTTCACGGGCCACATCTGCTACCACAGGTGCCGCGCCGGTGCCGGTGCCGCCGCCCATACCAGCGGTAATAAACACCATGTCCGTCTCTTCCAGAGCCTTTGCGATCTGCGCACGGTTCTCCTCCGCACTTTTGCGGCCGATCTCCGGATTGGAGCCTGCCCCCTGACCATGAGTCAGCTTTTCGCCGATCTGGATCTTATATGTGGCGCCGGAACGGGACAGGACCTGCTTGTCCGTGTTCACCGCAACAAATTCCACACCCTTCGCTCCAGTCTGCACCATGCGGTTGACCACGTTGTTGCCGCCGCCGCCGACGCCAATGACCTTAATATTGACTACGTTTTCAGGACCGACATCCAAACCAAATGCCATGATGGTTCCTCCTTAAATTTATGCAAACTACAAGACGTTGCGTTTTACAGCGGGTCAAGATGGTCGCTTTGCCCCAGTTCTTGTGTTTTGTCCGTATTTTTACCTATTGTATTACGGTTTCCAGACAAGGTCAAGAGTTCTCGCCGGATTTCTCCAAAGTTTTGGAACAATCGCGTACCAAACACCACCACTGCCGCCAAATAAAGCGAAATGCCGATGCGCTCGCCCATATAGGTGAGGAATACCGCAATCAGCCCGTTGCCCAAAGCTCCAGAGACAAAGAGGGAGCCGCGGAATTTATGATGCAGCCGCGCATTGATGCCGCCTGCCGCGGCATCCAGGGCTGCCAGCAGCATCACCGCCGCATAAATCGAATACTGCGCAGGGATGCTCCATGGCAACAGCGCGCCGATGAGCACACCCAGCAAAACGCTCAGTACAATATACATCAGGACGCCTCCGTTTCTTCGTCCGTCACATTATCCTCGGTGGCGGTCTGTGCATAGCGGTATTCGATGGTACCGTCGTAAGCAGGAACGAGAAGCTCGTCCACTTCTGTGACGCTTACCTGGATGGACCACTGCTTGAGCACATCTACTACGCCGTTGCGCATCATCAGCGCATTAAACATGGTATCCGTGTCACCGATGGCATCAATGACAAAGGGCGCGCTGGTGCGCCGTCCGTTGATGGTGACCACCGACCCGCTGCAGCGGATCTCCGACGTGGCAAGAATACGGTTGCCGTTGAGGGACAATGCCTCCGCCCCGGCGTCGCGCAGCTCATTGACCACGGAAAGAATGTCACTGTCGTGGATCAGATAATCCGCCTCATCGCCGCTGATGTTGGCAGCTGTGCTGTCCTCGAGCACCACCTCGATGCCTGGCCCCACCACGTCGGTCATACCGGCTGCCAACTGCAGGTGGGCAATCTCGTCCAACAGAGCCTGATCGCTTTGCTCGCTGCTGCCGGCGGCGGCTTCACGGTAACTCTGCACCTCTTTGCGCATTTCTTTCACCTGCTCTGAAAGCCGGTCGTTCTGTTCCCGCGTTTCATCCAGCAGATTCTGCAGCGTCTGCACACGGGTCGTATTCAAAGCGTCTATCTGGTTGTTTTCCCGCACGCTTTTGAACTGCAGCGCCAGCAGAATGCCCAAGATCACACAGACCACACTGATGGACACCTTGCCGATGTGTTTTGACTCTTTCATGAAATAACTGTATCCTCTTTTCTTTTGTATCAGTCCGGAATAAAATGGATCTCACCCTCAGCCGTCAGATCCAGCACACCTGCGCGCTGGTCTCCCTGCTCTTCCAGACGCTCAATCACCTGGCTCAACCGCGTGAGTTTATAGGGAAAATCGGCGCCGTAGGGAAATTTTACCACATACCGATCCGCGTATTTGATCGATATAACGGACTCCTGAGAGAAATCAAAACTTCCGACGCCCTGAAGCATCCCTTTTTCCTCCAGTGCCGCCAGCAGATCGAGCAGCTGCTTTAGAGCGCGCTCCTGCCCTTCCTCCACAGCAGCCTTTTTCCCCACCTCCGGCTCTGACAGAGTGAGTCCCGTGATCAATGCGCCGTGGCCAGCCTCGGCGCGCTTTCCCAAGATCTTTCCTTCTGCGCTGAGAACCCAGTAGGTCCCGTGATCCTCAATGACACCGCCCTGATTACTGTCCGTCACTTCGATCAGCAAGGTATCGGGCAGTTTGCGGCTGATGCTGACGGAGGATACATATGGCAGCTTTTCCAGGATAGACTCATAAATCTCATACTTATTCAATAAAAATAGATTGTCGCCCTGCTGGATGCCGGAAGCTGTGATAATCTCTTCGCTGCTGTATTCCGTCGTGCCGGAAACCGTGATGGTTTCTACCTTGAAAAATAGTGTCAGCGCCGCTACGATAGCTCCGCTGATGACCACAACGCTGAGCAGCTTGTAGAGCACCGCCACGCTGCGATGATGCCGCCGCCGGCGCGTATGCCGCCTTCTTGCCATAGGTATCCTCCTTTCTTCCGTATTCTTTTCCCGCCCTGTTCCATCTCCCGCGCAGCAGAACGGGATAGTGTATTATATCAGTTTTTTTCCATTTCGTCCACTCGCACAATATCTGCCCCCAAGCAGGCCAGGTCGCCGGCAAGATCTGCATAGCCCCGGTCGATGTGCTGCAACTCCGAAACGCGGCTTTCTCCTTCGGCGGTCAGCGCCGCCACGGCCAGTGCTGCACCGCCGCGCAAATCGGTTGCCTGCACTCTGGCCCCGTGCAGTTTCCCCACACCACACACCACCGCCACGCGTCCCTCCGTACGAATTCCAGCCCCCAGCCGGGTCAGCTCATCCACATGACGATAGCGGTTTTCAAAAATGTTTTCGATAAAGACTGTTGTGCCCTTGGCTTTCAGCAGCGCCGCCATCAGCACAGCCTGAGCATCCGTAGGGAAGCCGGGATAGGGCGCCGTCCGCACCGGACGAATGGCGCGCAGGCAGCCATCGCTGCGCAGCTGGACCCAGTCCGTATGGCTGCGCACCGTACAGCCCGCTTCTTTCAGCGCCGCCGTCACGGTAGACAGGTGGCGATAATCCACCCGCCGCAGCAGCACGTCGCCGCCGGCCGCAGCAGCAGCGGAAAGATACGTGGCCGCCACAATCCGGTCAGCAATGATCGTGTGCTCACAATCGTGCAGCGGCCTGCCGCCCTGCACCACAATCGTAGAACTGCCCGCGCCGCGCACATCCGCACCGCAGGCATTCAAAAAGTTCTGCAAATCCACAATTTCTGGTTCCCGCGCCGCATTGCACAGCACGGTGGCGCCCTCAGCTCCGCAGGCGGCCAGAATCACATTTTCCGTGGCCCCCACACTGGGAATGCTCAGCATGATCTCGCAGCCCCGCAGCTTTTGGGCACAGCAGTGAAGATAGCCGCCCTTTTCTTCAATTTCTACGCCCATGGCCCGCAGAGCCGCCAAATGCAGATCGATGGGCCGCGGCCCCAACTCGCAGCCGCCTGGATAGGACAGCACTGCATGGCCGCACCGTGCCAGGATCGCACCCAGAAAAATAACAGATGAGCGCATCTCCCGCATCATGGCGTCGGGAATTTCACCGCAGGCCATGGCGCCGGTATGTACACACAGCGTGTCCCCCTCCCACTCCGCACTGCAGCCCAAACGGCGCAGAATACGGATCGAAGCGTCCACATCCTGCAGGCGCGGGCAGCGATGGAGTACGCTTTGCCCCCGATTGAGCAACGTCGCTGCCAAAATCGGAAGCACGCTGTTTTTTGCTCCCTGAATCTCCAGTTCCCCCTGCAGGGCGCGGCCGCCAATGATTCTTAAATAATTCATAGGCTCCTCCTTTGCATTTCTACTACCTCATCGTATGCAAAGGAGGGGCCTTTCGTTTTAGATTTCCGTTTTTTCCGCCTTCGGCACCAGCGCCATTACCGTATGATAAATGCGTTCGGCAGCGTCAGCCACACTGAGTGAAAGCATAGCTTTGTGCATTCCCTCACGCTTGGTGCTGTCGCCCAAAATCTCCATGGCGGTATCGTAAATCGCCTTGCCGCTGCTCTCATTTTCCAGCATCAGGCAGATACCGCCGGCTTTCTCCAGCACGCGGGCGTTCTTTTCCTGATGATTGTTGACCACATACGGCGAGGGCACAATAATGGACGGCATGCCCAGCGCCGTCAGTTCGCTGATAGTGGAGGCACCGCCGCGGCAGATCACCAGATCCGCCGCGCGCATCACGGTAGGCATATCGTAAATATACTCCCGCAGATCCACATCCGTATGCGCCAGATCTATTCCGGCAGCGCGCAGGGCTTCCTGCATCTTGGGATAACCCGTGGATCCCGCAGCATGGATATGATGAAACGGGCTGCCCGAGGAAAGCTCCGCACGGATAAAATCCGCCATCTGTTCATTCATATGGGCAGCGCCCAAGCTGCCCCAGAAGGATACCACCAAGGGCTTGTCGTCTGCATAGCCCAATCGGGCACGGGCCTGGGCACGGCTGCAGGCAAAAAAGTCGCCTCGTACCGGGGTACCGGTAACTACAACCTTTTCCGGATGCTGATAATACGGGCGGCAGGCCTCAAATCCCACCATCACTTTATCCACCAGCGGCTCCAGCGTTTTCGTGGTCAGTCCAGGCACCATATTGGATTCATGCACTGCAGTGGGCACACCGGCCTTAGCGCCGTATTTAACCATCGGGTAACTGGCATAGCCGCCGGTGCCAACGATCAGATCCGGCTTAAATTCCTCCAGCACGGCTCTGGCCTGTCGGGGCGTTTTCACCACCAGCGCCGCTGTGTGCAGATTGTGCCGAATATCCGCAACCTTGAAGGAGCGGCGGAAATTGTCAATCTCAATAGCCCGAAAGGCATAGCCCGCTTTTTCAACAAGCTTCCCTTCCATACCCCGCTTGCTGCCCACGAACAGGATGTTGACGGATGCATCCCGCTCCTGCATCAACCCTGCCAGGGCCAGCGCTGGATTTACATGACCGGCCGTTCCGCCGCAGGTAAAAATCACGTTCATCGTTTTTCCGTCCTTTGTCGTAAAAGTAAAGTGCACATTCCGATGCAAAACGCAGTCGGCTCCACACCGCGGAAGACGTTTCTTTTTGATGGAACGAACCGCGTTTGACACGGAGCCCTCCCGGCTTCTTCTTACCCCGATTTCGGTCCCGGGATTTGCCGCGATACGCTGAGCAGCACGCCCATTTCAAAAAGCTGAATCATCAGCGCCGTACCGCCGTAGCTGAAAAAGGGCAGTGAGATACCTGTGTTGGGCACAAAATTGGTCACCACCGCCACATTAAGGAAAGTCTGCACGGCGATCATGGTAGTAATTCCCACCGCCAGCAAGCCGCCGAAACGGTCCCTCGCATGCAGGGCAATCCAATAGCCCCGCAGCACCAGAAAACAGAACAGCGCCAAAATCAGCGCCGCGCCGATAAAGCCCAGTTCCTCACACACGATGGAAAAAATCATATCATTGTGCTCTTCAGGCAGATACAGAAGCTTCTGCCGCCCTTTTCCAAAGCCCAAACCTGCAAGCCCGCCTGAGCCGATGGCCAGTAAGCTCTGCACCGTCTGATATCCCTCATCGGAAGCATAGGCCCAGGGATCCTTCCACTGAAGGATCCGGCTTTGTCCATAGGGCAGCACACCGGAAATCAGCACCAGGATGCCCCCCACGCCCAGGCTGACGCCCAGCGCCACCATTTTTCGGGAGATGCCTCCCACAAACATCATACATGCACCGATACACAAAATCAGCACGGAACCAGACAGATGCGGTTCTTTCATCATCAGAATCACGATCACGCCCAGGATCAGGAAATAGGGGAAGATGCCATCCTGCAGCGTTTCCATTTTATCCTTTTTCACACTGATGGTCGCGGCAAAATACAGGATAACCGCAAACTTTGCCACTTCGGACGGCTGGAACGTGGTAAAGCCCACATTCAGCCAGCGGGTAGCACCGTTGGATGTGATGGCGATGGGATAGGGCAGCACAATGACCGCCAGAAGCAGCAGAATCGTCAGCCCCAGCAACGGCACCGCCCAGCGGCGCCACCAGTGATAGTCAATCTTCGAAGTGATAAACATCACCACGACACCCGCCGCAGCAAAGACCGCTTGACGGAGAAAAACGCTCAGCGCCGCCATGGCCGAAGGGTCTTCCGCTTCATAAAACGCCCGGGCAAAAGACGCCGAAAACACCATCAGCACACCGATGGCTGTCAGCAGCAGTACCAGCAGGGCAAAAGGCAGGTCAATGGGGCCTTTGGCCATCAGGCGGTTGATTTGCGCTTTCTGCCGTTTTTCTTCACTTGTCACCGCCATCCCCTCCTTTCCAAAGCCAGTCGGGTCCACAACACCACAGCGCAGAACACTGCCCGGCTCAAACCGCAAAGCGGTCCATCACACCCAACAGCGCCAGGGCACAAAACACAGTGCTGACCGCCGTAAATACCAAAACGATTTTCACTTCGCTCCAGCCGCACATTTCAAAATGATGGTGCAGCGGCGCCATTTTGAACAGACGCTTGCCGTGAGTGGCCTTGAAATAAGTTACCTGAATGATGTCGGACAGCGTCTCCACTACATAAATAATGCCCACCAACAGCAAAATCAGCGGCATATCGTAGGCAAAGGCCATGGCCGCTACGCAGCCGCCCAGGAAAAGGGAACCCGTATCGCCCATAAAGACTTTGGCCGGGTGGAAATTGTAAAAGAGAAACGCCACCAGGCCGCCCAGCATCGCCGCAGCAAAGATGCCCAGCTGCGTATAGCCCCACCAGAATGCACAGCATACGAAAAACAGTGCCACCGGCACGGACACGCTGCCCACCAGGCCGTCAATGCCGTCGGTGATGTTCACCGCATTCACCGTACCCACAATAACAAAGGCCGCAAAAATCAGATACACCACCCAATTCAGGTGGATATGCACATTGAGAAACGGGATGTATACATTGGGCGTGAGCAGATGCTCAAAGCGCATCAGCGTCAGGAATGCCACCGCCGCAGCCAGCTGCAGAACAAATTTCTGCAACGCCGTCAGGCCTTCGTTCTGGTGCCGGGTCACTTTCTTATAATCGTCGATATAGCCGATGATACCGAAAACCAGGGCAAAGACAAACACATAAAGATGTACAAAGCTGCCCATCATCATACCGCGGAGCCCGGCAATCAATACAGCGGCGCCAATGCCAATGATAAACATCAGTCCACCCATGGTGGGGGTACCCTGTTTGCTCATATGCCAGGTAGGGCCATCCTCCCGGATACTCTGCCCCGCTTTCAGGCGGCGCAGGGCCGGGATCAGCATCCGCCCCACAATCAGTGTAACCGCAAAGGCGATCACACAGGAAAGAATCATTTCCACTCTTGAACCAAACCCTTCTCTTTTGTTTCTTGTCGCTCACAGGCCGTCGTGCGTCTGTTTCCAGTGCGCTGCAACGATCTCGCGCTCATCCAGGTGGCGTTTCTCCGCGCCCACAATCTGATAGGTCTCATGTCCCTTTCCCATCAGTACAATCACATCGTCTTTCTGCGCGTGATCCATAGCGTACACAATTGCCGCAGCACGGTCTTCCACTACAATATGGGGCGTCTGGGAACGATACATCCCCGCCAGAATATCCTGAATGATACCTCTGGGGTCCTCTGTCCTGGGATTGTCTGAAGTGACAATCACCAGATCGGCCAGTGCGGCGGCGGCAGCCCCCATTTTGGGGCGTTTCGTCTTGTCTCGGTCCCCGCCGCAGCCCAGCAGCGCCACCACACGCCCTTTGGTAAAGCCCCGCACCGAACGGAGCACATTCTCCACCGCGTCCGGCGTATGGGCATAGTCAATCAGCACAGTGTACTCTGCCCCCGGCAGGGGGACCACCTCCACACGGCCCTTCACATGACGGCTTTGGCGCAGCGCTGCAGCACTGTCTTTCAGCGGGATACCCAGTGCCAGCGCCGCTCCCAGAACATCCAGAGTATTATATACCATAAATCCGCCCGGAATACCAACAAAAATTGCCTGGCGCTCCGATTTTGTCACCGCATCAAAGGCAACGCCCGCCGCACTCAGTGACACGTTTTCCGCCCGCAGATCCGCCGGAGCCTGTTCAGCATAGGTCAGCACCTGACACGCCGCATGTTCCAGCAGGCGTTTGTGCCAGGGATCGTCCCCGTTGACGACACCCACGCGACACATGGAAAAGAGCCGGGCTTTGGCGTCGCAGTAGGCTTCCATCGTTTTGTGAAAGTCCAGGTGGTCCTGGGTCAGATTGGTGAAAATGCCTACCTCAAAGGGGATGCCATACACCCGGTCAAGAAACAGCGCATGGGAGGACACCTCCATCACCACATAGGTACAGCCCGCTTCGCGCATCTTCCGGAAAAGACGATGCAGCTCGAAAGATTCCGGCGTAGTGCGCTCCGCTTCCAACACTTCGGTACCAATCAGGATCTGATTGGTACCGATCAGCCCCACCGCGGCCCCGGCCTCCCGCTCCAGTACTTCTTTCAAAAGGTATGTGGTGGTAGTTTTGCCGTTGGTGCCGGTAACGCCAATCATGGTCATCTCCTCCGCCGGGTGGGAAAACCAGTTGGCGCTGAGCAGCGCCAGCGCCCGGCGGCTGTGGGCCACTTTTACCCAAGGCTGCGCATCCTCCGGCGCGCGCTCGCACAAAATACACACCGCGCCTTTTTCCCGTGCCATGGGAATAAAATCGTGTCCGTCGGCTGCGTAGCCGGTCATGGCAACAAACAGGTCCCCCGGCACCGTTTCTCTTGAATCATAGCTGACGCCGCCGATTTCCAACTCCTCCGGCGCGTGCCACTCCAGCACCTCCACACCGGAGAGCAGTTCCCTTAATTTCATTTCTGAATCCTACCTTTCATTGCAGCGGAAGGTCCCTTTCCTGATTTTACGTACATTTCCCCAGACCGCACCCGGAACATCCCAAGGGGCAGCGTCTCATTGAATATCCGGCGTTGCCGCCCGTGCGGCGGCGGAAGCAGCAGCGCCTTCTGCCGAAAAACCGTTTCCGCAGACGCCGCTCCTTCGTCTGCAGTCCGGTCAATCCACCATTGCTGTGTCCGTAAGCTGCACAGATACCACTGTGCCCGCTTCCACTTCGCCGCCTTCCGCCACCGACTGGGTGCTCACACGGATCGTACCGGAGTTGTTGGACGTATCGCCCATGACTTTCATAATCAGGCCTGCGTTGGTCAAAGCCGTGTTCGCCTGCTCAGCAGTCATGCCAATCACCTTAGGCACCACGCATTTTTTGGTGGGCTTCTCTTCTCCCAGATAGAGTATAATCTCCGCCGTACCCGGCACAATGGAACCGCCTACAGGTGTCTGATCGGTCACCTCCGCGCCGCTGCCCACCGTGCGGCAGGAAAAGCCGTTTTCGCTCAGCCGCTGTTTGGCCTCTTCCAGCGTCAGGCCCACACAGTTGGGAACATTGGCATCTGCTGCAGCCAGTTCCTCGCTGGAATAGGTCGGCTCAATGCCAAGATACGGCAGAATCTGGGAAAACAGGCTGCCCGCCAGGGGCGCCGCCATATTGCCGCCGCTGGGATATGTGCCGGTAGTGCGGCTGGGCGTATCCAGCGCGACCAGAACAATGACTTCCGGATCGTCGATGGGCGCCACGCCCACAAAGGAAACCACAATGTCGCCCTGCGGATTTTCCGCGGTCTTGGTGCCGGTTTTATCGGCGGTACCGGTTTTTCCGCCGATGCGGTAACCGGAAACATAGGCGTTCTTACCGGTACCGCCATCTACCACACCTTCGAGCAATGCACATACCCGCTTCGACGTCTCCTCACTGACCACCTGACGCACCGGTGTAGCGTCGTGCTCGTAGGTCACGTTGCCCTCGCTGTCGAGCACCTCCTGCACAATATAGGGCTGGTGCAGATAGCCGCCGTTGACAGCCGCGGCCTCTGCCGTTACCAGCGCAATGGGCGTCACGGTAAAGGTTTGGCCGAAAGCCGCCGAGGCCAGGGAAACCACGTTTGTGCCGAACTGTTCCTCATCAAAGAAAATACCTTTCTGCTCGCCCTGCAAGTCAATACCGGTCTTCTCCAAAAAGCCAAAATCTTTGATATACTGATAAAATTTATCCGTTCCTACCTTCAGGCCGATGGTGATAAACGCGGGGTTGCATGAATTAGCCACCGCCTGAGCCAGAGTCTGATGGCCATGGCCTGCCTTTTTCGAGCAGTAAATGGGTTTGGGCCAGCCGGTCACATTGATGTGGCCGGAACATTCGAAGGTACTGCTTTCGTTAACCAGCCCCTCTTCCAGCGCCATGGCCAGCGTAATGATCTTGAAAGTGGATCCAGGCTCATAGGTATCGTTAATGGCCTTGCTGCGCCACTGTTTGAGCTGCAGTTCGCCCAATTTTTCTTTATAGGCGTCTCCCTCCAACCCTTCAAGCTGCGCCGCCAGACGCTCATCGTAAATCGTGCGCGGATCATTCAAATCATAATTGGGCAGCGACGCCATCGCCAGAATCGCGCCGGTTTTAACATTCATCACGATGCCGGTGGCACCGTTTTTCACATCGTATTTTTCTATCGCATCTTCCAGCCCCTGTTCCAAATAGTGCTGAATGGTCGCATCGATGGTCAGCACCAGGCTGTCGCCATCCTGCGCGTCATAATACTGTTCATATTTATACAGCACATCTTCGCCGCGGGCATTTTTCTCCGTCACCACCAGGCCAGCAGTACCCTCCAGCTCCTCTTCATACAGCGCCTCAATGCCGTACAGACCCACATTGTCGCTGCTTACAAAACCAATGACCTGGCTGGCCAGGGAGCCGAAGGGGTAATAGCGTTTGCTGTCGGGCACCAGATAGATGCCCTTGATCTCCTTTTCATTGATGAACTCCCGCACCTGATCCGCTTCGTCCTGTTCGGCCTTCTGCTTGACCACCTGGTAATAGGATTCCACCTTATCTTCTTTTTTGCGGATGTTCTCCGCGTCTACATTCAAAATTTCTCCCAGCGTCTGTGCAATCAAATCCTTATCGCACTCATTTTCAGTAATCTCGTGGGGCGAGATGAAAATCGTCTCTGCCGTGGCGGAAATGGCCAGCGTCTCCCCATTGGCATCATAAATGGTGCCGCGGGAAGCAGAAATGGTGGAAGATCGGGTCTGCTGCGCCACCGCTTTCTCCTGCAGCTCCTCATGGCGAACAATCTGCAGATAATACAGCCGGCACAAAAGCGCCGCAAATGTTGCTACTCCCAACACCGCCGCCAGCACCAGCGTACGGGATTTCAATACTTTTGTGGCCCGCTTTGCGGACGTTTCTCTTCGGTCTTTCTGATTCGGCAATGCTTTTATCCTCCCATGAATGGCAAGCAAGGAGCAAGAAATTCCTTTCTTACTCCTTCCTCGTTTGTTCCACTATATGCGTATACAAGCGCTCTTAGACTGACTGCTCACGTAAAATATTCCACCACTGCATGCAGCTTGTCCCCAATGATGGACAAAATCTGCCCCGCACCGCTGCTGGCGGTGGTATACACCGAAGCGCTGTCCGGCAGATTGGAATCCAGATAATAGATCTGGCTGGTGCTGGGCTTGCTCATTCCCGCAGCGCGGGCGGCGCTCTCCACCGTTTCCAGATCAAATGCGCGTTCATAGGCCGTCGTCAGCGTCACATTCTCCGTCTGCAGCGTTGTCAATTCTTTCTGCAGCGACACCACAGAATCGGACAGAGCCGTCAGCTGCACATAGCTCATCAGCACCAGCACCAGCATGGCGCCGGCCACCAGAAAGCCCAGTACCGCGGATACGGACACCTGCTCGGCCGGGCGCAGATTGACTTTGGGGCGACGGATGGTGCGCACCTGAGGATGAGGCGTCGGGCGCTCCTGCACCCGGCGGCGCTCCAAGGCATTGTAATCATAAGCCAGATTGCTGCGATCGGCCCCATAGCCCTGCCGGGCGGCGCGGTCTGTGTACATGCTTCTTCCGCTCCGATTCTGTTTGCGCTGTGCAGCCATGGCAATCAGTCCTCTTTCCATTCAAATTCGGTGCGCTCAGCAATGCGCAGCTTGGCGCTGCGGGCGCGGGGGTTGTCCATTATTTCATCCTGCCCCGGCAGGATCGGTTTCCGGGATACGATACGCACTTTCGGCTTGTTTCCGCACACGCACACCGGAAAATCCGGCGGACAGGTACAGCCCCGGGCCAGTGCCTGCATCGTCTTTTTCACAATGCGGTCCTCCAGTGAGTGAAACGTAATCACACACAGGCGGCCGCCGGGATTGAGCCCCTTCACTGCGCCGCGCAGCATGGGTTCCAGTACCCCCAACTCATCGTTCACGGCAATGCGGATGGCCTGAAAGCTGCGTTTGGCAGGGTGCTGTTTTTCCCGTTTTGCCGCAGCCGGCAGGGTGGATCGGATCACTTCCACCAGCTGCAGTGTGGTGCCAATGGGCGCATCCTCCCGCGCCCGAACAATGGAACGGGCAATGGCGCCGGCATAACGTTCTTCACCATACTCATATAAAATGCGCTTCAATTCTTCCGCGCTCCAGGTGTTAACAATATCGTGGGCCGTCAGCGCCGCACGGCGATCCATCCGCATATCCAGCGGGGCGTCGTGCATATAGGAAAAGCCCCGCTCCGCGTCGTCCAGCTGCGGGGAAGACACCCCCAGATCAAACAGCATCCCATCCGCGCCTGCGATACCCAGCTCCCGGAGGATTTCTCCCACCGCATTGAAATTGCTGCGCACCAGTGTGATGCGGTCCATATATTCTGCCAAACGGACTTTGGCTGCCTCAATGGCCGCCTCGTCCTGGTCAATACAGATCAGGCGTCCTGTCGTCAGTCGGCGGGCAATCTCCAGCGAGTGCCCCGCCCGGCCCAACGTACCGTCCACATAGATCCCATCCGGCCGAATGGCCAGTCCTTCGATGCACTCACGGAGTAGCACCGGTACATGCGAAAATTCTCCCTGCATATCAGAAATTCAACTCATCCACGGCCGCTTCCAGGCTGGCCGGATCCATTTCAATCTCAGACACCGCTGCCCAAGCATCCTTGTCCCAAATCTCAGCGTGATTGGAAACGCCGAGTACCATGACATCTTTTTTCAGTCCTGCATAACCGCGCAGTTTCTGGGGCAGCAGAATGCGTCCCTGGGCATCCAAAGTGCATTTGGCTGCATTGACGAACAGCGGACGGATACGGCGGGCCTGTGCCGAAGGCAGCGCATTGAATTTTTCTTCCTTCTCCCGCCAGGTTTCTTCGGAATAAGCAGCAAGGGCGCGCTCAATGCTGATGGTGACATAAATCGTGTCTCCCAGCTCTTCGCGCAGACTGGCAGGAATAAACAGACGGCCTTTTGTATCAATGGAATGCTGATATTCGCCGGTCATACCTGCCACCTCGCTTTCTCTTTATGGGACAGCCAGGGATTTTGAACCACTTTTCACCACTTCGCCCCACTTTTTATGTTAAGTATAAGCGAAACAATTTCAGATTGCAAGAAAAAATTTCCCGATTTGTTTCCGTTTCTCCTCTGATTTGAAACAATTTTGTTACTTTTTTGATACAAATACATTTGTTTCAATTTTTTATTTTTTCCCTTTATCCCGCAGAAAACACAATATATTGTATCTAAATCAAAAATAAAACACAATTTGTATTATCTGTACAGGCAGGTGCAAATAAAGTCGAAAAATATTTACAAAAAAAAGTGCAAAATCAACTGAAAAAAATTTTTTCGCCGCAGCAAAATGACGACAAAAACAAAGCGTCCTGTGGGGTGTTTTCCCACAGGACGCTTTGTTTTTCGATTCGTTTCCAATCACTTGGCCACATTCTGGTCAAAATTCATCAGCATCTGCGCCACTTCGGAGCGGGTAGCGTTGGCCTTGGGCGCAAGGCCCGTGCCGGTGCCCTTGAGCACACCTGCACCCACAGCCCAGTTCAGCGCCGAAACCGCATAACCGGAGATCTCATCCGCATCTGCAAAGCCGGTCAGATTTTCTTCCAGCGTTACCGTATCCATCCCCTTGTACTGCGCATAGCGGAACAGGATGACCGCCAGCTGCTCACGGGTAATGGGATCGTTGGGGCCAAAGTTGCCGTTGTCATAGCCGCTTACGATCTTCTCGGAAGCTGCCCAGCGCACCGCTTCAGCAAACCACTCGCTGCCGTTCACATCACCGAAAGACATGGCGTAGTTGACCGGCTGCTTGCCCTCCAGATTGAAGAGCACCTGTGCCATCTGGCCGCGGTTCAGCTTGTCGGCGGGCATGAACTTTCCGTTGTTGCCCTGCATCATGCCCTTGTCGGTCACATACTGCACTGCATCGGCATACCAGGCATCCGCGCTCACATCGCTGTAGCCCGTATCCTCACGCTCTTCCACAAAGACGGCTTCCACCGTGACAGCGCTCCGGGGCATGGTGAAAGTGTACTTTGTATCGCTCTTTTGGGTCAGCTTGAGTTCGTCCCCATCCTTATCCGTCACCGTCAGCTCATCCAGTTCATAACCCTTATCGGGCTGGACCGTCAGCGTAACCGTAGTGCCGGAGCTGGCACGGCTGCGGTTGCTCTCCACGCTCCCGTGCTTGCTCTTCTCCACGTTCACCGTATACGTTGCGCTGGAAGAGCCACCGCCGGAGGAAGGCGCGGTATAGTCAAAGATATAGGTATAGCTAGTGGCATTGCCGCTGATTTTGACCGTGGTATTACTACCGGCCACAATATTCGTATCTTTGTCAAAGGTTTTGCCATCCGTATCCACGGTGAAGGTGATGTCCTTGCTGACCGTTGCCACTTCGGCTGCGTCGATATTCTTCAGCAGCTTGATGGTGCCGTTGTTCTCCACCGCGTCTACCGCTTCCTGCAGGGTGGGATAACCGACACCGTTTACCTCAGCTGCCGCCTCGTTGACAGTGGAAATGGTAAAAGGAGAGAAACCATGGCTGGTAGTAAAGGTGATCGTCCGGTCGCTAGCAACCTTTGCGGTATAGTAATAAGTTTTGCCGTTGGATGCCTCGTGCTTGATATAGACATCAGCGCCTGCAGCCGCAAAGCCTTCCGGCAGGGTCAGCGTCACCTCGGCAGGAGTGGTGACCGTCAACGGCTGTGCTTTTTTCAGCACCACACTGTTAGTCTCATCCAGGGCATCAGGCGTCGTTACAGTGACGCCAGTGTGTGTAGCGATCAGATTGTATTTGGGCACAATGTTGAAGGTGACCGTCTTCTTGTCCCCATCCACAGAAGATCCGGCAGGCGTCACTTCCGGATAGGGCTGCACGAGAACCACGGTTTCCTCGCCAACAGGTTTCTTACTGCCCAGCTTGCTTTCTGCATCGGCAACAACAGCGCTGTCTACACCGGATGCCACGCTGCCGGCGGCGCCGGCCAGACTGGCCGTTACGCTTTCCGCTGCAGCGGTTGCAGCCTCTTCGGTCACGGCATCGGCAGGATATTCGCCCTCCGCAGGCTGGGTATCTGCCTTTCCGTCGGCGATTTCTACACTGGCGATGGCATCCTTTACCTCGAAAGAATAATCACCCTGCGTGATGGGAAATGCCATCTTTCCCTCTGCCAGATAGGCAGTGGGATCGCTGGAGAACAGGCCGCCGGAGATCTTAACGACGGTATTCGCTTCATCCCATGCGCCCTCGGTTTTATCGGTGTTGTTGAAAGTATACGCCTTAACTGCATCTGCCTGGGCGCTCTTGAAAGCACCAGCACGAATTTCTACTTTCCCAAGATCTTTATAGCCGTCGCGCTTAACAATAGAGATCGCCGCGCCATCCACGATGGGGCCGTCGCCTTCCGTCTTTTGCTGTTTTGTACCGGTGGTGGTGATGGCGGTCTGATCGCCGGTAACGGTCAGGCTGCCCGCGCACATCTGCACACCAACATGCTTAGCATTGATTTTGGAATTCTCAATGGTTACATTGCCGTCAGACGGGAAGTAAATACCAAGTCCATCAGGCACATTCAGGGTGGAGTTTTTAAGGGTGACAGAATTGCCAGTATTGGTACCATTCGTGACGATACCATAACTATCACCGGGAACATTCATAATCACATTTTCCAGCACCAGCGTGGTATTGTTGTACAGTGCGGTAATGCCGCCTTTCGACAGCGCTTCCGCAGTGCCGGTCAATGTACCGTTTCGAATCGTAATACCGGCATTGTCATAATTGATCTGAACCATCTGATCCGAACTCAGAGAAGTAAACGTGTTTCCATTCAAATCCAAAGTACCGGAAGAAGTACCGGAAGCAATAGAGTCGTTTCCGGTATAATCATGCAGCATGGTGACTATGCCATCCGCAGCCTTTCCAGCCGCATTGGCATAATCGCCGTAGATCCGCTCGGTACCGTCATCGGCAGTGATCTTAAAGCCACCATTTTTGATATAATCTTTTGTAATCTCACTATACACCAGATAAGCGGAAGATTTCAACTTAACAGCGTCAGTACCGTCTCCGGTAACGGTTAGCGTTACGCCCTCACCGATTACGCCAGGGATCGTATAACGACTGTCACCAGAACCGAACTGAACCGGCAGTGTCCCCTTGATTTCACCTCCCTGCCCGGAAACAGAGTTGATGATTTTCATAGTTGGGTCAATACCCTCTACAGGCTTCCAGCCATATTTCGCTTGCATAAAAATGACACCATTCGCGTTCTTAACGGCTGTGCCATCAATACTGTAGCCGTTAAGGTCAAGGGTAATGCCGGAAACGCTTCCAGTTTCGACGCCTTTCTCCAATGTCACATCTCTCTGCAGCTGCACGGTGCCGCCAGTCTGAACAGCCGCCATAGCTGCTTTCAGCGTGGGGTATTGTGTCGTAACACCATTCTCAATGACAACTGCTTCCCCATCTGTCACCTGCACGGTAAAATTGCCGTCTTCACCCTGCACGGCACCGTAGGAAGGAACCAAAGCATTTGGTAAATTGCAGATTTTCTCGGCGTCATCTACCTTATACGTACCAGCACTGATTTGAGCAGATGCTCCTTCCACGCCAGAAACACCGTAGCTGCCAGCTCCAGCGTCAAAAGTTCCGCCTGTAATGTCGGCTTTCGCGCCAGAGGTCAAAAGCGCCACTGCATGACTGCCGGTGCTGGTAAAGGTACCACCGCTGATGGTCAGCGTACCATCGTTCGCTTCTCCGTCATAGTGGCGGGAATACACTGCCGGACCCGTAGTAGAATCAAATGTTCCGCCCGAAATGGTCGCAATATGATTGTTGGCCACTGCGCTGCGTCCATCGCCGGACTGCTTAAAAGTTCCATCCTTAATCGTCAGAACACCGAAGTCATCATTCTTAACGGTGATCTGACCGCCGGTAAAGGTACCGTTGTTAATCGTAAGCGCAGCTTTGTTTTTGCCTTCGCTGGGCTTGGGTTCGCCGTTGGTTCCCGCTTCTGCGTCTGCGGCGTTCTGCCAGCCATTGCCAATCAGGCTGGAATACAGTCCCTGATTGGTATCGGAGAACTTCACAGTGGCGTTGTCCTTAATTGTCATCGTGCCAAAGTTCTTGATCACATAAAAAGAGTTTTTGCCAGAATCACTCTCACCTGTGCTGGCTTCGGCAGAGCGCGTGTAAGTACCGCCGGACAAAGTGATTCTGGCGTTTATGTCGTTATAGATGGCAGCCTTTCCGTGACTCACATTATCAACAATGCCGCCACCCTGGCTGTCGGTAATCGTAATACCGTATGTTGATTTATTTGTAATTGTATGATGATCACTATTCGTCAGTTTGCAGCCATTCAGGTCAATTGTCAATTTAAGCCTCTGCGCCGGGATCTCCACACTCTCAGTTAAATTCTGATTCAACGTAATTTCATATGACTCCTTATTCGTTGAGTAGTCATATGCCTGCACTGCATCAATCGCAGCTTGCAGCGTATCAAACTGCTGCACCGTATCCCCTTGCGTCAGCGTCACAGCCTTGTCCGCAGCCGGGTTCGCCGGCTCTGTCACTGTTTCTGTCCCGTTTTCGGCCCAAGCCATGGGCATCAGGGACAGAACCATTGCCAGCGCCAGGACGACAGATAATAGTTTCTTTCTCATAAAACCTCTCCTTTTTCAAAATTTTAGTTGTACAATATCCTTTTCCATCTCCTGCAGGAGATGGAAAAGGCACGTTAACGTGCCTTTTGTGATTTATGGTTTTATCTTATCGCATTTTTGATCTTTTTGCAACATACAAAACACCCGCCGTTTATGAAAAACGGCGGGTGCAGCAACGTTGTATTTTTTCTTTACTCTTCTTCTGAAGAAGTGGTATTCTGCGCACTCTTACCCCGGATGGCTTCCTGCATCCGGCTGCGGGAGAGATCCGTATACTGCCGGTGGGACGCGCGCACTTCTTCCAGCGCGGCCTGCAGCGCATCTTCCGTGCGCTTGAGGGCGTCCTCCGTATATTCATTGGCAACGCGGTACATTTCACGGGTACGCTCCTCCGCCTTGCGGACAATATCATTGGCCTGCTGGCGGGCGGTCTGCAGCGTTTCGCTTTCGGAAACGATGTGCTTGGCGTCGTTCTGCGCCCGCTGGCGCAGGTTTTCCGCTTCTTTTTTGGCATTGGCCACATATTCTGCCCGGGCAGCCATCAGTTTTTTTGCCTCTTCCAGCTCCGCGGGCAGCTGGGCGCGGATTTCGTCGAGATAATCCAGGGCGCGATTGCGCTCAATGATACACTTATCATTGCCCAGGGGCACGCCCTTGGCATTGTCAATCATATCGTATAACAGGTCGATCAGGTGCTGCACATCATTTTCCATGGTTTATTACCTCCCGATATGTTTCTGCTCGGCGATCTTCGCCACATCCGCCGCAATCTCCGGCGGAAGATACCGCTCCAGCGGCTGCCGGTAGCGGATCATTTCCCGGGCCATGGAAGAACTGAAATGGATGTACGGCGCGCTGGCCGGCAGGATCAGCGTTTCCAGATCCGGCTTGATGCTGCGGTTGATCAGGGACATCTGATATTCATTGTCAAAATCGCACACATTGCGCGCGCCTTTGACCAGCACAGTGGCGCCCTTCTGCGCGGCATAATCTGTTAAAAGGCCCTGCCAGCTCTCCGCCTGCACATTCTCAAAACGAGCAACCGCTTTTTTTACAAATTCCATCCGCTCTTCCGGAGTGAACATGGGATTTTTTTTATCTGCATTGATCATCACGCAGACATACAGCCGGTCGAAACATCTTGCCGCGCGCTCGATGATATCGATATGCCCCAGGGTAATGGGGTCGAAGCTTCCGGGGTAAATGGCTGTCATCACTGGCGGATCCCTCTCTTGTGCGCAATATCAATCACGGTGGTAAACGGTGACTTTGATCTTTCCATACCGATATTCGCGGTATTTTCCATATGGTGCGGAAAGCTCCGGCAAGATCTTCTCCTGCGGACTTTCGCAGATAATTATACCATGTTCGCGCAGAATGTCAAACTGAGAAATCAATTCCAGGGATCTCTCCAGCAATTTGGTTTCATAGGGTGGATCCAAAAAGACCAAATCGTATTTTTCCGCAGCACTGGAGAGCACTGTGGCGTAGTCCGCCGTGAGCACCGCAGCCCGGTCGGCCAGATCCGTCAGCGCCAGATTTTCCCGAATCAGTTTAACTGCATCGGTCCGGGCATCCACAAACGTGGCGTGCGCCGCGCCGCGGCTCAGGCATTCGATGCCCAACTGGCCCGTGCCGCCGAATAAGTCCAGCACCCGCCGGCCCTCAATGTCAAACTGGATAATATTGAACATGCCTTCCTTCACCCGATCGGCCGTAGGGCGGGTCTCTTTACCTTTGAGTTCGTTGAGCCGCCGGCCGCGGGCGGTGCCTGTAATCACTCGCATGTGCTTTCGTCCTCCGTAGTTTCCTGTATTTGTTCGTGAAAATGCTGCCAGACCGCCCGGGCAGCCGCGGACGGCACCACCCGGGCCAAGGCTTCCTCATCCGCTTCCCGGATAGCCCGGATGGTTCCAAAAGCTTTGAGCAGCTGTTTTTTGCGTGCCGGCCCGATGCCGGGCACGTCGTCCAGCGCACTATGATAGGCGTTTTTCGTATGCCGCTGGTGGTGGTAGGTAACGGCAAAACGATGGGTTTCCTCCTGAATCTGACCAATGAGGGCAAACACCGGCTCGCTGGCCTGAATACCGATCTCATGCCCCCGGGCCGTAATCAGCGCGCGGGTGCGGTGCCGGTCGTCCTTAACCATGCCGAACACCGGAAGGTGCAGGCCGAAGCGCGCAAGCACCGTTTCAGCCACTGCGGCATGAGCCGCGCCACCGTCAATCAGGAACAGGTCCGGCAGCGGGGCAAATTTTTCGTCCCCATCCACAAAGCGCTGCAGCCGGCGGGTTAAAACCTCTTCCATAGAGCGATAATCGTCCGGCGCGGAAAGCGACTTGATGTGAAATTTCCGATAAGCGCTTTTCTTCGGACGTGCCCCTTCGTAAACCACCATGGAAGCAACAATATCGCTGCTGCCAGTGTTGGAAATATCGTAGGATTCCATACGCCGGGGCGGGTGGGCAAGGCCGGTCATCCTAGCCAGCAGCTCCAGCGTTTTGCTGACACGCTCGGCCTCCGAAGTAACACGTTCCGCCTCCTCCTGCGCATTGCGGTTGGCCAAACGGATGAGATCTGCCTTTTCTCCCCGTTTTGGGATGCGCACCAGCACACGGCTGGCCGCATGCTGGCTCAGCGCCTGTTCCATGGTATCCGGGTCTTCGATGGGCAGCGGCAGCCAGATCTCCCGGGGCAGCGCGCTGCGGCTGAGATAGTACTGCGCCAGCAGCAGCGGCAGCATCTCCTCGGCTTTTTCGTCCATGCGGGCAGAAAATACTTCCGTTTCCCGCCCGGTGAGCTGTCCATCCCGGTAGTGAAGCACAGCATAACAGGATTTTACATCGCCCCGATACAATCCCCAGATATCCGTCTGCGGCATGGCTCCGGCAATGACTTTCTGTTTTTTGCTCAGCACATCGATGGCGGCAATCTGATCCCGCAGAGCCGCCGCCCGCTCAAAGTGCAGCGCTTCGGCCTCAGCCGTCATCTCTTCTGTCAGCGCTGCCGTCACCTGCTTCACCTTACCCGTCAGCAACAGAACCGCCTGATCAATGCGGCGGCGGTGCTCCTCTTTTCCGGGGGTGCCGCAGCAGAAGCCATCGCAGCGGCCCATGTGGAAATTCAGGCACGGGCGCTCCTTACCAATATCCCGTGGGAACTTGCGGCGGCAAGTGGGCAGGCGCAGCGCGCCGCACACCGCATTCAGCGCAGCACGGGTTTCGCTGCGCCCACCGTAAGGGCCAAAATATTTCGCCCCATCCTCGCGCACGGTGTTGGAGAGGGAAAAGACAGGATATTCCTCCTGCACCGTCAGCCGGACAAACGGATAGCCTTTATCATCCTTGAGCAGAATATTGTAGCGAGGCATGTACTGTTTAATGAGCGCATTTTCCAGGATCAGCGCCTCAAATTCGCTGGAGGCAATGATGGTATCAAAGTGATCCACCCGGGACACCATGCGCCGCGTTTTTTCATTATGGCCCGCATTGTCCTGAAAATACTGACTCACCCGGTTTTTCAATTTTTTTGCTTTGCCCACATAAATCACCGTGCCCTGAACGTCCATCATAATATAGACGCCGGGACTCAGCGGCAAGCCGTTGGCTTTTTCCTTCAATTCCTGCTTTGTCAAGCTATGCCCCCTCCGCACACAACAGCGTTTTGTTCAGTGTAGCAAAAAAGGGCCGCCGCGTCCATAGACACGGCGGCTTTTTTTCTTTCTCTCCCGAATTACTCGGCAAAATTGGTGGAAACCAACTCCGACAAAGCCGCGACGGCTTCCTTCTCGTCGCTGCCATCTGCAATCAGGTTGATCGCAGTACCCTGAACAATGCCCAGAGACAAAACGCCCAACAGGCTCTTTGCGTTGACACGGCGCTCATCCTTTTCAACCCAGATACCGCTCTTAAATTCATTGGCCTTCTGGATAAAAAAGGTGGCAGGTCTGGCGTGCAGGCCAACCTCGTTATTCACCGTGACCTCCTGCATGTACATGTATCAGCACCCCTTCAAATGTTATCTTTTCAGTTAGCTATACTTTAGCAAATTTCCTTGTGCCGCGTCAATGACGATTTGCACAAACTTCGCCAATCAAAAAAAGTTTACCAGTCATTTTATCCAAAATTCATCTTTTTTACACAAAAAGCATACCGTTCTTTTCCAGAACAGACGCCGCAGCGCGTTTCAGTCTATCATACGCTTTTCCGTGAAAAAGGTGCTGCCTGCAACGGCAGTCATTTCAATGCCGCCACCGTCACGCCATCTTCACCCTCGCCGAACACGCCCAGACGGAACGCCTTGACATAGGGATGGCGTTTCAGGAGCTGGTGCACCGCCTTACGCAACGCCCCGGTGCCTTTCCCGTGAATAATCGTCACTTGGGTCAGACGACCCATCACCGCCTCATCCAAGAAGCGATCCACCACAATCTCCGCCTCATCGGTCATCATACCGCGGATGTCCAGCTCCATGCTGGCCGCAGCGCGGGCCGGGACGGACACGCTCCCTTTTCCTTTGCGCGGCGCGGCCGCCTTTTGGCTTCCGCGGCTCTCACCTTCCACCAGAAACACTTCGCCGGGCCTGGCATTAATTTTCAACGCCCCGGCCTGCAGCTGCAGCGAGCCGTCTTTATTGATGGAAAGCACCGTGGCATGGGTCTTGACACCGGGCAGCTCCACACGGTCCCCCACTGCGATGGGGCGCTCATTTTTACGCCGGGGGGCATCCGGCAACGCGGCATCCCCCTGCAGCTTATCCGCTGCGGCATTCAAATCCCGCAGCAATGCGGCGCGCGCTTCATTCTCCTGCTGCGCCGAACGCTCCTGCTCCGCCGCAGCGCGCATGCGGTCCAACTCGTCAAACACACGTCCTGCCTGGGCGCGGGCATCCTCCAGAATACGGCGCGCTTCCTTTTCTGCTTTCCCCCGGACATTCTGTCTGGCCCGTTCCATCTGATCGCGGAACTCCCTTGCCTTATTCGCATCGGTTTGCGCGCTCAGGCGCAGCCGCGCCGCCTCGTCCCGATCCTGCTCCATGCGCTGGCGCTGCTGCTCCAGCTGCGTCAGCACATCCTCAAAGCGGACGCTCTCGCTGTCCATCTGGGCTTTGGCCCGTTCGATGACGGAACGGCTCAATCCCAGACGCTGCGAGATGGCAAAAGCGTTGGATTTGCCTGGAATTCCGATCAAAAGGCGATACGTAGGCCGCAGTGTCTCCACGTCAAACTCACAGGAAGCATTCTGCACTCCCGGCGTGGTCATGGCAAAAGTCTTCAGCTCGGCATAGTGGGTGGTGGCAGCGATCTTTGCACCCCGATCCCGGGCCTCACCAATGATAGCGATGGCCAGAGCCGCCCCCTCTACCGGGTCGGTGCCGGCACCCAGCTCGTCGAACAGGATCAGCGTCCCCTCTCCCGCCTGTTCGAGAATCTTTACGATCGTGACCATATGGGAGGAAAACGTGGAAAGGCTCTGTTCAATACTCTGCTCGTCGCCGATATCCGCCATCACATGGTCAAAGACAGACACGCAGCTTCCGCTGTCGGCGGGAATGTGCAGCCCGCACTGGGCCATGGCCGCCAGCAGGCCGATGGTTTTCAGCGTGACAGTTTTGCCGCCGGTGTTGGGACCGGTGATGACCAGGGTATCAAAGTCTCCTCCCAACTCCACATCAATGGGCACCGCTTTGTCTTTATCCAGCAGAGGATGACGGGCACGGCGCAAAAAGATGTGTCCGTCGGTGCCGATGTCCGGACAAGTTCCTCCCATCTGATAAGAGAGCTGGCCCCGGGCAAAAATCAGATCCAGCTGCACCAGCAGGTCGTAGTCCCATAGAATATCTTCCTGCAGGGCTGCCGCCTCTTGGGAAAGCAGAAGCAAAATCCGCTCGATCTCTTTTTTCTCTTTGGCTTCCAGCTCCTTGAGTTCATTGTTGGCCTGCACCACACCCATCGGTTCGACAAACACCGTGGCGCCCGAAGACGACACGTCGTGAACCAGTCCCGGAACCTCGCTGCGGCACTCCGCTTTCACCGGCACCACAAAGCGGCCGTCCCGCTGGGTGATCAGGCTCTCCTGCAGGGCTTTGGAATAGGTGGGCGATGAGATGATTTTCTGCAGGATCTGCCGGGAGCGGGCGCCGGCAGCGTGCATATGGCGGCGGATATCGGCCAGTTCTGCGCTGGCGTTGTCGGCGATCTCGTTCTCTTCAGGGATGGCCCGGGTGATCCTGTCTTCCAGAAAGCGTCCCCCATGAAGGGCGCGGAACATGGTATCGAGCACAGTGTCCCGATCGCTTTCGTCGCCGCGGTAATCCTTTACCCGGCGGGCGCACCGCAGAAGCGCTGCAATATCCAGCAATTCCCGCGTGTTCAGCATACCGCCGCGCTGCGCCCTGCCCAGCGCGGCAGACACATCCTTTGCTCCGGCAAAGGACGGGCTGCCCTGCAGGCCCAGCAGCATGCAGGCCGCGCTGGTCTCCTGCTGCAAACGCTTCACATCCTCCACATCCGTCTGCGGCAGCAGTGCACGGGCTTTGGCTTTGGCCGCCTCAGACGTTGCCTGGGCAGCCAGTTTTTCCAAAACTCGGGGCAGCTCCAGCGTGCGGAGCGATTTTTCAAATAATTCATCCATACCTTTTGATCCTTCCCAAAGGATTTGAAAAGGGGGACTGCCGTCCCCCCCTCCTGTATCATCAAGTCATTGCAAAGGCTGCGCCCAAAAGGATCATCCCCGCAATGGCAACCAATGCACTGTTGCGGTAGGAGCGGAACTCCTTCGAGCCGCCCTGGCCGGCTTTGTGCAGCACAATCATCTGGCCGATAGCCGAACCGGCCCACACCAGACCAAACACCAGCCAGGCGCCCAAGGCCGTGAACAGCACCCGCTGCATCATATTTTCAGCGCCGACCATCATACTGTTGCGCACTTCCAGGCCTGCCATCACGACGGTGCCGGCAATGGTAACCACGCGGAACGACTTGTGCAGCCACACGAGCAGTGGTTCGTTCAAACGCTCTACCCGCTTTTCCTGCCGTTCCAGCTTTCTGCGGCGGCGCGCTTCCTGAATCTCCTGCTCCGTACGGTTGTTGCTTTTTGCCATATCGTTTCTTCCTTTCTGTCTGTATCCGATCCCAGAGATCGCTCAACGCAGCGTTCCGCCGGAGCGGCGCAGCTGCTTATAAAAATCCAGCGTACAGAACCCCCGCTCCAGCTGGGCGGCGGCAAACGCTTCTGCCGCATCCTCCATCCAGCGCAACGCGCCGGGCGACAGTGAAAAAGCGTATAATTTCTTCGGCGCACAGCGCAGCACATGGCGCATGGCTGCCAGGGAAGAGGCGCACAACGGCATGGACAGACCCCTGCGCCCCTCCAGCACGCAGCGCCGGCAGTGCAGCACGCCCTGCACCACATCCAGCATCGGCTCCTCCGGCACATCTGCGCCGCACACCGCGCAGCACTCCAGCATCGGCTCAAAACCGCCCAGCGCCAGCAGGCGCAGTTCAAAAGCCGCTTTGACCTGCGCCGGCTCCCGGCGCAGCGTTCCCAGCACATACAGCGCGTTAAGCAGCAGCGACAGGATCTCCGGGGCGGGCACATCCTCTGCCGTCAAAAGCTCAGTCAACTCAGCGAAATACGATCCCAGAGCCAACAGCTCCACGTCCTGCCGAACACCGTCAAACAGCTCTATCGTAGAGGCATCATCCAGTATACTCCAATTTCCTTTCTGATACAAGGTCATTTCAGAATAGACCAGCAGCTGGGCGGCGGCGGCAATGCGGCTGCGCCGCCGCCGGGCACCCCGGGCAACCACGGCAAGCTTGCCCTCCGTGCGGGTCAGCACCGTCAGGATTTTATCCGTTTCCTTGGTCTCCGTTTCCCGGAGCACGATACCTTCAACGATCCTGTGCATCCCGCTCAGCAGCGTTCCGTTTATCCCTGCGACGGCCTAGCACCATGCCAATGCCAGCCCCCAGCAATACGCCGGCCACCAGGAGCAGTTTGAGCTGCGGCTCCGTGGTAGGCAGTGACATGACCATAAGTCCGCTGATGATAAGACCCGCAATGCAGCCAATATTCCCATACAGTCGCGTGTAGCGATGTACCTGTTCGTCCATGATGTACTCCTTTTCTCTATGTAGGGAGCGCGCTCATACAAGCCGCTCCCGCTCGTCTTCCATACGGTAAGTCAGGTAAAACACCGGCACGCCGGTCTGGCAAAACAGCGCCCAATAACCCTCGTTTTTCATGTCGTTCACCTCAACGATAGCCTTTGGCGCTTCCAAAAGAACTATCCCTGACAAATCCAGCCAAAACTGCGCAGAAAGTCTCTGTTTTCACTGCTCCCCGTCGTAGCCGAAGGAGCGGATGGTATTCAGGTTGTCGCGCCAGTTTTCCTTCACCTTGACCCAGGTCTGCAGGTACACCTGGGCGCCCATAAAGGTTTCAATATCCGCACGGGCCATGGTACTGATTTTTTTGAGCATCTCGCCGCCCTTGCCGATCAGGATACCTTTATGGCTGGCCTTCTCGCAGTATATCGTCACATCCAGGTCGATGATGTCGCTGCTGTTGCGCTGACTGAATTTCGTCACCTCGATGGCCACACCGTGGGGCACTTCGCGCTGCAGGCAATAGAGAATCTTTTCGCGCACGATTTCCGCGCACACCTGGCTGTCGCTCTGGTCGGTGGTCATGTCGTCGGGGTACAGCTGCGGGCCGCCCTGGGCATACCCCTTCAGCGTATCAAGCAAATCCTCCAGCCCTTCGCCGGTACGGGCGGAAACAGGGATAATTGCATCGAAGTCATAAGCCCCCTGGTAGGCGGCAATCACCGCCAGCAAATCCTCTTTTTTCACCGTATCAATTTTATTGATGACCAGGATGGCTTTTTCACCGCTTCGTTTCAGCCTCTCGATCAAAATTTCCTCAGGTTTACCCACGTGGGCAATGGGTTCCACCAGCATCACTACCACGTCGATATCGCTGAGGCTGTTCTCCACCACCTTGACCATATAGTCGCCCAGCCGGTTCTGAGCCTTGTGCAGTCCAGGCGTGTCCATCAGCACCAACTGGGTGTCCCCGGTGTTCACCACACCGCGGATACGAGTGCGGGTAGTCTGAGGTTTGTTGGACACAATGGCGATTTTTTCGCCCACCAGCGCATTGGTCAGGGACGACTTGCCCACATTGGGCCGCCCGCACAGGGTGATCATCGCTTCTTTTGTAATTGGCATGGTTTTATGATCCTCAACTTTCCTGAGCAATTTTAGATTATTTCCTTCCGGTGTCATTCTCCGTTTTTAATGAAATCCGTCATCGTTTTGCTTTTCTTCCGATTCCCAGTTCCTCCATAATGGCTTCCTCCCGCGCGCGCATCTGCCGCTTCTGCTCACCCTCATCCAAATGGTCGTAGCCCAGCAGGTGGAGCACAGAATGGGTAACAAGATAGGCCAGCTCCCGGCGGTTGGAGTGTCCGTATTCCTTTGCCTGGGCACACACCCGCTCCATACTCAGCACCATATCGCCCAGCGGCAGAAGGCCGGTGGCCACGTCGCACAGCGCCGCATCCTCAGGCGGGCAACCGGGAGTGAATTCAAATTCCGGAAAGCTCAAAACGTCTGTGGGCATGTCCACACCGCGCATTTCCAGATTAATGGCGTGGATGCCCGCATCGTTCGTGAGCAGTACGTCCACCTCGCAGGGGAGAGCAACCCTTTCCAGCGCCAGGACCGTGCGGATGGTTTTGCGGATCAGTGCGCAGTTGCGCTCGCTGGACGCGCCGGGCACATCGGCCGTGATGGGGATATAATGCCGCTTTGTCATACGCTCATCGCCTTACCTTTCCCGCCGGTTTGCCGCCGCCCCCGGCACGGCGCTTTTCGTCATCCTCATAGGCTTTGATGATGCGCTGCACCATTACATGGCGCACCACATCGTCCTGCGTCAGGCCGCAGATACCGATGCCTTCCACATCCCGGAGCACCCGCACCGCCTCTTTCAGACCACTGACTTTGTCGGCGGGCAGATCGATCTGGGTCACATCGCCGGTGATGACCACCTTGGAACCAAAGCCCATGCGAGTGAGGAACATTTTCATCTGCTCGCGGCTGGTATTCTGAGCCTCGTCCAGAATAATAAAAGAGTTGTCCAGCGTGCGCCCGCGCATATAGGCCAGGGGAGCCACCTCGATATTGCCCCGTTCGAGGTATTTATTATAGGTGTCCGCCCCCAGGGTATCGAACAGCGCATCGTACAGGGGCCGCAGGTAGGGATCCACCTTGCTCTGCAGATCGCCGGGCAGAAAGCCCAGGCGCTCGCCGGCTTCCACCGCCGGACGGGTGAGGATAATGCGGTCGATGCTCTTTTCCCGGAAAGCCGCCACAGCGGCAGCTACAGCGAGGTAGGTTTTGCCCGTGCCAGCAGGGCCGACGCCGATGGTGACGGTATTTTTCTGAATGGACTCCACATATTTGCGCTGGCCGATGGTCTTAGCCTTCACCGGGCGGCCCTTAGCGGTGATGCACACCACATCTCGGGCCAGATCCGCCACTTTCTCCTCCTGCCCCGCCCGGGTCAGGCTGAGCACATAACGCACATTCTGTTCGTTGATCGGCTCACCCTTGGCCGACAGAGCCAGCAGCGCCTTCAATGCGCGGGCAGCCAGCAGCACGTTCTCCGCTTCGCCAGTGATCTTCAGCTCCCCATCGCGGTTCGTCACCGCCACATGCAGTTCGCTTTCAATCAGGCGTATGTTTTCATCGAAAGAACCAAATACATTGATGGCCTCTTCCATCCTTCCGATGCTCATCCTTTGTTCCACCATGCTGAACAATCTCCTCCGGTTTTGTCTATTCCGCCAGCGCTACAGTCATCCCGATCTGTTCCTCGCATTCGGCATGCAGCGTCACAGCATAGGCCGCGCCGCTTTTCTTCACGCTCAGTGTGCTGCTTTTCACGCTGCCGCCCTCTTCCATGCAGTCTGCAAGCTGCCGCTGCAGAGCTTCGTCGGCACGGTTCTGGGCCTCCTCGGCGCTCAGCGCGCGTTCCACCGGCTCATATTCCCGCACCGTGACGCACTCAAGCGCCAGCGGCGTAGCCACACCGCCTGGCAGGCGCAGGCGTTTCGTTTTTGTTATTTTATCATAATTGGCATAGGAAATGCTACTGCCTGGCGCGATTTTTATGCGCTGTTTTCCAAAAATCAGGGTAAACACCTGTTTTTTCCGTCCGGTATACGCTTTTTCCACTACGGTTTCGGGCTGCAGGGCCGTCAGGTCATACCAGGTGCGCGCCCAGACATTTCCCTCGCCCCGGGTGATATAGGCCCCCAGATCCCCGATGTCAGCAATACCGCTGATCAGCAGTTGACCCTCCGTCACGGTGCTTCCTTTGCTCACCTCGGCGTGACCGCCATAGAGCTGCACCAGCGTCACCAGACCGTCCTTTTTCGCCACCACATTGGCGTCGGTGTGTTCGTCGCGCAGCTCTGGCACCGGCGTTCGCTCGCGCACGATCACCGTTGCGCGGAACCCGTTCACATTCACCGTCATCCAGGACAGCTCCGGGATTTCCATCAAAATATGATTTTTCAGCGTTTCCGGATGAATGCCAAGCCCAAAAGTGCCGTAACGCACCCCCTCTTTCTCCAGCGCCCGCAGAATACGTTCATCGGAAACCGTCTCATTGCCCTCGATCTCAAAATCCCAAACGAAGAAAGATCCAATAAACAGCAATCCCAGAGACAGGATCAGTCCTGCCAGCAGAAAATAGCGGCGCCGAAAGCGGCCCACAAAAAAAGGAACGCCCGTTTTTTTCTCCACAGAAATGTCGCAGTCGAGTTTTTTGGCCAGGCGGCGCAACCGGAGATAGCTCTTCCGGCTCAATTTCATGGAAAAACAGGTAGGGCTGTGCCACGCCATGTCCCAAAAGGCCAAGCCATGAGCCGAGCACAGGTTCAGCACCCGTTCGGGAAATCCGCTTTCCACCGTGATAGCCACCGTGCCCGAAAGCAGGTTTACAACATTCAGGAACATGTTTCACCTCGTCAGTTCAATCCCTTCAATAGTCCCACCAATGCGCATTTCGTCGCCGGTCATGGACAACAGCTGCAGTCCCCGCCCCCGCACACGCACCAGCAGTGCGCCGCAATTCACATCAATAGCTGTGTCACTGTACGATAAGATCCCCTGATGGTGTGAAAGAAACAACTGCCGGTCCCCCAGCAGCTCCAGATTCGGAAGGCCCGCCACCACATCCATGGGCAGATCCAGCAGCTCGGCTGTTTTGGTCAGAATATCGCTGTCTTCAAATCGGTTCATGTCGCCACTCCTTTGCTTGAGCTACTGTATGCAGCAAAGAGGCGGCTCTTGCTTGTCCAGCGTTCATTTTTTCTGCAGGTACGTCATAGAGTGAGCAAGACCAATTTGCAAGGGGGAACAAAAAATGCCGCGATCTTCACACCCGCCGCAGGCGCGGCAATGGTTTTTTCTTCTGTGTGCGCTGAGCGCTGCGCTGCTGCTGCTTCGTCCCGCCCCGGCCATGGAAGCCGTGCGGGAAGCCCTGCGGCTATGCAGCGAAACCATTGTGCCATCCCTGTTTCCTTTTCTGGTTTTCTCTGCTCTGCTGACGGCGCTCCTTCCCACGGCAGCACTGGATCGGGCTCTTTCCCCACTGATGCGGCCCATATTCCGGCTGAGTGGAGACTGCGGAGCCGTGCTGGCTCTGGGCTTTGCCGGCGGGTACCCCGTAGGCGTGCGGACAACGGCAGCGCTGTACCGTCAGGGCACACTGCGTCGCAGCGAGGCCCAGCGGCTGCTCGCGTTCTGCAACAACTCCGGCCCCGGCTTTCTGCTGGGCGTGGTGGGCATCGGTGTGTTCGGCTCCGCCTCCGCCGGAATGCGGCTTTATATGGTTCATATTGCCGCAGCGCTGCTGGTTGGTTTCCTGTTCCGTTTCTATGGTGGCTCCGACCCGCTGTGCACCCATGGCACCAAGCCTGCCGCCAGCCCAGACGTGCCGCCCCTGGCGCAGCTTTTCACCGAAGCCGTCACCGGCTCGTTTTTGGCAGTGCTCAATATCTGCGCCTTTGTTCTGTTTTTTATGATCGCTTTACGCCTGCTTTCCCTGACGGGCCTGCTGCATCTGCTCGCTGCCGCTCTGGAAGCGGCGCTGTCTCCCTTTGGCATGACAGAGCATCTGTCCACCGCTTTTTTTGCGGGGCTTCTCGAACTATCCACCGGCGCAGCCTGCATGCAGGGCGCGCCGCTCACCCCCGGCACCGCCGCCCTGGCCGCCTTTCTCCTCGGCTGGGGCGGGCTGTCGGTACACTGTCAGAGCCTGCTGTTTGTATTGGAAACAGACCTTTCCTGCAAACCATATTTCGTCGGGAAATTTCTGCAGGGGCTTTTTTCCGCCGTGTTGGCTTTTGCATTGTTCACCGTTTTCCCCTGCGGATAAAGCAGAGCGGAGCACAGCATTTTCTGTGCTCCGCTCTGCCTTATCTTTTTTAAGAATCGCCCCGGTAGATATTAACTCCTGTTTCCCCGTCCACATCTCTTTCTTTTCTCAGAGTGTATGCGCCGGCACTGCACAGATCCATCTCACAGCGCCTGCCACCCGTTGTGAATCCCGCCAGCGTCACAGCCTGCTCCGCCGTCAATTATTCGGTATAATCGATCACCCGCTCCATCTGCCTGTCGATGGCAGTCGGCCCGGATACGGCCCAGGTATCGCCTGTTCCCTTGTCCTCCGGCGGCGCTGCAGCGCCGGAGCGGCGGACGTCGCAGTACTGCTCGAACCGCTGCGCCGTATCCTGCACCGCTGGCGGCAGAGCAGAAAGGCGATTCAGTCCTTCTATCCAGTCTCTTTCGTCATCGGATGCTTTTCCAGCGCACGCTTCGCCGGCTAAATGCCAGAGCACAGCACTGCGCCGGCTTTGCCCCAAAGCGGTAATTTCCCGCAGCACCGCCTCCGGAGCAGCGCACAGACGGCTATAGAGCTCTTCCGCCGCTTCCTGCGCAAACGCGCCCCCGGCCCCAGCCAGGGCCCACGCCACCTGTTCGTGGCTCCAGCCGGAAAGGTCTGTACCCGCCGGCGTATCCGCCAGCATGCTTAACGCGACAAAATTTCCCTCGCACTGCCGGACGTTTTCCTCGCGGTCCCCGTCCCGGTACTCATAAAAAATCCAGCTTCCATTGGGCATGATATTCCATCCGCCGACGCGCCCTTCATAAAAGCAATCATTGTTGAACGCCTCACAGCCATACCACACCTCCGCCTGACGGCAAAGGGTTTCCATCAGTGTGGCAATCCCCGCACCGGACGCTTCCGCGGTTTCTCTTGCCCGCTCAGAACATCCGGACAGGTCAAACGCCGCATCGCCCAACTGCGGCGTTTCGCCCACGCTCTCGCTGCCCAAATACATAAATTGGCCATCCCGCCAGAGATAGTCCGTCCGCAAGGCGCACGGAATGCCGAAGGCAGCTACCGCGACGCCGTCCTCATAATCCGTCCCGTGGAGCAGCCAGGAAAAAAGGACATTTCCCTGCAGGGTTTCCAGCGTATAGCGTTCCCCGCTCTGCTCCACACTCAGCACTTCCATAGCAAAAAACGACCTGGTATTGATCCAGTCCAGATCCTCGCTGAACCCGGTGTACGCCCATTCCCCCACGGCCAGGGCCTGAATCTGGTCCTGGGTCAGCCGCCCGGTATGGTCGGTGACAATGGCGACCGGCTCCTCCGCCGCCAGGACATCGCTTCGTGCGCCGCCCGTGCCGCAGATCACCGCCATGACAATCACTGCGGCCGCAGCCAACAGGAGCGCTGCCGGCCTGGCATTGCGAAACCGCAGCACATTCTGTACCCGCTCTTTTGTGCCGCCCTCGGTGAACGATACCGGATTGAGCCAGCGGAAACGCCGGTCATAGGCCAGATTCAGCAGTGTCTGGCTGTAAGCCGTCCGCTCCTGTATACCCAGTGTGCGCACTGCCTGTTCATCGCAGGCCAGTTCAAGCTGCGTGCAATATACATGATGCACGCCCCACAACCACGGGTTGAACCAATGCGCTCCCAGAGCCAGCCAGGCAATCAGCTTGGCCCAATGATCCCCGGCACGCAGATGGGCACGTTCGTGTGCCAGGATATGGCTCCGTTCCTCTTCGTTCAAACGGGGCACCAGATAAATTCTGGGCCGGAAATACCCGGCTACGCAGGGCGAGGGAATCCGGTCGCACACATAGACGTTCCCCTCCAGTTTCACCGCAAAACGCAGTCTGTACCGCAGGCGGAGATACGAAAGCAACGTTAATCCGTAAAAGAGCAGCATACCGCTTAGCCAAACCTTTGCCAACACCGGTACCCAGGTATCCATGGCCCGGTCGGCCGGCCGGATGGCGCCGTCCATCTCCTGATAAAAGACCGCTTGGATGGAATCCGGATGATCCGGAAGACCCGGTTCCGGCACAACGCCCGCTTCCACAGCGCGCTGAAACGCCTCCGTACCCTCCACCGCAATTTCATATGTCCCGCTGGGTCCGTCCACCGGCGGCATGGCTTCCTGCTGCACTGTCTGGATAAAAGGCGCGTTAAACAGGCTCCAATCGGAAGGCAGCGCTCCGGGAAACACCATCCGCAGCAACACCAGAGCAAACAGCAGGTTTGAAAAGCGCTTGGGTACATGCAGTGCATCCAGCCCCAACAGGAGCAGCATCACCGGCACGGCCACGATCAGCGCCGTGATCGACATCCAGCACACCTGCACAAACACTTCGCTCAGCACCCCGCTCACCCCTTCCGGTGTTCGTCGATCAATGCCTGAATCTGTTTGGCCTCTTCGTCACTGATCGGCCGGCCGCCCATAAAGGCCGCCAGGAACGCCGGCAGGGATCCGCCGAAAGTGCGCTCCACAAAGGCGGCGCTTTCCTCCGCCTGTACATCCTCCCGGGGCACCAGCGCCGTGACCACAGCGTTTTCATTGCGCAACAGCCCCTTTTGAGCCAGTTTTTTTACCATGGTGTAGGTCGTGGACTTTTTCCAGCCCAGCTGCCGGGCACACAGGGCCACCAGTTCTCCCGAAGGCACCGGCGCACTGTCCCACACCACATTCATAAACCGATACTCGCTGTCACACAGCTTCCAACTGTCCATCCCCCCTCTTTCACTCCCGCTCCATACGCAGCACCAGCATGCCGCACGACGGACACACCGCCGCCCGGACGCCGCCTTTTTTCGCGATTCCCCGTTCTACACGGATCGTCCCATAAGTATTGGCCCTGAGCACATAGCCTTCCTCCATCGCCTTCCGGCACTGCGGACAAAGTTCCATTGCCGCATCTCCTTTCTGAAACCGCAAGCGGTCGATTATTGTAGACTTCATCTTGAGTCTATAACAATCGACCGCTTATGTCAAGCGTGATTTTTCCGCTGTCCCGCTTATTCCAGATCCTGCGCATTCATTTTGTTCAATTCCTTTCGCCGCCGCTGCGCATCGCGGCAGGCAAAGTAAATCGCCAGCAGCACTGCTGTTGGAATATTGCCCGCAACAAACACACTGATCAGCGCACCGGCCGTCTGCCACAGATCCCCCGTATGCGCCACATTCAGCATCATAACAAGCGAAGAACCAAACGTGATGATCGGCAGTATTCGTCCCGCCCATTTGTTTTCCCTGCGGGAAAGAAAAATCTGCAAAACCACCATGGCCACCAAAAACAGCAGAACGCCCACCAGCGCAAACGTCATGATTCTCATACCGATTCCTCCTTGTGCAGTTTCTTGTATTCGTGGATCAAAAGCTTTGCCGTATCCACATCCATTTTGTCATTTACCGTCAAGCGTTTGATCAGCGCAATATACGGCTCCGCCGCAGTATGCTCGCTGATTTGGATTTTCTGGATCAACCGGTCCAACCGCAGCCGTACTGTGGGATAGGTAACGCCATACTGCCGTGCCACCTCTTTAAGCGACCCGGACGCCAGCAAAAAGCGCCGGATAAACGCCAGATCCTCCTCTTCCAATTCTCCCATCCACTCAGGAATGATTTCTATGGCCACTCCCCGCACGCTCCTTTCACTATATTTAGTATATACTTTCATTTTATTAAAGTCAATACTATAATTATAGTTCAATAAAATCTCAAAAAGCGTCATACGGTTCATGCAGAAAAGAGCGGCCCGTTTTTGGCAGGCCGCTCTTTCGCATATAGTTTCATTCCATTTTGCAATATATAAACCAATAATTACGTTTTGGATTTCTCTTTTGCGGTTTTTTGCGCTTCCAGCTCCTGTACCGCCCTGACTACTCTGGACGTGCCCAACCGGTCTGCACCCAAAGAAAGAAACCGTTCTGCATCTTCCAGAGAAGCAATGCCGCCGGAGGCCTTGAGTTTCAGCCCTGGACGGATGTGCGCTTTCAGCAGCGCCACATCTTCAAATGTGGCTCCGCCGCCGCCAAAACCGGTGGATGTTTTGATAAAGTCTGCCCCGGAGTTGGAAACGACTTCGCAAAGCTGAAGTTTTTCTTCTTCAGTCAAAAGACACGTTTCAATAATGACCTTTAACACATGCTCACCGCAAATGCCTTTAACGGCTTTAATCTCTTCGCCAACCCATTCCATACGCCCGTTTTTCGCCCAGCCCAGATTGATCACCATATCAATCTCTTCGGCGCCGTTTTGCCGTGCGTCCTGCGCCTCCAGGCACTTCATATAGGTTGTGCTGTAGCCATTGGGAAACCCAATGACAGTACACACCGGAAGGTTTCCGTTGAGATATTGTGCTGCGTTGGCCACATGGGCCGGCGGGACGCATACCGTCGCCACGCCATAACGCACTCCTTCGTCGCACAGCGCTTTGATCTGAGGCCAGGTGGCCTCAGGCCGCAGCAACGTATGATCCACTGTTTTCAGAATCGCCTGAATATCCATGGTTTTTTCTCCTTTTCAGTCCGTTTCCCGCAGCAATACTGCCTTCAATTCCTCTGCCGTTGCGCATACGGCCACAGCAGAGGATGCTTCCAGTTCTCCCGGCGGAGCAAAATCAAAAAAGGTGACGCCAATACAGGGAATGCCGCACTCCTCCGCCCCTTCCACATCATATTTGCGGTCACCCACCATCACCGTCTGTTTCTGTCTCTCTCCATCGATCCCCAACCGGGCGAAGGCTTTGCGGATCACATCGGTTTTCGCTTCGCTTTTCCCATCGCTGCCGCAGGCGGCGTCCAAATAGGGCTGAAAGCCAAACTTCTCCACAATGGGCACCACGCTGCGCTCAGGTTTGGAAGATGCCACGGCCAACGTTCGCCCCTGTTCCTTCAGGCAGCGCATCAGCTCCACCATGCCGGGCGCCGCTTTATTCTCTGCCCAGCCAATGGTTTCATAGCGTTCGCGGAACACGTTCACCGCACGGTGCGACTCCTGTGCATCCATGCCGCAGTAGCGCTCAAAGGAGTCGTACAGAGGCGGGCCGACAAAGCGCAGCAGCGTTTCGTAGGGCGGGCAGGGCCGTCCCAGTTTATCCAAGCTGTAGCGCACACTGTTGAAGATTCCCTCCCGGGAATCCGTCAGCGTGCCATCCAAATCAAATAACACAAAGCGATACATACTGTTTCCCCGTTCCAAAAAAATCCGCGGCCAAAACCGCTCTTGTATTATATCGTATCTGCCTTGTCCAATGCAACTTTTTTCCACATCGAAAGGGACGCAGGGTATACAGCAAATTCCGCCTTTCCCGGCCCCGAAAGAATCCAGTAAGGATCCCAGACAGGCTGCTTGAACTGCACAAACGTTTGAAACAGAACAGAACGCTTTCTGCAGCTAAAGAGGTACAGCCTTCATCAGTTTGATCTGGGCGTTTCCGGAATGTGCCAAACGCAAAGCGGAACGGCATTGCCATGGCATCCTTGTATGGCGTATCTCCATTTACTGTCAGGCCGCGACTTCCGCTGCCGCCGGAGAGGACGGACTTCACCTGTTCCGCAAATCGCTCCATTTGTTTTGTCGCCTGCATCTGGTCTCCCGGCTGCAAGCACTTCCAAGAACGTATGCGGCACCATCCATGCAGCGGCCGCAACACCAATGAAACTGTTGCTTTCGCACAAATTTTTTCTTCCAGAAAGGCATCATCACACCCCTGGTTGCCATGACTCCCATGGTCGGCATCCACTCGAATTCGTCCGCCCAGTGTCCTGTAGTGGGCCCGCGGATGCCCTGTCAGCGGCCTATAAAAAAGCAAGCGGCGAGCCGCTGAATTATGGAAGGAATTACGGTGCAAAACCTTCGGGAGGACCACCGCGCCGGATACGAAATCCGACCCGAAATTACGCCTTGGCCGGCTTGTTAAAGTCCCCTGCAAGTCTACATCCAGCAGCAGGACTTTCTCTCCCTTACGGTAAGTCCCACACCAATCATGATCGCTATACAACAACCGCTGCAAAACAAACAAAACCGATATGGTTGATATTTTTTCGGAGACGGAACGTCCAAATTCAAAAAGGGGGTTCCAGAATGTCCAGATTATATTGAGGGTTCGGGCCTTGAAACGCTACCAATTCCGGAAAACATGTATCGCAGATTTCTTGACTGATAATAGCCTGCCCTCCAAAAATGCGAAAGACTGCCGCATCGTATTCACTGGATATAATCATTGGCTTGGAATAAAGCTGACAGCACCATTTATATGCAATCTCGGGAATAACTGGCCTCAGCTTTCGAATCTCAACTGTTTTAGTTTCATCTCTCCAGCCACACCACTCGGTCTGTCCGCCATATATAATCTCCCCATCCTGCCGTGTTGAAAAGATCCAAAAGTATGTCTCATTGTTATTAAAATCATGTCGCTCTCTGCTCTGAAGGTAGTGCTTATATATTTCGTTGTACTTTCCGGATTGGCGAATCTTTCCGTATTCTTCTTTGCTCTGATTTTTTAAACCGGACAATCCAAGCAAATAGTCTGTCGAAACATCAAAATAAGTTGCTAATTTTACCAAGGTAGTTGTATCGGGCAAGGATTTTCCTGTTTCGTAACGATAAATTGACTTATGCGCAACATCAATAGCCTCGCTCAGCTGTTCCTGACTTAACCCCAGAGCAATACGAAGGGACTTAATTTTTTGTCCAGTAGTTTTCACATAGAGCGCCTCCTTTTTCTCTCTAATGTTAAGATACATGGATAAAAATGAAAAGTAAATGGACAATTCTGTCCATAGGCTGCACAAACAGAAAATTGTGTTGATTTCCAAATCTGTATGAAAGAAAAGCTACATTTCAGCCTCTTTCCAAAGACTAAAAATGTAGCTTCCAACTTGGTGAAGGCGGCGGGAATCTACCCGCGGACTAAAAAACATTCCCCCGAAATGTTTTTTGCGTACTGCGGTGCGCCGTCCTGTTCGATCCTTCCCCGTCTTTGCCCCAAACTTAAAGCTGCACCAGCCGGAGGCTGATGCAGCTTTAAGTTTGGCACGCCAGACAGGATTTGAACCTGCGGCCCCGGGCTTAGGAGGCTCGTGCTCTCTCCAACTGAGCTACTGGCGCATACAAATTATGAAATGGTTCCGCCCCCATGCCGCCTCACAGCTGGTGCGCTCCAGAGGCAAACACTGCTGTCCAACTGAACTACGGAGGCATATTCGAAAACGGTCTGGCTGCAGGCGCCGCAATTCACTGGCTTTCACCGGAAGATCCTGTCACATTCCCTCCGGGAAAGTGTAAAATCTGCGCCTTGTGCTCGCCGGGAAGTCCTGTTATAATACAGACAAACCCAACTACGCTTTTGCGCCGCAGCATATGGATTATTGTACCCAATGCGGCAGTCTTTGTCAACGCAGAAAGGGGCAACTTTGCAATGAAAAAAATTTCCGTGCTGGGGGATTCCATCAGCACATTTTCCGGTTATACCACTCCCGACGGCGTATTTTACGATCTATTCGCCATGGCTATGGCGGAACTGCGCGGCGTGGAAGACACCTGGTGGATGCGGGTCATCCGGGGGCTGGACGGCGTGCTGGACGTCAACGATTCCTTTTCCAGCACCACAGTATCGAATAGTGACCGGTACACTCCCGCCGGCACCGCCGCAGCTATCACCGACCGCTTTCACCGCTCCCCGAACTATCTGAGCGGTTGCAGCGATCATCGCACGTCTCATCTTGGCCATCCAGATATAATTCTCATTTATATGGGCACCAACGACGCCGGCTACGGCATCCCCCTGCATGAATTTGACCGGGATTACCGCCTGATGCTGCAAAAGCTGCGCCGCAATTATCCCAATGCCGCAATCTGGTGCGGCACGCTGCTGTGGAGCTATTGTGTAAAAGACGAAGAAATTACCTACTACAATGCAGAAGTCAGCGCCCCGCTGGACGGATATAACGAAATCATCCGCGCCGCAGCTGACGCCGAAGGCTGTCATGTAGCCGATCTGGCCAAAAGCGGCGTGGAATACGCCGCTATCGACGTGGCGCATCCTCATGCCGACGGCATGAAAACCATCGCTGACCTGTGGCTGAGGGCCATGGAAGAAACACACTGACCGCGCCTCCCGGCCCACCGGCCGGGAGTTTTTTAATTTTTGCGTGAAAAACCTTGCACAATGCTCCCGCAATCCCTATAATAACACTATGTTTCATTCTATCCAAACCAAGGAGGCTGATATAAATGTCCCTGCTGCGAAGCAAACAGGAATTACTGGAACAGTACGAAGAAATTTCGGCCTATGTCCATGAACACAACGAGCCGGTATATATCGCCGATGAAAACGGCGCAGGTGACACGGTCATCCTGTCCGCAGAAACCTACAACCAGCTGACAAGCACTTTTACGCTCAACCAACTGCTGAACAGCGCCGCCATCGGCGAGCAGCCGGGCGAAAAGCACCCGGAGGTGGATGTGCTGGCTGAACTGGCCAAACTGAACTGAGGAGGCGCAGCATGAAACTGACCGAACTGCTGCAGTCCAATCGCCCCACAGTATCCTGCGAACTGTTTCCGCCCAAACCCGGCACCGCTCTGCTGGACGCCCCCAGCGTAGTGCGCCGCATGGCAGCGCTGCACCCGGCTTATATGTCCGTCACCTGCAGCGCCGGCGGCAGCGGCAACGGCGGCGTCACCACCGCCGACATGGCCAATGAGGTGCAGAACATCAACGGCATTACAGCACTGGCCCACCTGACCTGTGTGGCCGCCACCCGGGACGAGGTGCGCGCCTCGCTGGAGGATCTGAAAAAACTTGGCATTGAAAACATCCTGGCCCTGCGGGGCGATCTGCCCAGAGACGGTGCCTTTCCGCACCCGGACGGCTACCATCATGCCAGCGAACTGATGGAAGAGATCCGCACGTTCGGCGGTTTCTGCATTGGCGGCGCCTGCTACCCTGAGGGTCATCCGGAATCGGCCACACTGTATGAAGACATCGAGAATCTCAAATATAAAGTGGACGCCGGCTGTGAATTTCTAACGACCCAAATGTTTTTTGACAACAACGAACTGTACAGCTATCTATACAAACTCCGCCGCTCCGGCATTGACATTCCGGTGATAGCAGGCATTATGCCCGTAACCAATGCTTCCCAAATCAAGCGTATCATGAGTCTGTCCGGCAGCCAGCTGCCGGCCCGCTTTCGCGCCATCATCGACCGCTTTGCGGGTAACCCCGCTGCTGTGAAGCAGGCGGGCATTGCCTACGCCACCGAACAGATCATCGATTTGCTGGCCAACGGTGTGGATCATGTGCACATTTACACCATGAACAAGCCTGAGATTGCCGGGAGCATCATGGCCAATCTCTCGGAGATCCTGCAATGACCGTCATTCCGGAGAACGAAGTCCTGCGCTATCTGGGCGTATCCCGGGCCGAAGAGCCTCTGTGCGCCGAAGTGCGCAGCGTATGCCAGAGTATGGAACAGTGTATAACGCCCCGGTCCGTATGGCAGGAATACCCCTGCTCCGTGGCGGACACCTCCGTTTCCTTCGGCGGCATAACGTTTGATGGCACCGACCTTGTCCGACACCTGAAAGGCTGCTCTTCCCTGCTGCTGTTCGCCGCTACCCTGGGCGTAGAGGCGGACCGTATGGCCCGCATGGAAAGCCTGCGCTCCATGGCGCGGGGCTCTATGGTGCACGCTGCCGGCGCGGCCATGATCGAACAATACTGCGACGATGTGCAGGAGGCTCTGAGCACCGAGTACGAAGCACGGGGGCTGTACCTGCGTCCCCGCTATTCGCCGGGCTACGGCGACCTGTCTCTTTCCCGGCAGGCGGATTTTTTCCGCCTGCTGGAACTGCCTAAACGGCTGGGGCTTAGTTTGAATGAACATTTCATTATGACCCCCAGCAAGTCTGTCACCGCAGTGATCGGGATCTCCGCCGAACCCAAAAAAAGTTTTCGCAAATGCCGGAACTGCGGCAGGATAGACTGCCCCTTCCGGCGGGAAGGATAACGCCATGCAGTCATTTTTAGAAGCGCTGAATACACGCCCGATGTTTTTTGACGGCGCCATGGGCACGCTGCTGCAAAGCCGGGGCCTCAGCCCGGGCGAGCTGCCGGAAAGCTGGAACATCACCCATCCGGAAGTCCTGCGCGACATTCACCGCGCCTACCGCGCCGCCGGAGCCGACATTCTCCTGGCCAACACTTTCGGCGCCAATCGCTACAAGCTGGAGGACTGGGCGCCCCGCTCTGCCGAGCTGATTGCCGCCGGTGTGCGTCTGGCCAAAGAGGCAGCAGAGAACTGTGCCTGGGTAGCGCTGGATATCGGCTCCACAGGAAAGCTGCTCAAACCATACGGCGATCTGGATTTTGAGGACGCCTATGCTGCTTATGCCGAACAGATTGAGGCCGGCACAGCCGCCGGGGCCGACCTGATCGTCATTGAAACCATGAGCGACATCTACGAAACCAAAGCGGCGCTGCTGGCAGCCAAAGAGCATTCCACGCTGCCAGTACTGGTGTCGCTGACCTTTGATGAAAGCGGGAAGCTGCTCACCGGCGCGGATATCCCTGCCGCAGCCGCCGTGGTAGAGGGCTTGGGCGCCAACGTGATCGGCCTGAACTGCGGCCTTGGCCCGAAACAGATGCTGGCTCTGCTGCCGCAGCTGCGCGCAGCGTGCTCCCTTCCCATCGCTGTCAGCGCCAATGCCGGGCTGCCCGTGGTGGTAGAGGGGCAGACCTGCTATTTGGTGGAACCGGAGGACTTTGCCGCAGACTGCCGCGCTCTGCTGGAGGCCGGCGCCGCTATTGTGGGCGGCTGCTGCGGCACCACGCCGGAGCATATTTCCGCCATGGTGCGCGCCTGCCGCGGCTGTACTGTCGTACCGCCGCCCGCGCACCGGCATACGCTGGCCGCCTCTTACACCCATACCGCAGAGCTTGGCCGCGCCCCCCTCATCATCGGTGAACGACTGAATCCTACCGGCAAAAAAGCTCTGAAAGAAGCGCTGCGCCGGAACGATATGGACTATCTTTGCCGCGAAGCCCTGGCCCAGGCCGACGCCGGGGCACAGATTCTGGATCTCAATGTGGGCCTGCCCGAGATCGACGAGCCGGACATGCTCTGCCGGGCCGTGCAGGCAGTGCAGGCTGTATGCGATCTGCCGCTGCAGCTGGACACCTCAGATCCCGTGGCCCTGGAGCGCGCGCTGCGCATCTACAACGGCCGCCCCCTGATCAACTCCGTCAACGGCGGCGCAGAGAGCATGGCCGCCGTCTTCCCGCTGGCCAAGAAGTACGGCGCGGCTGTGGTGGCCCTGACACTGGACGAAGGCGGTATCCCTTCCACCGCCGCAGGGCGCATCGCCATCGCCGAAAAAATTCTGGCCACCGCCAAAACCTATGGTCTATCTGAACAGGATCTGATCGTGGACGCACTGGCAATGACCGTCAGCACCGGTCCGGACAATGCCGCCGTGGCGCTGGAAACGCTGGACTATGTGCGCCACCGGCTCGGCATGCAGACCGTGCTGGGCGTATCCAACATCTCTTTCGGCCTGCCCCGCCGCGAAAAAATTACCGCAGCATTTTTCACGCTGGCCATGGGCCGTGGCCTGTCCGCCGGCATCGTCAATCCCGGCGAGGCCGCCATTATGGACGCCTATCGTTCCTATTGTGCCCTGCTGGGTTTTGACGACCACTGCGCGGCCTATGTGGCTCACTACAGCGCCGCGGCAGAAACTCCCACCCCCGCGCCGTCCAGCCAGGAGCGGACGCTGCGCCGGGCCGTTTTGAAGGGGTTGTCCCATGAGGCCGCAGAGGAAACCAAAGCCCTGCTGGCCGCCGGCACCGCCCCCCTTTCGATCATCGACGGCGAGCTGATCCCTGCTTTGGATGAGGTGGGCGCGGGGTTCGAGGCAAAAACCGTATTTCTCCCCCAGCTGCTGATGAGCGCTGATGCAGCCAAAGCTTCCTTTGACGTGCTCAAGGCGCACCTGAACGCCTCCGGCACAGCCCAGGAAAGCAAAGGGCGTCTGATTCTGGCCACCGTGAAGGGCGATGTGCATGACATTGGCAAAAATATTGTGAAAACCCTGTTGGAAAACTATGGCTTTGACGTGCTGGATCTGGGCAAGGATGTGGCCCCGGAAACCATAGTGGAAACCGCCCGGCGGGAAGGCATCGACTTCGTTGGGCTGAGCGCTTTGATGACCACCACCGTACCTTACATGGAAGAAACCATCCGCCTGCTGCGGCAGGAGCGGCCCACCTGCCGCGTGGCCGTGGGCGGCGCAGTGCTCACGGCCAGCTATGCCCGTCAGATCGGCGCGGATTTTTACGGCCGGGATGCCATGAGCACAGTACGCTACGCCGAGGAGGTCTTTTCCCAAAACGCACCAGAGGGAAGACGCCATGCTGAGTGAAAGGCCAGCGGCAAACCTCCCTTTGACATTCCGGGCAGCCGCCATGCAGGATCTTCCGCAGATCAAAACGGTTTACCGGAAAATCGTGCATCACATGAACGCCCAACGCATCGAGATATGGGACGAGCGCTATCCCTGCGATTTTCTGGAGGAAGACATCCGAAACGGCCGGCTGTACCTTCTGCTGCACCGCTTGGACATCGTATCCGCCTTTGCCCTGTGCGGCGAGAATGCAGGCGCAGCACACATTGATTGGGAGCATTCCGGCGCAAAGGCCCTTTATCTGGATCGTTTTGCCGTGAATGTCCGTTATATGGGCAAAGGGATCGGCGGGTATATGCTATCACAGGCGTGCCGCACAGCGCGGCAGCGCGGCGCGGAAGATCTGCGGCTTTTCGTGGTGGACTGCAATACGCCGGCGCTGCGTCTTTATGAAAAAAGCGGTTTTGTGCGCAGGCCCGGCGTTTACGACGAAGTAATCGACGAGACCCTTGTGCTGCATGAATACGGCTATGAGAAAAAATGCTAAGCAGAGCGTCTTTGATCTGCACTGCAAAATGGTATGAAGACTGCTCCCTTCCAGCGTTTAGGCTGGAAGGGAGCAGTCTTCTGAATATAGCAGCAGTTCAATTTCCGCATTCAATGGAAATCTGGTTGAACGTGTGCAGCAGATCGTCGATCTTGTAATCCGCTTTTCCGTCGGGACCGGAATCAATGACGCAGGCGCCTTTGTCCATCATCAGCAGACGGGTGCCATATTCCACGGCAAAACGCAGATTGTGGGTAACCATAATGGCCGAGAGCTGCTTTTCACGCACGATACGGTCCGTCAGTTCCATGACGTTTTCGCTGCTTTTGGGGTCCAGGGCAGCAGTGTGCTCGTCCAGCACCAGCAGTTCGATGGGCGTCATGGTGGAGATCAGCAGCGCCAGCGCCTGACGCTGACCGCCAGAGAGCACCCCTACAGGCAGGTCGATCTTATCCTCCAGCCCCAGGTGCAGCAGCTCCAGCTGCTGTTTGTACTCGTCCAGCTTTTTCCGGTTCACGCCGCGGCCCAAACCAAAGGGCCTGCCTTTGTTATCCGCCAGAGACATATTCTCCAAGATGGTCATGGTTGGACAGGTGCCCTTGGCCGGGTCCTGAAACACTCGGCCAAAAAACGCCGCACGTTTGTACTCCGGCATTTTTGTAATATCTGTTCCATGGAGAAGAATCTGCCCCGCATCCGGCGTCAGGGAGCCGCAAAGCAGGTTCAGCGTGGTGGTTTTGCCCGATCCGTTGGAGCCCACCACGGAAATAAATTCACCCTTGTGAATGGTCAGGGAGAAATCATGAAAGACTTCCATTTCGCTGACGGTGCCGGCGTTGAACACCTTGCGGATATGGCGCAGTTCCAGCAGCGCTTCCTGCGGCGCACCGCCGCGTTTGGTTTCCTCAGCCATGAACAACGCCCCCCTTCTTCTTTCCAATGCGGTCGGTCAGCAGCGCCGCCACAAACAGCGCCGCCATGGTCAGCTTCAGGAACACCGCCGGCAGCCACAGCATGGCGATCAGCAGCACCGCCTTGTAGAGGATGGTGCCCAGCAGCACCGCCGAAGTGGGCTTGAGACGGCGGATGCGTCCAAAAACGCTGGCGCCGATGATGACAGAGGCCAGCGCCTGTACCACCATACCGGTGCCGATGGACACCGTGGCGCTTTCGGCCTGCTGGGCCAGAATGGAGCCGGCCAGAGCCGTGCAGCCGTTGCCGATGGCAAGACCCAGAATTTTCATATTCCCCTGGTCACGACCCAAAGACGTGACGAACTGGGGATTGTCCCCCGCCGCCCGCAGCAGCATACCGCCCTTGGTGCGCAAAAACGCATCCATCAGCACTTTGACCACAATGGCCAGCACAGCGGCCAGGATCAGCACCCGGCAGCGGTACAGTGCATCGGGCAGCAGCGTCATGGGGAAAGACGTAAAAATGGTGGGCTGATTGTAAAACTGCAGCAGCGAATTGCCCGCAAGAGGATTGGGCTGGTTGGCCCCCAAAATAATCAGATTCACGGACCAGCAGGCCGTCATCACAATAATGCCCGAAAGCAGATCGGTAACGCGTAGCCGCACATGGAGCAGCCCCGTAACGCAGCCAGCCAGTGCGCCGGCCACAAAAGAGGCAATGCAGGCCAGCCAGGGATTGACGCCGGCCACGATCATCGCTGCCGTGACGGCGCAGCCTAACGGAAAGGTGCCGTCCACCGACAGATCCGGGAAATCCAGTATTTTATAGGTAATATATACACCCATGGCTACAATGCCGTAGATGAAGCCTTCCTCCAGGACGTTTTGGAGCAGGGAAAGGATGACGTCCATATCGTTCTACCTCCTGTTTGCCTTTTTCCGCCCTTGCGGAGAAAAGGGAGAACTGCCGGGAAAGGCGCCTTTCCCGGCAGGCAAATGTACAAATTTCCGTTTTATTCCGCCTCATCGAGATTGGCGGCGGAGCTGTATCCCTCCGGCAGCGTGATGCCGAACTTGGCACAGTTGGCCGCGGAATAGACCGGTGTGGATTCGGCCACCACGGAAACGGGCAGCGTCATAATATCTGCCTCGCCGCTGAGCACAGCGGCCGCCATCGCGCCGGTTTCCGCGCCCAGAGCCACATAATCCAGCGATTCCGAAGCCACGCAGCCGTTGCGCACCTGCTCCTCCTCCGAACCGAACACGGGTATGCCGGCCTCGTCGGTGGCATGGAGCAGCGTGGAAAGGTTGTTGACCACATTGTTGTCGGTGAAATTGTTCACACAGTCCACGCCTTTGGCCACCAGAGTCGCCGCACCGGAAGCCACTTCGGATTCATTGGTGATGCCCACCGCTTCGATGGTAAACCCATAGTCCGGCGCCAGCTCCTGGAACGTTTTCAGATGCGCCACGGAATTGGGTTCGCTGGTGGTATACAGGATACCGATGGTGTCCGCCTCAGGTAAAAACGCACGGATCATTTTCATCTGGCCCTCCAGATTCAGCGCGTCTTTGGTGCCCGAAGCGCCGGTTTCCGGAGCATTAAGATCTTTGGCAAGACCAGAACCGATGGGATCGGAAGCCGCAGCGTAAATTACGGGCACGTCCGCATCTTTGGCTGCAGCATAAGCGCTCATAGCGGCAGGCGTGGCAACGGCAATGATCATATCGCAGCCGGTGGACACCATGGTCTTTGCCATCAGGTCGGCGTCGGAAGTACTGCCGTTGGCATTCTGGAACTCAATACTCACGCCGTTTTCCCCATCCGTGTAACCGGCCTCGGCCAGCCCCTGCAGCACACCTTCATAACAGTTATCCAGCGAAGGATGCTGGGCATATTGCAGAATGCCAATCTTCACGCCTTCCGCGCCGCCGGCCTCGCCGGAAGAGGAGGGGTCCGAATTGCCGCCGCTTCCGCAGGCCGCCAGGGACAGGGACATTGCGCCGGCGCAGGTCAGAGCCGTTAACTTTTTCATCGTGTTCTTTTTCATGGTTTTTTCTCCTTTAAACAGAAATTTGGGATGGCAGATGGAGAAATGCTGTTGCCGGCAGCCCTTTCGGATAAAAGAAAAACAGCCTCCGCCCCAACCATGGGACAAAAGCCGCTTCGCTTCTGCGATACCACCCAAATTGACGCCTCGCGGCGTCCGCTCGCACCACATACCATCATATGTGTCCCGATGGATAACGGGTGGGAACCCGTCGGCATCTACTGCGGGAACAGTCCCGGTTCAAGCCGCCCTCAAAAGCCCATTCAGCAGAATGTTCAGGCCTTGCTTCCACCGCCCAAGGCTCGCTTTACATCCCATGGCTCTGCTTACTTCTCTTTCTCAAAGGTTTGGTTTGTTGCTTTGTGTGCTTTAGTATACTAAACCACCTGTCGTTTGTCAAGAGCCTTTTTCATTTTTTTCAAAAAAGAAATCCGCTTTATTTGGAGCGCTCCGTGTATGGATCATCCGTCAGCCCCAGAATATAGTCCGTACTGGTATGGTAGTATTCTGCCAGTTTCAACAGCAAATGCACCGGAATTTCACGTTTCCCGGTCTCATAATTGCTGTATACCCGCTGGTCAATTCCCAGAAATGCAGCGATCTCTTTCTGTTTCAGGTCGTTGTCCTCACGCAGATCTTTCAGTCGCGGATAGTACATAAAAGCATTCACCTCATGCCCTACTTTATGTACTATCGAACAATGATGTTTATTTTACTATCATTCGATAGTAAAATATCCGTTAGAGGTGAGAAATATGACAGCACTCATAGAAGAAACATTTTATCAAGAACTTCTTACGAAACCTCTTTCGCAATATCCCATGCAGATTTCCTTTCCCACGCTGCAGCAAAATCCAGCGCAGCTGGTGGAACTGCGCTGTTTTCAGGCGCTCCGGCAGATCAAAGAAATCATCTCTGATCCCACACTCTCCGATGCAGAGTGTTTCCAGCGCATCGAAGCCATCGTCTGTGTACTGGAAAAGCTGGACAGCGACGGCGGGGCGCAGCACGATTTTTTATAAGTCCGCCGCATCATTCCCAAAAGCAAAGAAGGGGGCTTTTGCCCCCCTTCTTTTCATTTCATCCAAAGCAGTCCGCAGCTTCCGCGCGGCAAGTCCCGCTCTGTATCACTTCATCAGTTTGCATACCAGATCGGCATACTCCGACGGGTTTTCCAGCGGCAGACCCGCAATCAGCTGGGCCTGGGCAAAAAAGATGCGGATATAATCGGCTGCCTTGTCCTTGTCGCCGGCATCCAGCGCCGCTTCCAGCGCCTTGAAAGCGCTGTGGGACGCGTTCAGCTCCAGAACGCGCTCCGCCTTGACGCCCATCTCCGGCTGAACGGCCTGCATGTATTTTTCCATTTCAAAGCTGACGCCGCCTTCGGCCGTCAGGCACACAGGGTGGTTGACCAGCTTCTTGGACAGCCGCGCCTCTTTGATCTGATCGCCCAGAGTTTCCTTGACAAAGTCCAGCACAGCGCTGTGGTCGCCTTCGCCGCTCTCCTCAGCTTCCTTGTTCTCCAGACCCAGATCGTCGTTGAGCACGCTGCGGAACGGCTTTTCGCCATAGGTGCGCAGCGCCTCCGTCAAAAATTCGTCTGCCTGCTCGGTAAAATACAGAATCTCCATGTGGTTGGCTTTTACCAGTTCTGTCTGGGGCAGGGAGTCAATGGCGGTCAGGCTGGCGCCGGCAGCATAGTAAATATATTTCTGGCTCTCCGGCATACGGGAAGTGTATTCGGACAGCGTGGTCAGCGTCTCCTCAGTGGAGGAATGGAACAGCAGCAGATCCTGCAGCTCGTCCTTATTCGCTCCGTAATTCTGAATCACACCGTACTTCAGATCAAGGCCGAAGTTTTTGAAAAATGCTTCGTAGCCCGTCCGGTCCTCGCGCAGCATTTTCGCCAGCTCCGCCAGGATCTTCTTTTTCAGGTTGGCAGCGATAACCTTCAGCTGCCGGTCATGCTGGAGCATCTCGCGGGAAATGTTCAGCGACACGTCCGGCGTATCCACCACACCCTTGACAAATCGCAGGTAATCCGGCAGCAGGTCGGCGCAGTTCTCCATAATAAGCACACCGCCGGAATAGAGCTGCAGCCCTTTCTTATAGTCCTTGGTGTAGAAATCATAAGGGGTCTTGCCGGGAATGAACAGCAGCGCCTTGTAGGTCACAGTGCCCTCCACAGAGATGGGGATGGTGCGCTGGGGCGCCACATAGTCGAAGAATTTTTCCTGATAGAATTTGTTGTATTCTTCGTCCGTCACCTCACCTTTGCGGCGCTGCCACAAGGGCACCATGCTGTTGATGGTTTCAACCTCTTTTACATCCTCGTATTCGGGCTTGTCGTCGGGGGAGCCTTCCTTGCGCTGATGCTTGGTCACTGCCATCCGAATGGGGTAGCGGATATAGTCGGAGTATTTGCGGATCAGTTCCGTGAGCTTATACTCCTTCAAAAACACAGAATAATCCTCGCCCTCGGCGTCTTCCTTGATGTGCATGACAATATCGGTACCCACACCATCGCGCTCGGCCTCGGTGATGGTGTAACCGTCCACACCGGAGGATTTCCACTGCCAGGCCTGTTCTTCGCCGTATTTTTTTGTGGTTACAGTAATGGTGTCCGCCACCATGAACGCCGAATAAAAGCCCACGCCGAACTGGCCAATAATGTCCACATCCTCGGTCTTTTCATCCTTTTCGGCCATTTCCTGACGGAAACGGTAAGAACCGGAAGATGCAATCACGCCCAGATTGTTTTCCAGGTCCTCCTTGCTCATGCCGATACCGTTGTCGGTGATAGTCAGTGTCCGCGCCTCGGGATCAGCCTTGATCTCGATCTTGAAATCTCCCCGGCTCAGTCCCACCTGATCATCGGTCAGCGCCAGATAGCACAGCTTGTCCTCGGCGTCGCTGGCATTGGAGATCAGTTCCCGCAGAAAAATTTCCTTGTGGGTGTAGATCGAGTTGATCATCAGGTCCAGCAGGCGCTTGGATTCGGCCTTGAATTGTTTCTTTGCCATTGCGTTTCAACCTCCACACGACCGCGCCCGTATGCCGAAAGGGCAGGCGGCGCGTTTATAATGTAAATAAATTTTGAACAATGCAGGAAAAATTTGAACTTTGCGTGCATTGTGATTATAATAGGAACGATAAGAACGCGTTTTAGCACTCTCGCCCTTCGATTGCTAATTATCATAGCACAATTGAAATGTCCATGCAATGGACAAAGGGGTAAAAAATGTAAACAAACTTTGAATTTTACATGGAAGGATTTCTGTTCTGCGAGGTATGTCCCTATGAAAAAATGGCTGCAAAACATTATGGCCGGCCGCTACGGCAGCGACGAACTCGGCTTTACCCTGCTGCTGATCTATCTCGGCATCTGTATCTTCGGCATTTTCTGTGATCTGCCTCTGGTGCAGCTGCTGGGCCTGGCTATCATTTTGTGGGCCTTTTTCCGCATCCTTTCGCGCAATATTCCGGCCCGGCAAGCAGAAAACGCAGCCTATCGCCGCTTCCTTTCCAAGTGCAGCGCAGCGCGCCAGGCCCGGCGCAGCCGCCGTCAGGACCGGGAACACCGCTACTACCGCTGCCGGGGCTGTGGCGCCATCATGCGTGTGCCCAGAGGCGCGGGCAAAATTGAGATCACCTGCCCCAAGTGCGGCCGGAAGATCACCAAAAAGGCCTGAGCAAACAGGGCGGAAGTGCATCTGCCAAATTATCAAACGAGAAGAGAAACCAATGGAAAAGAGGGGATCGCCATGATCAATTACGACTTTCCCTACGCCTATGAAAACAAACTTTACCACACCCTGGCCTTCGAAAACCAGGCTCGGGGATACAAGCTCTATAAAGCCTCTTTGGACGCCGGTTTCACCTGCCCCAATCTCGATGGGAGCAAGGGCACCGGCGGCTGCATTTTCTGCAGCAGCGGCAGCGGCTATTTCACCGCCGCGCCGGAGGTGCCGCTGGAGAATCAGCTTGCCACGGAAATGGCCCGGCTGCGTCAAAAAGATCCGGAGGCTAGAGCCGTGGCCTATTTTCAGGCTCACACCAACACCTATGCTCCTCTGCCCCGCCTGCAGGAACTCTACGAGCGGGCACTGCGGTGTGAAGGCATCTGTGGTCTGGCGATCGGCACCCGCCCCGATGCGCTAAACGCGGAAACGATGGACTATTTAAAGGAATTAAAAGAGTGCACGCTGCTCACCGTGGAGCTTGGCCTGCAGACGATCCACGAACGCACGGCCCGCATTATCAATCGCGGCTACAATCTGCAGGAATTTATGGAGGCATATAAGGCCCTGAAAATCCGGGGCATCCGCATCTGCGTCCATCTGATCAACGGACTGCCCGGGGAAACAAAACAGATGATGCTGGAATCCGCCGCCTATATCGGCCAGCTGAGGCCTGAGGCTGTGAAGATCCACATGCTCCATGTGCTCCGGGGCACCCCCATGGAAACGCTGTACCGGGAAAAAAAGTACCGTCCCCTGTCCCGCGATGAATATATCCGGCTGGTATGCTGCCAATTGGAAGTGCTTCCGCCGGAAACCGTAATCGAACGGCTCACCGGAGACGGGAAAAAAGAGGATCTTGTCGCCCCGCTGTGGACAGCGGACAAACTGCGTGTTCTCGGTGGTATCGACCAGACGCTGGACCGTTGGGAAACTTGGCAGGGCCGCTATTTTGCCGGCCGTGAAACCCGCATCCGCGATTTTCTCAACCGCGAGAAACGAGGCAGCGTATGAGCACACAAAGTACGCCCCCTTCTTTTTCTCTGACAAAGCTTCCTATAGTATGCCTGCTGGCCGGTATCTGCTGCGCCCTGTGGGGCAGCGCCTTTCCCTGCGTCAAAATCGGCTATATGCTTTTTTCCGTGGATACGGCCCATGTCCCCTCCATATTGCTGTTCGCCGGCATGCGCTTTTTTCTGGCGGGCGTTCTGGCCGTGCTCATCGGCTCCGCAGCCGCGCGGCGGCCCCTGCTGCCCCGCAGCCGACGCACCTGGCGCCACATCGCACATCTGAGCCTGCTGCAGACCATCCTACAATACATCTTCTTTTATATCGGCCTGGCCCATACCACCGGTGTGAAAGGTTCCATCATCGGCGCTTCCAACGCCTTTGCAGCACTGCTGATTGCCGCGCTCCTTTTCCGGCAGGAAACGCTGACGGGACGCAAGCTCCTGGGCTGCGTGCTGGGCTTTGCCGGCGTGGTGCTGGTCAATCTGGGTCAGGGCGGTCTGGGCGGCGCCTTTCAGATCACAGGAGAAGGCTTTGTATTCCTCTCCAGCGTCTCTTACGCCTTTTCTTCTGTTTTTCTGAAACGCTATAGTGCCGAGGACGATCCGGTACTGCTTTCCGGCTGGCAGTTCCTGTTGGGCGGCGTGGTGATGATGGCCGTCGGCTTTGCCTGGGGCGGACGAGTCGGCCCTCTCGCGCCCGCAGCGGGACTGATGCTGCTGTATCTGGCCTGTATCAGCGCCGTGGCCTACTCGTTGTGGGGCGTGTTACTGAAATACAATCCCGTGTCCCGTGTCACCGTATTCAGTTTTATGACGCCGGTGTTCGGCGCGGCGCTCTCAGCGCTGCTGCTGCGGGAAGGCGCGCAGCTGCTGGGCTGGACCACACTGGCCGCTCTGGCCCTGGTATGCGCCGGGATCTGGGCCGTCAACGCTGCGCCCCGAAAAAACCTATCCTCCGGGAGGAAGCGCCATGACCTGTGAAGAATTACTGCAAATCGCATCCCGCATCGGCCGCGGGCTGCTGGAATCCGGCGCCGAAGCGTACCGGGTGGAAAATTCCGTGCATTATGTGATCGAAGCCTACGATCTGGGCAGCTGCCATGTATTCTCGATTCCAAACTACCTGCATATCGATCTGACCGATCAGGATGGCGTAACCCACTCCTGTATGTCCCGCGCCTCCAGCATGAAAAGTGTGGATCTCGAAAAACTGAATGCACTGAATGCTTTGTGCCGCTCCATTGCTCAGGAATGCCCCGCAACCGAAGAAATCCTGCGCCGGCTCGATGAAATCGAAAGCGCCCCGCAGTATTCCCTTCCCCTTCAAATACTTTCCTACGCAGTGGGTTCAGCCGGCTTCGCCCTGTTTTGGGGCGGAAATGCGCTGGACAGCGCTGCAGCAGCCGTAATTGGCTGCGCGGTGGCTGTGGCCATGTACGGCATGGGCAAGCTGGATACGAACCTTTTTTATAAAAGCATCTTGGCCAGCGCCCTCAGCGCACTGCTGGCATGCTTTTTCGTCTTTCTCAGCTTTGGCGTGCATCGCAGCGAAATCATCATCGGCGTATTCATGACGCTGCTGCCCGGTGTGATGATTACCAACTTCATGCGCGAAATCATTGTGGGCGACTGGCTGACGGGCATTACAAAGCTGGTGGAAGCGCTGCTGATTGCCACGGGCATCGCCCTGGGCACCGGCATCGTGCTGGCGCTGATTTAAGGAGGGTAAAGCAATGGATTGGACTTATTTCCTGCCGGTACTGTACGCCTTCATTGCCAGCCTCGGCTTTGGCGGACTCTATAACCTCCACGGGCGCGCGCCTCTGTTCTGGGCCGCCGCCGGCGGCGCGTTGGGCTGGCTCGCTTATCTGATTACTCTGCTGGCGTTTCCAGATGTGTTCGCCGGCTTTGTCAGCGCTGCGGTAGTGGCCGCCTATGCCGAAGTGCTGGCCCGGGTGCAGAAGCGCACCGTGACCACATACCTCCTCATCGGCATTATCCCCATGGTACCCGGCGCGGGCATCTATCACACGATGGAATACTGCATTCAGGGCAACACCGGCGCTTTCATCACCGAGGGCCTGCATACCCTGGCCATGGCGGGCGCTCTGGCCATCGGCATTCTGGTAATCGATTCCACCTGGCGCATGATTCGCCTGATCCAAAAACAGAACTGATCGGAACTGTCCGCCACGGTTTTCCCACACAATGCAGCGGAGGCATCATTGGATGCCTCCGCTGTGTCTCACTTTAAAATTTGTTTGAAAAATATGCATAAATTCTTCACACTTTAGACACAAATGCGCGATACAATATCACCATCGCAGGACGGTAAGAAACGCAGCGCGCAGCATTTGCGCCGCTCCCTCCTGCATCGGAAGGAACTTGAAGGAGGCCCGGATCATGTACGATGAACATAACAAGGAAAACAAAGCGCAAAACAGCAAACCAAACGGCGACCAGAACGCAAACGAAGCTTACCACTGGAATACCCCCGCGCCGGAAAGCAGCGCATACCGCAGCGGCGCCGGCGCACGGGAAACTTTTCCCCAGAGCAACCCGCAGCAGCAGCCCCCTCCGGAACCCCAGAGCACGCAGCGCCCCCCCTATGTCCAGGCCGAGCCGGTACATACTCCGGAGCACGGAACCCCCCTTTACGAGCGTGAACATAAACGTTTCGGTTCCGGATTCCACGGCGGCGGCAGCGGTCACAGCGGCAGTGGCAGCGGCGCAAAGAAAAACGGCGCGGGCAAGATCATAGCCCTGGCGCTGGTGTGCGCCCTGGGCGGCGGCCTGGTGGGCGGCGTGGCTGGCAGCGCCGCCGGAAACAGCTTTTTGCGGCCCTCCACCACAGTGCAGGTCAGCAACCGCACAGTGAATGAAGTGAAGGAAATGAAGGTGGACGGCAAAACGGAAATGACCAACTCTGAAAATTACGCCGCCAACGTCAATTCCGTGGTTAGTATCAACGTGGGTACACAAACCAACTTTTTCGGCCAAACCGTAGAGCAGGCTTCCTCCGGTTCCGGTTTTGTGCTGACCCAGGATGGTTACATCCTGACCAATTACCATGTGGTGGAAAATGCAAACAGCATCAAAGTGACTACCTACAGCGGCGACACCTATGATGCAGTGTACATCGGCGGCGATCAGGACTATGATATCGCCGTCATCAAAGTGGACGTAACCGGCCTGTCCCCCGTTACCATCGGTGACTCCGACAAGGTCAACGTAGGCGACAATGTCATCGCCATCGGCAATCCCCTGGGTGAGCTGACCTTCTCACTGTCCTCCGGTTCGGTATCCTCGGCCAATCGCGCCATCACTGTGGACGGCACTCCCTTCAACATGATTCAAGTGGACTGCGCCATCAATCCCGGAAACTCCGGCGGCCCCCTGTTCAACACCTACGGCGAAGTGATCGGTATCGTTTCGGCGAAATATTCCACATACTCCAACACCACTGTGGAGGGGCTGGGCTTCGCCATTCCCATCAATGATGTGTACGCGATGGTGCAGGACATTATGCAGAACGGCTATGTCACCGACAAAGCCTATCTCGGCATCACCGGCGGCACCGTGACGCAGCAGATGCAGATGCAGTATAACCTGCCCACTTCCAGCGGCGTGTACGTATACAGCGTCGAGCAGGACGGCGCGGCAGCTCAGAGCGATCTGCGTGCCGGCGACATCATTGTCAAGCTGGGCGACACGGAGATCTCCTCCATGACCGATCTGATGACGGCCAAAAAGAGCTATAAGGCCGGTGACAGCGCAAAGATGACCGTCAACCGCAGTGGTGAGGAAGTCACGCTGGACTTCACTTTCGGCTCCCAGCCCCAGCAGAGTCAGGATGCCTCCCAAAGCTCCAGCGATTCAGGCGCTTCCATTCCTTACTATTATTACGGCAACCCCTTCGGTGAAAGCTACAGCGGCTGATCTCTCCTTTTTCACAAGCAGCTCCGGCAGTGCGCAAAGCATTGCCGGAGCTGCTTTTTTCGCCCGCACTCAGTTGACAAGCTCCCCGCCCCGGTGCTATAGTTTTTTTAATTTCTAATACTCGTTTCTTTGTCGGAGGTGTTTTTTTATGAATCCTTTTTCCCGGCTTTTCTGCCGCGGCTATCAGATCTGCTTCCGTCTGGCGCTGCCCCTCCTGCCATACCGGCAGCCGGAACTTCTGACGGCAGTGACGGATATCCCCTCCCTGCTGCAGCGGGAGCACATCGGCCGTGTACTGCTCATCACCGACGCTCCGCTGCGCGCCTTGGGCCTTACACAAGAATTGGAAAAAGCCCTTTCTCAAGCGGGAATCGCCTGTGCAGTTTACGACGGCGTAGTGCCCAACCCCACTGTGGACAACGTGGAACAATGCCGCGCACTGTATCTGGAGAGCGGCGCGCAGGCCATGATCGCTTTCGGCGGCGGCAGCCCCATGGACTGCGCCAAAGCCGCCGGCGCACGCATCGCCCGTCCACAAAAGGCAGTGCAGGCCATGGGCGGCCTGCTGAAGGTCCTGCGCAAAACGCCGCTGCTGATCGCTGTTCCCACCACTGCGGGCACGGGCAGCGAAACCACCCTGGCCGCTGTGATCACCGATCCTGCTACCCACTACAAATACCCCATCAACGATTTTGCGCTGATCCCGGACGCGGCAGTGCTGGATTACCATGTGACGCTGGGCCTGCCGAAGCAGATCACCGCCACCACCGGCATGGATGCCCTGACCCACGCGGTGGAAGCTTATATCGGCCGCTCCACCACCAAGCTGACCCGCGCCATGGCAGAGGAAGCCGTAACCCTGATTGCAAAGTATCTTCTCCGGGCCTATCGCGATGGCCAGGACGCCGAAGCCCGCACCCAGATGCTCCAAGCCGCCTATGACGCCGGCATCGCTTTCACCCGTTCCTATGTGGGCTATGTCCATGGCGTGGCCCACTCTCTGGGTGGGCAGTACGGCGTGCCCCACGGTCTGGCCAATGCGGTGATCCTTCCCTATTTTCTGGAGGAATACGGTCCAAGCTGCCACAAAGCACTGGCGCGCCTGGCTCGCAAAGCCGGCATTGCAGAGGAGACCTCTGCAGACGAACCTGCGGCCAGGGCCTTTATCGCCTGGGTGTGGGAGATGAACCGGGCCATGGAAATTCCTTCCTGCACCCCGGAGATCCGCGCCGCAGATATCCCCGCGCTGGCCGCCCATGCCGCCAAAGAGTCCAATCCCCTCTATCCCGTGCCCAAGCTGATGGACGCACGGGAACTGGAAACGATGTATTACAAGCTGATGCCGAAGGAGGACACGCCATGACCATTGAAGAAACCGTCGCCCGGGAACGGGCCTTTTTCCGCACAGGAAAAACCCTGCCCTATGCCTATCGCCGGGACGCGCTGGCCCGTCTGCGCCTGTCGATCCTCGCCCACGAAGAGGACATCAACGCTGCGCTGCGCGCAGACCTGAACAAATCTCCCTCTGAAAGCTACATGTGCGAGATTGGCATGACGCTCTCTGAACTGAGCCACATCCAGAAGCACCTGTCCCACTGGATGAAAAAGCGTCGTGCTCCCACGCCGCTGGCTCAGTTCCACGCCAAAAGCTTCACGGTCGCCAACCCCTACGGCGTCGTGCTGATCATGTCCCCCTGGAATTACCCTTTCATGCTGACCATGGACCCGCTGATCGGCGCCATCGCTGCAGGCAACTGCTGCGTCGTCAAGCCCTCGGCATACTCCCCCGCCGTATCCGCTGTGATCCGCACCATTGTGAGCGAATGCTTCCCGCCGGAATATGTCACCGTGGTGGAAGGCGGCCGCGCGGAAAACAAAGCCCTGCTGGATCAGGTGTTTGACTACATCTTTTTCACCGGCGGCGTGACGGTGGGCAAAGAAGTGATGGAAAAAGCGGCCCGGAACCTGACCCCGGTAACGCTGGAATTGGGCGGCAAAAGCCCCTGCATCGTGGAGCGCAGCGCCAAACTGGATCTGGCCGCAAAACGGCTGGTGTTCGGCAAACTCCTCAACTGCGGACAAACCTGCGTAGCCCCGGACTACCTGCTCATCGACCGGACGGTGACGGACGCCTTTTTGGCCCATGTGCGCAAATGGATCGCCAAAATGTACGGCGAGAATGCCCTGGACAACGACGGCTATGTGAAAATGGTCAATCAGAAGCATTTCGAGCGCGTGTGCGGTCTGATCGACCCGCAAAAGGTAATCATCGGCGGCGGCAGCGACCCGGCAACCCTGAAAATCCAGCCCACGGTACTGGATAATGTGACGCCCGACGATGCAGTGATGCAGGAAGAAATCTTCGGTCCCGTGCTCCCGGTGCTGACCTTCGATACCATCGACGAAGCCGAGAATTTCGTCCGCGACCGCCCCCATCCCCTGGCGCTGTATCTGTTTACAGAAAACAAAGCCGTTAAGGAGCGCTTTTTGCAGCGCGTCGCCTTCGGCGGCGGCTGCATCAACGACACGATCATCCACCTGGCCACCAGCGCTATGGGCTTTGGCGGCGTGGGCCAGAGCGGCATGGGGTCCTACCACGGCAAGCGGAGCTTTGACACTTTCTCCCATGAGAAAAGCATTGTGGACAAATCCACCTGGATGGATCTGCCGATGCGCTATGCGCCTTACAGCGAGCTGGGGAACAAACTGATCCGCATGTTTATGAAATAACAGTTGCGCCCCACAGCGGGGTGGGTTTTGTCCTTCTTGGAAGAAGGGGGAACGATTGCGCCCCGCAACGGGGCGGGGGTTTTTCTCTTCTTGAAAGAGGGGGGAACGGCTGCGCCCCACATTTCTTTTTCTCTTGCGAGAGAAAAAGAAACGTGCCGCGCCCGGTACAAAGAAAAAGAGCGCTTGGAGCGGCTTTCGTGGCGAAAGCTGCTCCTTTTTCGTTCGTGCTTTACGTCCTGACGGCAGTGGCTTGGTGCTATGCGGACTGGTTTTACCACTTGCGCCGCTGCCGCTAACTTTTCAAGTGGTGTAAAACAAATCTTATAAAATAGTAAAACGCGAAGCACCTGATCATGCTTCGCGTTTTACTCAATCACTTCATCCAGAGATTCAAATAGAGGATCATCAAAAAATTCACGCACACTGATTTCCAAACCATCACATATTTTTTGAATTGACACAACGCCGGGATTACGACTCTTTGCGTTTAACATACTGTAAATTGTGGAGGGTGGCATTCCGCATAAATTCGCCAGAGCATTCACTACAATATGATGCTCTTCACAAAGCATCTCGATCCTTCTTGCCACAGCGTCCGCCGCATTCATGCTGTCCCCTCCCTTTCTCTTTTTGCGTACACTATTCCCAAAGACTGATGTCCTGGCGCTAAGTGGACTGGTCTTACTGCTTACGCCGCTAATGCTACGCTGTGCATGCAGGTAAGTTCTCTCAATATATCAGGATAATAAATTTTTATTTCTTCTTTTCATACGGGGTCACTTCATCTGTTAGATCTACTATATAATCAATACTGGTATTAAAAAGTTCTGCTAATTGCTTCAAAACAGGAATCGGAATATTTAATCGACCAAGTTCATAATCAGAATAAGTTGTTTGATGAATCTGTAATTTTTCTGCAACCTCTTTTTGCGAAAGGTCAGAATCTTCGCGCAAGTTTCGTAAATGCTCCAACATGATGTTCACCTCGCAATTATTATAAATAAGGGATATTCCCTTATTGCATTTTAAGGCAATATCCCTTAAAATAAATATGAGGTGATAAACATGATTGACTCTAATCCCAAAAAAGCAGTATCTATATTGCTTCCCATGGAATTATACGGACAAATCAAAACACTATCAGAAGAGACAGAACGCAGCACATCGGCCTATATTCGTCAAGTACTCCGTGTTTATCTGCGGTATTATGCCGAACATGCGAAAGGCGATCCATGGATCATATAACAGGAGGAAAGGCGATGCCAAATGGCTACAAGCAAGCGGGTATTCACCTTGCGTTTGTCAGAGGATGTGCTGGATAAAATCGGAAAACTGGCAACGAAAGAGCACCGATCTATTACAAATTATATTGAGTTTGTGCTGCTGCAGCATTTAGAAGAAGATGCTCTCGATTCCGAACAACAGAAAACGAACCTTTCTCGCACCCGTTAGCGGCAGCGGCGCAAGTGGTGAAACCAGTCCGCATAGCACCAGGGAACCCACTATCAGGACATAGACACAAAGGAAAAAGGAGCAGCTTTCGTCACGAAAGCCGCTCCCAGCGCTCTTTTTCTTTGTACCGGGCGCGGCACGTTTCTTTTTCTCTCGCGAGAGAAAAAGAAATGTGGGGCGCAGCCGTTCCCCCTCTTCCAAGAGGAGAAAAAACCCTCCCCCGTTGCGGGGCGCAACCGTTCCCCCTTCTTCCAAGAAGGAAACCTAAAAAGCCGGCGCCTGCGCGCCGGCTTTTCCTTTATTCCTGCTCCATGGCCCGCAGCAGCGCACCCGCCGCGGTGACAAAGGACGGCATTCCCGCCTTGACAAATTTCACGCCGCAGAGCTGTTCAAACAGCGCAAACACCGCATCCGAGCCGGGCAGATCCGCCAGTGTGCCCACCACGATGGCCGTATCGCAGTTTTTGGCGCGGCAGGCCAGCATGGCCTCGGTGCCGACGACTTCCAAAATAAGATTCACCAACGCCGCCGCCGCGTCCTTGTCCTCCACGTTGTCTTCAGGGCGAAGTTTGCCGAAATTGGACAGCGTCAGGCGCTCATCCAGGCTTTCCACATCTGCAAAATCCATGTCTGCAATGGAAAGATCTGCCCGCCGGCGGTCGCCTTTCCCGGCCAGGAACAGCAATTCCGTGTAATTGCTCGTGCCCGCCAGACGGGAGCCGAGGCCCAGCAGCGTCCCGCCGCCCACAGCGCTGCCGAATATGTGCTCCGGCTGTTTGCCCTCCTCGGCATACACCAGTGTGGTGCCCGTGCCCATATTGACCACCACGCCTTTTTTCTGCTGGCTGAAGCGCAGCGCGCCCGCCGCCATGGCTTCAATTTCATTCATGCGGCGCACGGGGACACCCAGGATCTCCTCTCCCACATGGGTCGCCCGTCCGCCGGTAGCGGCGATCCAGGCAAAATCTTCTTCAGTCATGGCGTTGTCCGCAGCAAACCGGCTCAGTGCCGCGCAGAAGGATTTATGGCTGCTCATCGGCCCCATGCGCATGGGCGTGATAAAGCGTTTTCCGTCCTCCGTCATAGCCATCAGCTTTGTGGACGAGGTGCCCGCGTCCAGTCCCAAAATCAGTTTCATGCCTGCTGCTCCTCTCTCAGATATTCCTCCACTGCCTGAAGCTGGGCCGGGGTGTTCACCCCCAGCATTTCCTCTGCAGTACATGCCGCGCACACGCCGACCCGGCCGCCCGCGTCCTGCAGCAGCTTCGGCACGTCTGTCAGGTAGTATTCCCCCTGAGCATTGTTGTTGTTCAGCTGCCCCAGTGCGGCAAACAGTTTTTTGCAGTCAAACACGTATACCCCCGCGTTCAGCTCGCGGATTTTTTTCTGTTCGCTCGTACAGTCCCTGTCCTCCACCACTCGGTCAAAGGTGCCGTCGGCGCGGCGCAAAATGCGGCCATAGGGCAAATCCTCCGTGCAAACGGCCGCCAGAATGGTGCATACGTTGCCTTCTTTCTCCTGCGCCTCAAACATGGCGCGGTACGTCCGCTCACGCATCAGGGGCATATCGCCGCAGCATACCAGAACCGGGCCGTCATAATCGCCCACGGCTTCCTGGGCGCAGGCCACGGCATGTCCTGTCCCCAGCTGCTCGGCCTGCATGGCAAAGGGGTAGCCGGCAAAAGCCTGCTCCACTTTTTCGTGCTGATACCCCGCCACGATAATGATATCTTCCTTGTTCAAAAACTGCAGGCCGTCCAGCACATAGCCCAGCAGTGGCTTTCCCAGCGCCGTGCGCAGCACCTTGGGCAGATTGCAGCCTTCCGACTGCAGGCGGGTACCTTTACCCGCCGCCAAAACGATCGCTTTCATTTCCGAATGCTCCTCATTGCAAAAATTTTCCAGCCGAAAAAATACGCGTTTGATTTTCCCGCGCCGCTTCGGACGTTGCTTTTTTTCATCGGCAGCAGCAAAAACAGCTGCTTCCCGGTTATTTTACCATAGAAAAACCTTCTTGTCACAAAAATTTATGAAATTCCGCTCTTCGACAAATACTATGAGCGAACGACCAAAATAAGCAAAAAACAGACGACACAGAAAGGCGGAATGAATACTATGTCACGCATTGTGATTGCGCTGGGCGGCAACGCATTGGGCAATACCGCACAGGAACAGCAGGAAAGAATTGAGCAGGCTGCCCCTTCCCTGATCGGGCTGATCAAGCAGGGCAACGAAATCCTGGTCAGCCACGGCAACGGTCCCCAGGTGGGTATGATCAACCTGGCCTTTGACGAAGCTGCCAAAAACGACAACCGGGTGGCGCGCATGGATCTGCCCGAATGCACAGCCATGAGCCAGGGCTATATCGGCTACCACCTGCAAAAAGGCATTACCAAAGAAGTGCGCAAAGAAGGAAAGCCATGGAAGACCGCCACCGTAGTGACGCAGGTGATCGTGGACGAAAAGGATCCCGCATTTTCAAACCCCACCAAGCCCATCGGCGGATTTTATGACGGCAAAACCGCCGCCAAGCTGATGAAGGAAAACCCAGGCGTCACTTTCGTCGAGGACGCGGGCCGCGGCTGGCGGCAGGTCGTGGCCTCGCCCAAACCGGTCGACATTGTGGAAAAGGACTCGATCCGCTCCCTGCTGGATGATGATTTCATTGTCATCGCCTGCGGCGGCGGCGGCGTGCCCGTAACAAAAGACAGCCACGGCGATTTCCACGGCGTATCCGCTGTGGTGGATAAGGATTTTTCCGCCGCCAAGCTGGCCGAGCTGGTGGATGCAGAATACCTGTTTATTCTCACCGCCGTAGACCACGTGGCGATCAACTACGGTAAGCCCAACCAGAAAGAACTTCAGGAAATGACTCTGGCCGAAGCAGAGCGCTACTGTGCCGAGGGTCAGTTTGCCCCCGGCAGCATGCTGCCCAAAGTGCAGGCTGCCATGAACTTTGTGAAAAGCGGAAAGGGCCGTAAAGCCATCATCGCTTCCCTGGAAAAAGCCCCCGAGGCCATTGAAGGGAAAAGCGGTACCGTGATCCACATGTAAAACAGGCCGCAGGGAACCACACCGAGTTCCCTGCGGCTTTTTCAGGTCTGGCCAGGCGATATCCCCCCTGTAATATCGAGGCTTTCTCGACATTTAGCTGCACATAACTCCCCACTATAGAAATGGCAGTTGGGTGCGGAATGAATACGGAACGTTTCTGCAAAATTAAAAAAATCAAGCTGATGGCTCGTATTCTCCCTGCAGATAATTTCAATTTATGGAGCCTATACACCCGTGTGCAAAACAGGAGGGCAATGCGTTTTGCAGGGAAATAGTTGAGGATAATGTCCGGACGATTGATCTGGGTAGGGACAACGCTGCCGCTCGTACAGGCTTTTCCTGATCTTTCAGTATGAGACGAGAATGAACGCCACGAGGAACACGGTCCAGGTCATCGTTCAACAGCTTAATGATCAGGCAGCCACTGTCCACCGATACCTGGATATGTGCGACGGGAGGGTTACACTTATCCTTTCTCTTTTTTGGTATATCAACCCAAAAAGTCCTCAATCACATCGTAGAGATGAGTGGGAGAAAGCTGTTGCTGCGAGCAATGCATAGCCAGATTTGTGACGAGTGCTTCCTCTGTGGAAATATCGGAAACAAACAGAATCAGTTTCTTATCTTGATAGACCGCAATCCCAAAAGAGGAATAACTTCCTATTTCTGGATTGTGGATTTTTTCCAGCTTTGGTACGTACGACAGCATTTTGTTAACCACTCCTTTCTTATGAAAAAATCATGTCCGCTCTTCCTTCTATACACGCGCTCACAGCCTCTATTATCTTTTTCACTGGGTATCTTGTTGTATTGGACATAAAAATTGACTCCCTTCTTGGTTCCAGCAGTTTTTCCACTGTATACCTTAAAGGGAGCCATCGGCACTCCTTCGAAAACCTATTCATTCTTTCATTTCCAAACGGTCTGCCACAAAACTGCTCCGGTTCCGGAATGTTTACCGCAGCCACCAAAGCACTTACGTCTGCCAGATGCAAGAGCGCGCAAGCCGGATCCAACCGTATCCGCCAGTAGATCTCCCTGGCGTCACCACCGGCATAAGGCCCAAGGATATAGACCGCTTTGAAGCAATATGCCTCCACTGCAGGCCGAATGCGAAAGGTGATCGTACGCTTCCTTGCAGTCTATCTTGATTGCTTTTAATTCTTATTATACAGATTTTTCTGTTAATTTCAAGTAAAGGATGTAACGAAACGCCAAGTGGAAAAGCCAGCACCGGCAAACCCCACTCTGAAAAAGACGCGGAAAGCATCTGCAGCATCGGAAGGCAGCCTGAATCAGCCCCCTCTGCATTATTTCATCAAACTGTGCTATGGCCATCGTATCTTTTGTTTGGAGCGCAGGATCTGCAAGTGGATACGGAATACTACGGTCCCGATGATCTGACGATAGAGCGAATCGATCAATATTGATACAAAAAGGCCAACGCATTCTACAACATCCGCCGCTTGCAGCCTGATCTCTGGCAGCACGCAAGCAGTCACCTTTGCTGCCTTGGCTGCCATGATCATCGCCATCTTTTGAAAAACAGTACACCCGATTGTACTGCGGAGCACGGCTCATTCTGGGCAAGCTGTTTTATCAGGCGGCTTTTATACCTACACTACTTTATTGCACACTTACGGATTCCGTTTTGTAATCTTGCGATAAACAGGAACTGTCCAAAAGAAGCTGACCGCTTGATTCTTCGGCGTAGGCACAGGATATTTCTAAACCGAAATGCAGGTGAACTTATTGAAATATAAGGAGTCCTATGGTAAAATTATTATTCTAATTGGACTTTTTTCTGTCAATGCGCGTTATGCCGGTTCCACAATTCGTCAAATATACACTGCAATGGACACTATGCCCAAAGCCGTGGTCATGAATGACATTATCCCCAAGCATCCGGTGAATCATGTCCGATATACCAAGCCCGTCAAGGCTGCCAGCGCTATGAAATTTCTGCCCGTTGAGAAACAGGCAAAGTTTCTTGAAGCAGCGAAGCAGCACACGCTCTGGCACACCTATGCTACCCATATGATAAAAAGAGAAATGCGGCCAAAAGTATTGCAGAAACTGCCGGAGCATGTAAGGATCCAGACAGCTATGGATCGGTATGTTCATATTACAGAGGAATCTATGGAGGAAGCGGTTCACCAGTTTAAAGCAGTCAAAATCGCAGCAAGTTAAGAAACTGGTGTGGTTTTGGTGCGGAGGAACAAATGAAGCCGCTGAAAGCCTTGGAAAAATAAAGGAGTTTTGAAAACTATGAAATTAGGAATTGTAGGACTGCCCAACGTGGGAAAGTCCACCCTGTTTAACGCCATCACCAATACCAAAAACGCCCAGGCAGCCAACTACCCTTTCTGCACCATTGAGCCGAACACCGGCATCGTTCCGGTGCCCGACAAACGGCTTGATGAACTGTGCCGCATCTGGGAACCGGATAAAAAAACCAACGCGGTGATCGAATTTGTGGACATCGCAGGTCTGGTGCGCGGCGCAGCCAGCGGTGCGGGCCTAGGCAATAAATTCCTGGGCCATATCCGGGAATGCGACGCCATCGTCCATGTGGTGCGCTGCTTTGACGACGAGAATATTGTCCATGTAGTGGATGATGTGAACGTACCCGTGGGCGTGGATCCGGAAGGCGATATTGATGCCATCGACATGGAACTGATCCTTGCAGATCTGGAAGTTGTGCAAAACCGCATCACACGCCAGAGCAAAGCGGCCAAAACCGGCAATAAGGACGCCAAGGCCGAACTCGCCTGGCTGGAACCCCTTGCCGCCTGGCTGGGCGAGGGTAAAAGCGCCCGCACCTTCGCCTTTGACACCGACGACGAAGCCCAGACGCTGGCGGTGCGGGAGATCGGCCTGCTGTCCGCCAAGCCTATCATCTACGCCTGCAACATGGGTGAAGATGACCTGATGAACGGCATTGAGAACAACCGCTATTTCCCACTGGTTAAGGCCCGGGCCGAAGTTGAGGGCGCCGAAGCCATTCCCATCTGCGCCAAGACCGAAGAGGACATTGCTGAATACACCCCTGAGGAAAAAGCGGAATTCCTGGCCGAAATGGGCATCGAATCCAGTGGTCTTGATCAGCTGATCGCCGCCAGCTACTCCCTGCTGGGCCTGATCTCTTTCCTGACCGACGGCAAGAAAGAATGCCGCGCCTGGACCATCAAAAAGGGAACCAAAGCACCCCAGGCCGCCGGCAAAATCCACTCCGACTTCGAACGCGGCTTTATTCGCGCGGAGGTGTGCAATTTCAACACCTTGATGGAGTGCGGCGGAAAAATGAGCGAAGTCAAGGCCCGGGGCCTCTACCGCTCCGAAGGTAAGGAATATGTAGTGCAGGACGGCGATATCATCGAGTTCCTGTTTAACGTATAAGAAGGCTGTCATGCTTCTTTCCTTGAATAGCATTCCTGAAACCGTGATTCCCGGTTTCAAGGGCGGCACTGGCCGGACCCGCGCCCGGATATATGCCGATGAATCCAACAAAATCATGCACGGTCTGCTGCCGCCCGGCGCATCTATCGGCGCCCATGTCCATGAAACCAGTAGCGAGATCATCTGGATCCTCTCCGGCACCGGCAAGGCGCTCTGCGATGATACGGAAGAACTGCTTGGTCCCAGCAGCTGCCACTACTGCCCCATGGGGCACCGCCACAGTCTGATCAACTGCGGCAGCGAAGATCTGGTATTCTTCGCCGTGGTGCCGGAGCACCGCCTATGAGAATGTTGATTCGTCGGGCGCTGTGCCTCATGGTATCCATCTCTGCCGCCCTGGCGCTGCTGTCGCCGGCCTCGGCCGCATCTTTCCGGGACGTTCCAAATACCCACTGGGCCTATGGCGCGATCTGTGAAATGCAGGAAGCCGGGCTGGTCAACGGTGTTGGAAATGGTTCTTTTGACCCCGGCGGACAACTCTCCCGGGCACAATTCCTGGCTATGGCTGTGCGGCTGCTGGAGCAGGAAACCGGCGAGCATGCGACTCCGGCTTCTTCCGGCAACTATTGGGCTGCGCCCTATTATACGGCCGCGGAGCATTTTCATCTTTTTGGCGGCGGAAGCAAAAATGCCATCACTCTGTCTGGTATACAAAACAGTCGAAAGAGTCTGGACACTGCGGTCACCCGGTACGAAATGGCCGTGCTGGCCAACAACGTGCTCGCCAATGCCCCAGGATATCACTTTGATACCTCAGGCGTTTCCTCCGCAGTCATGCCGGATTACACTGCGTTGCCCAGCCAGTATAAAGATGCTGTATGCCGGATGTACAGTCTCGGGATCTTGACCGGACAAACCGGAGGATATTTCAACGGCAGTAAACCTCTGACCCGTGCGGAAAGCTGCGCTGTCCTGTCCCGCCTGCGCGCTCGCTTCGCAGCCATGGGTTCCGGCGGAAACGCCGAAGCCGCGGAGGGCTTTGCAATCCATTTCATTGACGTGGGCCAGGCAGACGCCGCACTGGTGCTGTGCGACGGCGAGGCCATGCTGATCGATGGCGGAAACGCTGCCGATTCCGATCTGATCTACGCTTATCTCAAACAGCAAAACGTCTCCAACCTTAAATACATGGTAGGCACTCACGCTCACGAAGATCACATGGGCGGCCTGGCCGGTGCGCTGCAGTATGCCAAGGTGGGTATGGCCTTCTGTTCTGTAACACAGGACGACGCCAAATTTTTTCAAAACATTGTCAAGTACCTGAACCAGCAGGGCAAACGCCTGACGGTACCCCAGTGCGGCAGCACCTATTCCCTTGGCAGCGCCCAGTTCCAGTTTCTCGGCCCGGTCCGCCCGAGCGATGATCCCAATAATATGTCTCTGGTGCTGCGCATCACTTACGGCGATACATCGTTTTTGTTCACCGGCGATGCGGAACGAGATGAAGAAGCCGATATCCTGAAAGCAGGATATCCTTTGAAAAGCACCGTTTTGAAAGCAGGCCATCACGGCAGTGAGACCTCCACTTCCTATCCGTTTTTGCGCGCTGTTGCGCCGCAATACGGCGTTATTTCCTGCGGTGCAGGCAATTCCTACGGCCATCCCCACGATGCAGCTCTATCCCGCCTGCGCGATGCAGACGTAACGCTGTACCGCACAGATCTGCAGGGTACAATTGTGTGCACCAGCGATGGGAAAAACGTGCGTTTTACTCCGTCCAAAAACCCTGCCATTCAAACCAACCCCACGGAACACCAGAGCAGCAGTTACATCGGAAACCGCAGCTCCCATGTGTTCCATCGCCCCAGCTGTGCCAACCTTCCGCTGGAGAAAAACCGGATTTATTTTGCCAACCGCTCCGACGCCGTGGCCTCCGGTTATACTCCCTGCAGTAAATGCAAGCCTTGACGCAAACAAACGCAGCGCCCCGCAAAAACCATCGGGGCGCTGTTTTGTTCTCTCTTGCGCCAGAAAAAAACTTGTGATACAATAAGCACGTTCTATGCGGGTATGGCGGAATTGGCAGACGTGCAGGATTTAGGTTCCTGTGCCGCAAGGCGTGTGGGTTCGACCCCCACTACCCGTACCAAAAAGGGAGGCTAAAAAAGATATTGGGGATAAAAACCCAGTGTTTTCAAGGCTTCCAAGGCCCGTAGATGAGTAAATCTACGGGCCTCATTTTATCGATATTTGACCTCGCGTTATTCACTCTGATGAGAGTCAAACCCGCGGGTAGCAGATGATATAGAGAACAGAAAAGCGCGGCGATATTTCCTGCGGGGAATATTTGCCGCTCTTTCTTTTTGGCCGGAATCTCAAAAGTGGTTCCGTTTTTTTCATTTTCAGAGGAGGAATGAGTTTGGGAAATAAATATTTTGCGGAGTTAGCCCGCCGCCTGCGGGCAGCCGGAATCACCACAGGCCATCCGGAGAAGAACCGGCTGACAGTGCTACTGAACGACCAGCCGGTCCTCTCTGTTTCGGCGGGGAGTGATGTGTTCCTCCTCCCTGCCGGAATCAATCAGCCGGAAGCCAGTGAACTATACCATAAAGTTGCCCAGACCGCAGATGAAGTGTATGCCTATGTTGATGCGGTCCAGACCGCCCCCATCCTTCATGCCAGCGGTCTGAGTGAGAAATTCCATCTCCTGGCGGATTTTGGCGGCGCAGTGCTGGCTGGGCGTGAATTGGAAAACGGCTGGGGTTATCAATTTGTTACATGGATCTGGGACTGTAGCAGGACCGGCGTGAGCCACGGACATTATTACGAGGAAGATTTTTGCGGAGCGAAGCAGGACTTCGCCGTCCGTTCCGGGCTGATCTCCAAGGCCCAGCTTTTCTCATTGGAGGAACGAGCCGAGTTGTACCGGGCTACAGGCTATCTGCTGGATGAAGGTTCGGAGTTGGAAGATGGCCAGCTCAAAGCCTTACAGACTGCAAGGACAAAGATTGAATACACTGTCTCAGACCTAGCGGACAGGCTGAAGCAGGGACACGAGCAGGAACCACAAATGGATATGTGAAAATGGAAGAACAGGGGCCGCATCTGCACCTTATGTGTAGAGATGCGGCCCCTGTTCTTTTATGCTCAGAAAGAGGGAGACAGCCATGACAAAATATTTCGCCCAAGATACCCCCCAAGCCAGTTTGGAGCGCATGATGATGAGCGTCCCCGGTTTCCAGCGTCGCGGCGGTGGGATAAGCTTCAGCAGCTTCCATTACAAGCCAGAGGATGTAGACTGCCAATATTGCCTGCACTATCGCCGCAAATCCTGCCAGATTCCCATCTGCCCTTATATTGCAGAGAGGCTGGCCTCCGGCGCTCTGGAATACCATGATCTGGTTCTGGAGTGCTTGGGCAGGCACCTCCGTTTGCGGCTGTACCAAAGAATTAGATCCGTGACGCATTGGGATGGCCCGGATCAGGCCATCCTGCACAAGATCCGTCCGTATTGCCAAAGGGCGGCGGACAAGCCGAAGGAAGATACTCCTTCTGTCTACTGGGCAGCCCTCTACCTTTTGGCCTCAAGGGAATCACTTTGGAAGACGGTGGTTCCGGCACTTGCCAGCGGATATATTGACTTTCACTGCATTTCCTGCAGGGGCTTGGCGGTTCGGGACTATCCCATCTTTTATTCCGCCAAACGGCTGTATGAGCGAAAATTCCCCATGGACGCCGGTGAACTGGCGAACAGGAGCCTGATAGATGATCAGGATTTCCTCAATATCCTTTATGCGACTCTAATTGCCCGGTATGGGAAATCAGTCATGGACACGGAGGAGAGGACATGAGCTATGTGATCCAAGCAGTTTTGAGCAACGTCCGGCATCCTGAGGTATGAACCTGCGGACTCCCATTAATAGCCTCTGGAGCTTCAACAAGAAGTTCTGAAATCTTTTTCTCTTTTTCAGTTACCCTTTCAGGCACCTTTCCAGTCACACTACCGCTGTGGTCTATGAGCGTCGGGATCAAGTCCAAGAGCTCCGAAAGATGCCAACCAACCGAATGAATTAACACAGATTTGAGAGGCCGCATACTGCGGCCTCTTTTTTGATAAGGAGGGATGTAGCGTGCCATATATCCACTTCACAGAGGACCAAAAACTCCGTGCCAACTCCGTTGACCTGGTGGAGTTCCTGCGCCGGCAGGGAGAGAAACTCATCTCCTCCGGCCAGGACAAACGCCTCACCTCGGATCACAGTATTACTGTGCATGGGAATGAGTGGTATGATCATGCTGCAGAGAGGGGTGGCCATGCAATCTCCTTTGTCCAAAATTTCTACGGCCTGACTTACCCTGAAGCAGTGACCCGTCTGCTCAATGGTGAACAGGGGGAGGTGTATGTACCGGCGGAGAAAAAAGAAAAAGAGCCGCCAAAGGAATTTGCCCTGCCTCCCTCAAACCAGGCCATGCGGCGGGTATATGCTTATCTGCTCCAGCAGAGGCACATCAGCCGGGAGGTACTAAGCGCTTTCGCACAGAAGAGACTGATCTATGAGAGCCGGGAATTGTCCATAGATCAGACAAAGGTGTATCACAACGCCGTGTTCGTAGGATTCGATGAACGCGGCGTTGCCCGTCATGCCCACAAGCGGGGGCTCTATACCCAAGGCAAAAGCTACCGGGGCAACATAGAGGGCAGTGATCCGCGGTGCAGTTTCCACTGGGTCGGTACCAGCGACCGCCTCTATGTATTCAAGGCCCCCATCGATCTGCTTGCCTTTCTCACCCTGTACCCGGACGGCTGGCAGAAGCACAGCTATGTGGCTCTCTGTGGTACGGCGGAACAGGCTATGCTGTGGATGCTGGAGAAAAATCCAAATCTGCGGAAAGCCATCCTTTGCCTGGATCATGATGCCGCCGGAATCGAGGCCGTTGGTCGGCTCTCAGAAGTTCTCCGAGAGCATGGCTATTCTCAAATTGCCCCGCTGCAATCCGAATACAAAGACTGGGATGAGGATCTGAAAGCGCGGCATTGACTGGAGGCCCAGCCCGCCGAGGAGCATCCGCAGTTTGCGGTGGCGGGGCTCGTCTGCCGGCGAATCGGAGCCAGGTGCAAGGAAGTTCAGCCGGACCGGGCGGTTTATCAGTTCCCCGGATTGCTCCTGCGGTACCGGAACGACCTCCATTGGGGACGCTTTGACCAGGCGATGGAACGCATGGAAACCATGGCGGCGCTGGCCCTCTCGGTGGTGCTGCGGGAGTGCAAACAGATGGGTATCGCGCTGACCACTGAGCAGGGCGTCCGGTTTTTAGAAAGCCACATCCTGCCTCATCAGAACCGGAGTATCCTCAAGAACCGGGCGGATGAGATCGCCATGCAATTCCAAAGCGTATTGGCCAAGAACAATCGCCAGGGTATCCGTACCCAGGCAGAGAAAAAAGAGGTGGCCAGCGCATGGCTGGAGCTGGCCATCTCTTGTGCCAAGGTGCCGGTCAAGTACGAGGCCGACGAGATCAAACGGCGGCAGAAAGAGGAAAAGACCCAGAGGGAAGCTGAGCCAGTGATGGCCTAAGCCTGAAACAGCAAAGCGGAGGAATGGCTCAGTCACACTCCTCCGCTTCTTCCTGGCTACTTGTTTGTCTGCTGAGATATTCTGCCCGCTCCAGCTTATTGGCTGGCCGGGTTGCCTGCTTTCCACAGTCCGGGCATTGCTCTGGCAGTTCCGGCGCCTCAAACAGATAGTAGCAATGGTCACATGCGCAAATCAAAGCAATCACCTCATACCAATTTATTATAGCAGACAAAGCGAAAACTGAACATCCCCTTCTGATATTAAGGCGTAGATATCAAAAGGAGGATCATGTGCCAACGCAAGTTATAACACTTATCGTGGTAGGCGCCATCATGTTTCTCGTAATCGGCGGCCTCGCATTTCTCTCCCATTACTATACCCTTGACGGAATCAAATCCAAGACTGTGGGCGACGGCCAGCATGGAACCGCACGCTGGGCTACCAAACAGGAGATTCGGCAGACCTATGCTCATGTCCCTTTTGAACCAGAGCTGTGGCGCAAGGGAGAGCATCTGCCTGAAAAGCAGGGCCTTGTCCTTGGCTGCGAAGGTCCCAAAGACCATGTCACAGCTCTGGTGGACACCGATGACATCCATGCTATGGTCACCGCCGCCAGCGGCGCCGGAAAGACCGCGTTCTTTTTGTACCCCAACATCGAATATGCCCTTGCCAGCGGGATGTCCTTCCTCTGCACGGATACCAAGGGCGACCTGTTCCGCAACTACGCTGGTATCGCCAAGGACTGCTACGGATACCAGATCGCTGTGCTGGATCTGCGTAATCCCACCCGCTCGGACGGCAACAACCTGCTTCATCTGATCAACAAGTACATGGACATCTATAAAGCCGACCCCAAAAACCTGGCGGCAAAGGCCAAGGCAGAGAAATACTCCAAGATCCTCGCCAAGACCCTCATCAACACCAGCGGCGGCGACAGCGCCCAGTATGGGCAGAATGCTTTTTTCTACGATTCCGCCGAGGGCCTTCTGACTGCCATGTTCCTGCTGGTGGCCGAGTACCTGTCCACCGAGGACGCGGACGGCAATCCCATTGAAAAGCGCCACATCGTGTCGGTGTTCAAGTTGGTGCAGGAACTGCTGGCCCCCAGCCGGGTGAAGGGAAAGAATCAGTTCCAGCTCCTGCTGGAAAAGCTCCCGCCTAATCATAAGGCCCGCTGGTTTGCCGGGTCCGCCCTCAACACGGCGGAGCAGGCCATGGCCTCCGTGATCTCAACGGTACTGTCCCGCCTAAACGCCTTCCTCGACTCGGAGATGGAGCAGATCCTCTGCTTTGACACCGCCATTGACGCGGAGAAGTTTTGCAATGAGAAATCCGCCATCTGTATCGTACTGCCCGAGGAGGATCAGACCAAGTATTTCATGGTCAGCCTGATCCTCCAAAATCTGTACCGGGAGATCCTCACCGTGGCCGACGAGAACGGCGGGCGACTCAAGAACCGGGTGGTATTCTTTGCAGATGAGCTTGGGACATGCCCGCCCATCCAGTCGCTGAAGCTGATGTTTTCCGCCTCCCGGTCCAGAGGACTCATGTTGGTGCCTATCGTCCAGAGTATTACGGGACAGCTGCAGAAAAACTATGGAAAAGAGGGCTCTGAGATCATCGTGGACAACTGCCAGGTCAACCTTTACGGCGGCTTCGCCCCGGCCAGTCAGACCGCGGTGGAACTGTCCAAATCTTTGGGCAGCCGGACGGTGATGAGCGGCAGTATCTCCCGCGGGAAAAACGATCCCAGCCAGTCCCTCCAGATGATGGAGCGTCCCCTCATGACCCCGGATGAACTCAAGTCCATGCCCAAGGGCAGCTTTATTGTGGCCAAGACCGGCGTCCACCCCATGAAGGTCAAGCTGCGGCTGTTCCTCGACTGGGGCATCCGGTTCGGCAAGCCCTATGAAGTGCCAGAGAAGGCCCAGCGGTTCGTTGCCTATGCTGACAAGCAGGAGTTGGAGGAGTCCATCATCCGCCGCCACTATGGGACGATTGTAATGGATGGTGAGCAGCCGCAGGGAGGCGGCACATCCGCTGGCGGTATGGCTCAGGGAATTCAGGCCGCACCGGATTCCCGCAAAACGGTATTTCGGCCTTGACGGAGGGAAACAGAATGAACAGCTTTAGAAATATCTACAATTCCAATCTAAGCCACAGAGCCAGGAGCGTCTATATGTACCTCAAGGATCGGGCAGACAGCGAGGGACGCTGCTGGCCGGCCATCAGAACCATTGCTCTGGAGTTGGGACTTTCCCGCTCTACGGTCAAGCGGGCACTGGATGATCTCTGCAGGGCCGGTCTGCTGCAAAAGGACCCACGCTGGCGGGAAAATGGGAGTCTTACTTCCAATCTGTATCATGTGGTATGACGGAGGTGTCCAATGCTGGTTGAGATCGATCTACTGGATTATTGGGCTTATCAAATGGGATGCGGAGTTCTTTCTGATCTTCGGCTGTCCCAGCAAAGTGAACGGCTGCACAGGCTCACTGCCGCGATCCCTTTAGGTGCATGCAGCGAACAGGAATGGCTGGATGCGGCACAGTATTTGACAGGCCATGACTGTGTGCCGGCACTGGAAGCAAGGAACCGTCTGGTGAGATAGCCTGTAAAAAGCAAACCCTCCCGCCAAGGGGAGGGTCTACATATCATGTGAACCGAGTCCCGGTTCATAATGAACCAACCAGAAGCGCCCACTCTAAGGATTTTATTTAAGACAGAAAATAACAAACAACATCTGGCCTTAAAGATTATACCGCCTTACGGTGTGTCCGGCTTTTGAAATTTAATCGTCTTTTTGTGCAGCTGTAATACCGACAGCAAAACCGTTGACCTCCACGCCATCTTCTGCGGGGATCAGGAGGTACTTGCGCCCGTTGATAATTTGAGTTTCCACCAGGTAACTATACTCTGGATCAGCAGAAATGGTGATCTCAGGTGTCTTGATCTCAAAACGGCTGCTGTCGATCAGGTTTGCCGGATTCAGGACAACCCCCGAACCAAACTGCTCGCCGCATTTTTCCTGGAATGCTGCCACCTGCTCATCCGCAATCCCGCAGCTTTGAAGGATTTGCCCTATTTCTGAGACGCTCATCTCCAGAGGTTCCGAACTCCTGCTTTCCCTGTACTCCTTGATTTTCTCACGCAGCTGTTCATGAACAGTCTGCATCACTTCCAGACTGCAGTCAAACGCATCGCTCAGAGCTGACTGGAATGCTTCCTTCTGCTCAACGGCAGACATCGGCGCTTCCACATGGAAGATCGCGTCAATGAACTCCTGGTGAATTTCATTGGCCTTCCTGCTGTAAAAGAGAGCATTATAGATATTTGCTGCCCGGTCATCGAATGCCGGAAACAGAAAACCCAGCTCAGGAGGAGCGACGGTTTGCCCAGCAGCGCAGTGGAATTCGTTGTCACCGGGAAAATATCCCAACTCTACCTTGCCCTCCTTGATGGGGCACACAACACAGACGATATAGGTGAACACCTCATCTGAGGCATCCGCTTGCAAGGAATCATCCTTGCCCCGATGGGGAACATCGTAGCTGTCACAGACCAGGAGCAACAGGTAACTGCTGTCCCCCATGTCCAGACTATCGATCACCTTGCGGTAAAAGGTCTGACGAGCTTCGTTGTCCTTCAGCTGGGAATCCCGCAGTGTGGTGAGCAGGCGGTGTTCCTCACTGTCCACTACCTGCTGAGTGGAGAATACGATATCAATGAGGTTTTTCCCAAGAGAGCCGGACAGTCCCTTCTTCAAAAGGCTCAAATACTTCTCGGACTCCTCCTGCGGCATCATGCCCAGGGATTCGTCCATATCGGAAACGATCTCTTTACTGCTGTTGACATAGCATCCATAAACACGGCTGATGGCGCTTTTTTCCGGACGAAAACGGCGCCGCAGCTCATTGATTTCTTTTTGGTTCATTTTTCCTACCTCGCTTTGTAATTGGAACGGTTGGTAACAGACGATGAATTCCATTTTAGTGGAAAGAGCTTGAAATTTCAATAGCCGGAAGTTCTTTCCCCCAAGAGCGCAAAAAAGAAACCGCCCATGTCAGAAACTATCAGAAACTGACTGAGCGGCATTATTTTTCATGTCAAACGCCAGTAGGAGCGGTTATTTTCTGATCCAGTCCAGAAAAACAACTACTTTCTCCAAGTCTTCATCCGGCAGGGCAAGCAGCTTCTTACCTATGATCCCACGCAGGGAATCCGGATCGTCCATAGGGGCAAAGAAAAGGGCTGGCGTCAAATCAAAGTATTCCATGATGTTGAACAGCTCCCGGAGAGAGGGCATAGAAATTCCATTGGTGATGCTTCTGATGTAGGAGCCGCTCTTTCCAAGCTCCAGGCTCATCCGATGCTCAGAAACGCCTTTCTGTTCCCGCAGCTCTGTGATGCGGTTCCGCACAAACGCTTCATAGCGGCGGTTGTCGTCCATGATCCTCTCCCTCCAATCTCTACTTATTATTTTAATATAAGGGAGCGTCGCGGGTTCACACTTAAATCATCAACTTTTGCTTCACACAACGAATAATTAGTGATATAATTATTAAAATAGGCGTTGGCTTTATAGTTCTATTATGAATCACAATCAATAAAATATGACTGCGACTGTGTATGAGGGCTGTCAGATGGGAAGCTGCTTCTTTATAGGGCATAGGGAGACGCCGGATCGGGTGTACCCAACCCTGCTTGAAACCATAGAGCGCCATATCACGGAATATGGCGTATCTGAATTTGTGGTGGGGCAGTATGGAAACTTCGACCGTCTGGTGATCCGGGCACTGTCGCAGGCCAAGCGAGCGCACCCGGATATTACGCTGATGCTGATGACCCCATATTACCCAGTCAACAGAAAGGTGGATCTGCCAGAGAAGTTCGACGCTCTGTTCTATCCGCCGGATCTGGAAACGGTCCCCAAACGGCTTGCCATCGTCCGCGCAAACCGATACATGGTGGAGCGCAGCGATTTTCTCATTGCCTATGTGTGGCATCCCGCCAGCAACGCCAGAGAACTGCTGGAGTATGCCGGGACAGGAAATAGAAAGGGAAAAATCCACATCATAAATTTGGCTGAGGAGCAAATCTCTCTTTCAAAGAAAACAGATGATATGGTATAATAAGAATAATAAAATATACCCGTTTAGAAATTTGTAACCCGAGGTCTTGCTATGGAAGAAAAACTGGGACAGTCCACAGCTGTTCTGTTCAAATATGAAAAATTGATTTTGGCTGAAGAAGAAACCACATCCTCTGGTAGATGTGGCGTCTCCCTTGCGGCCTTTTCGCGCCCTGCGTCAGCCTGTCCGAGTGACAGGGTGTCACGGGGCGTTTTTCTATCGCTGGAAAGGAGTCAAAGAATATGAGCTTGAAGTACACCTGCCCCGGCTGTGGGACACCCTTGGGCTATGAGGGATTGTGCTGGAAATGCAAGTGTGAACAGGAGCGGCAAGCTGCTCTTGCCTGGACGCTGGAACAAATTGTCGAAAAACAAAGAAACCTGATACAGAACATCCAGAGGCTGGCTGATATGGATGACCCGGAGTTCACCGACTTCTGGCAGCTGCTTGGCTATCAGGATGCCATCACCCCGGAGATTCAGCGGGCGGCACTGGCCGCAGAGGTATTCTGGCCCTGCGAGATCTATGATCACGCTCCCGCCGATGTGCGGGATGGTCTGATTCATGCGCTGTTGTCCGCGGAATATTCCAGCGAGGCCTCCAACCTGATGAGTTGCCTTGCTATGCAGGGAGATGACAAGGCAATGGATACGCTGCTGGAGCTGGAGCGAAATCCCCGACCTTGGCGCAAGGGCCTCTACGTAGACCCATCCAGCTATGCGCAGATCGGCGGCTGGACCTTTGACAAGGAGGGCCAGAGAATCCAACTCAACTTCGCCACCTGCTATCCTATGGTCAAAGGTACCACCGGCGAGAAATCTCCCGTCCGCATTGGCCGGGCACGGGAGGATACCTGTTCCCACTGCGGCGGACACATGGTGAATATTTTGGTGCTGGATGGCCGGGATGAGCGGCTGAAATTTCTGGGGCTGGACGGCATCCTGACCGCCACCTGCTGCCCCAGCTGTGTGGGATTTTTGAAAGGTCCTGCCTTCAACCGGTTCACCCTGGATGGCGGCGTGGAGGTCTTTCCCTCCGAACTCTTTGACGGGGCGGAGAAGATGGACTGCTATGTCCGACCCGAGGACTACAAGGCCTTCACTGAAAATCCCTTTGTGTTGGGCAAGACACCGGTACCCTTGTTTTACGGCGCGGCCTGCCAGGATGTGAACACCATCGGCGGCTTTGCCAACTGGGTACAGGACGCAGAATATACGACCTGTCCTCATTGCGGCAAGTCTATGAAGTATCTGGCCCAGATCCAGTGGGATACGGTGTTTGACTGTGCGGAGGGCACGCTCTATGTAGAGTTCTGCCCGGCCTGCCATATCGTATCCATGCAGCATCAGCAGACCTGAGAGGAGTGCATCACATGAATTTACCAAAACGAAATAGTGCGGACGGGCGCTGTTACTGGATGAAGCCCGAGGTACAGGAGGAACTGCAACCGCTCTTTGACCAGTGCATCCAGGACGCCATTGACGGGAGAATCACGCGGCTTGATTCCCTCTGGCCGCCGGTAGTGGTCAGCAGCGAAGGCGCGCCCTTTGAGGTGTGGCAACTGCTTCAGATATGGACTGAAGCGCAGCGGGCCGAGACCCTGGATGCGGAAAACGCCATCGCTTTCAGCGAAAACCTGCGCCGTCAGAGCCGGTGGGGTGAAATTGACCACTATTTACTTAATATGCTGAAACGGGAGCTACAAGAGAAGTATTTTGTTGCAACAGGCGATGAAGATGATCGCTTCTGGGATCGGGAGTATTCCCTGAAACCAAGTATCCGTGCAGAGGAGGTCCCGGAGCCGCTACTGCGTTTCGCCTGCTATGTGGCGGTGAGCTATAAAGTGTATGGTTTGGACTTTGAGTATCTGGACACCAATTACCTCTTTGGATTGGTGGAGAAAGTCCGTCCGGATATGGTGAAAAAGCTCCGGGACCATGGAACCGGCAGGTTGCCCCTCAACCTGCAAAAGCGGAAAACAGATCACTTCACCGCATCGGCCAACGATGCCTTTGCTGCGATCCGTATTACTGCCAGGGACAACACAGAGGAATGCTGCCACGAAGTGCTGGACTACCTGTGTGAGATTCTGGAGCAGGAGGATTTTCCCCGCAGCTATGCGGTGGAGTTCAAAGGACCGGAAAAGAGGTATCTTCCCATCACAGGTCTGCCCAAAAAGGGAGTAAACCAGCTCTTTGCCTGTGCCGTGCAGTACCCCGGCCTCCACCCCCTGATGGAACGGTACGCCCGGCTTGCCATGCGGCAATATGAGCAGTACACCAATCTCAGCGATGAGCAGTGCGCGCTCCCCGGAAGTTTTGCCGTGTTCGCCCTGGGAATGCTGGGGCAAGAGTGGCGGCAGCTGATATGGGATTATCTCGATCTCTGTGATGATGAGCACTCCCACTTACAGGAAAAATTCCTCCGGGAGTATGTGAAACAGTTCGGGTTTACCGCCGATACCGTTCCTATGTTTGTCCGTGGGGTGCTGTCCATGCAGAACATGAAGTATTCCAAGGACTATACCGCGTGGATGGCAAATGCAGAAAGCCTGGGCGCTCTGCTGGAGGCAAAAATCCACCTGTCCCAGATCGTTCCAAGCGGTTTTTCCTCCGACGAGGATGATGACGAGGACGAGGACCCCGCCGAGGAAACAGAAGCCAGCCCGGAGGAAGTGCTGCAATACGCATGGGAAACGGTCTGCTATGTGATCTGGGGCAAAGCCAGCGCCAAGGGTGGTCAGAAAGTGGTGGAAGCAGCTCCGGAGGAACTGAAGGAACTATACCGACAGATTTTTATTCCGATAACGGAGAACCCGGAAGAAGGAGGTGGCCTGATATGAGTTTACCGAAACGCGATGGCGTAAATGGCCGTTATTATCTGATTCATAAACCGAATACGAACCCCGATGTGCTGGAACACGCCGATCAGTGCATCCAGGATGTATTGGATGGAACTGCAAAAGAAAACCATTCCGGCTATCCGGTGGTGGTGCGGAACCAAAGCGGAACGCCCTTTCTTCCCAGCCAGCTGCTGGATCGGTATCTGTCCAAACTGCCTTTGAAGGGATTCCCCTATGAGGAAGCGGTTGTATTCTGCGACGCCATGCGGCGGTTGGTGGGCTGGAAAGAGATTGATTACACATTGGAGCAGTATATCAAAAGGCAGGTGCAGGAAAGGTATTTTGAGGCTGGAGAAAAAGAGGATGATTTTACGCCTTACCCGCCTTGTACTGTGTGGCCGGAGCTGCGGCCGGAGGATGTGGACGAGAACCTGCTGCGCTTTACCTGCTATGTGGCAGTCTGCTATACGGTGTATGGAGCCAGCTATAATACCATTACAACCGAACACTACCTCGATCTGGTTTCCCAGCTTCGCCCGGATATGGTGAAGCAGCTGAAAACCAATGGCAGCGGCAAATTGCCAAAGGACATTCAGCAGCGTAAGACGGAGCATTTCACCGCATCGGCCAATGATGCGTTTGCTACCATCCGCATCACCGCCAGGGACTCCACCGAGGAGTGCTATGCTGAAATCCTGGACTACCTGTGTGCGGTACTTTCTCAAGAGGAATTTCCCCGCAGTTACTCGGTGGAGTTCCGTGGGAAGGAAAAACTCTATCTGCCCATTCCCGGCCTGCCCAAGAAGGGAGTCAATCAGCTCTTTGCCTGTGCTGTACAGCACCCCAATCTTCATCCGGCTATGGAGCGATACGCTCGTCTGGCTATGCGGGAGTATGAGTACTATGAAAACCTCGCGGATGAGTTCTGCGCAATGCCCGGCACCTTCGCTGTGTTCGCTCTGGGGTTGGAGGGAGAACCGTGGGCACCGCTGGTGACGGAGTATCTGGATCTCTGCGACGACGAGCACTCCTCTCTGCAGGGGAAATTCCTTCATGCCTTGATCCGAAAGTTTGGGTTTCAACCATGGACGCTGGGGGTATTGGTGCGGGGCGCATTGTCTATGCAGTGGCTGGAGCCTGCCAAGGAATTCCACAGCCTGATTGCCAATGCGGAAAGCCTGGATGCGCTGCTGACAGTCAAGCGCCGCTTTTCCGCTTATCTCCTGCCGGAAGAGGACAAGGACCCGAAATTCCGGGCCATCGCTTGGCAAAGTCTGCTCTGGGCCATCTGGGGCTCATCCTCCGAAAACGGCGGCAGCAAGGTCATCAAGTCGGCGCCGAAGGAACTGAAAGAGAAATACCAGCAAGTATTTGCATAAGGAGAACGCCATGAAAAAGAGAACGGTCAAGGACTTTATTGCCCTGTACGCCCAGGAAGATGAGGAAAAGCTGGTACTGATTCAGGACGGTGTCAGCGCAGACAAAACCTTTCTGGATACTTACTGGGCAGCGCATACCCATGCCCTCGCCATGGCGGATGTCCAGACCGGACAGGAGATCTCCGGTCGATGCTGCCTGAGCTGGCCGCTAACGGACAAGGAACGGGAAGCCGGCGACTATTCCAAGCGGTTTACCAAGGGCCAGATTTACCGGATCAAAGCCCGCGGCTGGAAAGGGGATGCCCTCTACGAACCTCAGTGGTATGTCACGGAGGTACTGGAGGAAGGCGTACCCTGTCCGGCACTGGAGGAGATTTGGATGGAGTACACAAAGCCCATTCTTCTGGAGGACGAAGTGCTGGGGACCCTCACACTGGATCGTGAGATGAGCATATTCGAGGGGACCTGTAAGTGGATGGGAAAAGAAGTCCGGATCTCGTTGGATGTGGAGATTGAAAAGAAAGCGTCCTGGACCCGTGTCACCAATGTGATGAAGAAACTGGTGGCAGACCAGGAAACCTGGGATAAGTCCCTGCGAGCGATGGCTGCCCAGAAGCTCACCGCTCAGGCCAACGAATGGCTGGCGGACAATGACCAGACCGACCGTGACCTGGAAAAAGACCCCATCACCGAGGATGAGTTTGCCCGGCGCATCCTCCTCACCGAGTTTACAGTATCTCCCGGCGGCCGTTTTACCGCCTGGTACGAGGACGACGATATGTTCTGGGGCCATGTGATCACTGTGGATGGAACGCTGAAAAAAGGCCCCGTTGACGCTGATATACAGGGATAAGCAGAGGAGGAAACTTAAATGAATGGCGAGCAGATCACAGCTTTTTTACAGGCACACTGGGAGTGGGTGACTTTGATCATGGGCATTGTGTCCGTGGCTGGCTCAATTCTGAATTGGAACTGGATGTGCGACCCCACCGGTAAGCCGGACTCTCACCGCTATGGCCGCGGCTCCAGGCGGGTGATCTTCTTCCTACTGGGAATCGTGCTGATTGTGACCAGCATCATGTCCTGGGTGCTGTAAGGAGGACAACAAAATGTCATTCAAATTTACATTCCGGGAGATCACCCCGGAAGATACGGAAATTTTGCGTATGCTCAAACTGCGGAACGCAAAGCCGGAGGAGCATATTTGCTGCGAGATCCTAAGAGGCGACGGTATCACCATGAAGACCTGGTACAGCAAGGCGGATGTAGCCCTCTGGGGAGAGGACTACATCAAGGCCAATTCCAAAATGAAATATATAGACGGCGACTGGACGGTCAGTTTAGATATGGAGCCGTGGAACCGCACACACGGCGTATCTTCGAAAGAAGTTACATCCTCGCCCTCTCCCCGTTATCCCACCTGGCTCACCGGCCATGTGAAGGAGTGGGCACAGAAACGCCTGCCCACCGTGACATTGTGTTCTACCACTGGCAATGAACTGCTGGAGGTTTGGTACTACGGTGACCTGTTGACCTTAAACGAAGAACCACAGCTATATATTGTTCCCAGTTATTTTGCTCCCGAACTTGTGACTGCTCGTGACCCGGAGAGCGGCGAGGAGTTCGTCATCTTTGATGGTGGACGGCATGGCTACGACAATATGTTCTGCGATGAACATGATCCATCCGAGCTGGAACACCGTCCCCTCAAGCGATATGAGATCCCCGCCTCCAAGTTGGTGCTGGAGCTGGGGTACAGCGTGGACTACGAGGACGAAAAAGAAGACTTCGAACCGGATGAGGCGGATACTGTGGAACTGATCAACGGCGAGCGTATGCCTTGGGAACAGGTCAAGCGGGACGGTATCGACTATATCGCCCTTTACTATGTGAACGAGAAAGGAAAACCAGTCCAGATATTGGACGCAGAGCTGGCGTAAGTACAGCTATTCTATCCTTTGCTAATCCGAGGAGGTGTCCCATGACCCAAGAAGAACAGATCCGCCTCTATCGGCTGATGGAAAAGCTCAACTGGTTTTTCCACCAAGAGATGCACTACCTGGATCGGGAAACGGCGGAAAAGACCGCACGAGAGTGTTACCCGGAGATTCGGGATTTTACATACGACATTTTATGGAACGACCTGCCCAAAGAGGTCCAGGAGCAGCTCATGGACGAGGAGGAATCCCTATGAGTACACTGATTTGCTCTTTTGATGGCCTGCATGACAACAGAGTCCTGCGATACTCCGCTGACTGTGAAGCCCATACCCTGCACATAGATACCCAGACCGAGACCGGAGAGAAAGTATCCGTTCGCTTCACCGGCCTGCTGGCCCACTGGTTTGAAAATGTGATCCAGGACAACATCCTCTTCGGCATGGACGAGATCACCGTGGACGGGTTTTTCCAGCAGTACAAAGACCTGCTGGGCGGGACCATCTCTTACGGCTTTCCCGCCTGCTGCAGCATTGAGGAACTGCGGGAGCGCATGGATCGGGAGCACATCCGGGTATTTATCATCGACTCTTCCCTTGGGCTGTGTGGATTTGTATTGGCTCAGGAGGTGGAACTGCAATGTCTATAACTGCCTATAAAGTGGAAGCCGTCGGTCATGACCGAACCGGCGAAGACTATGGCTATGTAAATATCATGTACCGCTATGGCAACAAGCAGTCCTGTCCTCGGCCAGATCAATGTGAAAAGTTAGAGGTCATGTGGGCGGATGAGAGCGTCTACGGGCCGCCCGCCCCCGGCAGCAAGGTGGGAGATTTTATCCAGACATGGCTGATGGGCTCCTGGGACTGCGGGGTATTTACCCACCGGGAGATCGCCCAGCGGCTCATGGATACCTTCACCGGTCTGAAGCTCAAGGAGTTGGCGTGGTTTGAGAACCCCAGAGAAAAGACGCTGAAAAATGGCAAACCGCGTGCGCGCCGGGCCAAGTGGCTGCCGGAGCGGGAGGTCGATCTGGTGTATCTCTACTCCGATCACTATCTTGACGCAAGAAATTCAGTTCCCGCTGAGACCGACTTCTTCACCGTCACAAGGATGGATTCCTGGGGCGTGAGCACCTGGTTCATGTGTACCCCAGAGGCCGCCGGGAAACTGATCGCCATGGATTACGACAATCTGGCCGTCAAGGAAACCACCATTGTGGGATAGGAGAAAATGAATGATGACTTTGGAACAACTGCCCCCCAAGGGCGTAAAGCGAGAACAGGCCATTTTGGAGCTGGGCAAGGAGGAAGCAAACGGCGAACTGCTTTTCCAGCTTGTGAATACAGAAAAGGGCAAATGCAAAACGGCTGCTCAAAAGGCTTTGGCGCAGCTGGAGTATGCCCCTGCTGCCCCCCTGTGGGCCAAACTGGTCAAGGGCAAATGGATGGGCAGCAATATCATGTCGGATACCTGTTCCGACTGTGTATCGGAGCAGATTGCCCCAGTTATTCTAAAGACTCTCTCCCAACTGCTGGACGAGGGGGACACAAAGCCCCTGGAAATCGAACAACTGAACTTCTGTTTCCATCTGATGTTGGGGAAAGCCTCGCCAAAAATGCTGGAGGTCTACCGCTTTCTGGCGGAAAACATCCAGCGGATCGCCCAGCTGAAACGCGCGCCAGTTTATCCGGATGATGATTGTACCTCCTGGTGGATCACAGACGGGCTTCGCATTTGGGATGCCACACCGAAGGAAAAAGAGAAAATTCCCGCTGTGGTGCTGACCGCCTCCCTGATCCGTAACCCGGATGAGCGGCTGCAGGCATTGGCCGATGAACTGAATGAACGCTACGGCGGAAGCTGGATGATGCCGGTCTTTATGAAGGCGATCATCACCCAGCCCAAGGAGCAGGTGTACGAGACCTATTCGTCCCTTCTGGATACGCCGCAAAAAGGCTATTTGTTCCATACGCTTGGAATGCTCCATTACCGCTGTTATCCGGAAGGCTGGACCTATGAACGCCTGGGCCCGGATGGAATGATCGCTCTGATTTTTTGGGGTTATTATAGCTATGGAACCTATGACACAAGGTTTATGATCGAACGCTATGTGGATCTGGATGCACGGTGGCTCTTTGATCTGGCCAAGGACCCGGAGGGCCGCAAGCCTACGGTGACATGGCAGACCTACAATCGGGGCGGTTCGCTATATGGGAGCTATGACGAAATGTTCATCAGTCTGCTGCCCCGCAAGGTGGAAAACCCGGAACTGAAGCGCATTCTGCGGGACTACTTCCGTATTCGCAGCGAAAAAGTGAAAGTGGAAGAAAGCATTACAGTTTACAAAGACGCCGCTGAGCGGTTTGGGGATGAATGAGAACAAGTTGAGAAAGTAGGTGCCTTATGTACCAAATTGCATATCTTGGCCGCTGGGAGACCCTCCCGGAAACGGCTGCCGCCATCTGTGACCATGACACTCCCAAGCTGGAGGCGCTGCTACAAGGCGGTCTGGATTTAGATGTTCCCATCCAGCTCAGCAAATACAGTAAGCTGATGCCATTGGAGATCGCGGTTTTTCGGAATGATGTGCCTATGATCCACTTCCTGCTGGAGCATGGAGCCGATCCCGGTCTGGCAGAGGAACAGCCCCTGCTGCTCACCGCCGCCCGCTGTTGTGGGCCGGAGGTGGTGGCGCTCTTTGCTGAACAGGCCGCAAAACTCAGCCCGAAGCAGAAAGAGCGGGCCTTCCAGGAAGTGCGCTGGGGCAAGCAGCCGGAGAATATCCCGGTACTGGAGCAAGCCGGGATCACAGTGGACAAGTTTGGCGGCGAGGCATTCCGGGCCGCTGTGTCCGATGGCGATACCAAACTTGCCCGGCTGCTTCTGGAAAAAGGGGCAGACATCAATTACCACAAGCCGGACATGGTGTTTCCGAACGCCTCCACTGCTGTCACCGAAGCTGTCCGACACAAAAATCTTCCCATGGTGCGCTGGCTCATTGAGCAAGGAGCCGACATCACCATTGCGGACAAATACGGCGACCGGCCTTACACCGTGGCGATACAGGACAAAAATCAGGAGCTGGCCGACTACTTAAAAGCCCTGGAACCGGAGGAATGGCACAACGAGCAGGAGAAGCTCCGGCAGCTTATGCCCTACAAGCTGCCTGCCAAGCTGGTGGAATACTTGAAGTCCGGCCCCCTACGGCTGGAGTTCCCGGATCAGGAATGGGTGAAGTGGGCGGAGCTCTACTCCTTCATGGATGTGCAGGAGATGACCTGGAAACGGAAGAAGCTGCTCTCCCTCATGGCGGGGATGGACAACTACAGCGACTACCTGCTGCTGTGGAGCCCCAGGGACAAAAAGCTGTGGTATCTGGACATCGAGCACGAGGAGTTCCACCCTCTGGCCAAATGGGATAACTTCATCGCAGATCCCGGACGGTATCTGAACGGGATGATCGAGGGCGAGTTTGAGGAGTAAAGCCATGACATCAATAGACTTTTTGAATAAGGTACATAAAAGCCTGGACTCGCAGGAATATAACCTCTCTTACTCTCCGGCCAAGTCCAAAAACTATATGCTGTACTGCAATGGTAACTTTATCGGCGGCCTGTTCGATGAGGAACTGTGTTTCGTCTACGCCGACAGCGTGAGTGAGCTGCTGGGACAGCCGGAACCCGTCTACCGCGGCTACTCCAGCACCGCCCAGCACAGGATGCTGGCGATTCCGGAGGAACACTGGGAGAAGGCGCTGAAACTGCTCTATGCCGAGAAATTTGACTGGAGCCGTTTGGTGTACGACATCACATACACCAGCATTGGCGCGGCTGTGGTGGAGGACTTTTATGACGAGAATGTGGTATTCCTGCGCTTCTGCTTTGAAAAGGAGCTGTTGAAAAAGAATCCTCTGGACCGGCAGGGCCGTATCCTTAGAATGGTCTATCTCAATCAGGACCTGACAAAAGCGGGCAAGTATCTGTTTCCCAGACTGATGCAGAAGTTTCTTGTTTTTACAGATCACAACGGAAAGACCAGTCTGGAAACCATGCTGAAACGGTGGTACACCGCGCTGGAGAAGGAATGCCGCAGCCAGATAACGGGATAAGGAGGGCGGCAACATGACAAAAGAAAACAGAACCTACATCACCCATCTCAAGATCACGGATGTTCCGTGGCACCGGCTTACCACCGCCTATGGCCGGGGGACGGATTTTCCCGCTCATCTGGCGGTGCTGGAGCAGATGCGTGATTTGGCATCCGTCAAAGAGTCTCTCTATGAGCTCACCACCAACATGGAGCACCAGAGTACCCTGTGGCACGCTACCCCCTTTGGCATGGTGTTCCTGAGCCGGCTTCTGGAGAAGGCCCTCGCAGAGAGCGGGCAAAACCCCGTGGCCCATTTCCTGGCCGTGGAACTGCTGGACTTCTTTGCCTGCATCCTCCAGTGCTTCCACGACGGGGATGAGATGGAACAAGCCGAGGCGCTTCCGCTGTTCTCCGATTTGCTGAAGGAAGAATACCTGTGGTCGGAGAAATACGACGAGGAAGAAGATGAGATGCGCTACGAGGAGGACGAGGTCTTCCCCGCGGACGAATTTTACAGCTTCTATTACTATTCCTGGCAGGCGGTGCTGGCCTACCGGGATGTATTGGAGCAGATTCCGGCGGAGTTTGCCGAACCTGCCGCCGCAGTGCGGGAACTGCTGTAAAGGAGGTCACACCCATGTTTGAAGAATTCTATGAGATGTACGAGCCCGAGGAGCAGGAAGTGGTCGCTCTGATCAATCGCTGCATTGGGGGCGGATTTAACTGGAAAGGTAACTTTTGGGAAATGACCGTTGTGACGCTGGGCATAGTGTTCTGTGACACCGGCAAGGTCAGCACCAAAGAGGAGCGACTGGATTGGCCGGTCACCGATGAGGAACGCAATAGTGACAAAGGCTGGGGACGCTTTGGCAAGGAGCAGATCTGCCGCCTGAAGATCCGCCGGATGAAAGAAGAATTGGCAAAGGATCTGGTGGTGCGCCCCTGGTGTATCTCCGAGATAGTTAATGCCCATGAGGACTGCCCGGAACTTCAGACCGTTCTGGACGAGTACCACAAGCCGGTGGTGATCCAGGACGAGGTGCTGGGTGAGCTGAAGCTGGACAAGGACTATGATACCTTCGAGGGCGAGATCCAGTGGTGCGGAAAGGATGTGAGTCTTTCTCTGGAGGTCAATGCTGAGAGCAAGCCCTCCTGGACCCGCGCCCGCAGTGCCGCCAAGAAGCTGCTGGCCGACTGTAAAACCTGGGACAAGGCCATGCGGGAGCTTGCGGCAAAGAACCTGACCGATCTGGCCAACAACTGGCTTTCCCAGGATGAGGAAAAACCCCGTGATCCGGAAACAGGCCCCATCACAGAGGAAGAATTGGCCCGTCGGATCAGCCTGACCAGCCTGTCCGTCACCTCCGGCGGCAGCTTCACCGCCTGGTTTGACTGCGACGAGATGTTCACCGACCATGCGGTGACGGTCTACGGCTCCCTGAAAAAGGGCCTCAAAACTGCCAACATTGAGGGGTAAGGAGTATAACATTATGAAACTGAACTGTAAACGCATTGATTTTACATATACACCCGGCGAGGAGATCTTCAACTTTCCCGAGGAATCGGGACTGCCCTTTCTCTTTGATGTAGAGGAAGAACTGACCGGCGATCCTGCTGCCATGGATGCGGTGGGAGAAATGTTGGATGAGGCGGAGAAATTGGCGGAAAAGGCCAAAGCCGCCATCAAAGCGGCGCTGGCGGACGAGGACAGCCGCTACCATAGCGTTGTGACATTTTTCATGGAGTTCCACCGGGACGATGTAGGCCCGGATATTGCGGCGGAACTTTTTCCGGGAACCGACCCATCCAAACTGTCCTTTGCCGAGATGGTGGACTTTTTGAAGCTCAAGCGGTTCGGCAGTCTAGTGGATGACGAGATGGATCAACAAGTTTTCATTATGGATCTGTCCTTCAACCCGGAGATCACCGACGAGCTGATGGTGATCTACTTTGACTTGAACAAGGAGATTTTTCGTATTACTCATGAGAGCTGAGGAACAAAAAAGAGAAAAATATCTGCCCACACTTCTGGTTCAGCAGATCCGCCTGCACTGGTACAAAGACTGCCGGGGCGGAAACGGCGCTGTACAGCGGAATCAATATCCCAAAGCCATGCGGCTGCCGAAAGACTTCTTCTCATCCTATTATCCCCTTCGCCCGTCTACACACTTTGTATTTATTTTGCAGGAACCTGACGGATTTCATATCAAAAAGGAATACCACAGGCTGATGCCATGGAAAGCAGACGGCACAATGCGGCTGCAACCTTTTGAACTGATTCAGCAGGAGTCCGGAATCCAGGTGCGTTACCGCTATGATTGGCATATTGGCGCCATGCCGGAGCGATATACCTACGATGAGACCGGGCAACAACAGCCCCTCAATGAGCTGGCGCTGGATTTGATTCCTGGTGATTATGGTCGGGCTGTCTGCAACGGACGGTTCCGGGACTGGGATACCGGGATCTGGTATTATGAGTTGGACATTTTGAATGTGATGCCGCTTACAGAGCCCACCGGCTCATTGACCAGTTTTATGGACAGAGAACCCAGTAAGATATATACCAAGATCGACCGGCTGTGGTGAGGAAAGACAGGAGGATACCCACATGATTTCCACAAAAGATTTATCTGGCCTGCCCGATGTAGAGCGCCTGAAAAAATTCTGCAAAGGGCTGGCGGCTCTGGACGTCATCATGGTGGAGGAGGAATGGAGCTTCATCCGCCACTATACCTACGACCCCGCATGGCGAAAAGGCAAGGAGGCGTTCTTTGCCACCGATGGCAGTGACCAGAGCATGATTGTTATCTTTGCGCCCGAGGGGTGCGTCATCAACGGCGTGGACTCCGAACGCTACGACTGGGAAGAAAAACTTCCCCGCATCGAAGATCTGACAGCGGGGATGCCGCCCGCTCTGCAAAAGCTCATGTCCAGCCGTGAAGTCAAAAAGATGAAAAGCACCTTCTGCGTCTGGACGGAAGATGGCGCCGCATGGCACTGTGATCCCATGGACGGCGAGGACGCATCCAAGGATCTGCTCTCCACGATCGATGGCGATCCACAGACCTATGTGGAGTATGGAAAGTGGTTTTACCCAGCAGACCTGCCTTTGGAGGCTGTGCGCCAGCTTGCGGACGGGGTTCCAGTGACAAAAGAACTGGTCGCTGCGTTGGACCCGAAGCGCAATGCATGGGAAGAAATAAAGGCGGGCCTGGACAAGATCGGGTATCCAAATGAACTTTGATTGACATCCGACAGGAGGTGATTCAAATGATCAAAGAATGCATCCCCATTTCCGGCGATCTGGGCAGCAAGGTCAAGCAGCTGATGGAGTATGCCGGATGGTACGAAGGCCGCAGTGTGGACATCTCCATTGCGGAGCAGTATTACGCCGATCACGGCGTCCCGATGATGAAGGCCACCCAGCGGTTTTACCGCAAGTATTTCGGCCTGTGCTGTCAGTGGTACTTGGCGCAGAAAAAGCTGAAATGGGCGGCGGACTTTGAATTTGCGCTGTTTCCATATCTCATCAACGGGATCAAAAACCATTTGGAGGACGCCTATTTCCGGGATATGTCCGGCTGTGAGTTGGCGGAAATCGAACAGGCTGCCGGTCAGAAGTGCCAGCCCATCGGTCACATCGGCTATTACTACCCGGCAGAGGTCTGGATCTCGGAGTACGGGAAACTGTATGCGAAATATGAGTATCAGGACGAGATCGAGTGCTTTCCCGATGTGTTTGCCCTGATCGAACGGGAACTGCGGGCGTGTAAATTTGATTCCGCTGCCATGAAAACGGTGGAGGCGCTGGATGGGAAGATATGACTGAACAATAAGGAGAAACTGATTATGAACATGAAAGAAAAACTGGAGTCGTTGGGCAAAAACAGCATTGTGTTGAAAATTGCTAAGAAAGAAAAATATAAGCTGGGCGCTACCCGCTTCGGCGGAAAGCCGGATGTGCCCCCGGACTTCGTTTGGCCTACTTATGAGGGCGAGAGCTATGACCATGTGGTAAAAGATCGTCCCCTCACTTTCCTGGCCCAGTTCAACTGTGAGGAGCTGGCCCAGTTTGACAAAGAGCATCTTCTGCCCGATCACGGTCTGCTCTCCTTCTTCTATGAAACGGATACCCAGTGCTGGGGCTATGACCCCAAGGACAAGGGCTGTGCCCGCGTCTATTGGTTTGAGGATCTTTCGGCGCTGTCCGCTGCAAACTTTCCGGCAGATATGGAGGAAGATTTCAAATTTCCTATGGTCAAAATCAAGATGGACTCAAAATGCTCCTATCCTTCCTGGCAGGATTTCAGTGAGATGTTCCCGGATGAGGAGGATGACGACGCTTTTGGCGATGCATGGGAGGAACTGACCGGTGAGGACCCAGAGGACCCGGATGACCGTTCCCAGCTGCTGGGTTGGCCCGATGTGATCCAGAACAGTATGTTCGACGAGTGCGACCTGGTATCCCAGGGCTATCGCCTGGGCAATCCCGAAAACTGGAATAGAATCCCGAAGGATATCCGCCAACAGGCGGAAGAAACAGCCCGTGACCGCTGGATGCTGCTGTTCCAGCTGGATACCGTGGAGCAGGGTAACTTCGAGTTGATGTTCGGAGACTGCGGGCACATCTATTTCTACATCATCAAAAAGGATCTGGCAGCCCGCCGCTTCGACCGGATCTGGTTGATCCTCCAGTGCTATTAAAACTATGAAACAGGACTTTACTATTTGGCGCAATCAAATATTGCAGAATCCGCGGGACATTTTACCGCTGAAATTCGGAATATCGCAGGATGAGGTCATAGAGATCTTCGGGAAGCCCGATGCCGTTTCCACCATGAGAAGCGGCGGAAAACCTTTGATCCTCAAATATCATGACATTGAACTGCATTTCGATAGAAAGGCCCCTCATGGGCTCTACTTAGTTTATAGCGACGACGAAATCGAACTGAGCATAACAGATCATCACGAAGAACTGCTGCAGCCGATCACAAACATAGAGCCGGTGGACAACGAATTTTTCCTTCGGGATGGAGCCGTCTATTTCTCTGGCCTATATGAAAACGGTCTGCTCAAAGGTGTTGCGCCCAAAGACTTCTGCTGCTGGCGTTACTGGGGCAAATCCTCTGCGGCCTGCTTTCTCGGCGGGATTCGCCTGCGTGGAGCAGACCCGGCATCGTTTCGGGTGTTAAACTATGCCTACGCGATGGACAAAACAGCCGTCTATACCACCAGCGGGAGAATCCCAGATGTAGAGCTGGCAGCCTTCCAGGTGTTGGACAACGGCCAGAACGATTCGGGTGCGCCCCAGGGATATGCAAAGGACAGCCGGCAGGTCTACTTCCATAATGGGGACGGAAAGGTGAAGGTCATCAAAGGCGCGGAAGCTTCTTCTTTCCGCTCGTTGGGCGATACCTATTTTGCCAGGGATGAGAAACGAATCTATGCCTACGGGAAGCAGCTTTCCAAAGCGTATCTGCCCTCATGGGAATTGCTCGGTCACTGGTATTCCCGCGATGCCAGGCGGGTGTACTACCTCAATCGGGAGATCAAGGGGGCGGATCGGGACAGTTTTACGGTATGCACCCCGCTGGACGCGCCTCCGCTTGCCGATCATCTGGCCCGTGACAAGGAACATTTTTACCAAAACGATGAGATGCTTGAAGAACTGCTGTGGCTGGAAAGGCTGCATGAGTTAAAACCATAACAGTAGACGGAGGAAAACGGCTATGGATTATTTGAAAGCACTGCGTGATGACCCTGATCTGGCAGAGGCGTTTGATTCCCTTTTTGACTTCTTCCTGCTGGATGAGTTGTCTCCGAGGGATGAGGCGGATGGTCGAGCAACCTTCACACTGCCCGGTATGGCTTTTGCCAGAGATGGCTCCGGTGGAGAATACCACCTGTTGGAAGATGGCTCCATCGGCTATTACAGCAGCGAAGGTGAGGCAGGCCGTCTGGCCGAGAGTATGGATGACCTTTTTTCACTGATTTTGAGCTGCATCTGCTGGCACGACTGCTGTGACGCAAAGGAGTATGCGGACTCCAAAACACTGGAGGAATACGGACAGAGGCAGCGCAGCATCAACTTGGAAGATATGGATATGGACAGCTGGCGGCGGGTAGCTGATGCGCTCGGCGTCCCTACCGATGAGCCGCTGGCTCCGGTTCTGAAGCGATTCCGCAAAGCAACACAGCGCCAGCCTCTGTATCAGTGTATGTTCCATGAGGATGATGGCAGCCTGACCGAATCATACGGCCTGATGTTTGAATGAGAAAGGAGCAATCCCCATGAAAGCATTTGACCCCAATTACAAGCTACTGGACGAGATGTATCAGGACGATTACTATCCTGCTTTTCTGGTGGATAAGGTAAAGGACGAGCTCCAGAAGGTCATCGACCTGCTTGAGAGCGGCGAAACCGACACTGAAGTAATACAGGAAACGCTGGATGAGGCGGTCTGCGGCATCAATGATCTCCAGGAGGAGTTTGACGAGAACGACAGCGAGATCGAAACGGTGGCCCGGGATTGTATTGGAGTCACTGTGGCCTACATTCTGGAGTGGTTCGGCATTCCGATTGATATTGAGGAGGCCATCCGAGAAAGGGACTGGTAAAAACAATGTCCATTGAAAATATGTTTGGCGACCTGGATAAGATCGACATTCTGGCGGAAAAACCCGAAACAAAGGAAGTTTTGATGGTCCTCGTCTGCAACGGATTCGTTGACGGCTCTCCGGAAACACAGACGGCCCTGCTCGACAAGATGGAGGGCTATCTGAACCACACCCAGAGCGAAGAATTCCAAACGGAATATGGGGGCTGGTCCGTGATTTTGCGTGTGACCCTTGGCCGGGAGCCGGATGAGCGCATCCTGGCCCAGCTCAGCAAGTGCCCTGCGTGGGCGGAGGACTACGGCGTAAAGCTGGAATTTGAAATTGGAGGAAAACAGGTCCGCATTGTAGAGAGCTGACTTATCCTCAAACCAAATCAACAGGAGGAAACGAGTATGCCGACAACAGAATGGCTGAACAAATACGAATCTATCAAAGACAAACTGGCCTGCAAAACGGACCTGGACGCCTATTTTACAGAAAAAGTGATTGGGAATATAGGTGTGGATGTGCTGGACATTGGCGCCGTCAATTTCCCAACAGGAACGATTTTCGCCTGCGATCCTCTGGTGGAGCTGGAGGACACGCCGCCCTTTATCCAGACGATCCCCGCCGGGACTTATCCCGTAAAAATCTGTGTGGTGCCCAGTGAGAAATATGGTGACCGCTATGCCTGCGTCAAGGTGGAGGTCAGCCGGGAAAAGCCTGTCCGCTATGAGCTGGGCATGACCGGCAAAGAGGATTTGGACGAGGAGCTGGGCGAGGATGAGTATTTTGGCTTTGGCGTAGATGCCGGGATGGGCTGCGTTGCGGACATCCAGACCCAGGCGGCCTTCAAGACCTACTGGGCCAAGCGGCTGGAGGAAGACCCGGACATCGACCCCTACAACGACCTGTTCTGCGATCTTCTGGAGGAAAACGCCAAAGCCCACCCCAAATATCAGGGAGACTGCGGCGAGTGGCTCAACTGGACGGTGCCGGACACGGACTGCAAGCTGCCCATCTTTGCCTCTGGCTGGGGGGACGGCTACTATCCGGTCTACTTCGGCTATGACGCAAAAGGTGAAGTCCGCGCTGTGTATGTGCTGTTCCTCGACATTGAGGACAGCTACAAGGAGCAGGCATAAGGAGGGAATCAGCGATGGAATGGCCAAAACGAGCACGAACAGCGGATTGGGAAAACGGTGTCCTAACCTTAGATGGAGAAAAGAAATTTGATATTCCGGAGCTGACCACAGAGATCATGGAACGGCTGGCCGGTTACACCCTGGTGGGCTTCCATGTGAAAGGGTATCCGGTGACGGATGAACTGCTTGCCCCCTTTGCCGGGCATAAAAGTATGGTCAACTTCGGCGTGGAGAACAGCGCCCTTACCGACGCCTGTTTCCCCGTTTTTTCCGCCATGTCCAAGCTGCGCATCCTGCTGCTGACCGGGAACGCCGGGATCGACGGCAGCGGCCTGTCTGCCCTGCAAGGCTGTAAGCTGGACCTGCTGACCCTTGACCACACTGGGCTGGATGATGCCGGTCTGCTCCAGGCAGCCTCCATCCCCAAGCTCTCTCATATCTGGATCGACCACACTGCTGTTACTTATGATGGACTGCTGGCTGTCGCCGGCAACAACTACATCAAGCCGGTGTCCCATGTGCAATTTGCCAAAGAGCAGATGGAACACTTCTCCCAGCTCCAGCGGGAAAAGGCCAAAAAGCCCGTCCATCTGGATGAGCAGGCAGCGGCGGAATGCCGCAGGGTGCTGTCCGCTTTCTTTGCCGAGATGACAGAATGGGCGCAGTACATGGAGCAGGCTGGGTTTGAAGATGCCGAGGCTGTGCCTCGCCTGCTGGCGATCTGGGAGAAGTATGTGAGCGAAAAGCCCCGTCCGGGCTATCGCCCTCTGGGCCTCTCATACAGTGCCCAGGGCACCTACAACGGGGAAGAATTCCTTGACGCGGAGCAGATTACCAAGAACAAGCTCTACATCTACACCAGAGAGAAAAATACCGGCTTTGACCGCCGTTTCCTCATGAAGCGTGTGGGCGAGGTTTGGATGATTGACGCAGTGCAGGAGCGGCTGAACGGCTGGCAGCGCACGGAATTGTGAAGTTCATGAGAATCAGATTGGAGGTACAGGAAGATGGGTTCATGGGGTGTAAAAGCATTGGAAAGTGATAATGGCTTAGACCTAATTTCCCTTTTGAAAACAGATTATTTACCCAAACATAAGAAACTGACTTTGGGTGGATTGATCGGCTTTCTGAAAGAGGAAGGTTTTCTTGGAGAAACAGTGAGCGAAATTGACTTTCTCTATGATAATACCGCCATCGCTCTCGCAGAACTTTATTCTGAATGGCAGGAAACAGGGAAGCTGGACTACGATGATGAGGATTCTAATGTTTGGTCAGCAATCACGAATTTCTCAGCTTCAGCTACTGCTCGAAAAGACCTTCTTAGGCGATTGAGGAGTATGAAAAATCAAGTTCCTGATGAAGATGGCGAAAGAGAAATCGTAGAACTTTGGAAAGAAAGCAATCACTGGGAATCGTGGGATAAGCATTTGGATTATTTGATAGAACGCTTACAGCAGGAATAAAATTGCCGCTTTGTAGGGAAGTGCGTTGAATTGTGAGGCATCACATGGCATGGGAATATGAAACCTTTGGCCCAGACGGTCAATGCAAATTGTTCGGTGTGAACATCTTTGACTACGACTGGCAAACCACCGGCAAGCGGGTAAAAGTCAAAGACCCGATCTATCACCAAAACCACACTTTCGAGGTCTGGCAGGTGGAGCTCGGCGGGCAGATCCACCGCTTTGCCGCCGGAGAGTTCTCCAACTGCGTATGGGGATTTTATTTAGAGAAAGACGGATGAGAGGAGCGTGAACCCATGAAAGCCACCGCCGGAGAGGTCTATACAGTCTACAACCAATATCTGAAACGCTACACCGCCTGCCAGGTGGCCTATATTGCGCCGCCGGACTCGGTGAGCAAGCAGCCCTGGGCGGTGATCCTCTCTCTGGATTGGGTGGGCGACGCCCCTCTGACTGCGGAGGAACTACCCCATCTCCGCCCGCTCTACAAGGACTTCATGTACTGGTCCCGCGACCTCCACCTGCTGCGGGTGCCGTTGGAGGTCCCGCCCCAGTATAAACTGGTGGGCACACTTCCGCCCTTCACCGACCAGCCCTGCTGCTCCTACGGAGGCTGGAGTGACGGCTATGATGTGTATCTCCAGATCCGGTGGCAGGCCATTCCGGAGGAACGGCGGCGGGCCTTCAAGGAGGCCATGGACAGTGACGAGCAAACGGAGATCGGCGGTATCCAGCTGAAGGTCAGCAGCCATCGGGTGATGGACCAGTACGCGCCATTCGATTCGGCGCTGGAACTAAAGGCCCTGCCCTGCCTCTCCACCCTCATCTGTGAGCGGTGGCACCCGGATCTGCTGGAGTTTTTGCGGGGAAACCCCTTCCTTGATGAACTGACCCTGCTGGACCACGGCCAGAGGACCCTGGACCTGCGGGGCACCAACATCCGAAAGCTGATGCTGGACATGACCGGGCTGGAGGAGCTGTGGCTGTGTGAGGGAACGGAGCTGCTCCTGTTCCAGAACAAGGGGCCGGACGCCTGTGCAATCCATGCCCCCGAAGATGGCGGCGGTTTGACCCTCCAATTTATCGGGGAATACCGCCCGCACACGGAACTGCCGAACCCACGAGGGCTGCATGGCATCGAGCTGAAGGACTTTGATTTGACCGGACTGGCTGCTGTTCATCCCCACCTGAAGGAGCTGCGGCTCTGGGGCGCGCCGGGAAACCTGGGGAACTTCTCCGCCGTGAGAGGGCTCCGGGAACTGACGAACCTCTCCACCTTTGACCTGTTCGGTTTCGGGGCGGACGACATCCCCGCCCCGGAACAGATGCCGGAACTTCGCTGGTTCTGGATGACCAGCCTGCCGGAGGATGCGGCAAAGGCGGCTAAACGGCGCTGGAAAAGCAAGCCGGGAATGGACCTGCGGATCACCAAGCCCCGGAAACCGGAGTGGTTGGCGCAAAACCTGGACAATCCATTCCGAGGCTGGGACGGTGCGGAGCATATCCATGCCTCCGCTGCGAAAAAGGCAGCCAATCAATACCGCAAGACCCGTTCCCAGCTGATGAAGCTGGCCGCTGAACCGGGCGAGGACTCTCAGGCCCAGGCGCTGGATGCGGTGGCGGCCTATACCCGGACCTTCAACAAGATGGGCTTCATCGAAACCGAGGAGCGGGATGAAATTTACATGGCCCTGCGGGGTATTCTGGATGCACTCCCGGACAGCGCACTCCAAAAAGATGCCCTGATTGAGAAGTTTGATGAGCTTCGTGATTTTTGAGGAGAACGAGTAGCATGATAGAGTTCAGCAAGGATCATAGCTCGGCATGGATGGAAATGATGTCGGCCTATCAGATTTTTCGGGCAAAGCTGTTTGATTGGGCCCATGAACCAGATCAAAAAAAGCAAAAGGATTTGCTGCTGGAGCTGGACTCTTGGGAAAATCGGGATATTCACAGAAGAATGCTGGTAGTAGATCTTCTGCGCAGCACAGAGATGTGGGACGAAAAAGCCCTTCTCTTAGTTCTGAAAGAACCGACAGCGATTGCCCTGCAGGAACAGGATGAGATTGCCGCTTATGCGAGAATGGCATTGTCTAAAATCAAAGACCCGTCAGAGCGACTTACCATTACCGATGAGGTGCTTCGTCTCTCAGTAGTCGAGGGCGAAAAGGCGGAACCTGATCCTGTTATATTCCACAACGGCTGCCTGCTGCTGTATGATTTGCACTGTGAAGCAGAGCTCTCGCAGTATGCAGCTCGGTATGCGAATCTGATTGAGCAGGCATATGGTTTAGATGGAAAAGACTTGGCGGAGATGAAAAAAACGCTGTCCGCCGATCCTTGAATTGAAAGGAGTGTGTGGGTGCATGAGCCGAATTGTTGATGAACCCTATTTCACCCACAGTGCCTACAGCGCCTTCACCACCGGCATCCAGGTAAAATGCCCAAAGTGCCATGGGGCGGGTGTGGTGACAGCGGATGAGGATGACGCCTATTTCCGCTGCCTGAGCTGCGGCCACCGGATGACGCAGGATCGGACGGTCTACCGCTATGATGTCCATAACCAATGCAGGAACTGCGGCAGGTACTATCGGGTGGATATTGAAGACGAGGCAAAGCAGCACTATTCCGTCCTCCATGTGGCCTGCCCCTATTGTGGAACAACCATGTCGGGAGAAGTTCATAAAACAGCGGAGGCGTTTTCATATATTGGCGAAATCAGGGATGGACGAGAACCTTACTTCGGCCTGGAGCTGTGGTTTTTGACCTCATTCCAGGGCAAGCCAGTCTGGGCCCTCAACCGGGAGCACCTTGCCTATCTGATCGACTATCTCAGCGCCGATTTGCGAGAAAAGCCATCGGGAAGCCAGAAAAAGACCCAGGCCGATCATCTCCCCACCTTCATGAAAACCGCAAAGAACCGGGAGCGGATCGTGAAGCTGCTGAGGCAAATGCAGGAGAAGTGAGGATGGAACAGAAAGTAATTTACAACGGCCAAATTCTCACTCTGACTCACTTTTGGGCAACGGGAGAACCCTGCCTGTGGATCACCGACCCGCAGCAGATCGGGATGCCCAAAATGGAGTTTGTAGGTGGATATCCAAATGAATACTGCATCTTCCTGAAAAATCTGACGAAAACAGAGTCGTCACAGATCACATCTCTGGACGGTGCTCCACTGGATGTGAAAGAAGAACTAAGCGATATCGAATGAGGAGAACACTATGAAAGACCTTTGCCAATACGGAAACCGACCGGAGGACGAATGGGAAATTTTGCCCTGGATGCCTGATCCGCGCCCGCCCTTCAAAATTTGGGTGAAACCGGAGCAGATCGCGCCATTCTTTCTCATTCCCCACCATCCCTATGCCATCTCCCTTCTGCTGAAAGTCAACGACGGATTCCGGGTAGAAGAATTCTGCCGGCTGGGACTGATCGGCAGCAGCGAGGACTGGGAGCGGCTTGCCCGGGGCGTGATCCGGGAGTTCGAGGAAAATAACAGTGGCGTGGATCTGTTTCACTTCGACTCCGACGAAGATGTATTCTGTGTATATTCCCAATACATCGACGATTTGATGCTGCTGTCCAAAATAATCCGGGCGGCCTGTGACAATGAAAAAACGATGGGGATGTATCTGGGCATAGGTGAGGTGGAACATGAGAAATAAGGAGCAGGAGTTCGCATGGCAAAAAGTAATAGAAGTCTGCATAGAGAATGTGAAACACCACTTCGATGACATCCAGCAGGCCATTGAGTTTGGCTACTACATCCAGCCGGACAACTACTTTGTGTCCTACATCTTTGCCACCGATGCGCAATTAGAGACGGCGCGGCGGAGCGGCCTGACGGAACAGATCAATTCCTATCACAGAGAGCAGCTGATAAAGCGTCATTACCCCATTGAGGGAATCAAGGACTGCACCTTTGCCTCCCAGGAGGAATGTGACCGGGAATTTGGCGGGAATTGGTATTACTATTTCAAATGATACGATGAGGCTATCGAGATGATTGAATATATCAAGCTCTTTTGGGAGGACGCACCGGAGGGAGAACCGCCGGTGATCCTCTATGAAGTGGATACAGGAAATGAGCGGCTGGCTCTCCGCTCCATTGACATCTTTGCGGATGGCCGAACCCGCAACATTCCTGACCTTTACAACGGAACTATTGAAATTACGCCGATCCCTACTGTGGAGGAACTGAACGCCTATGTCTGGGGCGAGGAATTCCACGCCTGCGTCATAGAGAAAGCGGAATTTGAGGTCATCTGGGAAAGCCACACCTATGATGGAGCGTTAAAAAAATCAGGAGGAAGCTGATGAAACAGACAGATATTTATACCGAAGCTCTGATCTGCCTGCGCTCCATCCTTCTGGCAGACCATCCAGAATTTCAAAACTGGATCAACTGGCTGGAGAGGGATATTCAGGACTGGACCCAGCGCCATGAGGTTGCCCACCATCTTCGGGCATACGGCAGCATGGGCTCGTTCAATGACCTGCCCAGTATGCGTGGAAATCATGACTATATTTTCGGCTTTCTCAAGTCCGTGTGCTATGCCTTCGGCCATCTTTATGGCAAACGGGAAGGCATTTCTCCGGAGGCATTGATGGAGGAGTGCCTGCACGATGTAGAGCAGGCAGCCTATCCCCCCCATAAGCCACTGAACCAAGCCATTGCCCAGCACTTGATGCAGGGCGATTTACAGGAAAACCTGAATGCTCTGTGAGGGAAATACAATGCATGACATGAATTTGGAAAAAAACCGCAGTAAAATTCAAACTGCTTATAAAGTAAGCCCCTTCACAAAGGGTACCTGCCCAGAACCGGAGGATGCTGTGAAACGATTTGAAAGCAGGTATACTCCCATCCCCGCAGAGTACCGCTGGCTACTTTTGAACTTCGGCGGCTGCTATTTGGCGGAGCCGTGGATCTTCACACTGAAAGAGTTGGAAGAAGCCTACCCGATTTTTCAAGAGGCTTATGAGGATTACATGAGCGAATATGACCACGGCCCCACCTTTCCAATCGGAGGATTGGGTGACGGGAGTATCGTATTTATCGACTTGGAGAGCGGCAGAGTCCGGGGCTATAACTGTGACTATACCGATCTGGAGGAGATTGCTGAGAATTTTTCCAGCCTGCTCCTGGGCCTTGTGGAACAGGCATTGGAACTGGGAAACCTGTGCAAAGAATTGTGAGGTAAGCGTATGGCAAAGGACATCAGGGAGTGCCTGCTGGAGCAGGCAAGAAAATTTTATCAGTGGCAGGAAATCACTTATCCCGGAAAAACCACCGAGGAGATTGGCGGTGCGTGGGAGGTCGATTACCCTGCGTGGAATGATATATTTGATGCCTTTTGCCATGTGTTGACCCAAATGGATGCAGAAATGGCAGACAGCTTTCTGCTGGATGAGATGGTCTATTTAATTGCCAGAGCCAACGAAGCGGAGGGATTTATACAGGAAACCACTTCCCATCCCAAATGGTTTGAGTGCCTCTGCCGCAGGGCCGCAGCCTCCAATGAGAGTGAGGCCAAGTGGCAGTTTGCCGCCTATCTGCCGGAATGCTCATGTAGTCAGAAAGTCAGGGATATAATTCTGGATTTCGCAAAGGACCCCAATGAATATGTGAGCCGTCGGGCGCTTTTGGCGATGCCTGCTCTGCGTCCTGACTGTGTGGAACAGTTCGCTCCGCTGTTTTGGGAGCGCAACTGTTACTCTCCTGAACTTCAGGAATACCAGCGGATCGCCGTTCTGGTCTCACTGGATGCCATCCATTCCGACCTGCTTCCACAATACTTGGAGCGGGCCAAGCAGGATGGTCGGAGCTATCTGCTGGAACACGCAAAACGAATCGAAGGAGGACTTGCCATGAACGAAAAACTATCTCGCACCCAATTCGATCAAATGGAAACCACCGAGAAGCAGGCGCTGATGGAAAGCCTGGCTACTCGTTATGATATGACCTTTCTCGGTCTATATACCTTTGACCGCTGGGGCCAGAGCTGCACCACCGGCATATTCGAGAAAGATGGCCGGGAGTTCGTCTTTGTCCCAGGGGATACCGTCACCCTGGGCTGGGAGCAGTTTGCCGTGGGACTGAATCAGGAGAGCCGGGAGGAATTGGAGTATCTGTTCCAGGAGTGGGAGATGGAACCGCAGAACCCGGAGGAGATGATCCGGGAAAGCATGGCTCCCGTTCGGCAGGCGGCCATTGGCCCCATGCTGGTGGGCCGGGAGCTGGAGGAACTCTGCTGGGAGCCAGTCAAAATGGACGATCCCAGACTGACCGCCCACCCTGACTGGCTGAAGGGGTTCCGGGAGTTTGCCTGGAGTGACAGCAGCAGTCTTACCTTGCATCAGTCGGCCCGCATTGAGCGGACGGAAAAGGGCTTTCAGACCTGGATCTATAACCGCACAGACTACGATGCGCTTCTTGCCGGGCTGGAAAACAGGGGCTTCTCCCTGCCCACGGCGGACGAGTGGGCCTACCTGTGTGGCGGCGGATGTCGGACCCTGTTTCCATGGGGAGATGGGTTAGACTACTCCATGCGTCTGCACTGGTTTGAGGACATGGATGAGGATGAGAACCGGCCCTATGACATGGAGGAACCAAACTTCTTCGGCCTGTCCATCGCCTACGATCCCTATATGCGGGAAGTGGTGCAGGCTGATAGGCTTACCACCTGCGGCGGTGACGGCGGATGCAATATCTGCGGTGGGCTGGGCCCATTTCTCGGTTTTCTACCCTGTTCGCCCCACTGCAAGCCGGAAGTGCAGGAGAACGATGAACTGAACGGCGACTATGACTTCTACCGACCTATTATCCGGGTGGATGTGAACTGATAGAATGGAGAACAACAAATGAAGGATGAAACTCTGTCCGCCCCAATCTACCATGGCTTCTTGCCGCCCAAGATCCGGGAAAGGCAGATCGATCTCACTCCCCGCCTATACACCCAGAGTGGTGAGAAGATCCACATGGCCTTCCTGCCCCTTCGTCCAGACTGTGGGAATGACCCGCAGTGGGAGGACTGGAACTGCTACTGCTCCATCCTCACCATTGGCTGGCCGGACTGTGAACAACTGCTGATCCCCACGCTGAAACAAATCTTTCCGGTTAAGGACCCCACCAATGGAGAAGTACAGGAGGAATTTGACCTTTGCTTTGATAACTGGATTGGGAAAGAGGACTGGGAACGCTGGATACTCCTTGTCCGGGATCGTTTGCCAAGTTTATCAGAAAAGGAATCAGCCTTTCTTTTCTCAGTCTTGGAATGGACTGAAACAGCATTGACCTATACCACTATGGTTGTAGAAAGTAATCTGTAGCCGGAGGGATGAAGATGGACAGCAAGAAGCTGAATTGCCCCTTCTGTGGTCAGCTGGCGGCACAGCTGAAGGAGGACAGAAGCTTCTCCTACCGCCAATATGACCAGCTTCTCCAGAAACTCATGGAGCTGGAGCGGCAGGGTGACATGGAACTGTACGCCGGTGACTGCCCACTGGAGGACACCGGCGCGGTGTTGGACGCAGAGCAGCACTATACCGTCTGCCACTATATGCGTTGCCGCGGCTGCGGAGCTCTCTACTTTGTGGGAGCCTGCATCCGGGGTGCGCCGGTCTTTCGGCAGGTGGCAGACATCAGAAAGGAAAACCTGGACACCCGGCTGTGGGGCCGGTGTGGAACCTACTACTTACAGAAAAAAGGCTGAAGGAGGCGTCAACATGGATGTGGTGAAACTCCCCAAGAAAGTCCGCATGGTCTGCTATGAGATCATGGATGGCAAAGAAGAAGCCTTGGACACGCTGGAATCCTTTGCCGATAAATACCCCCATCAGATTGCGGCGGTCAAGGCCGAGGTCGCCTATTTCAACCTGGACTATGAAAAGGCGCTGGCTTTGGATCTGACCATCCTTCCCTGGCTGGAGGAGTGGTATTACAGCAATGTGAGCGATGAGCACATGATTGCCATGATGGTGGCCGCCATCCAGCTCCACCGGGAGCAGGAGCTGATTGAGGCGCTGACGAAGGAACAGACGCGCATCCGGGCTGAGAACGGCCGCCCCCAGCGGGACCGGTTCTGTGACATCCTGATGGACTACCTCAAACGGGGCCTTATGCCCTTTGCGGACAACGACAAGAACTACCCCTACCATGAACCGGAGGAGCCCCAGACAAAGGAGCAGCTCTGGGCAAAGCTGGTGGAACAGAATAAGAAGCTCTCGCCGGACGATCCCGATGCCAGGCGGAAGCTCTATCACCACTGCTGTATGTTCGGAACCGCCAGGGATGCCGTAGATCTCTTTGAGGAGATCCAAGGCGTCCCCATGGCTGACTCCTCCTATCGGGACGCAATCGCCCGCTATCTCTATCTGGGCGAGCAGGAGAAGGCGCTCCAGACAGCGGAGCGGTTGGCAACATCGCGGCTGTGGGCGGTTGCCGGACCGACGCAGGTGCGTCCCATGTCCTTCTTTGAAGACCCGAACCTGCGGGAGTTTTTGCTGGAGCCGGAATCCCTCCGGCGCATCCGGGAAGCTGCCTTCATTGATGACGGGAGTTTGATCCGAAAGTAAATTGCTTGGGAATGGAGGATCTGCCATGAGCAAGGAGCTGGAACTGTATCAAGCATTTATTGACGGCCTTGTGGAGCGGAAAGACAGCATGACGGCCCTGTGGGTCAAGGGTGATGGCTTTCCCAAGACAGAGGACAACAAGGCGAAAAATGAACTTCTCGCCGCACTGACACCGGAGCAGAAAGGTGTGCTGGCCGAGCTGCTTCAGGACGAACATATTGCGGGTATCCACGATACCCTTGCATATATCAATGAGATGATGGATCTGGAGGGGCTGGAGCTTCATCAGGACGGTGAATCCTATCCCAACGACTATTTTGAGAGTTTGCACTATGACTTCATCAGCCGTTGTGACGGAGATGAGTGGCCGGAATAAAAGGAGGCGCGACGCATGTATATCAAAAAATACTGGGGCAACTTTATCGGAGGTTCCGATGACAGTCTGAACCTTGTGGCATTTTTGGAAGACCAGAAGAAAGAGGAAATCACGCTCAGTGAGATTTTTGCCAAGATCGGTCTGGACAAGCAGAACTGGGACTTCCGCCAGACCGTGGAGTATCTGGAGTTCACCCACTCGGGTGGCGTGGAGATGGACTTCCACTTCGCCATTGATGTGGTCACCGACCTGGCCGCCATCCTTTTAGAGTGCAGCGTCAGCGGCAGTGTAAACCTTCAGGATCTGGACGAGTACAACACCCCCGCCCGCCGCATCCGCATCACCGCCACGCCGGAGGAACACGAGGCCATGGACAAAGCTCTGGCGGACTTTGTCCAAGATCCCCTGTCCTATGACATCAGTGAGATGATGGGCGAGGATGAGATTACGGATATGGCTTATCAGGTGGAGATGCTGCGGAAAGAGCTGTACGAGGCCTCTGGCCGTAACCGGAACTACCATGTAAAGGCGGAAGATGTAAAAGATCTGCTCCCTGACTGGGAGGGTGCCGATGGCTGCATTGCCACCAACCGTATCACGGTGGAGGGCTACAAGGTTGGCTACTGCTACCGGGAGAAGCCGGACGGCGGCTGGGATAGCGGCTGGCGCTTCACCGCCGGTGATGAGAGCGACGAGTACATGGACGACCCTAACAACGCCGGGATCTACGGCCTCAACACCATCTGCAACGACGATCCCGACATCATTCCTCTGCTGAACACCCCCGCCCCCTGCGCCTTTGAGCGGGATGAGAATGGCGTGTTCCAGCAGATCAAAGACTGGAAACCGGATGAGGACGAGGAGGAGCCTGATATGGACATTTTGAAGCAGTGCCAGAAGTGGCATGAAAAGGGGCAATACCAGAAGATCATTGACGCGCTGGAGGCTATCCCTGTCGAGGAGCATACCCCTGAGATGGACAGTGAACTGGCCCGCGCCTACAACAACCTGGCTGTTCCAGAGGATCGGGAACTGTATCAGAAGGCGCTTTCCTTGCTGAAACCCCATGCAGACTACTTTGCAGAAGACTACCGTTGGAACTTCCGTATGGGATATTCCTATTACTATCTGGATCAGGAGGGCCGGGCATTGCCCTATTTCCGTAAGGCGCTGAAGAAACTTCCTGGTGACGAAGATACCCAAAAACTCATTGATGACTGCGAGAGTCTCATTACTTTGCCGCAGTTCTGGGAGTGCTTCCGGGAGCGGACGGAATCTGCATGGAAGAACTTTGCCGAGCAGGAGGCCCAGCTTCGCCAGATGATGGACGAGGACAAAGATCACACCCACGGCGCAGAACTCGTGGCCCAAATGGAGGAAACCCTGAATCTGGTTTTTGATGAGATCTCTTTCGAGATGGGCTTCAATGGCGAGAAGTACGAGCTGATCCTCACCCCGGAGGGTGACAAGGTTAAGCTGTTTGAGCTGGTCTACTTCCAGAAGCACGCCCCCAAGGAAGTGCTGGAGCACTGGAACATCCTTGTGGGCCGTCAGCCCCTCCAGAATATCGGTCTGCGTACCGAGGATGGATGGAATATCTCTGGGGATGATGTGCAGATCTGGCTGGAGGAGCAGGGTGAAAACCGCTTTGCCATCTCTGCCTACTGCGAAAAGCTGCTGCCTATGCTTCAGGAGGCGGAAGGCCGAGTCTGGTGGATGCTCACCACCCTCACCGATCAGGTGCTAGGTGAGATCTCCCATATGTGGTACATTGATGACTTCGATGTACTGGAAAAGCCCAAGGCGGAGCCGTCCTTCCTTCTGTCCCAGCTGCCTGACAAACTGAAAGAAAAGGGAGCGAACCTCTCCACCGATCCGGAAGCCTATCTGGACAGTTACCTCGGCTACAAAATGGAACCCAACAAGGACCAGGAAGCCGACTGGCGGCTGGATGTGATGGCTGGTTCCACCGACTGTGTGCCGCTCATCAACGGCTATCTGAATGCCGATAATGACTTCATGGACGCACTTCATGCCGACGGCGCGGTGGCGGGCTTCTTCTGCTATCCTCTGGATACTCTGCGGGAGAAGGAAGGAACGGATAAGATTTTCGACTTCCGGGACAAGCTGGAAGAAGTGTTCACCACCGGCGACGGCCCGGAGGTTCTCACCCTCACCGGCGGAGCCACCGGCTTTTTCTGCGGCTATGTAGACTTCATCGCCTGGGACATCGAAGCGGCGCTCCAGATGGCAAAGAAGTTCTTCGAGGACAGCGACATCCCCTGGGCCACTTTCCACACCTTCCGCCGGGAGGCAGGTACAGTGAACCTGAAAACGCCATCCGAGGAGGAACCGGACGATGAAGATCAGGTCCCCGAGCTGGACGAGACGCTGACGGGCATGGACTATATCCCTTACACCCCGCAGAACGAAGAAGAATTCTTCCAGCAGCTGGAGCAGTGGAATGACAAGGACGAGTACACCCGCTGTATTCAGGCCCTGAACGCCATCCCGGAGGACTGGCGGAACTACCGCACCGCCTACGCCCTGACCCGGGCGCTGGAGAACTACGCCATCATCGGGGATCACGATGAGGGAACCCCTCGCTACAAGGGGGACAAGGCCCTGCGGCGGGCCATTGAGGTGCTGGAATCTGTCCGAGAAGAAGGTCAGGACAAGGCGGAGTGGAATATGCGGATGGCCTACGGCTATCAGTATCTATATGGTCAGAAGGAAAAGGCCATCCCCTACGCCCAGCGGTGGGCCGAGCTGGACCCTGAGGACGAGGACGCCCCGGCAGTGATTCAAGCGTGTCAGGATGAGATTGTAAGGCGAGCTGAGGCAGAAGCCGAGGACGAGAGTGACCACACTGGTGTCTTCACCGGCTTTGTGCTGCTGTCTAAGGCAGAATGGGATAAAAAGCAGTTCATCCGGGACATGAAGGAAAAATGGGACATCGCCGTGGATGAATACGACGCCAGCGAGGAGAAGGACGATGACGCTCTGGTGTTCGAAGTGGGCGACATGGTCGCCGCCGTCAGCCTGGCGACCTATCCCATCCCTAACGGCGAAGCGGAACTGAATGCCGAGAACAACTATATGTGGGAGGACGCCGTCAAGGTTGCCAGAGAGCACTGCGCCCACATCATGGTGGCGGTGCTGGGCAAGGAGGAAAACCTGCTGGAAAAGGGCAAGCTCTACACCAAGGTGGTCGCCGCCTGCTGCCGTCAGGAATATGCCACCGGCATCTACACCAGCGGCGTGGTGTTTGAACCCCGGTTCTATGAGGGCTTTGCCGACATGATGCAGGACGGCGAGCTACCCATCTTCAACTGGATCTGGTTCGGTCTGTGGAGAAACGAGAATGGCATGAATGGCTACACCTACGGTCTGGATGTGTTCGGCAAGGACGAGATGGAGGTACTGGGTACCGATGCCAAGCCGAGCGATCTGCGGGACTTTTTGGCCAGCCTTGTGTCCTATGTGCTGGAGAACGATGTGGAACTGCACGATGGGGAGACCATCGGTTTTGATGCAGATGATAAGCACACCATCACCCGCAGCCCTGGCGTCGGACTGCCGGAGGAGCAGATGACTCTGAAAATCTCCTGGGCGTCATCGGACGATGACCCTGACGATGATGACGATGACCCGGACGGTGAAGTGCCCGAGGATGAAGAAAACGGCGTTCCCGAGGTCTACACCGAGGAGGAGATGGAGGCCGTCGAGGCTCACATTCAGCAGTATTTCGGCAAGTTTGAGAATGTGTTCCACGAGCTGTCTTCCCCGGACATCCATGTGGACATCTGCGTTGTTCCGCCTTCAGAGAAACGGGACTACTACACGCTGGTTACAATGGGTATGGGTGCCCACCGGATGAATGTCCCGGAGGAACTGGCCGAATACAAGCTGGAGCGGGCGGAACTGGCCATTGCGCTGCCAGGGAACTGGAAGCTGAATCATGAGGCCCTGAAGAATGAGCGGTGGTATTGGCCCATCCGCCTGCTGAAAACCCTGGCTCGCCTGCCCATTGCCAGCGATACCTGGCTGGGCTTTGGCCATACCATGGACAATGAGGACGACTTTGCAAAGGACACAAAGCTGTGCGCCGCCATGCTGACCGGTCCCCAGGACACCGAAGATGGCAGCGAGGTCTGCATCCTGCCGAGCGGCGAGGAGGTCAACTTCTATCAGGTCATTCCGCTTTATGAGGACGAGTTGGACTATAAACTGGAACATGATACAGACGCTCTGCTGAACAAAATGAGGGGGATCAGTTTTGTAGTAAACCCCACCCGCCAGGATGCTATCACTCGTGGCACCCTTTCCAATGATGATTTTGACGGTGAGATGGACGATGCTTCCTATCACATCGAGAGCATCGAGGAAAAGGAACTGCCTATTGACCCCATCAATGCTTATAACCACATGGCCATCTACCTGCGCTGGTGCATGGAGCACGACCTGATGGGTGAAGAATTCCTTGCGGAGTACGGAGAGGTCGTAGAAAAGGTCAAGGCTGATTCTGCCAGCGTGGATCTGCGGGAGTTTATCCGGGATGAGCTGGACGGCTGTCTGTTCTCTGTGCTGTTCAATCATCAAGGCCGTGCCTTTGCGGGCTATTACTATGGAGAGGGCGACAGTCCCTACTATCCTGCCGATGTTGACGACAACGCCCTCTGCTTCTTCGGCCCAGAGCGGTATCACTCCGATGAGTTCCAAGATGAAGCCTACCTGTTCATCCCCTTTGACGAGGACTACTATCAGGCTATGGCAGAGGTGATCGAAGAACGCTTTGCTAACTGGCAGGGACAGGACTTCGACGAGGACACACTGGAGCCTTCCGAGGTGGCTCAGGCCATCATGGAGTATTTGGACTGCGAGTGTACCTATTTCCCATCCATGGCAGATGATGACCCCATCATGTCGGCATACAGCTACGCCCAGCGGCTGGGGGTACGGGAGGGCTTTGTTCCCGTGCTTATCCAGGCGGATGATGAAACGCTGTTGGAATGTCTGGTAATGAACGCCGACCCGAAGAATGATGTAGACATTTACGAATTTGACCTCAAAGCTGTAACGGAGTACCGGAAGAAGATGCTCTCTACCCCCGTCAAGGACGGAAAGACGGTTTTGGAGGAATTGACCGGCCAGCGCAAGGAAGAAGCCGAAGATGACGATATGGACTGGGATGAGGAAGTCTTGGGCGAGATGGAGGGCGGAGAACCTAATGACCGCTTCTCCAGCTACTGGGATGATGATACTGAGATGACCTATCCGCTCATTCTGGCCAAGATCCCGGTGAAGAATCCTTGGGAGATCTTCGCCTACCTGCCCTTCGGAAACTGGAATGACTGCCCCGACACACCGGAGCTGATGGCTGCGGCCAAATACTGGTTCGAGCAGTACGGCGCGGTGCCTGCCGCCATGAGTCACGATGAATTGGAATTCCTACTCCCGGCCCCCGTCCCCAAGGAGAAGGCCATGGATGCAGCAGTAGAACTGTATGGCTTCTGCCTGGATCTGGATCAGAATGAGGATGGAAGCATTGGCTCTTTGGCAGATGCCCTGTGGCAGTCCACCGTCTGGTACTTCTGGTGGGATTGATGGGAGATTGTGACCATGAACGAATACCTGAAGCAATATATTGAACTCCAAAAGCAGTTTCGAGAGACAAAAGGAAATCCAGACAGTGTCCGCGCTCTCTATACTTTCAAGGAGAAACTGGAGCAGTCGGAAGACAAGCAGGCCAAGGAAGTGCTGGTAGATGTGTATGATCTGCTGGACTTCAAGGAGGATGCCTATGAACTGCTCTGCCAAATCGGAAATCGTTCCGATAAAAAGACCCTCAAGCGGCTGGGCGTCTTGAAGGACTATGCGGAAAACTGGGGCAATCATTACGCCCTCCCCAAGCCCAAAACGCCGGAGGAAAAGCAGAAAGAGAAGGAGCGGCAGGCCCAGCTGGGTTTGCCCACCTTCCAGTATCACCCCAATCCGCTGGAAACCGGCGCTTTTGAGGAGTCCGCAGATGGCGTTGTCTGTGACTGCTGTGGCAAGATGACCCACATTTTCTATACAGTTCCCTTTTACGCTGTGGAGGATATTGAGCATCTGTGCCCGGCGTGTATCTCCAGCGGTGAGGCGGCCCGGAAATATGACGGCAGCTTTCAGGATGATTACTCTGTGGATGATGGTGTAGACGATCCGGAGAAGCTGGACGAGCTGATCCACCGCACCCCCGGCTACTCCGGCTGGCAGCAGGAATACTGGCGTGCCCATTGCGGCGACTACTGCGCCTACCTGGGCCATGTGGGTGCCAGAGAACTGCGGGCGCTAGGTGTACTGGATGATGTGCTGGACGATCCCATGTGGGATGACGAACAGAAGAAAATGATCCAGGAATCCGTCAATGGCGGGCATCTGCAATGTTATCTGTTCCAGTGCCTCCACTGTGGAAAACACCTGGTCTGGATGGATCTTGATTGAGGAGGTGCCTGCGCCAATGAAAAAAACCTTCCTCAACCCCGCCACAAATAAGCAGTGGCGGATTGAAATTGACGGACATACCATCCGAACCTGCTTGAATGGCGGGAAGGCCAAGGAGATCCTGTGCGACTCCGCCTTCCAGGTCAAGAGCAAGGCGGCCAGCGCCATGATGGGCCAGATGCGGAAAGGATTTGTCTATCAAAATCCGGATGCCGCTGTCGGGCAGGCGCGGTGCCACCGGTTTGTTGGAAAGGACAGCAACGGCTTTATGCCCCTGGCCGCCGCCCTCACACGGGATGACTTCTTTCTGACGAGAGTGTCCGGAGATTTTGAGGACGAGATCCTCTATCACTTTGATGGCAGCGGGGAGATTCTTGAAACAGTCTCTCTGGGGGTCAAGCGGATGACCTATGAGCAGGTCCTTTGCCCCCATGATACTCTACTGCTGAACAACAGCTATCTTCTGGAGCAGTTCTCCCTCCGCACCCATGAGATCACGCCCTTTGCCAACAAGAAAAACAGCATGAAGACCATGCTGGATGCCAGTGGCGACCTGGCCCTGTGGTACACGGGCGAGGAGTTCGTCGTCTTTGACTTTGGCAGCAACACAGAGGTGTGGCGGGAAACGGTAAAATGCAAGAAGTCAAAAGACCCTAATTTTGCCTACTACTGCTTTGGGATGCTCTCTCCCCGGCAGAGCAAAGTGGCCTACCGCGTCACCGAGGGTGAGTATGTGCTGGTCGATCTGAAGTCCGCCCAAAAAGTAGTGATCCCCAATGCGGGCTGGCATCCCTTCTTCTCTCCGGATGACCAGTGCTTCTCGGTGGGCGGCAAGTTCTATCTGACCCAGACCGGAGAGGAGATAGCCAATCCTTTCTCGTTTTCTGTCCAGCAGGGACTGAGTTTTTCGGATACCTGCATGATACGGACAAGGGGCAGCCTGATGGCCGTTCAGCAGGATCGTGGCAGCTCCCCCATAGAGGTGTGGGATACCGGCAGCGACCAGCTGCTTGCCACCATTGACGACCCCTTTGTGGTACGGCAGGTGAATTTTGCCTTTACCAAGAGCGGACTTGTTCTGCACACCGATTACGGGGCCATGAGCATCTATTCCTGCGCCCTCTGAAACGGAGAAATGAACTATATTTATTTTTACGATGAGAAAATGGAGGGGGCACAATGAACTTTAACGAAGCAATGCAAATGCTTGGAAGCAAGCTGCAAGGAAAGTACGGACATTTAGGCTTCAAGTATAAAAAATCCGATAAAACGCTTACGAGGCACAGTAAAAATTTCACATATATGATTGCGTTTTCCTCATTTGGCGGGAACACAAAGGATAGCATAAGCATAGAGGTTTGCTATATAATCAACACCCGTCCATACGACCCTTATGGTTACGCCAAACCAGACATCAACACACAACCACTGTTTTACAGTTTAAGAGACAATGAAATATATCTTGATATAGGAAATGAAGAAAAAATTAACAATACCTTTGAGATTGTTTGTCAGTGGATGGATAAATTACTGATTCCCAAAATGAATGAGCTTTGTGCTACCGAGTAATGTGGAAGTGATGGCGGAGAAAGAGCGTGGACACCTATGAACACAGAATCATTGACAGCAAAGCTCCTGGACCTGATCGAAGGCCGGGAAACTCCCGAAACCTGGTGGAGCTGGTGGGATGAGCACGAGCCGGAGTTGGAAGCCCTGCTGAGTCGTGGTGAATTCCTGAAACTGAAGCCCTGCCGACACGGTTTTCAGTGGGTCCCGGTGCTGACCAGCCAAAAGGGAGCCATCGCCATTCTGGAAAAGAGCGGCACAGCATTTGCGGCCAGCAATCTCTACCAGGAGCAGTATCTGGCCGAGCTGGACGCTTTCTGCAAGGAACAGGAGCGGGTGCAGCGGGAAAAGCAAAAGGAATTCAAGGCCAACAACCCGGAGCTGTTTCGACGATACCCCAAGTTCTCCAAGGCGCTGGCAAAGGTGCTGGAGCCCTCTGATGAGATCCAGCCCACCGCCACGGAGGAGCAGATCAGGAATCAAGAAAGCGTGCTGGACTTCGCGCTCCCGGCCCAAGTGCGAGAGTTCTTCCTGCTGACTGCGGGCATCCAGGTATCCGCAGGCGTGACCATTGATTTATCAGGCCTGTTTGATCTGACCATCCACGGAGAGCGGTACTGTGTGCTGGGCGAGTTCTGGAAGGAAGCGGACGGCGACCAGTTCCTGCTCCGCCCCGGAGAGGAAACCATCTGGTACTACGCCCATGAGCAGGACAAGGTCAAGCGACTCTGCAATGATATGACGGAACTTCTGGAGAAGAAATTGGCGAGGTATCTCAATGAGCACTGAAAACATCTCCCATGAAAAGCGCTATCGAGACTGGCGGGCGCAGTATGATGCCATGTTTGCACCGGAGAACCGATCTCCTCAGCAAGACGAGCAGTTTCCGCTGACGGATAGGTATTCCATCCGCTCCAGAGCCTACGCCTATGACGGCGATCTACATCTCTGTGGCAGCGAGAGCGAACTGCTGGACAATGAGGGCAAGGTGCGGTATGCTTGGCGTAATCTGGACACGGATGGTGCATTCTGCTCCCTGTTTCGCCACCGCAACGGAAAGCACTATCTGATTTTCCGCACAGAACTGTATGGATACAGCGTCCTGGAGGTGGAGAGCGGACAGGAGATGCACTATGTCCCAGCCTGTGTCCACCCGGAGGAGGGGCAGAAAGCCGAAGAAGTGTTCATCTGGACCGGCGCGGACTATGACCCCCACACGGATCTGCTGGCTGTCACCGGCTGCATCTGGGCCTACCCCTACTCCACTATCGTGCTGGATTTTTCCTGCCCATTCCAGCCCCAGCCCCCGGAGCGTTGGCTGGATCTACGGCACATCGTTGACCCGGACGATACCCGGTTTGACGATATTGAGTTCGTCCGCTGGGACAGCGACGGCCTGCTTCTTCGGGGCTGCGACACAGAGGATGACCGGTGGAAAGAAGTTCGAGTGCCAGTGGAGCAGCTGAGGGCTGAACTATAAATGCGTGAAGGAAGGTGGCAATATGGAGAAGAAGGATTTCCCCAAGGGAACCAAGCCCCGCGAGATCTTCGTCTATACCTGTGAGCGGATTGCAGAGCCTTTGATCCCGTTGGGCTACAAATACCGCAAGAGCAAAAATGACATCTACAAAAAGGATGGCATCTTTGTGTTCTCCTTTTACTTTTCCCCCTCCATCCGCTTTGGCTCCACCACTTTTACTGCCTTCTTCGATGTGAGTTCCCCGGTGATTGCCCAGTGGCGCAGTGAGCGGGAGGGGCATGAGGAGACTTATGACGGTATCGTAGGCACCTCCATCGCCCGGCTGACCCGCCGGTATGATGATTTCCCCCGCTATGAGGTGTCCACTCTGCTGGAGCGGGAACGCTCCATTCAGGAGATTTCCGGGCAGATCCAGGACTATGCTCTGCCGTTCTTTGCCCGGTTTTCCAATCTGCCCAAGCTGCTGGACGATGTAGAACAGGAGGGGTTCTTTCCCCATCGGAAGGGGTTCGATGTCCCAAAGCGGAATCGGGAGTTCATCGAATGCTTCCGGGAGTATCTCCAAAAGCAGCAAGCGAATGGGTTATCCTACTGAGCAATAAATTGAAAATTACAGATAAAAGTGTTTGCCATGCGAAAAGGATTGATGGTATAAGGAAGAATGAAAATGACATTAGAAGAAATGTTCTGTGATCTCTATGACAAATATGGTAAAGATTTTAACTGGTATATGATCCCCTTCACACAGGCGGACGGGGCATTTGTTGCTGAACTAAATAAAGAAATAGGCCAAGACCACTTTTTATATGGCAAAAAAATCCGGGCGGCTGCGAAGTGTGAATCCAATGATGATGTGTTATATGTTCTCAGAAACGGAATGGGAAGAGACACTTACTATATATTCCATTTGACTTACTCAGCACATAATGCGGACGGATTTCCATTGTATGAGGAGTTTGCAGATCTATTTGCAGTAAAAGAATTTATAGAACGATCCTATATTGAGGGTTATATGTGATCTTCAAATTTTAATTTGTTAGGAATCTACCTTGCCCACAACGGCATCAGAAAGGAGGCGGTCGCTATGTCAACCTGGAGCGGAATCCGAAACAAACTGGAACAGGACTACCTATGCCCGGCACTTCGTGGCCACATCCAGTATTTTGCCACCAGTTACAGCAAAAGCGCCGACCATGAGGGCCGGGCCGCTATTCGTGTGGACGGCGTGGAAGTGCTGCGGAGCAACTACTACACCTATTTTGGAAATGTGTGGACGAAATTTCATCACTTGCGATCCACAACGCTGAAAGATCACGACTCCGCAAAAGAGGCTATCAATCGGGCTTATGCCTATGCGCTGGAGCAGGGCACCTTTGACCAAAAGGTGTTCTATGAGGCGTTTGGGCTCTTTGACAACCAGAGCATTGAGAAAAGCCTTGTCAGCGAGAATCCCCTTGTCCGTATCTTTGCCCTTTTAGACCGCAGGCTGGGAAAGCGCCGCCTGCTGGCTTTGGAGGAATCTATGGAGCAGGAGCTGGACTGGGTGCGGGCCTTCTATGTGATCCGGATGCAGGCAGAAGGGCTGATGGAGGATTAAGGAGGGATTTATCTTGTCAAAAGCTCTCACTGAAGGCGCAATCTTAAGTATTCAATTGGAAGAAACAGCATGGACAATCGGTCAACTTTGCTGCCGTTTTGAGTTGGAAGGGCAAAAATACAAACAATATACAATGGCATTCTTTGATGTGCTGTTTTCAAGTGAGGAAGAATTGGTAGAGAATCTTGACAGCTTGGATTTAACAAAACCAATCATCATTACAACACTGAATAGACACCCGCAAAGAGGATATGGATTACATCTTATAGGGAATAAAACTATTTCATACACAAATGTTCCAAACTATAAAAGTGATATATCCCCAACGCTTGGTTTATATAAAAACAAATCAACAGACTTCGACCATTTGCTAAATGCGTGGTTTGGTTTTTTGCCATGGGACGGATTTTGTAGGGAAGACTATGTTGATGCATTTCTTACTCCAGGGACAAAAAAGAGAAGTGATATCAGATTTATGAAAGATTTCACAATGGAAGAATTGAAGGAAATTATGCCCGCAGGAAGTATTGCTTTGATTCAACACTTGCAAAGAGATAGTGTAAAAAACAACGCTCCACCTATTGTGGAATGAAAGGAACAGGAGGAACCACTATGTCACAGATCGCATCTTTTTATCTTCTCAAAGACGGCCAGCGGCAGGAACTGTCCAACGGCGACTGCTCCGGCGCGGTATACATGTCTGTCTGGGACTGGTGTGAGAGTGAGCTGGATCTGGATGTCCGTTTTCCTGCTCCCCAGACGGAGGACACCTTGGACTGCGCTCTGCTGGAGGGAGAGCTGGCGTCTAACTGCTGGCAGCTCTGCGGGAGTGGGACCTCCCAGAACTGGCCGCTGAAATTGCCCCAGACTGGGATCTGCCCACCAAAGCGGTGCAAAGCGGACTTGAAACGCTGCGCTCCCATCTGGAACTGGTGCAGGGCGATGTTGCCCTGCTGTATGAAATGACTTGACGGGGCCATGTCCCATAGAATATTGCGAGGAAATTATGATCGAAATTAAAGGAAAATACAATGAGGCCAAGATCTTCACCGATGTGGTGGACAGCGCCTCCATCGCACAGGTTCAGGAGCTGTGCAATCAGGAATTTACGTCGGGCAGCCGCATCCGGCTTATGCCCGACATCCACGCCGGGGCGGGCTGTACCATCGGCACCACCATGACCATCACCGACAAGGTGGTGCCCAATCTGGTGGGTGTGGACATCGGGTGCGGCATGGAGACCACCCGCATCCGGGAGGGACGGCTGGAGCTTCAAAAGCTGGACAAGCTGATCTATGAGAAAATCCCCTCTGGCTTCTCCATACGGGATAAGGCCCACCGCTATCTCAGCCAGATCGACCTGAGCGAACTGTGCTGTGCCCGTCATGTGGATCTGCTCCGGGCAGAAAAGAGCATTGGCACCCTGGGCGGCGGGAACCACTTCATTGAGGTGGACAAGGACGACGAGGGAAATCTCTACATCGTGGTCCACTCCGGCAGCCGTCGCTTGGGTGTAGAGGTGGCCAGCTATTACCAGGAGGCGGGCTATAAGGTGCTCAACCGCACTGACGATGCCTCCATCGAGGCGCTGATTGCCCGAATGAAAGCGGAGGGCCGGGAAAAGGAGATCCAGAAAGAGCTGAAAAAATTAAAAAACCTCAAGCAGACCAGCATCCCCAAGGCCCTGGCCTATGTGTCCGGGGAGCTGTTTGAGCAGTATATCCACGATATGAAGATCGTCCAGCGCTTCGCCATGCTCAACCGGCAGGCCATGATGGACGAGATCGTCAAAGGCATGAATCTCCATGTGGAGGAGCAGTTCACCACTATCCATAACTACATCGACACCGACGCCATGATCCTGCGGAAGGGGGCTGTGTCCGCCAAGGAGGGTGAGCAACTGCTCATCCCCATCAATATGCGGGACGGGAGCCTGCTCTGTGTGGGCAAGGGCAACGAGGACTGGAACTGCTCCGCTCCCCACGGTGCCGGCCGCCTGATGAGCCGGGCGGACGCCAAGCAGTCCTTCACGGTGTCTGAATTCAAAAAGCAGATGGCAGAGGTCTACACCACCTCGGTGAGCAAGGCCACCCTGGACGAGTGCCCCATGGCCTACAAGGGGATGCAGGATATTCTGGACAACATTGGCCCCACGGCGGATGTGGTAAAGGTCATCCGCCCCATCTACAACTTCAAGGCCGGGGACGAGGAGTAAGAAACGGAGCAGAATACCATGGTGAGAGATGGACTTGTGTTCAAAGATGAGGATGGTCAGGTCATATTCAACCAGTACAGCTTCTGTGAACTGGTGAAGCATCTGCTGGTGGAGCTGGTGGGGATCTCCTATGAGGAAGCCTCCCAGATCGTGGAACGCTCACCGCTGGCAGAGCCAGTGGCCGATGCCCTGGGAGTGGCGATATTCAGCCATGACCTGCCTTATTACTGGGCTATGTTTTTCTACTATGGGAACGGTTATTGGCAAAAGGATATTCCAGCGCAGCCAGAGGATATGGATGCCTATGAAGCCTTGGAAAATAAGATCATGGAGAAATATGACTTAAAGGAGCCGTTTATATGGGCATGAGAGAGGTGTTCACCATCGATGGTCGCCGCTTTTCTAACATGGCCGGTTTTTATAACGAGGTGGAGCGGGTATTCACCTCTGGTTTGGACTGGAAGATCGGTCGGAACCTGAACGCTTTTAACGATATTCTCCGGGGAGGTTTCGGGCGGCATGAGTATGGACAGCCCATCCACATCCAGTGGTTGGCCTATGAAAAAAGCATCCGTAATCTCGGAAAAGAGACTATGGACACCATTGTGGAAATCATTTTGGATACAGACCATTCCGGGCACGACTGTACCCTGGAACGGCTTTGACCAAGCAGAAAAGGAGGAATCACTATGGGACTTGACATCTACGCCGGGACGCTGACCCGGTACTATTCTCACAACTGGAAAACTGTTGTTCAGCAGTGGGCGGAGGAAAACGGATATTCCTTCAACCGCATCACCCCGGATGAGGAACCCGCCGACGACGAGGAATTGTCCCCGACCGAGGTTCAGGCAGCGGTGGAGAACTGGCGGGATCAGATTCTGAACGCCATTTCTCAGCCAGGCCAGCCACCCTACGCCCCCTGGCCGGAGGATAATGAGAAGCCCTATTACACCGACAAGCCGGATTGGGATGCCTTCGGCGCTATGCTGCTGCTGGCCGCCTGCCATACATACGATGAGCCGGTGCCCCCCACTGTAGAGAAGGACTGGAACTTCGGAGAGCATCCCCTGGTCGCCCGTCTTGCATCGGACGAGGAGCGGGTGTGGTCCCTGTTCCGTGGGGCTACCTGGTGGCTGCCTCTGGCGGATTCCTTCTTATTTCAGGCGCCTCTGCCCACCGATGATCAGGCGATGATCGCCACCCTGGGCGGACTGCGGAAGGAGCTGGAAAAGCTGAACCAGCTGGCGTGGCAGACCGATGAGGATACCATCCTTGGCTGGGCAGACACGGAGGGATACCCGGTAGACGGAACCGTAGACTCAGATGGACAGTACAGCAAGGCAGACATCCCGGAACACACCCAGTATGACACCCAATCCCTTGCCAAGTTCGCCTTCTCCATGTTCTGGCGGGCCATGCGGTTTGCTGAGGAACAGCAGGTACCTATCCTGCTTGATTATTAAGGAGGATTCGTCAGGAGGTGGAGACCGTGGAGCAAAAACGCCCGGCAGATATATTTCAGGAGCTTCTGGACTACCTATGGAGCGGCCTGGGCCTGGAGGAAAAGGACTGGAAGCGGCTGAAAAAAGGCGACTTCAAAAAGAAAATGAAAAACGGGCTGACCTATCAGATATGGTTTGACCGGAGGCGCTACAACTACATAGACTACGAAATCGGCCATGGAAATGTGGAGGTGGGCTTCACCTGTATCATAAAGCAGGGAGATGACCGGCTCTACTCTTTCAAAATAGAACCGACAACAGGCGGTTCATTCTTTCGGATGCTGACAGAGGACCTGCGGCTGAACACCGGGCTGCTGGACACCTTTCTGCCCCTGCTCAAAGCCCGCTACCTCGACTTTATCGACCGCTTTGAGGCGAACTCAGCAGAGGCGCTCCAGACGGTCTGCGCCCCCTTTATCCAGCCGGAGGATTACAGCTGGTGCATTCATGTGGATGAGCAAATGGTGGAACGGTACGGAACACCAGAGCAACTGGTGGAGTACCACCGTCAGGCGGAATTGCGCGGAACGCCTGAACACAAGGCCAAAAACTGGATGGGTTCGATGTTGTTCCACCTCTCCCACGCCAATGATGTGGATCACGCCTGGGCCTCGAGCCGCACCAGAGAGGAACTGGATCAGGTGGTGGAACCCTTTGTGCAGGCCAAGCGGCAGACAGGACAGTGGACGCAGGAGGATGAGGCGGGCTATCAGCTCTACCAACAGGAAACAGATCCGAAGAAGCGCACCTTTCGGGTATGGTATCTCATCGCCAATCCCCGTGGCCTGCCGAAAGAGTTCGTTCAGAAAGAGCTGGAGTTCCGGTGGAAACTATTCCCGGACAAGAAGGAGGAAACCAAATGAGCAATCAAGTGTTCCAGCAAAACCTGGACGACAAAAAAGGCCCCCAGCCCGGAGGCCCCTATCTCATACAAATGCTGTTCAAAGAACCGGTACCCATGCCGGACAAAGAGAAAATGACTGCCGTAATGGGGAAACACATCGGAGCAACAGAGTGCTTCTGTTATGATAAAAAAATGGCTGGCTTTGCCGCACAGGAGCATATCGCGGAATTTCAGGACGGCAAGTGCCCGGTACAGCTGATGGTGATGAAATGCGACAAGTTCAAGGGAAAAGGCTTTGACGCCTTTCTCATGAGCCAGATGTGGGACTGCCAAGAGGACCGGGAGCGGATCTTCCGGGAGTGTCGGTATCATGTCGTAGCCACCGATATGCTGGCGGCGGCGCTTCCGGCTCTGGAGCGGGCCAACCTGGACGCCGACTTTCTTGACGCCCTGGCGGAGCTGTACCCCACCTGCGAGGCGTTCTACTTCCAGAACTGCGGCAAGCTGTTTCTAGCAGAGGATGTGCGCTCCCATCAGATCGAAGGCCCGGATCGCTTCATCCGCTTTGGCGTCAATGTCCGTTTCTTCAACATCGAGGGCACCGAAGATATGCTCATCGACACGGTGGGCATGAGCACCCTGTTCCTGCCGGACCTCCAGTACCATTTCCACGGCATGGACCCAAACTGGGTGGTGAACCACGCCTACAATGCGGCATCGTATATTCTGGCGAACGACAACCCCATTGAGGATGGGGAGACGATAGACGGCGTAGCGGATGGCCGGATGAGCCGGGAAATTCAGTGGAAGTGCCAGTATGAGGACGCTCTGATTCAGCCGCCCAGAGAAGTGCTGGACATCCACATGGGGAACCATGCCTCGGGAGGGCGCTGAATGAACGGCGTTGTGCTCCTGGTGGGCGGATTGCTGCTTGTGGCAGTAATCAAGCTGATTATGGATCGAAATTGGATTGGCCTGCTTCTCTGTGCGGTTGCCCTGTTCCTGGTCTTTGGGGCTGGACATCATACAAAATAGGCCATTTTAAGAATCGAGGAGGTGAAGTATGCAGAATTCAACAAATATGCGGATACTGGAATTACTCCGGTTTCTCTATGAGCAGACCGATGAAAACCATCCCGCCACAGTATCTGACATCATTGCCCATCTGAATGGAAAAGGAATTCAGGCAGTGCGGCAGACTGTTTACGCGGATACCAATGCGCTGATTGATGCAGGAATTGATATTGTGGTGGCCAAGAGTACCCAAAACCAATATTTTATGGGAAGCCGCCTGTTTGAGTATCCAGAACTGAAAATGTTGACAGACGCAGTAGCATCCTCGAAGATCATCTCTGCCAAGAAATCCGAGGAACTGGTACAGAAATTATGCCGTCTGACCAGCACACATCAGGCAGAGCAGCTTCGGCAGCTCGCCAGCCTGTCCAGCCGGGTGAAACCGGACAACGAGCAAGTCTATTACATCATTGATGCCATCCAAACGGCGATCTTGGAAAAGCGACAGATCCAGTTCCAGTATTATGAATATACGCCCGAGAAAAAACGAGTTCTCAAACATGGCGGTTATCTCTATCAACTGGACCCTTACGCTTTGGAATGGAAGAATGACCACTATTACCTGATCTGCTTTTCTCACAAACACCAGCGGATGGCCCATTTCCGAGTAGACCGCCTGTCAGGGATCAAGATACTTCCCTCCGGCTTTACACCCGATGAAGACTTTGATGTGGCGGGCTACACCAACAAGATCGTTGATATGTTTGCTGCTGACCGCACAGTTTCTGTTGAACTGCTCTGTGAGAACAAGCTGATGAAAACCATCATAGACCACTATGGAGAAGCTGTGCCAACCCGTACATATGACGAGGAACACTTTACGGCAAACATTGAAGTCGACCCAAGCGGCACCTTTTACGGCTGGGTATTCAAATTTATGGGCGGGATTCAGATTATAGCACCCCAAGAGTGTGTAGAAGAAATGAAGCGGATCGCCCGCAGCTTTCTCTAAAGCAGAGGCCAGGTGTTATGGAATTTTAACACCTGGCCTTCGTTTCCTTTTTTATCCTTGTGTCGAACGGATGTACTGGCTATAATATAAACAAGATGTTCGCAAACCAGCGAAACTCTATGAAGGAGGGAGACCAGTGACCTTTGGAGCTTTCATCAGCACACGGCGCAAAGAGGCCAAATTAAACCTCCGGGATACCGCGAAACACCTCGGTATCTCCAATGGGTACCTGTGTGATATTGAGCAGGGACGCCGGCCGGCGCCAGAGGGAGCGTTTGTAGAGCGTATCTCTTCTTTTCTGGAATTGGATAAGCAGGAGCATGAAATGCTGCTGGATCTGGCCGCAGATTCCAGGCAGACAGTTCCGGCCGATCTGCCTGACTATATCCGCCAGCATGACATTGTCCGTGCAGCATTGAGAGTGGCAAAGGAAGTAGATGCTACCGATGAGGAATGGAAGGCATTTATGGAAATGCTGCAGAACCGCCAGAACTAAGGGGGGATTTTCTTGTCTGTACCAAAGTATCGATTGGACGCAATTGAAACCATTGGACGGAAGATCCTGCAAGAGTATGATCCCGTTTTGTTGGACGGGCCTCCCCAGGCAGTCCCCATTGAAACTATCATAGAGACCAAATTTGATCTAACTCTGGAATATCATTGCCTACGCAAAAACGGGAGCATCCTTGGGGAAACGATTTTTGATGAAGGAGCGGCCATTTTATACGACCAAGATGAAAAACGCTACCGCCTGATCGCCGTCAAAGCCGGAACGATCTTGGTGGAGGAGCGGCTTTGTGTGGACAGGCTCCTCGGCAGGCTGCGGTTCACCTGTGCTCACGAATTGGGACACTGGGTCCTGCACCAGAAGCTGTACTCCGGCACAGGCGATGTGGCTGCCTATGAAGGAAAGACATCTTTGGATGAAAGCCACGGTCTGGTCGAATGGCAGGCGGATGCCTTGGCTACGGCTCTCCTCATGCCCCTGCCGCAAATCAAAAGAAGTTTTTACCGTTTGCGTGCAGGCAGAAGCAATGAGCAACTGGTTGCGGAAATGGCTCAGATCTTCCAAGTCTCCAAGCAGGCCATGCGTATTCGGTTGGAAACAATAAGGTTGGTACGGCAAGCCCCCCCTCCTAAAGAGAGGGGCGCAGCCGCACCAATGTTCACAGGCTTTGTTGTATGCATTTTGTTCGCAGTTTAGCGAACATGGGAGGAGAATGGCATGAGAAAAGAAAGCTCCACTGTGCAGAAATGTAAAAGGCAGATGGCGACCCTTGGATTTGACAGCCAGCTGGCCTATCACCGGGTAAAGCTGATTTTGAAAATCTACCGGGATGTGGTGTGGGTCCTCAGTGAGCGGGTAGAAGAACTGCATGAATATGCTTGGGAGCTGGGCGCTCAGAACGCTGATACCGGGCTTATCTATCTGCAAAGCTTCGCCCCGGATATGGACCTGCAGGAGTTTGAGGAACGGGTCTGCTGCGTGATGGAAAACCGGATGCTGGTGGATGTGATCGACCGTGCCCTTCTCCGCCTGAAACGATACCCTGACCGAGGGGAACTTTACTATGAGATCTTGACAAAACAATTTATCCACCGTTTCAACAGCACAGAAAAGGAACTGCTGGATGAGTTAAATATGGAGCGAAGCGTATTCTATGACCGGAAGCGCGAGGCGATCTTCTTATTGTCCCTCTGCCTTTTTGGTTATGCTGTGCCGGAACTTCAGGAAGAATTGGAGATGCCCCGACTTTATCCCGACTGATTCCCGATGAAAAACCGACGAAATCCCTACTCCCTTCCGACTTTGCCTCTGCTATACTCGGTACAGTGGCAGGTATGCGAAAAAATGAATAGGACCAGCTGATAAGGGCCGGGACGCTGTAAAGTGTCCCGGCCCGCTGTATTCCTGCCGCAATATGGCGGCGGGGATCAGCCGGGGATGCAGAAATGCGTCCCCGGCTATTTTTCTGCCCGGCATTGGGAGGGCCGGCATGGGCTGGGAGGCTTATGTTGCCAAGTACCCCTGATCTCAAGATTTTGATTCGCCATCAAAATCTTGAAATTTGGAGGAAAGGCACATGGAATCCAACGGGAAGTTTACCCTTATTGTTTTTAACACCTGCACTCGGGAATATGAAGAAGTCATGGTGACTGAGGAGGTCTATCGCACTTACTGCAGAACCCGGTGGAACATCAAGGACAATGATCAGAGCTTTTTTGACCATGAGATCCAGACGAGTGGGATGATTGGAAGTCAGGATGGTGCCTATGAAAATTTCCGGGAGTTTATTGACGCTATCAACACCCCGGAACACATCATCCTTGAACAAATGAAGAAAGAGGCCCTGTACCAAGCGATCTCAGCGTTGCCTGCTGCGGATCAGGCATTGGTACAGGGGTTGTTTTTTAAGGGACAAAGTGAACTTGACTATGCAAGAGAGATTGGCGTTTCACAGCTTGCAGTGCATAAGCGGAAAGTCCGTATTCTCAAGTCTTTGAAAAAACTTTTAGAAAATTGAAATTGGAGGGTTATTAAAATGCCGACATCTTCCCCTATACAAGCGAGAAGGAACTGCTTCTCACTTGTTCCTTGAAAACCAAATATCCGATTATCTGAATACTTTCCTGGCGGGGCTTTTGAAAAAAGCAAGCGACGCTGGAGGATGCGCCAAGACCACCTGTAGAGGTTCTGGTACAGGCTGCAAACGAAGTCACCTATACATTTTTGTTCGGTTATGACAGCCTGCCAGATTTCCCCTCTATCAACGACGGCCAAATAAGGTGCTAAGCGGGTCCATCCGTCCAAAAAACAGCCTGTGGCAAGCTGTATCGCAATGACTCCGCCAGGGATAATGATACTTCCGTCCAGTCACAGCCCCCACCGAAATGGGGATCAAGCAATGAGGGCGGCCGACAGAGATCCTGCCGGGGGTGAGAGTCCCATGACGCGGTGAAGCCAGCCGCGGTTCAGATGGTCGCCCTACGGAGCCAGTGCCAGTGGCGCAGGCTTTTGCGCTTGGGGAAGTAGTGTCGAATACGAGCGCAGCAGAAGACAACACAAATGTGAAGTCTTAATATCAGAAGCTATGGGGATCGCTTCTGTCCAAAACCCGTTTACTGATCGGAACATGCCGTATAAGCAGCCATTCCAACCAGGTGCGGGAGATGCGGAAGCGGTCCCTATTTTTGTGGTATTAAGCAAGAAAGTCAGGAGGTGCAAGCAATGGAAACATACCGCAAAGAGGACATCCGCCGGGGTGATATCTACTATGCAGACCTGCGGCCGGTAGTCGGCTCTGAACAGGGCGGAATCCGTCCTGTGGTCATTCTCCAGAACAATGTGGGCAACCGGCACAGTCCCACAGTAATCGCAGCCGCGATCACCAGCCGGAAAGGTAAGCATAAACTTCCTACCCATGTGAACCTGGACGCTCCAGTTCCAGGTCTTTGCCGCGACTCTATCATCCTGTTGGAACAGATCCGCACGATAGATAAAAGCAGATTGGGGGACAAGGTCGGCTCTCTGGGAGAAGCCCAAATATCCAAACTTGACCATGCGCTGGAGGTCAGCGTGGGACTCTTCCCAGGATATAATACTATTTGATTTTGCCCAGCACTCAGGATACTACTATTTGAAGATAAGCCAGAAAGAAGAAACATACTATCGGGGCCGTTCATCGGCTCCGGTGGGCGGCCCCTCCATAATAGGAGGGTGTTTTTATGACCAAGACAGAACTTCAAGATAACCTTGTGTTTCTTTCCGCGCTGAAGCTGCTGGAGCAACTCGCCGAAAAGGGCCTGCTGACAGTGGAGGAGGCAGAGAAGTCCCGCGTTGAACTGGAGCGCAAGCTCCGCCCCACTCTGCTGTTCGCCTGAACAGACCCTATGCGAGAATAGCTGATTGCCCAGTTTTCCCGCTTCTTTTTCGTTGGTGTTGGTAATGGCTATTGCGGAAGGACTGTGGTAGTGTGTGTTGCTGAAAGGAGGTCAAAAAAGATATGACGGAAACAAACATAAGCACCGCAAGAGTTCCGCAGGTCACGGTAATCGACCCCAGAATCCCTGAAAAAGCAAAGTTGAGGGTAGCAGCCTACGCCCGAGTCAGCAGCGACTCCGAAGACCAGGTCAACTCCTACATCGCCCAGGTAGACTTCTATTCCAAGCACATCGCTGGCAAAGAGGACTGGGAGATGGTAGACATCTATGCCGATGAGGGTATCTCCGGGCTGGAAGCCAGGAATCGGGATGGATGGCTATCCCCAGCTGGTGACAGATGAGGAATTTCTCGCTGTCCGCCTGCGGCGGGGAGAACAGAATACCTACGCTCCATACCCAAGCGAGATCATCCCTATACGGGACAAGGCGGTCTGCGCCCTCTGTGGAGAAAAGATGGCACGGGATATCAAATCCCATGGCCGCCCACGCTGGCGGTGTAAAAATCCAGAGTGCGGCGGCAGTGTATATCTTGATGACAGCATCATTTTGGAACGAGTGGTGCAGAAGCTCAAAGTGCTGGCTCATTCTCCTGCGTGTATCCGGCTTCCCAAAGCCGCCCCTGCCTCAACAGATGCCCTTCGCATCGAAAATGAACTGGCCCTCTGCTTTAACCGGGCCGATATCAACCCGGAATATATGAAAACACTGATCATGGCCGCCGCTGCCGAGCGGTATGCCGGCCTGAACGATCCAACGCCGGCCCACAGGCTGGCACTGCTGCGGCAGAAGCTGGAGCTGGAACCGGAGAACGAAGAAACCCTGTGGGAACTTTTTGAGTCAGCAGTAACCCATGTGTGCATCGGCAAAGGCGGAGAGATCAGCCTATCCCAAAAAGATCAAAAGGAGTGTGCCTCATGAACATACAGAAAACCGCCCCCACCCCCAAACTGGTCACTATGATTCCGGCTGACCCTCAGATGACAGAACGGGATCTTCGAAAAAAGCACCTGCGAGTTGCGCCTTACTGCCGGGTATCTACTGACAAGGAGGAGCAGCTCTCCAGCTATGAGGCCCAGATCGAATACTACACGGAAAAAATCGACGCCAATCCGGATTGGACAATGGTCCGCCTCTATGCAGATGAGGGCATCACCGGCACCTCGGCCAAAAAGCGCAAAGATTTCCTCCAAATGATCCGGGACTGTGAGCGTGGAAAAATCGACCTGGTCATCACCAAATCGGTGTCCCGGTTCTGCCGAAACACACTGGATGACCTGAACTATGTCCGCCGCCTGAAACGGCACGGCGTGGGAGTCTACTTTGAGAAAGAGAATGTGAACACCCTCTTCATGGACAACGAGATGATCCTCACCTTTATGATGAGTCAGGCCCAGGCAGAAAGCGAATCCCTCAGCGGCAATGTGAGGTGGGGCCACCGGAAGAACTTCAAGGATGGAAAAGTCTATTACCACTGCAAGACCTTCCTCGGCTACCGCTGGGGTGCGGATGGCCAGCCGGAGATCGACCCGGAGCAGGCTGCCATTGTCCGGCGCATCTTCTCCCGGTTTCTGCTGGGACACAGCGTCCGGCAGATCACCACCGACCTGATGGCGGATGGAATCAAAACAGCCACAGGGAAAACAGTATGGCATGACAGCGTGGTTCAAAAAATGCTGTGCAATGAAAAATACATCGGTGACGCTCTCCTACAAAAAACCTACATTGCGGACCTGTTCACCAGAGAGAAGCGGGTGAACAACGGCGAGCTTCCCAAATACTATGTCCATGACTGCCACCCGGCCATCATTGACCGGGAAACCTTCCAAAAGGTACAGGAGGAGTTGGCCCGCCGGTCCAGCCTGAAGAAAACATCCTCCAAAGCGAAGACGCAGCTTGGGAAATACTGCGGAAAGTATGTGCTCAGCGAGCTGCTGGTCTGCGGGGAGTGCGGCAGCCCTTATCGCCGGGTGATCTGGACGCAGAAAGGGGTCAAACGGGTCGTCTGGCGGTGCCAGAACCGGCTCATGGCAGGAAGATCTGTAAGCAGTCTCCCACTCTGGATGAGGGCGACATCCACGACGCCGTCATCTCCGCCATGAATGAGTTGTTCCGGATGCAGGCAGCCAAGGGCGCGGTGAAAGCCGGTATTGCGGCCGTCCTTGCCGGAGAAGAACAGACGATGAGCCTGCCTGCCGTGAAGCTTCAGATCCGGAACCTGCAGGAACGCCAGCTGGAGCTGTTCCAGTTGATCGTCAGTGCCGGCGCTGACTGTACCGACTATGATGAGGAGCTCCAACAGGTCAACATGGCCAAGACAAGGCTCATGGCCCAAAAAGCGGAGCTGGAAAAGGAACAGCGAGGCGCGGCGGCCTTCGAGAGCAGGCTGGCAGAACTTGACATGGCATTGGAGCAGGCCAGCGGTACCCTTACGGATTTTGATGAACTCACTGTCCGTCAGCTGGTCAGCAACATCAAGGTGTTGGACAAGGATAGCCTGCTCATCTGCTTCAAGGACGGCACAGAAATTACTCAGGCCATGCAAAGGAGGCAGACCGCATGATCTATATCACCGGTGACACCCACGGCGGCTTCCAGCGGTTCGGAAGCAAATACTTCCCCCAGCAAACGCAGATGGGCCGAAATGACTACATGATCATCTGTGGTGATTTTGGAGGGCTGTGGGACGGCGGCCAGAAAGACCAGCATTGGCTGGACTGGCTGGCTGAGAAACCCTTCACCACCTTGTTTGTGGATGGAAACCATGAAAACTTTGATCTGATGAACGCCCTGCCGGAAAAAGAATGGCACGGCGGCAGAGTACATGAGGTGAGGGAAAATATCCTCCACCTGATGAGGGGCCAGATATTCGCCTTCAGCGGTCTCACATGGTTCACGATGGGAGGAGCCTCCTCCCACGACATTCAGGATGGCGTCCTTGATCCGGAGGACCCCGACTTCGAACAAAAGTATTGGCTGCTGCGCCGAATGCGGGGAATGTTCCGGGTCAAAGGACGCTCCTGGTGGGCGGAAGAAATGCCAAATGCCCGTGAATATGCAGAGGCACTGAGAAATCTGGAGCAGGTAAACTGGAAGGTAGACTGCATCTTGTCCCACTGCGGTCCCAGCAGTTCCGTGCGGAAAATCGCCCCCTCCTATGGAAGTGACCAGCTCACCGATTTTCTGGAAACGGTCAATCAGCGGTGCCAGTTTACATACTGGTTCTTCGGGCATTACCACGACAACCGGATCATCGATGACAGATATATCCTTCAGTGGGAGCAGATTTCCGGATTAGAAATTTGAGTAAACGAGAAAATCATAACAGTGCCGCACAGAAATTGCTCTGTGCGGCACTGCTCACAACAATATAACCCCTTATAACCCCTTGAATGCATAAAGGAAATGGGGTATAATAGATTTAACAGAATGGAGGTGCGGTATGAAAGAAAAGATTCAGGAACTGGAGCGGCAGATCGCCGCCCTTCCCATCGGCTATATTTCCAAGAAGACGATCAATGGAAAGACACGCTACTATCATCAGTGGACAGAAAATGGGAAGAAGCACAGCCAATATCTGCGGGATGGCGAACTGGAGCCGCTGCAGGAGCAAATAGAGCAGCGCAAAGTATTGCAGGCACAGCTGAAAGAGCTGCAAGCCAAGATGCCCAAAGTGCGCCAGCCAAAGTTGGACTTTGAAACCAGTGTAATTGTTGGTAAAGGATTGGCCGCCATGTCGCAGGGCGTAAAGGGCTGGGGCCTCCGTGACTGCTTCGGGCAATTGGAGGATTATCTCTACAGCAATGAAAGCGACAGGGTCTGCCTGGTTTTTGGCCTGCGCAGGACCGGAAATACTACCATGCTCCGGCAGGCCATCGCCCGAATGAGCAGAGAGGATCTCAGCCGCACGGCCTATATCAAAGCCCGCAGAAGCGATACCATGGCCATGATGAACCGGGATCTGAAAAAACTGTTCGATGCGGGCTTCCGCTATGTATTCATTGATGAGGTCACCCTGATGCGGGATTTCATCGATTCTGCGGCTCTCTTCTCCGATGTGTTTGCAGCGATGGGAATGAAGATCATCCTCTCCGGTACGGACTCCCTCGGTTTTTGGCTGGCGATGGATCAGGAGCTCTACGACCGGGCAAAGCCCATCCACACCACCTTCATCCCATACCGGGAATACAGCCGCCTGCTGGGGATTGACAACGTTGATGAATACATCCGCTATGGCGGGACGCTGCGGGCCGGTGAGCTTGCTTTTGATGATGAAGATGTCAACGCCCAGGACGCCTCCTTCCGGGATGATGAGTCCACACGGCGATACATCGATACAGCGATCTGCAAAAACATTCAGCATTCCCTGGCCTGCTATGAGGCAGGCGGGCATTTCCGCCACCTGTACTCTCTGTATGAGGCCGGTGAGCTGACCAGCGCCATCAACCGGATCATCGAGGACATGAACCATCGGTTCCTGCTCTCGGTTCTGACCGATGACTTCCAATCTCACGATCTACGGCTGACCGCCTCGAATCTTCGGAAAGAGCGTGACCCCGAAAAGCGTACCGAGATATTGGATCATATCGATACGGAATCGGTCACCCAGCGCCTGATGGAGCTACTGGATATCCGCAACAAAGAGGAACAGTCCATCGGTATCACAGATACCCATATCCGGGAGATCAAAGAGTATCTCTCCGCATTGGAACTGATCGTAAACTGTCCCATTGAAACCGCTGACCCAGGAGCAAAATCTGTGGAACACATCCTGTTTACCCAGCCGGGGATGCGATACTGTCAGGCACAGGCCCTTGTCCACTCGCTGATGAAGGACGAGACCTTTTCAGCTCTCAGCGAATTGGAGAAGACCCAGACTGCGGGCAGGATCCTCGAAGAAGTACGGGGACGGATGCTGGAGGATATCGTCCTGCTGGAAACCATGAAGTCGGCTGACAGAGAACACCGGGTGTTTAAGCTGCAGTTTGCAGTCGGCGAGTTTGACATGGTGATCTATGATGAGAAGGAAAACTGCTGCGAGATTTTCGAGATCAAGCACAGTGGCAAACAGGTCCCGGCACAATACCGGCATCTGCTCGACCAGGAAAAATGCGATAAGACCGAACAACGGTTTGGCCCGATCCGGGGGCGATATGTCCTGTACCGCGGCGAGGATGTCGCATTGGAAAATGGAGTACAGTATCGGAATGTGGAACGCTATCTGAACGATCTGCCTGAGCTGAATATTGCCCCAGCACAGGAAGCTGGCATTGAACAGACCGGCCCTGTTTTATAAGTTGCGGTGCCTTCTGCACCAAAAACAAAAATATCGATTTTAACCGTCCTTTGCATCGGAGTATCCTTTTGGATACTCCGATTTTTTATTTCTAAAATTATAGGGTGCAGGACTACCAAGCTGCTTCAAGTGAACGCATCATTCAGAAGGCAAAACTCACTGTGTGGGAGAAGAATGAAAGCGCGGAGGCTGTTTCTAACGATATAATCGGATTGAAGCAAGCATTTTTCTCCGCTGCTTGAAACCGTTGATATTACTGGGTTTTCACAGATCCTTTAATGGCACTGGGTTCGCACCGGAGCAGCGAAGGACCATCTATTCCGATGTTTCATTGGTAAACCACTCGGCCAACATGGAAACAGAGGAGGGGCAGAGCCTTACCGGCTCTGCCCCTCTTTCTCTTCGCTGTGTGGTTTACAGCTCTGTCCGCTTCCGGCGGCAGCTCACTGCATGGCTTCGGCCAATTTGCGGATCAGGTCGTCGCCGTAGCGGTAGTTATCCAGGAACACAATAGTTCCCTCGTTCAATCCCGCCTTCTCCTTGAGAATCGCCTTTGCCTCATCTTTGGTCATGCTCTGCTTCACCTCCACATAACGCGGCATGATGGGCGGATACTTCCCCGCGCGCACCATGGCTGACGTATATTTTCCGCGGCCGTCCCACTGAAAATGGGGATTATCTTTCAGGCTTTTCCAATCGCCGCCCCAGGTAAAGCCCATTCGCTTGCCAATGGCGCCGCATTTTTGAAAAAACGCAGCGTCATCGTATTCATGCCCTTTGACATTCTTGGCAATGTCGAAGGCCAGGCCTGCTTTATCAGAATGGAACGAGGGCGTTTTTTGGTTGGTCACGATGCTTCCCGGCTCTGTACGTCCCTTGGCATAAAGGCTCGCCTGATATTCTGCATCCCGCACCGTCTCTGTCACCAACACGGGAAGTCCCTCTTTTTTGCACAGCGACACAAAGGTGCGGCAGTTCACCGCCACATCGGCGCGCAGTTTACTGATATCCCGGCTTTTAAGCATCGTGGTTCGCCTCGCCCTCATCCAGCGCACGGCTGGCATCCACCATGCCCTCGCCCACAATATAAGCAATCAGCGTGGCTCCGGCCATAATAACGCCGGCCACCTGCGTAGTTTCGCTGTCGCTGACGCCGAAGGCCAGCAGCAGCGCCGTGACAAAGCCCACCACGGCAGCCCAGAATTTTCGGGACGTCAATTTCTGACCCCAGTTGATTTTCTTCATCCGCTTTCGCTTCCTTTCTCGGCAGACAGTTCTGCCATAGTAAGTGCCCCACCGCCCGATCGTTGCACGACTGCGTACAACGTTCTTCTCATCTTATGCATTCCTTTCTGTTTTTGATGCCTTTACACAGAGAAAAAATACTGCCGTATCCGGAACCGGATACGGCAGCAAACGATTGTTTATGCAGTTATTTGCCCTGCAGATACTGATCGATGGAGGCGGCAGCGGTTTTTCCCGCGCCCATGGCCAAAATGACGGTGGCCGCACCGGTCACGGCGTCCCCGCCGGCATATACGCCGGGAATGGACGTGGCTCCTGTGGCTTCGTCGGCAATGATACCGCCCCAGGAAGCAGTTTCCAGCCCATCGGTGGTGGATTTGATCAGCGGATTGGGGCTGGTGCCGATGGCCATGATGACACAATCCACATCGATGACGAATTCGCTGCCCGGCTTTTCCACCGGCCGGCGGCGACCGCTTTCATCCGGCTCCCCCAGGGTCATTTCCAGGCATTCAATGCCGATTACATTGAAATTGCCGTCGCCCAAAATCCGCACTGGATTGTTGAGCAGTTTGAAAATGATACCTTCCTCCTTGGCATGATGGACTTCCTCAGCACGGGCCGGCAGCTCCTTTTCACTGCGGCGGTATACAATATACACCTCTTTGGCGCCCAGACGCTTGGCGCAGCGGGCTGCATCCATGGCCACGTTTCCGCCGCCCACCACGGCCACGCGCTGTGCCTTCATCACCGGAGTAGGACAGCCCAGCTCGTAAGCACGCATTAGGTTGGTGCGGGTCAGAAACTCATTGGCAGAAAATACGCCCTTGAGATTCTCGCCGGGAATATGCATGAATTTGGGCAGCCCTGCGCCCGAACCGATAAACACCGCCTCAAAGCCCTCTTCCTGCATCAGTTCCCGGACGGAAATGGTTTTTCCGACTACTACATTGGTGTCGATCTTGACTCCCAGCTTTTCCAGCCCGGCAATTTCCCGGCGCACAATCTCCTTGGGCAGGCGGAATTCGGGGATACCATATACCAGTACGCCGCCGGCAGCATGAAGGGCTTCAAAGATCGTAACCTCATATCCCTTTTTCGCCAGGTCGCCGGCGCAGGCCAGGCCGCTGGGGCCGGAGCCAATGACCGCCACTCTGTGCCCATTGGGTACAGGCGGCCGAACCGCTTCCTCACCCTGCGCCATTTTCCAGTCCGCCACGAAGCGCTCCAGCCGGCCGATCCCTACGCTTTCTCCTTTGAGGGCGCGTACGCATTTCTCCTCGCACTGGGTTTCCTGCGGGCACACGCGGCCGCAAATGGCAGGCAGGCTGGTATCCCGGCTCAAAACCTCGTAAGCGCCGGCAAAATCGCCTTCGGCCACTTTGGCAATAAAGCCGGGAATATCAACGCCCACAGGACAGCCGGACACACAGGGCCGGTTCCTGCAGCTCAGGCAGCGCCGTGCCTCGTCCATGGCCTGCTCAGCTGTATAACCCAAAGCAACTTCCAAGAAGTTTTTATTGCGCACCTCTGCCGGCTGCTCAGGCATCGCATTTTTATCCATCCTCATATTCTTTGCCATGGTTCACCCCTCCGCTCTTTTGAACAAGTTGCAGGTTTCTTCGTAGGCATGGTGTTCAAAATCCCGGTACTGCGCAGCGCGCTGCAGCGCCTCATCGAAATCCACTTCATGGCCGTCGAAATCCGGGCCGTCCACGCAGGCAAATTTGGTTTTTCCGCCCACCGTCAGGCGGCAGCCGCCGCACATACCGGTGCCATCCACCATAATGGGATTCATGCTGACCACCGTCTTCACACCGTATTCTCTGGTCAGCGCGCAGACAAATTTCATCATGACCAGCGGCCCGATGGCAATCACTTCATCGTATTGCTCGCCCGCTTCCAACAGCGCGCGCAGAGCGTCCGTCACGAGTCCTTTTTCGCCGCAGCTGCCGTCGTCGCTCATCACGATCAATCGCTCGGAGCAAGCGCGGAATTCTTGTTCCAGAATCAGCAGTTCCCGGCTGCGGAAACCAATGATGCTGTGCACTTCGCAGCCCTGATCGTGCAGCTCCTTTGCCACAGGATAGGCAATGGCGCAGCCCACACCGCCGCCCACCACGGCCACCTTTTTCAGACCCTCCGTGCGGGTCGGAACGCCCAGGGGCCCAACAAAGTCCTGAATCGAGTCACCCGCTTCCTTATGGCTCAGGCACATTGTTGTGGCGCCCACCACCTGAAAGATGATGTCCACCGTTCCCTTTTGCCGGTCATATCCCGCCACAGTCAGCGGAATGCGCTCGCCTTTTTCATCTACCCGCAAAATAATAAACTGGCCGGGCAACGCTTTTTTTGCCACTGCCGGCGCCAGGATCTCCATTTTCACCACTGTGGGGTTCAAGATCTCTTTTGCTGTGATCTGATACATTTTTTCACGCTCCTCGAAAGGCTTCATAAGCTTCTTTCTCCATTATTGATACGTTCTATTGTATTGAACTTACCGCAAAATAGCAAGTCTTGTGGACAGGAAATTACACCCTTTCCTCAGAAAAAAAGTAAAATTTGTGAAAAACGAAGCAATACCCGCTCCCTGTCTCTTTTCCGGCAGCATTTCCTATCTTGTTCTGCCACCACACCTCCATGCTCTGGTTCTATTCAAACAAAAAAGGCGCGGACATAAGTCCGCGCCTTTTCGCATTGTTTTGTTTACTTCTCAAATGCGCGCCGCGTACCGCTCCAAAGAACGATATAAATGAGCGCACATGCGGCAGGTGCAGCAGCAACGGAAAAAATAGCAGGCCAATTCCACTGTGTTGGGGAAACGGTTTCCAAACCTCTTGCAGCATCGGAATGCGCCATGAATTCCTCTGCAGCAGCTTGCGTATCGAATATCTTTGCGGTGCCGTCTGCCAGAAGAACAGAATACTGCACACTATCCTGACCGGTCGAAGAAACCAACAGCACCGCGGCCGCCACACCGGCGAGCAAGCAAAGAGCAACAACGTCATACCGCCAGCGCGGCCAACGGGCGCAAACCGCGCCCTGAACCAGAACCGCAAGCATACAGAACAAAATAGGCACTACCATTTTACAGCCAATCCGAAGTCATAAACTTCACCCTTTCTGTTTTTACTTGATTACGGCTACTTTCAAAATCATCAGGATTTCGGCATGGAACAAGATCCAATTGGGGCTCTGAAATCAATAGAAGACTTTTCATACGATCTCATTTCATATGCGGCTGCGGACATGCTTTCTACTGCAACACTGTATCCATAGCGTGTGGACTTGGCACTGACATATCATCTTTCTGCTACACTGCACCTTTGGCTTATTTTTATAATAGTCTATATCTCCATATTTCTCCACTATTTTTGAAAAAAATTTTTTGTTTGCGCCGCTGACACTGAGTAATTCGAACGGGATAGGTTTTGGCTGATGAGCCTTCGATTTGGAAGCATTCTACGGCTTGTACCGTTCTTTTTTAATTGAACCAGAGTGGGAAGAATCCTCTTGCCAAAAAGGATTCTTCCCACTATTATTAGTGTGTGTGAACCGGGAGCGGTTCTCTTTGCATCCATAAAAAACAACAAAGGAGCGATTTTTATGGAACCAACCATGAACGCCGCCCTGGACGGCATTTCGAAAAGCGGCATCCGGGTATTTACCCAAATGGCAAAGCAGGAGCCGGGCTGCCTTTTTCTCACGCTGGGCGAGCCGGATTTCGACACCCCCGCCTCCATCCGGGAAGCAGCAAAAGCCAGTCTGGACGCAGGCGACACCCATTACCCCGAAAACAACGGCCAGCCGTTCCTGCGCCAAGCCATCGCCCGTTTTGAACAGGAAAAACACGGCCTTTCCTATGCCCCTGACGAGATCATCGTCACGGTGGGCGCCACGGAAGCGCTGTTCTGCGCGCTGTTTGGCATTCTGAACCCCGGAGACGAAGTGATCGTTCCGACACCCGCTTTCGGGCTGTACGAGGCGATCATCAAACTCTGCCGCGGCGTGTGTGTGCCGCTGGACACCCGCGCCGACGGTTTTCAGATCCGTCCAGCCGCACTGCAGGCCGCGCTTTCGCCGCGCACCAAAGCCATCATCCTCACTTCCCCCAACAATCCCACCGGCTGCATTTACGACCACGAAAGTCTCACCGCAGTATATGCCGCCGCAAAGGAACATCCCATATTCGTGCTCTGCGACGAGGTGTATCGCGATCTGATTTATACCGACGCCTTTGAAAGTTTTCACCAGTTTTCCGATCTGCGCAGCCGCATTATCGAGGTGCAGAGTTTTTCCAAACCCTACGCCATGACTGGCTGGCGCGTGGGCTATCTCATGGCGGACCGGCCCGTGAAAGAGCAGCTGGAGAAAATACACCAGTACAACGTAGTGTCCATCTCTTCTTTTGTGCAGCGGGCCTGCGCTGCGGCCCTGGCATACGACATTTCTTCCGAGCGCGAGGTTTACCGACGCAGAAGAGATTACGTCTGCACCCGTTTGGACAGCATGGGGCTGCCGTATTTCAAACCTCAGGGCGCTTTTTATGTATTCCCCTCCATTGCAGCGTTCGGCATGGATTCCCTGTCCTTTTGCTCCCGCATGGTCAAAGAAGGCAAACTGGCCTGTACGCCGGGCAGCTGCTTCGGCGCTGAGGGCTTTTTGCGAATCTCCTACTGCTACAGCGACGATGTGCTCCGCGAAGGCATGGACCGCATGGAAACGTTTGTTCAAATGCTGCGCAGCTGCTGAGCAAACACAGGACTTCTCCCAGAGAAACCTTGCGTTGCTCATTGAAAGCCTTTGGAAACCGCTTTATAAAAAAAGTGCCCGCCTCCCTGTGCTCCGCCGCTGCGTCGTGCTGAGGCAAACAACATAACAGGAAACGAAGCACAATGGAGCGCCTATCCACCCAAAGGCCTTTACCTCCACACTTTTGACGCTCACCACTACGGACAGATGGAAGGATGGGAAAACACTGTACAGCCCGGCATGCCACTGTGTTCCACACCGCACCGGTTGGTCCCTCATACGCCCCCCGGCGCGTACAGGAGGAAATACGGTCCCGCCCGACTTGCCTGCGTCGGGCGGGACCGTATCTGTTTTCCCTTATTCTGCTTTTACCACAGACAAAACCGTGCCTTCAAACGCATCCACCTCCGAAAGCACACCGGTATAAGTCACGGTGACCCGATCCCCTGCGGCCAGGCCATCCAGCGTCGCTTCGCCGCCTTCCAGCGTCAGCGAATAGGAGACGCCGCTGTCGTCTGTGACCACAAACATAAAATCTTTGACCTCATCCAGTGTGCCGGTCAGGCTTTTTTCCTCGGCAGCTTGGTTCTGTTCGGTGCCGCCGTCAGAGCCGTCGCCGCCGCTCTGCGCACCGCAGCCGGCAACAAACACCACCAGCGCAGCCAGTGCCCCCAGGAGCAAAAGTTTCTTTGTGTGTTTCATGGTTCTAATCCTCCGTTCTGCCGCCTGCCTCCGGGGCATGGCGGCTTTTGCGTCATTGCAGATTCTATTGTATTGCCCGAGGGCATAAAACTTGCATCGTTTTTGCCGCACCTTTGCAAACGGGAACCGGAATACGGCCGGGACAGTTTTGGGGGCACTGGGATGCGGTCTTTCCGCTATCCCTGCGATTTTTGGGAACTGCCGCTCTTCTTTCCCTGCAGCGCCGCTTCATAGGCCTGCCCGCTGCGGCAGATGTAGTAAGTAAATCCCAGCTTTATGATCACAGAAATCACTGCAAGGATTCCAATGAATCCTCCCAAGATTTCCATGTTTGTCGCTGCATTCATCGCCAAAACCACCAACCAGCAAACAGGCAAAAAAGAAAGCTTTCATACGCCCTTTCTGTTCCCATTCCCGCTCAGATCCAGCAGTTTTTCGTAAAAGGCCCGGCCCCGTTCCAGCACGCGCTCGTCAAAGGTAAAACGGGCGGAATGCAGTTCCTCCGTATCACCCACACCCAGAAAGAAAAATACGCCCGGCAATTCCTGCTGATACCATGCAAAATCTTCCGTGGTCAGCGCTAAGCCTTCGTAGCGCCGGGGGGCATCCGCCCCCAGCTGTGCCTCGATGGCCGCCACCAGAGCAGGATCGTTGGTCACGGGAGGATACCCTTCGCTGAACGCCAACTCCATGGCGCAGTTGCTTTCCCGCCCCACCTGAGCGGCAATCTCCTCACAGCGGCGGCGCAGGGCAGCAAAGTCCTCCAGCGTAAACGCCCGCAGACTGCCTTCCAGCACTGCGTCGGCGGCAATGGCATTGCGGATCCGCCCGGCCTCCATGCGGCCGAATTTCAGCAACCGAGGCGTTTCCGGCGGAAATACCTCGCGCTCCATGGCATAGACCCGCTGCAAAAAGGTGCTGGCCGCCAGTAAGCTGTCGGCGCCTTCCTGATATTTGGAAATGTGGACGCTTTTGCCGTGGACATGAAGGGTAATCTCACTGCTTTTGGCCATCAGCGCACCGGGCCGGGTGGCAATTTCGCCCAGCGGCAGCCCCGGCCACAAATGGAAACCAAAAATCGCCCGGACATGACAGCGCGCAAAGATGCCGCTGCGGCACAGCGGTCGCGCGCCGCCTGGATTCTCCTCCGCCGGCTGAAACACCAGCAGCACATTATGCCGCAGCGTTCCGTGCCGCGCCGCCACAGTTTTTGCCAATCCCAGCAGCATGGCAGTGTGCCCGTCGTGGCCGCAGGCGTGCATCTTCCCCGGGTGCTCAGAGGAAAAGGGCAGGCCGGTCTGCTCGGTGATGGGCAGTGCATCCATATCCGCCCGGAACGCCAGAGTATCCTCCTTTCCCTCGTCAAAAAAGGCGCAGACCGCCCCCTCGATCGGCTCTGTGACCGTACACCCCAGCCCCTGCAGCTGCGCCTTGACAAAAGCGCAGGTCTTGGGAAGGTGATTCTCCAGCTCTGGAATGCGGTGCAGCGCCCGTCGGTATTCAATCATATCCTCCAGCATCATGGCATGGTTCTCCTTTTCGTGTTCTCTTTGCCTTTATCATATCCCGCCCGCAGAAAATTGTACAGAAAAATCCGCATGCGCCGCAAAATTTCTCCCCCGCTGCCCGCGGCGCGCAAAAAAGCTTGCGCCGCTTATACAATCATGCTATGATAAATTATTAAAATATGCTGGCCCTGAAAAACAACGGCGCAGCTTCGTGCACAGTGAATACAAAGGAGAGAAACACATGAACATTCTTTTGATTGGATATGGCCGCATGGGCAAACTGATCGAACAGACTGCCCAGGCCGCCGGCGACCGGGTGGTCTGCGCCATGGATCTGGACAATCTGGATCAGCTCGCGGCTATGGACAAAACAGCCGATGTGATTCTGGACTTCTCCAACCCTAGTGCCTTTGCCTTGGTGGAAGCCTACGTCCGCCGCACCGGCACGCCCCTGCTTTCCGGCACCACGGGTTACAGTGCCGACCAGCTCGCCCGCCTGCGTGCCCTGGGGGCCTATGCCCCGGTGCTGCATAGCGGCAATTATTCTCTGGGTATCGCTGTATTCCAGCGGGTTTTGAGACAGATTGCACCCACGCTGCTGCCGGATTTTGACGTGGAAATCACCGAAACCCATCACAACCAGAAAGTGGACGCTCCCAGCGGTACCGCCCTGATGCTGCGCGACGCGATTGATCCTGCCGGTGAAATGACCTTAGTTTACGGCCGCCAGGGCAGCGTGGGCAAGCGCGGAGAGAAGGAAATCGGCATCCACGCTCTGCGGGGCGGCACTGTGGCCGGCGTGCACACGGTGTCCTTCTTCGGTCCCGACGAGGAACTGACCATCACGCACCGGGCTGCCAGCCGTCAGATTTTTGTCAACGGCGCGCTGCACATGGCCCGTATCCTTAAGGACAAGCCCAACGGCGTCTACGACCTGCAGGCGCTGCTCTTTCAGAACTGACTCCACTCCACACCAAGAAAGGAACGCACAATATGAATGCAGAGGAAATCATTTCGTTTATCAGCAACGCCGAGAAAAAAACGCCCGTAAAGGTCTATCTGCGCCTGAACGGCATGGTGGACTTCGGCCCGGAATGCCATGTGTTCGGCAGCGGCGAATGCCGCGTCGTCTTTGGCGACTGGAATGTATTGCAGCCGCTTCTGACCGCCAATGCCGCCAAAATTGACGACATGGTGGTGGAAAACGACCGGCGCAATTCCGCCGTGCCGCTTCTGGATCTCAAGAACATCAACGCCCGCATTGAACCAGGCGCGCTGATCCGCGACCAGGTGGAAATCGGCGATGGCGCCGTGATTATGATGGGTGCTGTCATCAACATCGGCGCCGTCATCGGCGAGGGCACCATGATCGACATGGGGGCTGTACTGGGCGGCCGCGCTACCGTGGGCAAGCACTGCCATATCGGTGCGGGTGCCGTACTGGCCGGCGTCATTGAACCGGCCAGCGCCACACCTGTAGTCATCGAAGACAATGTGCTCATCGGCGCCAATGCCGTGGTGATCGAGGGCTGCCACATCGGAGCAAACTCCGTAGTTGCCGCCGGTTCCATCGTCATCGGGGATGTTCCGGCCAATGCCGTGGTTGCCGGCGTGCCGGCCAAAGTCATCAAGCAAATGAATCCGGATACCGCGCAGAAAACCGCTTTGATCGACGCACTGCGCAAACTGTGAGCACACAAAGCAATCGGCCGAAAAATGGGTGGGAATCCTTGGATTCCCACCCATTTTATATGTCCATCAAATATTCCACAGCATCTCGCCATTCCTCCGGCGAAAAAATGTCTGCCGTCAGCGGAATGTACTCCTCCACATATTGAGAGAGCGTCCCCGTTTGGGCTGCAGTATGCAAAGCAGCGCAAACTTCGTTCAAGGTCATCTGACTGCCCTGCAGCATATCGCAGCGGGGACAAAGATTCGCCACATAAGAAAAACCGGCCTTTTTGCTGTAGCGCTCCGCTATATTGTCACAATGCCGCTCCAAATACGCATCCAGCTGCGGAAAAATGGAAAGACGGATCGCTTCCAGCGGCTGCAGCAGCTCCTCTGCACCGGGTAACCACTGGAGCAGGTCAAAATAAGGAAAATAGCTGCGCACACGAAGGGGCTGCCCGCATTTCCAGCATGGGCGGGAAACGGCATAAAGCGCCATCCCATTGGTTTGCAGCAACCGGAACGTCCCCTCTGCCAGCGGCATCGTACACCGGCAGCGCGGAAAATGGCTACAGCCAAAAAACACCCCATACGTTCCCCTGCGCAGCACCATCTTACCGCCGCATTCCGGGCAGATAAGATCAACCGGAACGCCCGGACTCTTTTTCGGCGCCTGTGCTGACGGCAGACAAAAAGTCTCCCGCGCCATGGAAAGATACCGCTCATGCTCTCCCTCCAAGAGGAAATCCAGCGGCCGATCCACAAAGATACGCATCCCATCTTCACTCAAATGAAGATAGCCCATCTGCAGCAAATTGCGCTTACAGTCTTCCAGAACCATATCGTAATCGTGGTCCGGCCGATCGTAAATGCCGCGATAGACAAAACGGCTGAGTCTGCGGTTGCGCACTTGCCCAATTGGGCAGGAGCGCCCGTCTCCTTCCATGCAGCAGGCCAAAACAGCGTAATAAACCCGCACCACAAATTCTGTAAAATTCCCGGTGGGCTGCAAACGCTGCGCACGAAAATAGGACCACTTAGCCTGTATCTTTTTCCGGTTCCACATAACACGCCCCTCCCTCTTGATGCTATAAATAAGATTATAGCAGCTTTTTCGGTCAATGAAAAGGGGCGCTTTGGGAGCGGTTTTTCTTCAAAATCCATCCCAATTTGCTATTTTTAGCTAAAATATTACTTATAGTTTTCACTTTTAATGTATTTTCCGCATCGGCGAAGTTGTTTCCAGGCTTTGGGCTTCCATATTTGTCATCGGAAACGTTACACTCCAACTGCCCTCCGTCCGCATGCCGCTGGTGGTAAACGCCCCGATCAGCTGATACTGCCCGATTTCTGCTTCCGGCACATCAAAGACAAATTCCTGGTAATCCACCCGGCCCTCACTTTCCCATTGATTGCAGAAACTGACGGTATATAACGCCTCCAATCGTTCCCCTTCCCGGCCCTGCAGCTGCAGAAAACCGTGATTGTCATTTTGCAGAGCATCGCGCACTGCGGTCTGCACATGGAGCTGTCCATCCACATAGCCTGCGGCCGTTACATCAATTCCCCTGACCGGAAATTCCTTCATAGGAGCGCCCGGACACAATACCGAAACCACATCCTCCGAAACAGCCGCACCGCTGCAGCCGGTAATATTGCCCACTGTCTGCGTCTGCGCCTGATCCAGACTGCTCATCGAAAGCGGGATTTCCACATCGTCATAAACCGTTTTATGGCTTAAAAACTCCTGTACCTGAAATGTGATCTTGCTGCCCTCGATCCGATGGCCGCCCCACTGTGTGATTTGGATCTGAAAAACAGCGGTACCGGTGGGGGCATCGTAGTGCACCAAGGAACAGGTAGCCGCCGTGTCATAAGGCTGCCGGATCGTATAGCTGTCGAACAAATCTGTGGTCTCATCTACGCGGTCACCCTCCAGATCCTGCAGCGTTACATACAGCTCCGCCGTATCGTCATGAACAAAACAGGCAGCCACCTCCATGCGGATTCCATTGCTGACACAGGCGCGCTGCACCGGCGTAAAATACTGCGCCGTGGCAGGAGAAACCGCATAGAGAACCTCCCGAAACGGCTCCACCGCCGCCATCACCGGCATCGCCATGATCACCGCAGCCAGCACTGCTGCCGCAACCGCTGCAGCCAGCCGCGGCCGCTTCCGCCTCCTGCAGCGGCGGGCAGCTGTGCTTTGCTGCACCGCAGCCTGTATCAGATCTTCTCCGGGCGCAGTCTGATCCATCATGTGGCAATATTGATTCTGCATCATTCTTCCTCCTTCAGTTGCTTTCGCAGCAGCCGCCTGGCCCGGGTCAGCTGAGTGCGCACCGTAGCAGGCTTCTCCCCCAGCAGTTTCCCGATTTCCCCGACAGAAAGCTGTTCATAATAAAACAAATGGAGCACCGCGCGGTATTTTCCCGGCAGCAACTGCAGTTGTTCCCACAGTAAAGTGTCCTCCGCCTCCTGAAACAGTCCCTCCGCTTCCTCCAGCGGCACCGTGCGGCGCATCCAGGCTGAGGTCCAGAATTTTTTGGCGCAGTTTACCGTCACGCGGATCAGCCATGCCCTGCGGTGTTCTTCTTCAGAAAAAACAGGCGCACTACGGAAGTAGCGCAGAAAGACCTCCTGAAAAATATCTTCCGCATCACAGCGGCCGCGCACCTGGGCAAGAGCCAGACGGTAAACCATGGGCGCATAGCGTCGCACCACGCTCTCTCCCTCCTCCATCGGCTCCACAGCATCCTTCACCGGCCTCACTCCTTTCACTATAAACACCCCGCAGGGCTCGGAAAAGCGACAACGCACCGTCCAAAAAAGAAAAAACTTCCGTGGGACAGTTGCAGTATCCCACGAAAGTTTTCACTTTATCGTCCTGCCCCTTCCGGTACATCCTGGTCCCAGGGCGCAACGCTGTCTCCGTCACCCTCAGGCAGATCCGGGATCGGGATGTCGATCTGTGCAGGCTCGTCCTCCACCGGCCCATACTCTTCCTCTTCCGCCGGAGAAACGCCGCCGTTTTTATAGGCCTCCCACGAGGCCCGCGACACCAGAAGCTGCCGGGGTTTGGAACCTTCAAAAGGACCGACCACACCCCGCTCTTCCATTTGGTCAATGAGACGGGCTGCCCGAGAATAGCCCAGCTTGAGCCGGCGCTGAAGCATGGACACCGAGGCCTGTCCCGTTTCCAGCAGCACCTCCACAGCGTCGTTAAACAGCGGGTCAGTGGATTCCGCCACCTCGGCCGCTGTCTGCGAAGCGCCCCTGGCGTCCTTCTCTACCAGACTTTCCTCAATTTTCTGCATCACTTCATCGGAATAATGGGCCTCGCCGCTTTGCTTGACGAAAGACACCACCCGATCGATTTCCTCTTCGGTGATCATACAGCCCTGCACGCGCTGGGGCTTGCTGGATCCCACGGGGAAATAAAGCATATCGCCCTTGCCCACCAGCTTTTCCGCACCGGTCATGTCCAGAATGATGCGCGATTCCATACTGGACGCCACGGCAAAGGCAATGCGCGAAGGGATGTTTGCTTTCATCACGCCGGTGATAATGTCTGCCGAAGGCCGCTGTGTGGCAATGACCAGATGCACGCCGGCAGCACGGCCCATCTGGGCCACACGACAGATGGATTCCTCCACCTCTTTGGCTGCCACCATCATCAAATCAGCCAGCTCGTCAATCACTACCACCACCGTAGGCAGGCGCTGCAGCGTCCCATCCTGGGCGGCCATACGGTTGAATGAGGCCAGGTCTTTCACATTGTGCTCGGAAAAGGCTTTATAGCGCTTCATCATTTCGAACACAGCCCACTGCAGCGCGCCGGCAGCCTTTTTCGGATCGGTCACCACCGGGATCAGCAAGTGCGGAATCCCGTTGTAGGGGTTCAGTTCCACCATTTTGGGATCCACCATGATAAAGCGCACCTCATCGGGCGTAGCCTTGTAAAGCAAGCTGACAATCAGCGAATTAATGCACACGGACTTGCCGGAACCGGTGGTACCGGCAATCAGCACATGGGGAAGTTTGCTGATGTTGCCCACAATATCCCGCCCCGCAATATCCCGGCCGATGGAGAAAGCCACCCGGGACGAATGCTCCCGGAAGGTCCGGCCCTCCAGTACGTCGCGGATGAGCACCATGGAGCTGTGTTTGTTGGGCACTTCGATGCCGATCACAGAATTTTTCTCCGGGATCGGCGCAATGCGGATGTTGCCCACCCCCAGCGCCAGAGCCAGATCGTCGGACAGCGAAGTCACCTTGTTCAGCTTCACACCCTGTTCCAGGCGGAACTCATAACGCGTGACCGACGGGCCGCGCACCACATCCCCAGCCTGGGCACGCACGCCGAAACTCTCCAGCGTATTGCACAGCCGCTCCAGATTCCGCTGCTGCTCCGCCTGCGCCTGGGCCACGTTGCCCGGATGCACATCGCTGAGCAAATCGTAAGGCGGGTATTCGTAGGGACTGTCTACAGCTTCCTTTCCCTCAATCTCCGCCGTCACCGCTGCAGTGGCAGCCGCCACTTCCGCTGCCGTCTGCTTTTTGCTGGGCAGTTTCACCTCGGACACCGGCGCACTCTCTTCTGCCGCCGAAACCGGCGGCTCCGCCTTCGGTATTACAGGCGGTTTCCCAGTCCGGACCGCTTCCGCCGCCGCAGAGAACGGCGCATCCGGAATCTCCGCGGCAAGCCAGTCCGGCGCAGAAGTCTGCGCCGGTTCAGCGGCATGCAGCACTGCCGCGTCAACGGTATCCTGCGCTGCCGGAACTGCAGAAAAATCCGCGAATTCCTGCCCGGTCTCTTTCGTCTCATCCTTTGCCCCCAAAAGCTCATGGGGCTTTGGCACATTAGACTTGCGGTTAAAGAATGATGCACGGGGCGCTTTTTCCTCCAGCTCCCCTGCCCCTCTCTCCGCTGTACGGCTGCGCACGGCACTCTCTGGTTCATCGTCCAGCGGAATGTCGATCTGAGGCTTCCGCCGCCGCGGTGTCTCTTTGACCGTAATACGGCTCGTGCGGGTACGCTCGTAGTCCGGATCCGGCTCATATTCTACCCGACGGCTGCGGGATGCTTCATACACTGTCTTCGGGTTCACCTGCAATGCAACCAGCAGACACACCGCCGCAAGAAGCACACACATCACCGTAGAAGCAAAGGCGCCGAACAGCTGCTCGAATCCATACCCGATACCGCCGCAGACAACGCCGCCGCTGGTCATCGCAAGGCCGGACTGATACAGCGCAGCCAAAATACCGAACGCCGCTGTAAACTCCTCTTTGCATAAAAGCACCTGCAGCACTGCGCCGACGGACACCGGAAACACCAGCATACAGCCTACCCGCAGCCGCACAGGGCGGCCGTGGTGCAGCAGCAGAATGAGCCCCGTGATGAAAAAGGCGGGCGGGATCAGCCAAAAGCCGTAGCCGAACATGCCTTTAAGCAGATTCGAAAACAGATGAATGAAGATAGCCTCTGTCGAAACGTATCCCACAGCGGAAAACAGGGCCAGGACCAGGAACACCAGTCCCCCCACCTCCCGACGGATCGGCTTTTTCGGCGGCGGCGTACTACGGCTCCCCTTCTTCCGGCCGCTGGAAGCGGCGGCGCTCTTTGTCCGGCTGCCGCCGGAAGCGGCCGACGCCGTTTTCTTTTTGCTCTGTGTTGCTGCCATATGTTTCCCTCTTATTGCCTCAATTCTGATACGTTTAGCCCTCCCCAGCGTGCATGCTGCATACGGGGGAAGAAAAACCCCTTTGTCATTACAAAAGGATGGATGCAATGATCGTCAGCGCGCCTACTGCCCAGCAGTAATAGGAGAACGCGCCGAATTTTCCTTTCTCGGTCACAAATTTCAACAGCCGGATGGAGAGATATCCCAGCACCGCCGCCGTTACCACACCGGAAATATACGCCGGCAGCAACGTCATATCCACACCGGTATCCACAATATCCTTCAAATTCAGGATATTGGCGCCAAGCACTGCGGGAATAGACATCAAAAAAGAATAGCGCAGGGCAAAGCGCCGGTCAAGGCCCAGGAAGCATCCCACCGACACCGTGGTGCCCGACCGGGAAAGGCCAGGTATCGTTGCAAACGCCTGGGCGACGCCAATCACCAGAACATCGCGCAGCGGAACGCTGCCGGCGTTCTTTTTGCCCCGGTTATAGCGGTCGCTGAAAAACAGCAGCACACCTGTTATCAGCAGCGCACAGCCCACCACGATGGTGTTGGCGCTGAGTCCTTCTATGTAGTCCTTGATGGGCACAATGACAAACAGGGGCAGCGTGCCAATGATCAGCAGCAGAATCATGCGCCGGTTCGGCGGCACCGGCGTGGGCGTAGTGCCTCTGGCGATATCTTTGACGCCCAGGAAAAATTCACGGATCATATCCACAATGTCCGGCCAATACGCCACAAACACCGCGATCAGCGTGCCCAGATGCAGCAGCACGTCAAATGTGCCGTCAGTGCTGCCCTCGATCTTCAAGCCCAGCAGATTCTGTGCAATGGCCAGATGGCCGGAACTGGAAATCGGCAGAAATTCGGCGACGCCCTGGATCACACCCAGGATCACCGCAGAGAGAATTGACATATGCAAAAGTTCCTTTCCCATTGGTTTGACCCCGCTCCGGCTCCCCAGAGATACAAAGGAGCAGAATCGTGCAGTTTACTATTTATATTAACATAACCGCAGCGGTGTTTCCAGTCCTTTTCCGGAATCTGAATGGAAAATTAAAAAGGAGGGGCACTCCCCCTCCTTCTTTGGAATCCATTCTCACTCGCCGCGCTGCAGGCACGCAATAGCCGCATGAGCCGCCGCCTGCTCGGCCTCCTTTTTGCTGTGGCCGTGACCTGCGCCAACCGCTACGCCGTTGAGCAGGACTTCCACAGTAAATGTTTTGGCGTGATCCGGACCGCTTTCTCCCACCATACGGTAACTGAGCACTTGTCCCGTCCGGCGCTGCACCAGCTCCTGCAGCGCAGTTTTGTAATCCTGCACCAACTCGTCGGCATGGGTGCCCTCCTTGTCCAGCAAAACGCGGTGGATCAGGGCGGAAGCCGCTTCAATACCACCGTCGAGATACACTGCGGCAAATACCGCCTCGGTGGCGTCGGCCAAGATGGAAGGACGGGTGCGTCCGCCGCCGGCATCTTCCCCCTTGCCCAGCTTGAGATATTTACCCAGATCCAGCTCTTTGGCCACTTCATACAGACTCTGTTCGCACACCAGCGCTGCGCGCTGGCGGGTCAGATCTCCCTCCGGAAGGTCTTGATGCAGCGCAAAAAGATAGTCTGCCGTGACAAATCCCAGCACGCTGTCGCCCAGAAATTCCAGCCGCTCATTGCTCTGCTCGCCCTGGGCGCGGTGTTCATTGGCATAGGAGCTGTGATTCAGCGCCTCGGAAAGCAGGGAACGATTGCAAAAACAGTAACCCAGTTTCGTTTCCAGTTCTTTCATGTTTTGCCTCTCCCTTCCCACGCACGTTTTCCGCTCGTTTAGTCCGCCAGCTGCTTTGCGATGTAATCCACCACATCGGACACGGTTTTGATCGTGCCGAGCACGTTCTCTTCCGTCTCCGGCAGATTGAACTCCTGCTCCAGCGTCACCGCCAGATCCACCAGATCCACCGAATCGGCACCCAGGTCATCTTCCAGCGCGCTGTCCGGCGTCACCGTTTCCGGATCCACGGAAAACTGCTCTGCGATAATATCCTGCACCTTATCGAAAATCTCATCTGTCGTCACAGAAAAATCCTCCCTTTATGATTCTGCTCCTCCGCCGGCGGCAAAATCCGTCTCTGCCGCCAACTTCTGGCATCCTAATAGGAGATAATAGAGCATTCTGTCCTGACTGTCAATAGAGATTTACATGGATTGCCCATTTTCTTTTGGCGCCGCTTCCTTTTCCCCCGCAGTGCGTTCGCCGGTCTGCATCAAAGAGATGTGTTCCGCAATCTCCTGCTCCATACCGCTTTCGGCGCAGGCAATTGCCGCCCGCACCGCGTTGCGGATTGCCCGGGCATTGGAAGATCCGTGGGCCTTCAAAACCGGTTTGGAAATCCCCAGGAAAGGCGTCGCTCCCCGCTCGTTGGGATCCAGCGTGTTCTTGATATCGTTCACGCCATCTTTGACCAGCAGCGCCGAAAATTTGGTGAGCGTATTTTTGAAAAAGATATCCTTGAGCTTCACTTTCAAAAACGAGCCCACACCCTCAATGGTTTTGAGCATCACATTACCCGAAAAGCCGTCAGCCACAATCACATCGGCGCCGCCCTTAAGAGCATCCTTAGCCTCGATATTGCCAATGAAATTCAGGTGCCCGGCTTCCCCCGCCTCCTGCAGCAGGGCATAGGCTTCTTTTTGCAGCGCCATGCCTTTGCTCTCCTCGGCGCCGATGTTCAGCAGCGCCACCCGGGGCCGCTCCAGCTTCAGGGCATGGCGGGCGTAAAAGTTTCCTATGTAAGCGAATTGCAGAAGATATTCCGGCGTGCAGTCGATATTGGCACCGCAGTCCACCAGCACCGCGTCGCCGCCGGCCGTGGGGATCAGCGGCGCCATAGCCGCCCGGCGGATGCCGCGCACACGCTTGACCAGCAGCGTCGCCCCGGAAAGCAGTGCGCCGGTGCTGCCAGCAGAGATAAAGGCGTCGCCCTCGCCGGCGCGCAGCATCTGCAGCCCCACCGTCATGGATGAGTCCTTTTTCCGGCGGCAGGCCAGAGCCGGATCGTCGCACATTTCAATGGTTTCCGTACAGTGGCGGATCGTCACGCCCTCCGGCAGCGTCTCACCGCATTGCGCCGCAGCCTGCCGGATATCCTCTTCCCGGCCCGTCAGCACAATGTCCACCCCAAAATCCCGATAGGCCTGCAGAGCGCCTTTGACAATCTCCAGCGGAGCATTGTCGCCGCCCATGGCGTCAAGAATGATCCTCATCCGCACACAACTCCTTCCTCTGCCGCTGTGCGCAGCGGCTCCAGTACGTCGAGAGCGCGTTGGGCCAGCTCGGCGTTTTTCTTTCTCTTTCCGCCCCGCACCCGATGGTCCAACGGCGGCATAATGCCAAAATTCACATTCATGGGCTGAAACTCCGTCACGGAAGGGTTGCTGACGTACCGCGCCAGCGCCCCCACAGCCGTCTCGGCCGGCAGATCCAGCGGCGCAAGACCCAAAAGCCGCCGCGCCGTTTCCATGCCGGCCACATAGCCGGACGCTGCCGACTCCACATAACCCTCCACACCGGTCATCTGTCCGGCAAAGGAAATGCGCGCCTCAGCCCTGAACTGATAATACCGGTTCAAAAGACGCGGACTGTTCAGATAAGTATTGCGGTGCATTTTTCCATAGCGCAGAAACTGCGCTTGGCGCAGTGCCGGAATCATAGAAAACACGCGGCGCTGCTCGGGGAATTTCAAATGGGTTTGAAAACCCACCAGGTTATAAATCGTTCCCTCGGCGTTGTCTTTACGCAGCTGCACCACCGCATAGGGTTCCTTTCCGGTGTTCGGGTCAATCAGACCCCGGGGTTTCAGCGGGCCGTAAGCCAGCGTCTGCACGCCGCGGCGGGCCATGACCTCCACGGGCATACAGCCTTCAAATACATGTTTGTCCTCAAAGCCGTGGACTTCCGCCTCTTCGGCAGAAACAAGAGCCTGCACAAAGGCATGATACTCTTCTTCGCTCAAAGGGCAGTTGATATAGTCCGGCGTCCCTCGATCATAGCGCGACGCGAAAAATGCATGGTTCATATCCACGCTCTCAAAACTCACCAGCGGCGCCGCTGCATCGTAAAAATGGAGCGTTTCATGTTCACCGAAAAAGGCCTGGAGATAGTTTGCCATCGCATCGGACGTCAGCGGTCCTGTCGCTACAATCACTTCTCCTTCGTCCGGAATCGAGTCATCCTCCCGTTCCACCACGGTAATATTGGGATGGTTTCGGATGCGCGCCGTCACCGCGCGGGAAAAACCCTCACGATCCACTGCCAGCGCGCCGCCGGCAGGCACCCGTGTCTCATCTGCGCAGGCAAGGATCAGAGACCCCAACCGCCGCAGTTCCTCCTTAAGCAGCCCCACAGCATTCTCCAGCTGATCGGAACGCAGGGAGTTGGAGCACACCAACTCGGCAAATGCCTCGTTGGTATGCGCGGGGGAGTATTTAGCGGGCTTCATCTCATGCAGCTCTACGGCAATCCCCCGGCGAGCCAGCTGCCAGGCTGCTTCGCAGCCCGCCAGACCCGCACCGATCACCAGAACTCGATGCTGTGTATTTTCCATCATTCCGTCGCTTTCTCAGCGGTATCTTCGGCATCACCTTTAGCCGCTGTTTTAGTGGTTTTTTTCGCTGCCGTTTTAGCCGCATTCTTTTTGGCCGCACTTTTCGGCGCCGCTTTTTTCGCAGCGGGCTTCTTCGCCGCAGCTTTTGTGGCCGCCGGCTTTGCGGCCGCCTTTTTTGCCGTGCTTTTTTTCGCGGCAGGTTTCTTCTCTGTCTTCGATGCGGGCGCGTTCTCTTCCGAAGCGCCTTCCTCCGCAGCGGCGGCAGTCTTCTTTTTCGGATAACCGCGCTGATCCTCCGGCACAAAGTTCGGACACTGCTCATTGATGCAATAGGGCCGCTTGAAGCCCTTGCCGGGCTTTTTAAACATGGTGTGGCCGCACATGGGGCAGTCGTCTTTCACCGGCACGTCCCATGTCATGAAGTCGCACTCGGCCTCGCCCTCTTTCGGCCGGCCCACATGCTCACAGCAATAGTAGGTGTACTGCTTATTGGTCTTTTTACTGGTGCCGGTACGCTTCATCAGCCGGCCGCCGCACTTAGGGCAGCGCCCCGGCATTTCAATGACCAGCGGCATGGTAAAAGTACACTCGGGATAGCCCGGGCAGGCCAGGAACCGGCCGAAACGGCCGGATTTGATCACCAGATTACGTCCGCACTGAGGACAGATCTCCTCGGACACCTCGTCGGGCACCTTAATGCGCTTGCCTTCCAGATCCTTTTCCGCTTGGGAGAGCGAATCGGCAAAAGGCGTGTAAAAGGCATGCAGCAAGCCCTTCCAGTTTTCCTCGCCCTCTTCGACCCGGTCGAGATTCTTCTCCATATTGGCTGTAAAACTTGTGTTCACAATGGCCGGGAACTTCTCCTTCATCAGCCCCGTCACCACCTCGCCCAGCGGCGTAATACGCAAATATTTACCGTCTTTGATGACGTATTCGCGGTCAAGAATGGTGGAAACCGTGGGGGCGTAGGTGGAGGGACGGCCGATGCCCTGCTCCTCCATGGCACGGATCAGCGTAGCATCGGTATAGCGGCTGGGAGGCTGGGTAAAATGCTGCTCTTTTTCCGCACCGTCTTTCAAGAGGCTCTGTCCTTCCTGCAGGGCAGGCAGGGGCGAGTTCTTTTTCTGCTCCCCCGTGTCCTCGTCTTTTCCTTCCTCATACACGGCTGTATAACCGGAGAATTTCAGCGCGCTGTAGTTGGCACGGAAGCTATTGCCCGCTGCGGCCGCTTCCACGCTGACGCTGTCATAGACGGCATTGGCCATCTGGCAGGCCAGAAAACGGCTCCAGATCAAGCGGTACAGACGGAACTGCTCGGATGTCAGGTCGCCCTTGATGCGCTCCGGCGTCAGCGTCACATCGCTGGGGCGAATCGCTTCATGGGCATCCTGGGCGCCAGCCTTGGTTTTATAATGACGGGTCTGAGGCGGATAATACTCTGCACCATAGCGCGTCTGAATAAAATCCTTGGCGGCGGCCAAAGCCTCGTCCGACAGGCGCAAAGAGTCCGTTCTCATATAGGTGATCAAACCTACGGTACCCTCGCCGCTGATATCGATGCCCTCATAGAGCTGCTGGGCGATCGCCATGGTGCGCCGGGGCGTCATGCTCAGCTTGCGGGACGCCTCCTGCTGCAGCGTGGAGGTGGTAAAAGGAGGCGAAGGGGAACGCTGCTTATCCGCGCGCTTTACCTTTTCCACCGTAAAAGGCTTTCCTTCCACCGCCGCAAGCACAGCGTCGACCTCTTCTTCGTTCTTCAGTTCTTTTTTCTTTCCATCCTGTCCGTAAAAGCGGGCGGTGAAACCGCCGGTCTTGTCCTCATTGGTCAGGTGCACATCCAGCGTCCAGTACTCCTCCGCCTCAAAAGCGCGGATTTCCTCTTCCCGCTCGGCCACCATGCGCATGGCCACAGACTGCACGCGTCCGGCAGATAATCCCCGACGGATCTTTTTCCACAACAGCGGCGAGAGCTGATAGCCCACAATGCGGTCAAGGATCCGGCGGGCCTGCTGGGCGTCCACCAATTTCTGGTCAATGTCCCGCGGCTCCTGAATGCTCTCGGTCACCACCTTTTTGGTGATCTCGTTGAACGTCACACGGCGGGCCTTGTCATCCGGCAGGTTCAAAAGCTCTTTTAAATGCCAGGAGATGGCTTCGCCTTCACGGTCGGGGTCGGTGGCAAGATAAACATATTCGCTGTTTTTCGCAGATTTTTTCAGGTCGCTGATAATATCTTCTTTTCCCTTGATGGGCTTATAATCCGGCTCAAAATCGTGTTCAATGTCTACGCCGATCTTGCTTTTAGGCAAATCGCGCAGATGGCCCATGCAGGCCTTCACCTCGTAGCCGCTGCCCAGATATTTTCCAATGGTCTTCGCCTTTGCCGGCGACTCCACGATAACCAGGCTTTTCTTTGCCATAGGTACCTCCACAAGTTTCTCGTTTATTCCGTAAGCACAGCGCGCAGCGTGTAGCGGCTTCCGCTCTCCTGGCGCACAAGCTCCTCAATCTCCAAAACCGTCAGCGCCGAAAGCACTCGGCGTACAGGGATCTGTGAAAGCTCGGCGATATCGTCCACCCCCATAGGCTTTTGAGAGAGCGTCTGCAAAACCTCGATCTGATCGTCTGTAAAATGTTCTCTGGCGCTTTTCAAGTCAATATAGGCCAATTCTTCTGCATTGTCAACTGCTGTTTCCTGGTGTTTCGGCTCTGCCGGAACATTCGCTTCCGTTTCCCGATGCGGCGCCGTGCGTCCAACCGAAGGCGGCGCATCGAATACACCCATCTCGATTTTGTCCGGAAAACGGCTTTGCCATTCGCGCAATACATCCCAGGCCCGAGTAACGACGCCGGCGCCCTCCTGCAGCAGACGGTTGCAGCCTTGGCTGAAAGGCGCATCCACCGGGCCGGGCACAGCATAAACGTCTCTTCCTTGTTCGGCAGCATGCCGCACCGTATTCATGGTACCGCTGCGCAGCGCCGCTTCCACCACGATCACCCCCACGCTTAAACCGCTGATAATGCGGTTGCGTTCCAAAAAATGGGGACCGCGCGGCTCTGTGCCCGGCGGATATTCCGAAATCAGTACGCCATTCACAGCAATGTCTTCGAACAACGCACGGTTTTCCGCCGGATAAACTACGTCGATACCTCCCCCCAGCACCGCGGCCGTCCGGGCACCGGCCAGCAGAGCGCCACGGTGGCCTGCCGCGTCGCCGCCGGCCGCCAGGCCGGACACCACATACGCTCCGCCTTTGGACAGCTCATACCCCAACCGTTCTCCGATGCGGATGCCGTAAGGCGTAGCTTTTCGGGTACCGATCAGCGCCACGGCAGCCTCACTGTCAAAATCAGGCCAGATGCCTTTGTAATACAGGACGCAGGGCGCATCCGGGATGGCTCGCAAGCGGCTGGGATACGTCGCATCGGTACGGGAGAGGATCCGTACGCCCAACCGCTCACAATCCTCCAGAACGGCTTCGGCCCGGTCCAGTTTTTTGTCCGCCAAAGCGGAAAGCTGAGCCTTGGTAACCCCCTCTGTCTGAAGATAATCCTCCGGCGCGGCAAAGTAGATCTTTTCCGGATCACCAAACTGCTCCAGCAGCCTGGTACAGATTTGGTTGCTCAAACCGTGCCGTGTGCGCAGCCACAGCCAATATTTGATTCCGGCCATTTCCATCCCTCCTCAACGATACATTTCCCACAACAGCACCGCCGCTGCTACGGCAGCGTTGAGCGACTCGCACCGTTCACTCATGGGAAGACGAATCGTCTGATCGCACAAGGCGAGCACTTCTTCGCTCAGCCCCCGCCCTTCGCTGCCAATGGCCACAGCGGCACGGGTATAATCCACCTGCCGGGCATCCACCGTATCGCAGCGCAGCGCAGCCCCCCACAACGGGATACCGGCGGCGGAGAGCAGCGCCTTTGCCTGCGCCGGCGCACACCTCCACACCGGGCGGCGGAACAGCGCGCCCATGGTAGCGCGCACAGTTTTGGGGTTGTACAGATCCGCGCAGGCCCCCACCAGAAACATGCCGTCACAGTCAAAGGCATCCGCTGTACGCAGGATAGTGCCTACATTGCCGGGATCCTGCACACTGTCCAGCAGGATATAACGGCTGCCCGTCAGAACCTCCGGAAGAGGCGTTTCCTGCCTGATGCACACCGCCAGCACTCCTTGGGGCGTATCCGAGGGAGCAATATAGTCCATCATCTCCCGGCTCACCTGCACCAGCCGTGCGCCGGGCACCTCCGGCGGCTTTTCTCCATCACAGAACACCACAGCAGACACAGGGACATGCCACTGCTGCGCCTCGCCGAGCAGTTTGCGTCCATCACACACGAATTCCCCCGATTTGCGGCGGTGCGCACCGGAGGAAACGAGCTTGCGGATATGGCTCATCAGCGGGTTGCTGCGGCTGGTAATTGTCTCGACGCCCATCGGCTCTCTCCTTCTCCAAAAAGCAAAGCTGCCCGCGCGGCATCTGGCCGCGCGGGAAAGGCTTTTGCTTATTGCTTCATTTCCTCCGCCGCACCTTTGCTCTCAGCGTTCAGCGGTTTCATGGTGGGGAACAAAATCACATCCCGAATGGAATCGCTGTTGGTCAGCATCATGACACAGCGGTCGATGCCGATGCCAAGACCGCCCGTGGGAGGCAAACCGTACATCAAAGCGTTAATATAATCTTCATCCATCATGCCGGCCTCATCATCGCCCTTGTCGCGCAGCTCCACCTGTTTCTGGAAGCGCTCACGCTGATCGATGGGGTCGTTCAGCTCGGAAAAGGAATTGCCCATTTCACTGTGGCAGATAAACAGTTCAAAACGCTCCGTCAGGCGCGGGTCCTTAGGCGAACGCTTGGCCAAAGGCGACACATCCACCGGATGCATCGTAATAAAGGTGGGCTGGATCAGCTGCGCTTCCACCTTCTGGTCAAAGCATTCATACAGGGCGTTGCCCCAGGTCTTGTCCGCCGTTTCGGGCAGTTCCACACCGATGGCCTTTGCCGCAGCCACCGCTTCTTCGTCCGTGGAAATAGCCATGAAGTCGATACCGCAGTACTGCTTGACCGCCTCATGCATGGGCATACGGGGCCAGCCGGGTGTCAAGTCGATCTTCTCGCCCTGCCACTCCAGCTCATACGTGCCCAGCAGCTTCTGGGCCGCGGAGGTCAAAAGATCTTCAAACAGATCCATCATGTCGTTAAAGTCGGCATAGGCCTGATACAGCTCGATGGTGGTAAATTCCGGATTGTGCTTGGGATCCATGCCCTCGTTGCGGAAAATACGGCCGATCTCATACACCCGGTCCAAACCGCCCACCACCAGGCGCTTCAGGTTCAGCTCCGTGGCAATGCGCATATACATATCAATATCCAGCGTATTGTGGTGGGTAATAAAGGGCTTGGCTGTGGCGCCGCCGGAAATGGTATTAAGCACCGGCGTTTCCACTTCGATATAGCCACGCGCGTCCATAAAGTCCCGCACATGCTTGACAAACTTCGAGCGCAGCACAAAATTCTGCTTGACTTCCGGATTCATAATCAAATCCACGTAGCGCTGGCGGTAGCGCAATTCCTTATCCTGCAGGCCATGGAACTTTTCCGGCAGAGGCTGCAGGGATTTACTCAGCAGCGTCACCGCTTCGCAGCGCACAGACATCTCGCCCCGCTGCGTACGGAACACCGTTCCTTCCACGCCGATGATATCGCCGATGTCAAATTTCTTAAAGCCCGCGTATGCCTCTTCGCCCAGTTCGTCCCGGCGGACATAGAGCTGCAGCCGGCCGGCGGCATCCTGCAGGTCGCAGAACGTCACCTTGCCCATCACGCGCTTGCTCATCATGCGTCCGGCCAGACGCACCTGCGTGTTCTCCAGGGCGTCAAATTCCGCACGCACCCGGGCAGTGGTGCAGTTGAATTCAAATCTGGTCCGCTGGAACGGGTCCTGCCCCGCCTCCTGCAGCACTGAGAGCTTGTCCCGGCGAATTTTCAGGATGTCTCCGATGTTCTGCCCTGCCGCGCCCTGCTTCTTTTCCTCTGCCATGGAATTTCTTCCTCCTTTGTATCCTTTTCGGGTCTGTGCTCAGCGCTCGATGGTGTCGATGCGGTACACAATGGCGCCCACCGGAGCTTCCACCGTCACCTCATCACCGACTTTCGCGCCCAGCAGAGCCTTGCCGAAAGGCGACTCTTCCGAAATTGCGCCATGCATGGGATCGGCCTCCTGGGAGCCAACCACCTGATATGCTCCCTTGGCGCCGGTTTTGACATTGATCACACCCACTTTGCTGCCAATGGTGATCTGATCCTTGGGCTGATCATTCTCATCGATGATCACCGCATGCTCGAGGATATTCTCCAGCTCGGCAATACGGGAATACAGCTTGCCCTGCTCATTCTTCGCCTCATCATACTCGCTGTTTTCGGACAGGTCTCCGAAGCCGCGGGCAACTTTGATCTGCTCGGAAACCTCGTCTGCGCGGGTGGTTTTATCATATTCCAGTTCCTTTTTCAGTTCCTCATAGCGCGCCGCGCTCATGCGGAATTCATTCGTAGCTGCCATAGTTACAAATCCTTTCTTTCTGCGCCGCCAGGCGCCGTCAATTCAATAGGTGGCAATGGCTCCCACAAAAACAGCCATACTAATTGTATTTTATTACGGTGAATTATTATAAGTCAAGAAATTGTGTAGTGTCAAGCATTTTGCGCGATTTCGGCCACTTCCAGTTCATTGACGCGCACAGCCCCCATCTCCAACAGCAGAGAAAGCAACGCGTTTTGCGCCTGGATCCCCTCCATAGCCGCCTCGACCTCCGGCGCAGCGCTGTAGCGCACCACCGGAGCAGCGTTCCGGTACCCTTCTGCCTCGTGTACGCTGCCGCAGGGCAGCCAGAGACAGTCCGGCGCACCGCAGGGCGCCGCGTCGCCGAAGGTCAACACCAGTTCCGCTGTTTTCAGCAGTGCCGCACCGGCATTGCGCGCCACGCTGACGCCGTATTCCCGACGCAGCACCGAACAGGCTTCACCGCCACCGCCGCCGGCACACAGCATGGTATAGCGCACGTGCAGGGCCAACTCCATCAGTGCGCCACGCAGCTCCGCGCTCATATGGTCGCCCAGCAACGCCACATGGCACGCAGCCGGATCCATCCCGTTCTGCTCCAGCAGTTTGCGGGCAATCTTCCCCGCTGTCATACGGCGCAGATATTCTCCGCGGGCTGCGACAATGCCGTATTTGGCAAAAAGGAACTGCTGCAAAAACTCTTCCGGAAACAGCGCCCGGCGCACACCGGCACGCTGCATCTGCCGGGCGGCGCGCTGCAACCGCCGGCGCTGCCCCAAAGGCCCGCGTCCCGGCAGCACCGATACCTCAAAAATGCGCACGCCGCACACATCCCGCACCGCGCACTCCACCGCTGCCCGCCGTGCTGCATCTTTTTCCGCAATGGTTAAAAGGCCGAACAAAAAGCATCCCCTCCCGCCATAGCTTATGACGGAAGGGGCCCACTTTATGCTTTTACCAGTTCTTGACGTAGCCCGTCAGATATTGCAGGGGATCAACCCGGATTCCGCCCTCCGTAATCTCAAAATGGAGGTGCGGTCCGGTGGAATTTCCTGTAGAGCCGGTGATACCCAGCACCTGACCCTGCTGCACCTTCTGTCCAGCGCTGACCAGGCGCTTGCTCATATGGGCATAGAGCGTCGTATTTCCGCTTCCGTGGCTGACTACTACATATTCACCATAGGATCTGCTGCGCTGGGAAACAATGACCGTACCCGCCTTGGACGCCAGCACCTGTGTGGTGTAGCCCACACCGCCAATGTCCACGCCCTTGTGGTTCGTTGAGCCAATACCGCCAGGGGAGGATCGCGAGCCAAAAGGAGAATTGATCTTCTTGCTGGCCTTCTCCGGCCACATATAGCCGCCGCTGCCCATCCAGGAAGTGACTACACCGGTGGATGCGTTGCCGCCGGATGTATTGTTGCCCGCAGCCTGCTGAGCCGCCAGTTCCTGAGACTTTTTCACAATCTGGGCCTGGATTTCATCCTCTTCCTGAGCCAGCGCATCCAGCGTATCCTGGTAAACATCGCTCTGCGACTGGATCTTCTTCATCAGGGCAATGGCCTCGTCCAGCTGCGCCTGCAGTTCCGCTTTACGGCTGCTCAGTTCCTGCTTAGCTTCCTCCTGCGCCGCCTTGGACTCCTCCAGCGCCGATTTTTCCTCGGCCAGCTGTGCCTGCAGGTCTTTCAGATCCTGAATCACGCGCTCATCGTAATCCATGATTTCATTGATAAAATCGATGCGGCTGAGCAGATCGGCAAAGCTGGTGGCCTTGAAGATAACTTCCCAATAGGATACCGTTCCGTTTTCTTCCATGGCCCGCACCCGCCGGCAAAACAGCTCATACTGAGCCTGCTCTTTTTCTTCCGTCTCGCTGATCTGCTGCTCCGTCTGCGCGATCAGCGTTTCATATTGGCTGATCTGTGCGTTGACGTTGTCGATCTCCTCTTGAATTACAGCACACTGCTCATCGAGCAGGTCTTTCTTTTTCATCGCTTCGTCTTTGTCCTCACTCAGCGCAGACAACTGATTCTTTAATTCCGATTTTTTGCTGCTGAGGCTCGACGCCTCTTTTTTCAGCGCGTCAATGTCGGCCTGCGTCACAGCGGCTTCCGCTACCGTCGGCGCCATAAAGGACAGGCACAGCAGCGCCGCCAAGAACACGCAGGCGGCACGGCGCAGGGCTGAGGGCATGTGCGTGTTCATCCCAAGCCTCCCGTTGCAATCTGTGCAATCACAGACAATGTAATTAAAATGCCCAATGCAATAGCGCACTTGAAAAACATCTGATAGTTTTCCTCGCGGCTTTTTTTGTCTTTTCTTGGTCCATGCATCGTACTCATGAAATCGCTCCTTCCATTATCCTGTGTTTCCTCTTTCCCGCGCCTCTGCAGCACCGCAGGCTGCAAACGGCATGTTTCTTATACCCGCAGAAATTTGCGAATCGCCATCAGGCTTCCCACAATACCCACCAGCAGGCCTACCAGGACAAAGATCCCCAACACGGGCGCCCACAGCTCCGTGAATGGGAGAATGTCCAACAGCTGCAGTGTATCCGAAGCGCCGATCCCTGCAGAAATGCCCACATACAGGCCCCATTGCAGGAAAAAAGCAATGACGGCGCTGAAGCATCCCAGCAGCAATCCCTCATAGACAAAGGGCCAGCGGATGAACCCGTCTGTCGCGCCCACCATTTTCATAATGGCGATCTCGTCCTTACGGTCAAAGGTGGTCAGTTTGATGGTGTTGGACATAATAAACAGCGACACCACCAGCAAAACCACAATTAATGTGATGCACACCACCGCAGCAATCTGACTGACGGTCAAAAACCCTTTGGAAAGATCCTCGTCGGCCCGCACTTTGGCAATACCCTCGATTTGGCCGATAGCGTCCGCAGTCTCTGTCATGGACTCCAGTTCTTCCAGATGGATACTGAAGCGGTCACGGAAAATTTCAGGGGTGATATCCTCTGCCAGGCTCTCGTCTTCCAGATATTCGTCCACATAGGTTTCCATGGCTTCTTCCTTGCCGATAAAGTCAACGGACGCCACATTGGAAATCCGTTCTATCTGCGGCTGAAGCGCTTTTGCTTCCGCTTCGGTATAGGATTCATCCACAAAGGCGAGAATCACGCTCTGATCCTGCAGGCTCTGCAGATTCGCGTTGGCATTCAGCGACACCAGGGAAAAAGTGCCCATGATCAGCAAACACGCAATGGTGATGCCTACCGTTGCAAACGACATAAAGCCGTGAGAGAACATATTGGAGATGCCCTCATGGAAAAAATATTGAAAATCGTGCTTTTTCATGATAGTGCAGTCCCTTTGCTCGTATCGTAATAAGCGCCCCGATGGTCGCTGACAATCTGCCCCTTTTCCAGCGCAATCACGCGCTTGGAAAAGCGATTGACCAAGTCTTTTTCATGGGTAACTACCAGCATGGTGGTACCCAGATCGTTGATGCGCTCCAGCAGCGACATGATTTCAAAAGAACGCTCCGGATCCAGATTGCCCGTCGGCTCGTCGGCAATGATGGTTTCAGGATTGTTGACAAGGGCACGGGCAATAGCCACACGCTGCTGTTCACCGCCGGAAAGCTCTCCCGGCAGGCGGCGGGTCTTGTTCTCCAGTCCCACCAACTCCAGCACATAGGGGATGCGGCGCTTGATCTCGCCCAGCGGCGCCCCTACCGCACGCATGGCAAACACCATATTCTCATATACGTTTTTTTTCTCCAGCAGGCGGAAATCCTGAAAAATCACGCCAATGGTGCGGCGCATATAGGGCACCTGCCGGGATGAAATATTGGTCATATTATAGCCGTTGATCATGATCCGTCCCGCCGTGGGACCGATTTCGCCGGTGAGCATTTTGATGATGGTCGACTTTCCCGAGCCGGAAGGCCCCACCAGAAAGACGAATTCGCCATCCTCAATCTCCAGCGATATGCCATTGATGGCTTTTGCGCCGTTGGCATAGCACTTCTCAACGTCTTTTAATCGAATCATGCTGTTTTCAACCTTTCCTTACATGATCAGCGCCCGGAACAACTGTTTATGCTTCAATGCCGCGGGATGTGAGATATTTCTTGACCATCAGCGCCACCTTGAACGTGATGGCATCGTCAAATTCACGCAGGTCAAGGCCAGTAAGCTTTTTGATTTTCTCCAGCCGGTAGACCAGAGTATTGCGGTGCACAAACAGTTTACGAGCCGTTTCCGACACGTTCAGGTTATTCTCAAAGAACTTGTTAATGGTGAACAGGGTTTCCTGATCCAGTGTATCAATGGGATTTTTCTTGAACACTTCCTGGAGAAACATCTCGCACAGCGTCGTAGGCAGCTGGTAGATCAACCGTCCGATGCCCAGGTTTTCATAATTGATAACCCGGCGCTCGGTGTCAAAGACCTTTCCCACTTCAATAGCAATCTGCGCTTCCTTATAGGATTTGGCCAGATCGCGCAGGTGGCTGGCAACTGTTCCGATGCCGATCATCACGCGGTTGCCGTGGTTCACTGTGTCGTCGATCTGCGCAGCGATCTTGTCCAGCTCATTTTCTCCGGCACCTTCGCTCAGCTGCTTGATGAGCGCCACATCCGCCTCGCCGATGTTCAGCACAAAATCGTTCTGCCGGTCTGGGAACAGGCTCTGCACCTGGTCGATCAGAGAGGAATCAGACTTGTCCAGCTGGCGCAGCACAAAAACGCCGCGCGGCACCTCAGTGGTCACATGCAGTTCTTTCGCCCGCACATAAATATCCCCCAACAGGATATTATCCGAGATAATATTCTTGACAAAAGACCCCTTGTCGTGCTTTTCCTCATAGTGCGCCTTTGCGGTATTCAGTGCCACAGTGGCCATGGAGCACACAGTGCGGCTGATGCTGTCCTCCCCACTGGCAAACACGGCGTAATCAAACCGCGCGCCCCAGCCAGCCAACGCTTTAAACGTCTTTCCGTCCAGCACGATGGCGGCTCCTTCCGCCGAATTGATGGCCGGGACATATTCTGGCCATTTTTTTCCGATCCCGGATAACTCGCTGCAGGCCACCACCGTCCCCTCTGTGTCAATCACCCCGATGACCTTATCCGTTGTTTCCTTCAGCTGCAGGACCACGTTCTGAAAAATTCTCCCGGACATCCCACTGTCACACTCCCATCATTCTTTCTCGAAAGGCGTGCAGATTAGCTTTGTGCAATTTGCTATTATGCAATCTGCCAAGTAAATTTCTTATATTATAGCGGAATTATTGACATATTGCAATACTTTTCTTCTATTTTCACCAAATTTCCATTTTATTTTTGATGATTTTGCTGTACTTTCTACAGTTTACTTCCATTGATTAAAGCAGCAGGAGTGATTCCTTCTCTTCCTTTGTTAAATATCGCCACTTTCCGCACTCCAAAGCCGGATCCAGGCGCAAAGGCCCCATGGAAAGCCGTTTTAGATACAAAACCGGCGCGCCGCATCTGGCGGCCATTCGTTTGACCTGATGGAATTTCCCCTCGTGCAGCGTGATCAAAACCTCGCTCCGCCCACCATCATCAGCGAGAAGTCTCAGCTGCGCCGGAAGGCAGCGATATCCATCCTCCAACACAAGACCGTCAGCAAAGGCTGCGCAGTCCGCTTCTGTCAGCACTCCATCCAGCCGGGCATAATATACTTTGTCCACATGGCGGCGAGGCGAAAGAAGGCGGTGCGCCAGTGGGCCGTCGTCTGTCAGCAGCAGCAGTCCCTCGGTATCTTTGTCCAAACGTCCCACAGGGAACAGTTCCCGCTTCTGCAGCTCCAGCGGCAGCAAATCCAGCACGGTAGGTGTACAGCGATCCTCCGTTGCCGACAGGACGCCCGTCGGCTTATGCAGCATTACATAGCAGTGTTCGGAAAAAGAGAGCCGTTCACCGTCTACCTGGAGCACCGTATGTTCCGGGTCATATTTGTCATCGGCGGCCACCGCCGGCCGGCCGTCGGCCAGAACCCGTCCCTCCCGGACCAGCTGCTTCACTTCCCGGCGGGACCAACGTCCAGTGGAGGAAAGCAATTTGTCAAGCCGCATCTGTGCCATCTTTTTATCTCCTTTTTCTTGTGTTCTGTTTTCCTTGCCGGAATATTGTATCATACTTTCGCCTCCGGCGGAATAGAATCCCTTCACAAGGGATGTGATGGACTTGTTTATTATGACGACAAAGCTAACAAAAACCAAGGCAGTGGCCGGCGTTTTAGCCGGCGGCGTACTTTTGTGCGCTGTAATCTTCACCGCAGGACACGCGTTTGAAAAAAATACCGGCGGCCCGCCCAGTCCCGCTTCCGTCAGTGACAACGCGCAACGGGTAGCCTATCTGGCCGGTTGGGGCTGGGAAGTGGAACCGTCAGCGGTTGAAACACTGGATTTGACGTTTCCGGAGACACTCGACGAGGCCTACCTCTCCTACAACGAGCTGCAGATGGAAAACGGCATGGACCTGACCCCCTACTGTGGCCAGCAGGCAAAACGCTACACCTATCGGGTATCCAACTATCCTGACTACGAAGGTACCGTGCTGGCCAATCTGTATCTGTGCGGCGATACTGTAGTGGCCGGCGACCTGACTGCATCGGGTGAAAACGGCTTCATCGCGTCACTGCGCAGTCCCTGAATCGGAATGACACGCAAAAAAGCCATACCCCGGCGCACAACATTTCTTGTGCCGGGGTATGGCTTTTTTTGCGTTTTTTACTGTGCGCAGCTTCAATATCGCCGCCCCAAACCCTGCAGCGCGGCAGCATCAAAAACGGCGATGGATCCGCTGTGCTGTCATAACGCAGTTTCGTCCTGTCTCTCCTCGAACAATGCGGCAGTTGCAACGGAAACAAAAAAAGAGCAGCGGAATCCCAAGAGGATTCCGCTGCTCGACTACACATGGCTGAAACTTAGTCCTGAACTTCGATGACCACGCCGGAGCCAACGGTACGGCCGCCCTCGCGGATAGCGAAACGCAGGCCCTTCTCAATGGCGATGGGGGTGATCAGCTCAACCTTCATGTCCACGTTATCGCCGGGCATGCACATCTCGGTGCCCTCGGGCAGGGTGATGGTGCCGGTAACGTCAGTGGTACGGAAGTAGAACTGAGGACGATAGTTGTTGAAGAAGGGGGTATGACGGCCGCCTTCATCCTTGCTCAGCACGTACACCTGACCGGTGAACTTGGTGTAAGGATGGATGGAGCCGGGCTTGGACAGAACCTGACCACGCTCAATGCCGTTACGATCAACGCCACGCAGCAGGCAGCCAGCGTTATCGCCAGCCTCAACATAATCCAGAGTCTTGTGGAACATTTCCATGGAGGTGACGACGGTCTTCTTCTTCTCCTCGGTCAGGCCGACGATTTCAACTTCCTCGCCTGCCTTCAGCTGGCCACGCTCCACACGGCCGGTCGCCACGGTGCCGCGGCCGGAGATGGTGAAGACGTCCTCAACGGGCATCAGGAAGGGCTGATCCGCCTTACGATCAGGAGTGGGGATATAGGAGTCAACAGCGTCCATCAGCTCCTTGATGCATGCATACTCAGGAGCATTGGGATCGTTGGACTCAGACACCAGAGCCTGCAGTGCGCTGCCCTTGATGATCGGAATATCGTCGCCGGGGAACTCATAGCTGGACAGGGTCTCGCGGACTTCCATCTCAACCAGCTCCAGCAGTTCCTCATCGTCCACCAAGTCAGCCTTGTTCAAGAAAACGACCATAGCGGGCACGCCCACCTGACGGGCCAGCAGAATGTGCTCTTTGGTCTGAGCCATGGGGCCGTCAGTTGCAGCAATGACCAGGATAGCGCCATCCATCTGAGCAGCGCCGGTGATCATGTTCTTAATGTAGTCGGCATGGCCCGGGCAGTCCACGTGAGCATAGTGGCGCGCTTCAGTCTCATACTCGACATGAGCGGTGTTGATGGTGATACCGCGCTCGCGCTCTTCGGGAGCCTTATCGATGGAGCTGTAATCTTCAAAATCAGCCTTGCCCTGCAGTGCCAGCCACTTGGTGATGGCAGCGGTCAGAGTGGTCTTGCCATGGTCGACGTGACCGATGGTGCCGATGTTAACATGGGGTTTGCTTCTTTCAAACTTCTGTTTAGCCATTGTTGAAAATCCTCCTTAACAATTTCATGTGATCGCATAAACTACTATTATGCGGATAGTGTACAACAAATAGGGTAAAAAAGCAATTGCTTTTTTATCAATTTGCCTTGGTGCGCTCTTCGATGATCTTGGCCTGCAGGTTCTTAGGCAGCTCACAGTAACTATGAGGCTCCATCGTGTACTGGCCGCGGCCCTGCGTAGAAGAACGCAGATCGGTAGCGTAACCAAACATATTCGCCAGAGGCACCAGCGCGTCCACCTGCTGTGCGCCGGGACGGGCTTCCTGACCCAGGATCTGGCCGCGGCGGGCAGTCAGGTCACCGATCACCGTGCCCAGATAATCATCGGGCGCAATAACGGTAACTTTCATAATCGGCTCCAGCAATACCGGATCCGCTTTCCGCATGGCTTCCTTAAACGCCATGGAACCAGCGATCTTAAAGGCCATTTCCGAGGAGTCGACCTCATGGTAAGAGCCGTCGTACAGCGTAACCTTTACATCGACCACGGGATAGCCCGCCACAACGCCGGCCTGCAGGGCACCCTGAATACCAGTGTCCACCGCAGGGATGAATTCCTTCGGAATGCTGCCGCCAACGACTGCATTGACGAATTCATAGCCCTTGCCGGATTCGTTCGGCTCCAGAATGATCTTAACGTGACCATACTGACCGGAACCGCCGCTCTGACGCTTGTACTTGGTATCCTGATCCACCTTTTTGCGGACAGTCTCCTTATAAGCAACCTGGGGCGCGCCCACGTTGGCTTCCACCTTGAACTCGCGCAGCAGACGGTCCACGATGATCTCCAGATGGAGTTCGCCCATACCGGCGATAATGGTCTGTCCGGTTTCTTCATCAGTGTAGGTCTTGAATGTGGGGTCTTCCTCCGCCAGTTTCATCAGCGCAATGCCCATCTTCTCCTGACCGGCTTTGGTCTTGGGTTCGATGGCCACACGAATCACGGGCTCAGGGAAGTTCATGGACTCAAGGATGATCGGAGCTTTTTCATCACACAGCGTATCACCGGTGGTGGAGTTCTTCAGGCCAACCACAGCGGCGATATCGCCGGCATAAATCTCCTCAATGTCCTCACGGTGATTGGCGTGCATCTGAACAATACGTCCAATGCGCTCTTTCTGCCGCTTGGTGGAGTTCAGAACAGAAGATCCGGTGCTTACATGTCCGGAATACACGCGGACATAAGACAGACGGCCCACATAGGGGTCAGTCGCAATCTTGAACGCCAGTGCGGAGAAAGGAGCATTGTCATCGGGATGACGCTCGTCCTCCTCATCAGTGTCCGGATTGACGCCCTTAATAGCCGGGATATCCAGCGGGGAGGGCATATAATCCACGATTGCGTCCAGCAGCTTCTGAACGCCCTTATTCTTATAAGAAGTACCACACACAACCGGGATCATCTCCACAGCGCAGGTGGCCTTGCGGATTGCCGCACGGATCTGCTCAGCGGGAATCTCCTCGCCCTCCATGTACTTCTCCATAATATCATCGTCAAACATGGACACGGCGTCCAGCAGCTTTTCGCGGTATTCCTGAGCCAGATCCATCATATCTTCCGGAATCGGCTCGACACGCATATCCTTGCCCATTTCATCGTAATAGATGTCGGCGTCCATCTCAACCAGGTCGATGATGCCCTTGAAACTGGACTCCTTGCCGATGGGCAGCTGGATAGCCACGGCATTGCACTTCAGACGGTCCTCAATCATATCGAGCACGTTGTAGAAGTCTGCGCCCATAATATCCATCTTGTTGACGTAGATCATGCGGGGGACCTTATACTCGTCAGCCTGACGCCAAACGGTCTCCGACTGGGGTTCCACGCCACCCTTGGCGCACATAACAGTTACAGAACCATCCAGCACGCGCAGGGAGCGCTGCACCTCAACGGTGAAATCCACGTGGCCCGGAGTATCGATAATATTGATACGGGTCTGGGGAAACTGCTCCTTGGACCCCTGCCAGAAACAGGTAGTTGCTGCGGAAGTGATGGTGATGCCGCGCTCCTGCTCCTGTGCCATCCAGTCCATGGTAGCGGTACCGTCATGGGTCTCGCCAATCTTGTAGTTCACGCCGGTGTAATACAAAATACGCTCGGTCGTGGTGGTCTTACCTGCATCAATGTGCGCCATGATGCCGATATTTCTGATATTTTCGAGCTTTGTTTTTCTCGGCATATGATTACTCCCTTACCAACGATAATGTGCAAAAGCCTTGTTGGCCTCTGCCATCTTGTGGGTATCTTCACGCTTCTTCACGGCGCTGCCGAGGTTGTTGGCAGCATCCATGATCTCGCCTGCCAGGCGCTCTCTCATGGTTTTCTCGCTGCGGGCGCGGGAATAATTGGTCAGCCAGCGCAGACCCAGGGTCTGACGGCGCTCGGGACGAACCTCCATGGGCACCTGATAGGTGGCGCCGCCGACACGGCGGGCCTTCACCTCCAAGCTGGGCATAATGTTTTCCATAGCCTGGGTGAACACTTCCAGAGGATCTTTCTCGGTCTTTTCCTTCACGATATCGAAGGCACCGTAAACGACCTTCTGCGCCACGCCCTTCTTACCATCCAGCATGATGGAATTGACCAGCTTGGTCACCAGCACAGAATTGTACATGGGATCGGGCAGAATTTCTCTCTTGGGGACATTACCTCTTCTGGGCACTATGCTTCCCTCCTTCATATAAATTATGATTTCATAGGTACTCGAAGGAAATACGTTTTCCTCCGTGAATGCCTGCCAAAGAGGTTTGTTCATTGTGTATCAAAAAACAGAAAACCTATTCGGCAAACTTTCATTTAATCGCGGGTCTTACTTCTTCTTGGGACGCTTTGCACCGTACTTGGAACGGGCCTGCATACGGCCGTTCACGCCCTGGGTGTCCAGCTTGCCGCGGATGATGTGATAACGCACACCGGGCAGGTCCTTGACACGGCCGCCGCGGATCATGACCACAGAGTGCTCCTGCAGATTGTGGCCGATGCCGGGGATATAGGCGGTGACTTCATAGCCGTTGGTGAGCTTCACACGGGCGATCTTACGCAGTGCGGAGTTGGGCTTCTTGGGGGTCGCGGTTCTCACAGCCGTGCACACGCCTCTCTTCTGAGGAGAAGGCAGGTTAGTGGACTTGTTCTTCAGGGTGTTCAGACCATACTGCATGGCGGGAGAATTGGACTTAAAAGTAGCCTGTTCTCTTCCCTTTCTGACCAACTGGTTAAATGTAGGCATAGGTTCTCTCCTTTCTCGCAAATTCTATTTTTAGCAGAATATTGGGTAATATTCCGATAAAAACCAAAAACACAAATAAAAAATCAATCGGCGCAGCCGTCCTTCAAAACAACGGCTACCGCAGCGCCCACGTCGATGCCGCAGGCCTGCCCAAGCAAGGCCATGCTTTCCACCCGAATCAGAGGAATTTCCTTTTCACAGCACTGATCCTCAATGGGGGCCAGCAGAGCCGGATCGGCATCCTCTGCCAGGTAAACACACCGGGCCTGATCGGCGCGCACAGCCTTGGCCGACTGTTTGACCCCGATCACCTTGCTCTTTGTCTGCAATTCCAAAAGCACAAAAAGGCTCCTTTTGCTCGTAGTTTTGACATATCCGCGCAATTTAGAATTATAGCATAGGCGCAAAACAGCGTCAATACTTTTTCTATGAATACTTTCTTGCTTTTTCGCGCATTTTCCGGTTCTTTTCCGCTGCTGGAGTGGCCATTTTGACCAAATGACAGCCGGCGCCCTCCCCCGCTGAGCAAACCGTTTTCAAATCGCGCCCAAATGTTTCCACTCAGAAAACAGGCGCGCCGTAAAAACGGCGCGCCTGCAACGTTTGGAAAATCTCAGAAATCCATCTCATCCGCAGAAATTTCCGCGGACGGATTTTGACCGCCCTCTGCCGCGTCATCCTCGGCAAAGAGGTTCGGCAGATCCATGCCTACGGCAGGTGCGAGCGGTTCCGGAGTGTTCACCTTGTCGGGCACCAGCTTTTCGGCATAGCTGCGGTATTTGCCCAGGCCGGAGCCGGCGGGGATCAGCTTGCCGATGATGACGTTTTCCTTCAGGCCCAGCAGATGATCCACCTTTCCCTTGATGGCGGCTTCTGTCAGCACCTTAGTGGTTTCCTGGAACGACGCAGCGGACAGGAACGAATCCGTGGCCAGAGAAGCCTTGGTAATACCCATCAGCAGCTGGGTATAGGTTGCCGTCTGCAGCTCCTCACCATCCTCGCGCTTTTCGCCGGCGGCGATGCGCTCAGCCACTGCCTTGTTGGCGTCTTCCACCTCAAAGATATCCGCCATGGAACCGGAGAGCAACGTGGTATCGCCAGCTTCCTCCACACGCACCTTGCGCATCATCTGACGGACGATCACTTCGATATGCTTATCGTTGATGTCCACGCCCTGCTGGCGGTACACTTTCAAAACTTCCTGAATCAGATAGTTCTGCACCGAGGAAATACCGCGGATGCGCAGAATATCATGGGGGTTCAGAGCACCCTGATTCAGCGCCGTACCCTTGGCAATCATATCGCCGTCATGAATATTGAGTCCGGTGTGGGGCAGCGCATAGGATCTGGTCTCGCCGCTCTCCTGATCGGTGATGGCGATATTGGCCAGAGAGCCGCGGTGGCTCTCCTCAATACTCACCCGGCCGCCAATTTCGGCCAGCGTCGCCATTCTTTTGGGCTTACGGGCCTCGAACAGTTCTTCCACGCGGGGAAGACCCTGCGTGATATCGCCGCCGGCCAGACCGCCGGTGTGGAAGGTACGCATGGTCAGCTGCGTACCGGGTTCACCGATGGACTGAGCCGCAATGATGCCGACCGCTTCGCCGGGACCAACGCGCTGGCCCGTGGCCAGGTTCATACCGTAGCACTTGGCACATACGCCGCTGTGGGCATGGCAGGTCAGTACCGTGCGGATCTCCACTTCGTGGATATCATGGGCTTCCAGCAGCTTGGCATCCTCGTCCATCATCATATGATCCTTGGAAATAAGCACATTGCCCTGTTCGTCCAGGATATCGCGTACCGGGTAGCGGCCGCGCAGGCGGTCGGCAAATTTTTCAATAATCTGACCGCCTTCGGCAATCTCAGAAACCACAATACCCTTATCGTAACCACAGTCCTCTTCACGGATGATGACATCCTGCGAGACATCCACCATGCGGCGGGTCAGATAACCGGAGTCTGCCGTACGCAGCGCCGTGTCAGCCAGACCCTTACGGGCGCCGCGGCTGGAAATAAAGTATTCCAGCACGCTCAAGCCTTCGCGGTAGTTGGCTTTGATCGGGATCTCGATGGTGCGGCCGGCCGTGTTGGCAATCAGGCCGCGCATACCGGCCAGCTGACGGATCTGTTTCATGGAACCGCGGGCGCCGGAGTCCGCCATCATGAAGATGGGGTTGAAGCGATCCAGCCCCTCCTGCAGGGCATTGGATACGTCGTCGGTAGTCTTTTCCCACTCGGCCACCACAGCTTTGTAGCGCTCCTCGTTGGTCATGAAGCCCATCTTGTACTGTTCTTCAATGGCCAGGGTACGCTCTTCCGTTTCCGCCAGCAACTGCTTTTTCTGGGGCGGAACGGTCATATCTGCCACGGAAATGGTCATAGCGCATTTGGTGGAATATTTGTAGCCGGTAGCCTTCACTTTGTCCAGCACCTCGGCAGCCACAGTGAAGCCATGCTTTTGAATGGTGCGGTCGATAATGGGCCCCAACTGCTTCTTACCCACGGTAAAGGTAACCTCGTAGTCAAACATGTGGTCGGGATCCGTACGATCCACATAGCCCAAGTCCTGAGGGATATTGGCATTGAAAATGATCCGGCCTGCGGTGGCATCCACCAGTTTTTCGCGCATGACGCCGTTTACTTCACGGCGGGCGCGTACGCGAATAGGCGCATGGATCCCAATGATGCCGTTTTCGTAGGCCATCATCACCTCGTCCTCATCCAGGAACACCTTGCCTGCGCCCGGTTCGTCGTCGCGGGCATAGGTCAGGTGGTAGGAGCCGAGCACCATGTCCTGCGTGGGCACAGTGACAGGACCGCCGTCCTGGGGACGCAGCAGGTTGTTGGCCGAGAGCATCAGAATACGTGCTTCAGCCTGAGCCTCGGCACTCAAAGGCACATGAACCGCCATCTGGTCTCCGTCGAAGTCGGCGTTGAACGCGGTACATACCAGAGGATGCAGCTTGATGGCGCGGCCCTCTACCAACACCGGCTCAAAAGCCTGAATGCCCAAACGGTGCAGCGTTGGCGCACGGTTTAGGAACACAGGATGATCCTTAATGACCTCCTCAAGGGCATCCCAAACAGCATCGTCCCCTTTATCCACCTTCTTTTTAGCGGACTTAATGTTCTGAGCCGTACCGTTCTCCTGCAATTTCTTCATCACAAAGGGACGGAACAGCTCCAGCGCCATCTCCTTGGGCAGACCGCACTGATAGATCTTCATTTCCGGGCCAACCACAATAACGCTTCGGCCGGAATAGTCCACGCGTTTACCCAGCAGATTCTGGCGGAAACGGCCCTGCTTACCCTTCAGGAAATCCGACAGGGACTTGAGCGCACGGTTGTTGGCGCCGGTGACGGCACGGCCGCGGCGGCCGTTGTCGATCAGGGCGTCCACCGCCTCCTGCAGCATGCGCTTTTCATTGCGCACAATGATGTCTGGCGCATGCAGGTCCATCAGACGCTTGAGGCGGTTGTTGCGGTTGATCACACGGCGATACAGGTCGTTGAGATCGGAGGTGGCAAAGCGTCCGCCGTCCAGCTGCACCATGGGGCGCAGCTCGGCGGGCAATACCGGCAGCACGTCGATGATCATCCACTCAGGCTTGTTGCCGGAGATACGGAAGGCATCCACCACCTCCAGGCGCTTGACAATGCGCGCTTTCTTCTGGCCGGAAGCGTCTTTCAGCTCAGCGTGCAATTCCTGGGACAACTTTTCCAGATTAATGTCGGCCAAAAGCGTCTTCACCGCTTCGGCGCCCATACCAGCCTGGAAATCATCTTCATATTTCTCACGGTAATCGCGGTATTCCTTTTCGCTGAGAATCTGGTTCTTGATCAGCGGCGTCTCACCGGGATCGGTGACAATATACGCCGCAAAATAAAGCACCTTTTCGAGGATCCGTGGGCTGATATCCAACAGCAGACCCATGCGGGAAGGGATACCCTTGAAATACCAGATGTGGGAAACGGGAGTGGCCAGCTGAATGTGGCCCATGCGCTCGCGACGCACCTTGGCGCGGGTAACTTCCACGCCGCAGCGGTCGCAGATCTTGCCTTTGAAGCGGATCTTTTTGTACTTTCCGCAATGGCATTCCCAATCCTTGGTGGGGCCGAAAATGCGCTCACAGTACAATCCGTCCTTCTCGGGCTTCAGGGTTCTATAGTTAATGGTCTCAGGCTTTTTCACTTCGCCGTAAGACCAGGCGAGGATCTGTTCAGGGGATGCGATCCCAATTTTGATCGCATCAAATGCAGCATAACTCATTGTGCCATTTTTCCTCCTTCATATCGTGTGATCGTTCCTGCTGAACTGCATGGTGCAGATCAAATGTCCAGCAGATCGTCGCCTGCACCGGAATAGGCGGCGCCGCTGGCCGCTTCCTCTGCATCGGCAATAGCAAATCCGCTCTCTTCGATCTCCGCATCGTCCGCCACATACCGATCGCGGTCGTTGTCGGCGTCCATGCGCGCCAGATTGAAGGTATCCATGGCGTCATCGTCGTCCTTTAGCTCGATCTGCTGACCGTCCTTATCCAGCACCTGAATGTCCAGACACAGGGACTGCAGCTCCTTGATGAGCACCTTGAAGGACTCGGGCACGCCCGGAGTGGGAACGTTATGGCCCTTGACGATAGCCTCATACGTTTTCACACGGCCGGTCACATCGTCGGACTTAACCGTCAGGATTTCCTGCAGGGTATAGGCTGCGCCATAAGCCTCCAAAGCCCACACTTCCATTTCGCCGAAACGCTGGCCGCCGAACTGGGCTTTACCGCCCAGGGGCTGCTGCGTCACCAGCGAGTACGGACCGGTGGAGCGGGCATGGATCTTATCGTCCACCAGATGGTGGAGCTTGAGGAAGTAAACATAACCCACAGTGACACGGTTGTCAAACCGCTCACCGGTACGGCCGTCATACAGCCAGCTCTTGCCGTCGGGGTTCAGGCCCGCCTCTTCCAGCATGGCGCTGATATCGGCCTCGCTGGCACCGTCAAAGATGGGGGTAGCCACCTTGCAGCCCATTTCGTGGGCCGCGTAACCCAGATGAACTTCCAGCACCTGGCCGATGTTCATACGGGAAGGAACACCCAGGGGGTTCAGCACAATATCCAGCGGCGTGCCGTCGGGCAGGAAGGGCATATCCTCCTGGGGCAGCACGCGGGAAACGACGCCCTTGTTGCCGTGGCGGCCGGCCATTTTGTCGCCCACCTGGATTTTTCTTCTCTGCGCCAGATAGATCCGCACCACCATGTTGACGCCAGGAGACAGCTCGTCGCCGTTTTCACGGGTGTACACCCGCGCATCCACTACAATGCCGCTTTCGCCGTGGGGCACTTTCAGGGAAGTATCGCGGACCTCTCTTGCCTTTTCGCCGAAAATGGCGCGCAGCAGGCGTTCCTCAGCGGTCAGATCGGTTTCGCCCTTGGGCGTCACCTTGCCCACCAGAATATCGCCGGCGTGAACTTCAGCGCCGATGCGGATGATACCGCGCTCGTCCAGATCCTTCAGCGCATCCTCGCCCACGTTGGGAATGTCGCGGGTAATCTCTTCCGGCCCCAGCTTGGTGTCGCGGGAGTCCAGTTCGTATTCTTCAATATGGATGGAGGTATATACGTCCTCGCGCACCAGGCGCTCGTTGAGCAGGACGGCATCCTCGTAGTTGTAGCCTTCCCAAGTCATAAAGCCGACCAGGATGTTGTGTCCCAGCGCAATCTCGCCCTGATCGGTGGCAGGTCCATCGGCCAGGGTGTCGCCCTTGACCACGCGCTCACCCACATCCACAATGGGGCGCTGGTTGATGCAGGTAGTATGGTTGGAGCGCAAAAACTTGGTCAGGGTATAAGTTTTGATCTCACCGCTGTCATATTTTACGGTGATGTTGCGGGCATCCACTTTGAGCACCTCGCCGTCACCTTCAGCCAGAATGGCAACTTCGGAATCCTGGCAGATCTTGTGCTCCATGCCGGTGGCCACAATGGGGGCTTCGGGCCGCAGCAGCGGCACAGCCTGGCGCTGCATGTTCGCGCCCATCAGAGCGCGGTTGGCGTCGTCGTTGGGCAGGAAGGGGATCATGGCCGTTGCGATGGAAACCATCATGCGGGGCGATACGTCCATATAATCCACGCGCTCACGGTCCACCTCGATGATTTCATCGCGGTGACGGCAGGTGATACGGGTGTTGAGCAGGCGGCCGTCCTCGCCGATGGGTTCGGCTGCCTGGGCCACGATGTACTGATCCTCTACATCGGCCGTCATATACTCCACTTCGTCGGTAACAATGCCGGTCTCCTTGTCAATACGGCGGTAAGGCGCTTCGGCGAAACCGTATTCATTGATCCGGGCATAGGTGGCAAGGTAGGAGATCAAACCGATGTTGGGACCTTCCGGCGTCTCGATGGGGCACATGCGGCCATAGTGGCTGTAATGCACATCGCGCACGTCCATGCTGGCGCGCTCGCGGCTCAATCCGCCGGGGCCGAGAGCCGACAGACGGCGCTTGTGGGTCAGCTCGGCCAGCGGGTTGGTCTGATCCATGAACTGGCTCAGAGGGCTGGAGCCGAAAAATTCTTTGATTGCCGCGGTCACCGGGCGGATATTGATCAGGCTCTGGGGCGTGACCACATCCATGTCCTGGATAGTCATGCGCTCACGGGTTACGCGCTCCATACGGGAGAAGCCGATACGGAACTGGTTCTGCAGCAGCTCGCCCACACAGCGCAGGCGGCGGTTGCCCAGATGATCAATGTCGTCCTTGCCGGACAGACCCAGGGCCAGGCCGTTCATATAGTTAACGGATGCAAAAATATCGTCAATGATGATGTGCTTGGGCACCAACTCGTCCCTGCGGGCGATGCAGGCGTCGATCAAATCCTCGCCGCCGTCCGGATACTGCTCCAGCAGTTCCTTAAGCACGGCAAAGCGGACGCGCTCCTTGATGCCGCACTTCTCCAGGGGATCAAAATCCACATAAGCGCTCATATCCGCCATGTGGTTGGAAAACACTTTGACGGCAGCGCCATCCACATCGATGGTGACTTCATTGACGCCGATGCTGTCAAGCTTCTTGGCCTCATCCACACTGAGCACATGACCGGCCTCAAACAGGATTTCTCCGGTCATGGGATCGGCCACGGGGTAGATCAGTCTGCGGTCGTGGATACGGGGCCACAGAGCCAGTTTCTTGTTGAATTTATAGCGGCCAACGATGGACAGATCATAACGGCGCTGATCGAAGAACATACCGTCCACCAGCGTACGGCAGGAATCCACCGTGGGCGGCTCGCCAGGCCGGAGCTTGCGGTAAATCTCGCACATGGCTTCCTCGTAGCTCTTGCAGGCGTCCTTCTCAATGGTGGTAACGATGCGGGGATCGTCGCCGAACATGGCCAAAATTTCTGCGTCGGTCTTCAGCCCCATAGCGCGCAGCAGGCAGGTAATGGGCAGCTTGCGGTTCTTATCGATGCGCACCCAGAACTCGCCGGCAGTGTCGGTTTCATACTCAAGCCAAGCGCCCCGGTAGGGAATCACAGTAGAGGTGAGCAGCGGCTCATCGGTTTTAGGATCAATCTCTTTGCCGTAGTACACGCCGGGGGAGCGGACGATCTGGGAAACGACAACACGCTCGGCTCCGTTGATGACAAAGGTACCGGCCTGAGTCATCAGGGGGAAGTCACCCATGAAGATCTCCTGCTCCTTGATCTCCTCGGTCTCCTTGTTGCGCAGGCGGACGCTGACTTTCAGCGGTGCGGCATAGGTGGCGTCGCGCATTTTGCACTCCTCCACACTGTACTTGGGCGGTTCGTTCATGCTGTAGTCAATGAACGTCAGCTCCAGGTTGCCGGCAAAGTCAGTGATGGCGCCCACATCGTCGAACACTTCGCGCAGTCCCGTGTCCAAAAACCACTGGTAAGATTTTTTTTGGATCTCCAGCAGGTTCGGCATCGGGATGATCTCTTCATGTTTCGCGAAGCACCGGCGGACGGTTCTGCCGTAATTCTTTTCGTGCCCCAGATTGCACTGCAATTTCATCACACTCCGTTTCTTTTTCACAAAAGCCTTTCAGCTTGATGGCATTTGAATCGCAGAATAGACACACGCGGTCTTGTTGTTAGAAATACAACCGATACATCTTGATTCTTTTCCGCTTCCGTGCTATACTAATTCCAGTATCAGCAGAAGGGTATTTTCGTCTTTTCTGCATACAAGCGATTGATTATACCATGCACCCTGGATTTTTGTCAAGTATTTTCAGGAAATAAATGTCTATATTGATCCTTTTCGGCGGCCTGCAGCATTGCAGGCCGCTTTTTTCGTTTTCTTCAACGGTTGCAGCCTTTGTTTCCTTTTCTTCTTCCATAACCAGAGCGCTGCTTTTTCATCCTTTTCCCCGTCATTCAGGCCGCAGAAAACTTTTTCCTTCCTCCCCCTTCTCTTTCCGGCAATTTTCACAGTTTCCCTCCTTTTTTGTTTTGCGCACACCTGCCTCAGCGCATGCGTAAAATAGAGCGAACGCAATAGTGCGTTTCCGAACGGAATTCCATGAAAAGGAGTTTTTCCATGAATCATCATCATTGCGGCTGCGGAGGCAGCGATTCGTTCTGCTTCGGCAGCAACGGCTGCGATCCCGTTGCCTATATCCCCGGTCCTCCGGGACCTCCCGGCCCCCCGGGCTGCCCCGGACCGCGCGGCCCCATGGGCCCCAGAGGCGCCACAGGCCCCACCGGACCCACAGGCCCCGTAGGCCCTGCCGGTGCAGGCATCGACACAGCCTCTCAGTTTGTCCCCGGCTATCCCTATGCCGAAGGCAACATGGTCTACTATAACGGCAGCCTGTACCAAGTGCTGCGCAACAATCCCAGCGGCGTTCCCGGCACCTCCCCTGATTTCGCTCTGGTTACCGTGGCCGGTCCGACCGGCGCAACCGGTCCCACCGGGCCCATGGGGATCCCCGGCGCGACGGGTGCAACCGGCGCCGTCGGTGCAACCGGCCCTACCGGGCCTGCTGGTGCCGCTGGCGCCACCGGTATAACCGGTCCCACCGGCCCCGCCGGTCCTGCCGGCGCCACCGGCGCAATAGGCGCAGAAGGCCCCACTGGTCCTACTGGGCCTGCCGGCGCTGCGGGTGCCGCTGGCGCAGAGGGCCCCACCGGACCCACCGGACCTGCCGGCGCTGCGGGCGCAGAGGGTCCCACTGGTCCTACCGGACCCACTGGACCTGCTGGCGCTGCCGGCACAGCGGGCGCAGAAGGCCCCACCGGACCTACCGGACCTGCCGGTGCCGCCGGCACAGCGGGTGCAGAAGGCCCCACCGGACCTACCGGACCTGCCGGTGCTGCCGGCGCTGCGGGCGCAGAAGGCCCCACCGGACCTACCGGGCCTGCCGGTACCGTTACTCCCGCTGCTGCTGTTACAGACGCCACCAATACCACTGATGTGGTCACCCAGTTTAACCAACTGCTGGCCAACATGCGTGCCGCAGGCCTCCTGAGCAGCTGACATTCAACCCCGCACTCAAGCAAAAAAGGGCGGCACATGCCGCCCTTTCTTTGCCATTTCATATTATGGAGAACCCCATTATGAAGATCATTGTTTACGCCATCTGTAAAAATGAAAGCAAATTTGTCAACCGCTGGATGGATTCTATGACGGAAGCCGACGCCGTGGTTGTACTGGATACCGGCTCTTCAGACGATACTGTAGAAAAACTGCGCCGGCGTGGCGCGACCGTTGAGCAGGCAGAGATCCTTCCCTGGCGCTTCGACACCGCTCGTAACCGTTCACTGGCCCTGGTGCCGGACGATGCAGATATCTGCGTCTGCACCGATCTGGACGAGGTCTTTCATCCCGGCTGGCGCGCCGCTCTGGAGGCCGCTTGGACTCCAGGCACCCAGCAGGCCCGTTATCGCTACACCTGGAGCTTCCGTCCCGACGGCAGCGAAGGCGTCGTTTTCTGGTATGAAAAAATCCACAGCCGCCACGGCTGGCAATGGACCCACCCTGTGCACGAAGTGCTCCAGCGCACCGACGGCCTCCGGCAGATCCGCACGGTTACCGCCGCAGGCGTGCAGCTCGACCATCATCCCGACGACACCAAATCGCGAGGCCAGTACCTTCCTTTGCTGGAACTGTCCGTGAAAGAGGCGCCGGAGGATGACCGCAACGTCCATTATCTCGGCAGGGAATACTTTTTCTACGGCCGTTGGGACGACTGCATCGCAACGCTCCAGCGCCACCTGGCCATGCCCACAGCCACCTGGGCCGACGAGCGCTCTGCCTCCATGCGCTATATCGCCAAATCCTATGTCCGCAAAGGCGACATTCTCTCTGCCCGCCGCTATTTTCTGCGAGCCATCGCCGAAGCGCCCCATCTGCGGGAGGGGTACATGGATTTGGCTACCGTTCTCTACGAGCAGGAGGACTGGCCCGGCGTACTTTATTTCACCGCCTGCGCTCTGGAAATCACCGCACGGCCCGATACCTATATCTGCGAGGCTGCCGCCTGGGGGCCGCTGCCCCACGACCTGCGGGCCATCGCGTTCCACCGGCTGGGACAAATTCCCCTAGCACTGCAAGAAGCAGAAGCCGCTCTGGCTCTTGCGCCTTCCGACCCACGGCTGCAGGGGAACGCTGCTCTGCTGCGCAGGGCTGCTGAAGCCGCCCCGCAGCAGTAAATCAGAAAGCGGCCCGCTGCATGCCGGCCGCCCTGTTCACGCTGGCTGCGCAATTGCTGCAGCCAGCGCGCATTTAATCGATTACCGTAACGGCGGTGATCACCGGCTGGTTCTCCAGCTCCACATAACCGGTCTGCATATCCGCCACCGGCGTTTTTACACAGATTTCATCCACAAGTTCCACGCCCTCTGTCACATACCCGAAGCACGCATACTGTCCATCGAGAAAGGTACTGTCCTGCAGAACAATGAAAAATTGAGACGAAGCGCTGTCATAGTCCTGTGAGCGGGCCATGGAAATGGCGCCCCGGGTGTGGGTCAGCGGATTATCAAAACCGTTTTCCGAAAACTCACCGGCAACGGTTTCAGCGCTGCCGCCGGTGCCGTTGCCTTTCGGGTCGCCGCCCTGCAGCACAAACCCTGCCGCCACACGGTGAAACGTCAGTCCGTCGTAAAAGCCTTCTTTTGCCAGCTTGACAAAATTGGTCACCGTGGCAGGCGCAGCATCGGCATCCAGTTCCACCGCAATCGTGCCATAATCCTGCACCTCAATTTCCACATGATGCTTACCGCTGAGCCACTCCGCGCTGTCCGTTTCCCCCTCCGAAACTGATGCTTCATCGGAGCCTGAACCGTCTCCCGCCGCATTTTGCCCGCAGCCAGCCAGCAACAGGCCCACAGTCAGTGCCAGAGCCGGCAGCCATGCCAAACGCTTCCATTGTTTCATTTTGATGTACTCCTTTTTCCCGTTTTCGTTCCCTTCCCAGGAACAGAAGAAGTGCGCCGCTGCTTGTTCCCGGCGGCGCACTCTATTTATGTTTTCTGACAATGTCCAGCAGCAATACGCCGGACAGAAGAAAGGCAATAAAAAAGCCTGCCGCACCAATCGCCGGAATCCCCAGAATCTGGGGATGCATATTCGTAGTGCACAGCATGCTCGAACCGATGAGCAGCGCCCCGTCGATGATACCGAACACCAGCCGGTCCACCATGCGGTCCGCCTTGGCGATTGGCTCTTCCGACCCAGTCAGTTCCAGATTGATCTTCGTCTGCCCCCGCACGGTCATTTTAATGATGTCCGCCAGATTCAGCGGGATATCACTTACCTTTTCGGCACTTCCGGCAAATTTGCGCAGAAGGTGCCGCAGCTCCTGTTCAGCGCTGTCCATGGACAGCACGCCCGCTGAAAAATGATTGGCGAGAATTCCCATCAAACTGGTTTCCGGGCTGCAGTCCTCCAGTACACCCTCAATGGTCAGCACGCCGCGGATTAGCATGGTAACGCTGTTGGGCATTCCAATTTGATGCTTGGATGCAATGTCCATCATCTCGCCCAGCACCTTACCCAGATGCAGATCCTGCAGATCGCTGCTGCCGTAGCGGTCCACAAAAATGCGGATATCCTCGTACAGCTCATTGTGATTGATCTTGGTTTTCAGAACCCCCAGCGACATGATGGCGTTTTCCAGCTCATAAATATCCTGGCGGGTAATGGCCAGCATGGCCGTTCGGAAAATCTGGCGGTCTCGGCTGGACAGCACACCCACCATGCCAAGATCGAGCCAGACAATTTTTCCGCCGCGGATCACAATGTTCCCCTGATGCGGATCGGCATGGAAAAAGCCGTCGTCCAGAATCTGTTTGATGTAGTTCTCCGCCAGCTTTTCACCAATCTCTCCCAGCGCGTAGCCAGCCGCACGCAGCTCATCCAAATGATCGATCGGAATACCGGAAATATTCTCCATGACCAGAACCGAGGCTGTGCTTAGCTCCCGATAAACCCTGGGACAGGAGGCATAGGCCACATCTTCATTCAAAGCGCCGAAACGTTCCAGATGCTCCGCTTCCACCAGAAAATTCATTTCCTGCTGGGATACGGTCCACAGCTCATCCAGCAGTCCGTTAAAATCGATCACATCCCCGGCCCGGGGCACGATTTTCAGCAGCCGCGCCGCCCGGCGCAAAATGGCGATATCCTCTTCCATGATCCGGTGGATCCCCCGGCGCTGCACCTTGATCACCACCGGCTGGCCGTTGGGAAGCCGCGCTGCGTGAACCTGCGCCACCGACGCCGACCCCAGCGGCGTGCGATCGATCCAAGCGAACACGTCCTCCGCCGGGCGGCCATACTGCGCGGCAAGGATCTCCTCCACCGTTTCAAAGGGCATGGGCACCACACCAGAGCGCAGTTTCTTCAGCTCGTCGCAATACGCCTGCGGGAGCATGTCTGAGCGCATGGACATGATCTGCCCCAGTTTCACAAAAGTGGGGCCAAGTTCCTCGAGCATGATGCGCAGTTTCTGCGGCGTAACGCCATGGATCATGTCGCTGCGCCGCAGAATATCTACAATCTCATGCAGCCGGCTGCTCTTTTTTCCGCTGCGGGCGATTCCTTTCTCGGCAGCGCTTTTCCGCAGCTCTGCCATCGGCTTATTCTTCGTTCTTCGTTGCGTCGTCCTGCTGGTCCAGCTCCTGCAGCTTTTCCTTCAGCGCGGCGCGCTCCTCGGCCGTCATATCGGCCACCTTGTCCAGCAGGCCGCCAGCTTTGCCCGCCGCGTTCTCGATAACGTCGGACGCCGCATCCGCCGCTTTTTTGCCTGCGTTTTCAATGCTGTCTGCTGCAGCGCGCAGCTTTTCGGACATATTGTGCTTCAGCTCTTCATTGACAACTTTGCCCTGCTGCACGGTCAGCTCGCCTTTTTTCACCAAATCATCCACCAGTTCCTGCGCCTTTTCAAAGGAATAGGCCGTAGCGCCGACACCTGCCAAAAAGATATTCTTAAAACTGAATTCTGCCATGATATACAACTCCTTTTCGTTCCGTTCCAGTATTATTCTGGTTTGTTCTTGTGAATGAGCCACATCTATCATGTGCCTGTAATTGTTATTTTATCATTGCACCGCGCAAATGTAAATCTTCCCAGCGCATACAAGTGTAAACAAATCGTGAATTTTCGGCACACCGCTCCGCGCTCACTTTTCCCGCGCCGTTTTTCCGCGCAGCGCCCGGCGTTCCTCACCCCGCAGCGCCCGCGCAATACCGCGGTGATGGCGCTGGATCATCAGCACATCTGCCGCCAATACCAGCGCAAATCCTTCCAGCGCCCCGAAGTGCCAAGCCGGCAGCAGCGCCGCCGTGGTGATCACCACGGCAGCCACCGGCAAATATCCCGTGGCCAGCACCACAACACCTCCCAACACGATGCAGGATCCGCACCAGAGCGGGGAAAACAAAAACAAAAACGCGCAGGTAGTCGCCACGCCTTTCCCGCCGCGAAACCCCGCCCAAACCGGGAAATTGTGGCCCAGCGTGGCGCCCAGCCCCGCCCAGAGATAAACCAGCCGGCCCAATTCCGGAAACAGCGCTGCACACAGCCAGCAGGCCGCTGCGGTTTTCAAAAGATCGCCCGCCAGCACCAAAAGGCCCCAAGCCTTTCCCATTTGCCGGGTGATATTGGCCGTGCCCGGATTGCAGCTTCCGATCGTCCGGGCGCTTCTGCCCAGGCGCGCCCGGGCAATGATCTCCGCAAATAGTACCAGCCCGAATACATAGCCAATGACAAGGCAATAGATTCTTTCCATATCGTCTCTCCTTTTGCGCAAAGGGATGCTCCCTGCATGCGTTTCTCCCGCAGAAGAACGCCGCGCTTTTGTATCAACCGCTTCCAGCTGCCGCCTGCAGGACAGGATCTTGAATCCTGGCTATTCCGGCCAATGACAGGTTTCATGCGATATTAAAGATAGTTTACCACATTTTCCCCATTTTCACAACAAAGCCCTTGAAACACATCCGTGTTTTGTGATATTCTAATAAAAATAATGCAGACAAGGAAATTCGGCAAAGGGTGAAACAGAATGATGCATATTTACGAATCGGCAGAAGATTATTTGGAAGCCATATTGATGCTGCAGGAAAAGAACGGTCATGTCCGTTCCATTGACGTGGCCAATATGCTGAACTTTTCCAAACCCAGCGTTTCCATCGCCATGAAAAAGCTGCGGGAAAACGGCTACGTGGAAACAGACGCCAACGGGCTGCTCACCCTGACACCGGAAGGCCTGGAAATTGCCGCTCGTGTCTATGAGCGCCACCGTGTTCTGAGCGATCTGCTGATGGCTCTGGGCGTGTCCGCCGAAACCGCCCGCGCCGACGCCTGCCGCATTGAGCATGATCTGAGCGATGAAACCTGGGAGAAAATCAAGCAGCACGCCCAGGATCACCTGGACAGCTCCGCGCCCGGCGCGCACGGTATCCCATGAAAGAGAACAGGGCTGCAGAGGCAAACACTCTGCAGCCCTGTTTTGCTGCCAAAAGCCCCGCTTTCCGCCAACAGCGGATTCCTCTTGCTTTTTTCGGAAAGCGTGCTATAATAATATCCGTCATATGTCGGAAATAGAGGTGAGAACCATGCCAAGACCCAGCCGGTGCAGGCGAATCTGCGACGAGCCGGCTTATGACAGCTTTGCGCCTTGCGGAACCGCAGCGGGAGCGCCCATTTCGCTCACGCTGGACGAATATGAATCCATCCGGCTGATCGATCTGGAAAAGCGAACCCACGCACAGTGCGCCGAGCAAATGGGCGTTTCCCGCACGACAGTCACCGAAATTTACGAACGCGCACGCCACAAGCTGGCCGATTGTCTCGTCAACGGGCGCCCCCTTCAAATCACCGGAGGGCATTACCGCCTGTGCGACGGCACAGCGCGCTGCGGCGGTGTGCCCTGCCGAAAATCCGCCGCAGCACGGACGCCTACAGCGCCCATCAGAACGAAAGGAGCAAACAGTATGAGAATCGCAGTAACTTATGAAAATGGAAATGTGTTTCAGCATTTCGGCCACACCGCATCTTTCAAGCTCTACGATGTAGAAAACAGCGCCGTTACTGCCGCGCAGGTGATCAGCACGAACGGCAGCGGCCACGGCGCTCTGGCGGGCCTTTTGGCCGCACAGCAAGTGGACGCCCTGATCTGCGGCGGCATCGGCGGCGGCGCACAGATGGCTTTGAGCAATGCTGGCATCCGCCTGTATGCCGGCGTTTCCGGCAGCGCCGACGAGGCCGTGCAGGCTCTGTTAAACGGTACGCTGCACGCCGATGCCCAGGCCAACTGCAGCCACCACGATCATGGACATACCTGCGCACAGCATTCCTGCGGCGCAGATAAGCACGGTTGTTCCGGCAACTGAACCGCCCCGACTGATTCAAAGCGCCCCCGGGGCCGGTGCATAATGCACCGGCCCCGGGGGCGCTTTCCCATACTGTCAAGCCTCAGCATATCCGAGTGGTTGTACACCGACGGGCTGTACAAAAACAATACGTCCTGCCCATGAAAATCAATAAACTGCTCCAGAAGCTGGGCAGATACATAGCGCAAATCGATCAGGGTCACGCTCTGATAATCCTGCACCAGCAGCGGCGCCAGGGACGAGCCGAATGAATCCCGGAACACCAGCAATTCCCGGTCCGTTTTCGCATTGGGGTTGGTAATGGTCTCCAACGCATCCGCACCGCCGAGGAAGACGTCATAGGGATCTTTGCCGGCCAGCTTTTCCGTTTCATACACCCCGGTATCGGCACCAGTTTCATAATGATGGACCGTACACGCCTCCAGCGCCTCACTCGTCAGATAATGCAGCGGCTCTGCCTTCAGCGGCAGGGCAGACTGGCCATAATACGCGCCGCGGAAGTCCTGATACGTTTGCTGTGTATAATCGGAAAAGGGCGCAATCGAAACACCCAGCGCCTGGGCCACGCGTCCGGCCGCCTTTTCCAGCTCTTCCTGCCGCCAGTGGGGATCGGTTTTATAATAGTCCTCCGCGCTCAGGCAGTCATATAAATCAATACGCTCCATATGGGGCAGGCCTTCGGCCAGGATGGCATCCATGCGCTCATAATCCAGATGTGGATATCCGTTTTCTTCCGCAAGATAATAATTTTTATCGGGTACCACACCGTAAAACACCCGACTGTCTGTCAGATAGGTTTCCTGCAGACGGTTGAGCTTTTCAGCCGCCGCACGCACGCTGCTTTCGCTTAAAACCGCCTCGATTTTGGACAGGCTTCCGTCCACCTGATACACACCATTATTGTCTTTCTGGCGCAGCAGATAATACTGAACCTGGGCTTTCAGCTGGCGCATCGCTTCCCGCAGCGGGAACTGATCCAGCGCATACGTTTCAAACTCCGACATATAGTTTCCGCTCGCAAGCGCCTGCACCGAAACCTCGGGCCGCTGCGCCAGCGGGCGGCGCTCGCTCAAGGAAAGCGGCTGATCTGTATGCAGCGCGCAGGCAAGGAAACCAGCGCCCAACGCACACAAGACCGCCGCTGCAGTGATCGTTTCTTTTTTCATAGGGATTCCTCCTTAAAAGCGGAAATACAAAAAAGGGTTAAACGAGCCGTCCACCAGATAAGCGGTGCAAACCAGCAGCAGCGCCAAAAGCACCGCCGGCTGTATAATGGTCATACCACGGCATTGCGCGCAGCGCGCGGCAATGCGTCCCGGCAGCGGCGTTGCGCCGACCACCGCCAGAAGCAGCAGCAATCCATAGCTGGAAAGGTAATACAGCGTCTGGGCGCCAGCAAAAGGCACGCCGGAAAAGCCAAACATACAGGAAAGATCCGCCGCCGCGCCGGAAAGCCCGTCGGCATTGAACACAGCAAAGCCGATTACCGCCGCCAAAAGCAGGTATCCATGCCCCGCTGCCCGGGGCAGATGCTCCAGCACACGCAGCAAAAAGAGTTTTTCCAACACCAAAAGCGCCGCAAAAAAGAGTCCCCACAGCACAAAATTCCAGGCTGCGCCGTGCCAAAGTCCCGTCAGCAGCCACACGATAAGGATATTGAGCAGCTGCCGGGCGCGTCCTTTCCGGCTGCCGCCCAAGGGAATGTATACATAGTCCCGGAACCAGGAACCAAGGGAGATGTGCCAGCGCCGCCAAAACTCCGTGGCGCTGCGGGCGATCAGCGGATAATTAAAGTTTTCCAGAAAACGGAATCCCAGCACCCGTCCCAATCCGATGGCCATATCCGAATAGCCGGAAAAATCAAAATAGATCTGCAGCGTAAACGCGATGGCAGACAGCCATGCCAGCAGAACCGTCTGCTCCCCGCTGCTCTGCAGGGCAGCGGCAAAAGCCCCCAACTGGTTGGCCAGCAGCACTTTTTTGGAAAGGCCCAGCACAAAGCGCGTCAGCCCCTGTCCCAGATCCTCTGCCGTAGTGTGACGCTCTGTCAGCGTTCTCTCCACATCGCGGTAGCGCACAATCGGTCCGGCAATCAGCTGGGGGAACATGGCAATATAGGTCGCCAACCTGAGAAAGGAGCGCTGAGGCGCCACTGTGCCGCAGTATACATCCACAGTATAACTCAGGGTCTGAAAGGTGTAAAAACTGATGCCAATGGGCAGCGCAATAGACAGCAGAGGCAGTTCCGTTTTCAGCGCCGTATTCACAGTCGCGAGAAAAAAGTCGGCATATTTGAAATAGCCCAGCACCGCCAGCTCCCCAGCCACAGACAAAACCAAAAATCCCTTCGCCGCGCCCCGGCCTCGGAACCGGCCGATCAAAAGGCCGCAGACATAGGCAAAGGCAATCGTGAAGAGCATCAAAAAAACATAGCGCGGCTCACCCCACCAGTAAAACACCAGGCTGGCCAGCAGCAGCACAAGATTTTTGCCCCGGCGCGGCACCAAAAAATACACCGCCAGCACAATGGGAAGAAAATAATATAGAAAAGTAATGCTTGAAAACAGCATAGCTCCGCTCCTTTGTGTTGAAATCGTTTTTCGTCGTGCAGCGGCACACAAACCGACGCGCCCCGCCGCAGCGTTTGTCTATCATAGCATGGCTGCGGCTCTGACGCAACTATTAAGGCTTCATTCTCCGCCCTGCAGCGTGCACAGCCGCCATACGCCTTCATAGTATACGGCTACGCCGCTTTCTGTCTGCGCAACAGGCAGCTCTGCCGTGCGGCTGAAATTGCTTTCTCCGTTTTTCTCCGGAAACGTATCCGTATAAGAAACCGTATAACCGATTATCGCATCCTGCCCCACTTCCGTCGGCACAGGATCCTGAGAGAGCAAATAAACCGTATCGTTTAGCATGAAAGCCGCCGGATAATCTCCAGCCGGCTCAGCCCGCGGCAGGCCGCACAGCCGGGCGTCCGCTTCGTTCCCCACCAAACAGAGCTTTCCATCCGCCCCCACGCAGAGGCTGCCCACCTCCGCAGCATCTGCGGCTAAAAATGTCACCGTCCACACACCGGCATTCATATCAAACTGTGCGCGCATTTCCTTGTAATCCTCCGCAAACGCATCCGATGCAACCTGTTCCGCCTCGCTTTGCCGTGGGAAGCCCTCACCCAGCACGGCGCTGTCGAGAATCGCCGCCAATGGCTGCCCGTACTGTTCCAGCAACGTCCGGTCGCCGCTGAATTCCACCGCATAAGCCCCCGGCGTATCATGGTAAATCAGGCAGAGCCAAAACACATCATCGATCTGCTCTGCACATGCAGTCGCCGTCTGGCCGCTTGCAAAAGTCACCTCTTCAAATGTCACGCCGGTGCCGCATAGCCCGATGCCGTCAGGGTAAGCGCGCAGCGTCAGGCGCAGCTCCGGCACGTCAGCGGGCCAGAACTCGATGTGGCATGCGTCCGTTCCGCCATCCTCCGGCGTATCCGCCGTCTCGCCTTCCCAGCCTTCCGGCAGCGTCAGCGCCAGATTCGCGCAGCCGTTTTCCGCTGTGAACGTTTCACCGTGCAGAACGGTTTCTGCGTCGCCGATGCTCTCTTCCGCTGACAAACTGCCGCCCGGCGCGCCGCAGCCCGCCAGCAGGAACGCCATCAGCAGCGCTGCAATTCCTCTTTTCACGACATTTCCTCCTGTTCGAATACAATTCATGGTTTATGCCGTCTCCGGTGCATCGCACCGGCCTAAAAACAGCACGGTGCCCTCGCTGTTCCATACGCCGTACAAAAACGGCCGGTTCAACTCCATAACCACGGGCTCACCTTCCGGCGGGGCGGCGCTCCCGGCTCTCACAACAAGTTCCGTATAGGCCGCCGCCTCCGCGCCTTCTTCATCAACAGAGAAGGCGGTTCCCTGACGCACTTCGGAAAGATATGCCGCGCCGCCCGGCAGCTGCGATACGTCACACAGATTGCTGAAATCCGCCTCGTCTGCACAAAAGGCCCGCTCCACACCCGCGCGCTGCAGCACTGGCACAAGGTCGATCTCCCCTTTGGCTGCAAACTTTGGTATACTCCACTCGATCTGCCGGTATTGCGCCGCATCGGTATTCAGCAGCGCCGCAAGCCCCGGCCCGGCCAGCAGGCTGTCGATACTCTCTCCTTCGTCCGGCAGCAGGAAAAACATCTGCCACCCACCTTCCATCGGAAGATTGGCCAAATTCCAGCCTTCCGCCATCACCGCCTTGCCGGAGCGGACGGCATGCAGGAACGGACAGGAAAGCGTCTGCCCCTGCTGTGCAGTAAAGTCTGCCATTTCTGTGGCGGATGCAGAAAAGGCATCCACCCAGTTGGCTTGAAAGAAGACCGTGTTCAGCAGCACAAAAATGTCATTGTCCTTCAGCACGATCTCCGGCTGCAGCAGCCCCCCGGTGTGGCCGTGCGCCCAGCGGCCCACTGTCTTGCCGACGTCCGGCGCAGCAAAATCCAGGGTGTAGCATTCGGCGTAAAACTGCTCTGCAGCCCTCTGCGTAAAGCTGTCATAAAAGTCCACACCCTCGCGCATCCACAGGGAATTGGCCAGATACACGCTGCAGCGCTTTTCCTCCTGATGCAGCGTGCGCTGCAGGAGCTGCACATCCGCAGCCAGAGTCTGCGAATCCTTCGCCCCCAGTAATCGGTACATTTCCTCCTGCGTTTCCCCTGCCGCGCCGATGCCCGCCAAGGCCAGGGCAATATAAAGGCTCACAGGGGAATAACATACATTTTCCCCCTGGGCAAGCGCTTCCGCGCCGGTTTGTGCCGTGAAATCCCGCAGAGACTGCACGAACTGCACCGAAATCCTCGTCTCCGGTTCCGCACGTGCCGGCGTCCCCACAGCCGGCCCGGCGAGCGTCGCCGCACCGGCGCTGCAGCCGGGCAGCGCCACTGCCAAAACCGCCGCCAGTGTCAGTGCGGCAAACCGAACCGCTTTATTTCGTTTCATCTTCGATTCCTCCTTCCCCGGCTTAATCCTCCTGTGTAGGATCGGCGCACACACCCACAAACAGCAGTGTGCCGTCAGCGCTGCGCACCCCATACAGGAAAGGGCGATCCAAACGCATCTCCAGCGGCGGCTCCGGCTCCACAAGCGCCGCCGTCTCGTTCATGCTGATCTCTGTATAAGCAGCAGCTTCCACGCCGTTTTCATCTACGGAAAAAGCCGTTCCCTGCCGTACTTCACTGATATAGGCCGGCACATTCCAGCCATGGCTGAAATCCGCTGCGTCGCTGTCAAAAGCATCGGTAACTCCCAGCGAGCGCAGCAGGTCGATCAGCTGCATCTCGCCGTTCTGCCGGAATTTCGGCACCGACCAGGCAATGTCCCGGTTCTGCGCGCCCTCGTCCGTCAGCAACTCCTGCAGGCCGCGCTCCGTCAGAAGCGTCTGCAGCGGAACGTCTTCATCCGGAAGCACAAAGAACATGCTCCCGCCGCTGCGGAACGACAGCTCCGCTTTGCAGTAAGCCTCCCCCTCCCGGGCAAGGCCGGCACTCTGCTTCTGCATGAAGTCCGCGCGCACGGTTTCGCCTCCAGCTGTGGTAAAATCGCCGCGTTCCGTATTCCCTTCCAAAAACGATTCCGTCCAGCCGTCCTTGAAATAGATCGTGTTGAGCAATACTGCCACAGTGTCCGCCTCATGCTGGAACTGCGGCTTCAGGAGCCCCTTGGTATGCCGTTCGACCCAGGCGCTCATGTTCTGATCCGCCTTGGCCTGCCCAAAGGGCACAGAAAAACTTTCGGCAGAAAAATCCTGCTCCAAAAGCGTCTGGTAATCCGGGTTCGTTTCGATGCCCTGCCGTGTCCACACAGAGTTCGCCAGATACAGCTTGCTGTCTTCTTCATCCCGCTGCAGCGTATCCAGCATCACTCTGCAGCCAGCCGCCAGCGTTTCTGTGTCCTCTGCTCCCAGCAGTGCATAAATCTGCGCCTGCGTATCTCCCGCCGCGCCCGCACCCGCCATCGCCAGAGCCAAATACAAGCTGACAGGGCTGTAACACCGGTTTTCAGCGCCTGAAAGCAGCTCCGCCCCGGTAACGGCGGCAAAATATTCGCCCGCGTCCGCGGAAAAGGACGCTCCGCCCCCTGGCATATCATCGCCCGGGAACGGCACATCGGGCTTCTCCCCGCAGCCAGCCAGACTGATCCCCAGCAATATTGCCGCTATAAAGGCCGCACTTCTTGTTCTTCGTTTCATCTGCTGCACTCCTCTCTGACCGATGTTCTGATTTTACCAATGTTCTGAAAGATCAAAACGCCACTGTCCTACTTCCAAAAGGTTCTGCACGGCATCATACTGTCCTTCCAGCACCGCGCCAGAAGCCAGCGTAAGCGTAACTCTCGCCGTTGGGCACAGGCTCGGCATATCTTCTTCGGCGGGCGCCGCTTCAGACTTCACCAACAGGGCGTACAGCTCTGCACCGGTTCCCGGCAAAGCATCGCTTTGTTCCTGCCGCACCGCAGCCGAGTCCTGCGGACTGGCAATCCCGTACTGCCCCGCACCGGAGACCGGCGCCGCCGAAACGGAGACAATGTCCTCTGCAGATGCGATTCCCAGCTCCTGCAGCGCTACAGAAGCATTTTTTTCAGCGCTGTCCCCAGGCAATGCACCGTTTTCACAAACTGTTTCAGGAGCATTTTTATCGCTGATATCGCCGATGCAGCCGGCGTTATTTCCTGAGCCAAATCCATCCATCACATAGGGCACCGCCACGCCCACGATCAGGCACAAGCAAGCCGCCAGCGCAGCAAAGTGCAAAGAAACGCGCCGGCGGGAGGGTACGCTGCGCTTCTCCGCGCGAGCCACCAAGTCTTCGCCCACATTGCCCACTGCCAGCAGCAGCATGGTTTCATCAATGTGCTTCATAGTGCATATCCCTCCTGTTTCAGATACTCTCTGAGTTTTTTCCGTGTGCGGTGCAGTCGGGTTTTCACCGAGCCGCCGCGCAGACCATAGCGCCTTGCAATTTCTTCCACGGAATCAAGGAACCAATAACGGCGCAGGAAAATGCTGCACTCTTTCTCCGGAAGAGTGCGCAGGAAACGGTCGATCAGCCGCCCCAATTCCGCCTGCTCCACCGCTTCTTCAGCGCTGCCGCCGCCGATTTCACGCAGTTCCTCCAAGGCCGCCGTCACCTCCCCGCCGCCGCGCTTGCGCGCTTTATCATGCAGCGCGCGATTGATGGACAAATTGCGGCTGAGCCGCCCCAAAAAGGTACGCAGTACCGTCGGGCGCTGCGGCGGCATAGCGTTCCACGCCGCCATCCATGTGTCCACCAGGCATTCCTCCACATCTTCGGGAAGCTGCAGAATCCGGCAAATGACGGCACGGCAGTACGCGCCGTATTTTTTCTCGCTTTGGGCAATAGCCGCCTCGTCCCGCCGCCAGTACAGCTCGATGATTTCTCCGTCCTCCACGTGCTTGCCTCCTTCTTTCTTTTACCTATATACACAAGAAATGGCTCCTCAGGTTACTTCTTTTTTTTGATTTTTTCCGGACAGCAGAAAAGGCCGCCCAGGGGCGGCCTTTTTCAATCTTTGCGGTATTTGCGCAGCAGTTTTTCATTGTCCACCCGCAGCGAGAGCACCGCCAGAACAATCCATCCCAGCGTGGCGGCCCAATAAGCTGCAGCCCCCAGCGCCAGAGACGCCACAGCCCCCGCCAGGCACACCACAGCGCAGGCGGTCAGCATACGACACAGGTGGCGGCCCAGGGCAATCAGGTCATAGCGCTCCCGCTCCTCTTTCGAGCGGTATGCAAAGTTCGAAATCAGGAAAGCGGATTTTTCCGGCTTCACTGTAAAATACACACCAGCAATCAAAAACAGCACACCGGTGATGGCGTTGAGCAGGAAAAACCAATTGTCAAAAGCAGAAAGTAGCGCCGGCATGGTCATTCCCTCCCATGGGTGCGGCGGTAAGCTGCAGCCCGGCACTCCCGATCCGCACGGACAGCCGCCTCGATCTCCGCTTGAGTCTCCGGGTCATAGGTGCGCAAACGCAGCATGTGATTGAATTCTCTCGGATAAGGAAAGGAGAGATCATAGTCCTTACCGAAGCGCACAACGATTTCTCCCTCTCCTACGGCAATCACTGTACCGCGCCCCCGGTACTCATGAGTCACTTCTTTTCCGATCAGCATTTCTCGCCCCTCATTCCACCGGCGCGTCCGGAAAATATTTGTAATACTGTGCGTTCATCCATTCTTTCAGCGCGCTCAGGTCACCATTTTCAATCGTAAAGCGGGCGGTTTCCACATCATCCGCCTTTTCATAGCACCATTTGGTATAGGTCGCCGCTTCCAGTTCGTTGGAATCGAACTCCATATGAAACCGGTAGCGGAACTCGCCGATGGATCCGGTATACACCGCAGTCACCCGCAGTTCGTGCATGCTGAGCGCGGCAATTTCCTTTTTCACTGCTGCGCCGCCTCCAACAGTGTTTGGGGATCCAGAACCACCGAACCGTCCTCCTGCAAAAAGCAGGGTACGCCGATGGCTCCGGCTTTCTTCACAGCGTCAAACTCCCTGTGCGTATCGCGCAGATACAGAAATTCTTTCATGTTCGCCGTGGACACCGTGATATCCACATAATCAAACAAAACGCCCGCCGCATTCAACGCCTCCCGGGCCTTCACACAATCCGGGCACACCATCGTCCCATAAAACTTCATCATTGCTTTACTCCTCCTCTGTCTTTTTCAAATGTACAATTTTCGCCGCATGTCCCACGGCCTTCAGGTATTTGTCCATGATATCCGCTGTGGCAATCTTCAGGCTGCTGGTGTTGATACAGGGATGACAGCCGATATAGGGTTCACGGAGCACATCTTCATCGATTACAAGCTGCACGCGATGCCCTTTGTCATTCATCAGCCCCATGATGCTGACACTGCCCGGCGTCACATCCAGCAGCGCCTCCATCGCCTCCGCCTTTGCAAAAGACAGGCGGCTGACGCCCAGTTCGGCCGAAAGGTCTTTGGTTTTGAATGCTTTGTCCCCTGGCATCATCAAAAGATAAAACTGCGTTTCCTGCCGGTTGCACAAAAACAGGTTTTTGCAGATCACCGTGTCCAGCACCGCGTCGATCTCCTGGCACTGGGCAATACTGCCCGCCGGAGCGTGATCCGTTCGCCAATAGCGGATACCCAGCGAGTCCAGCAGATCGTATGTGCGCCGTTCCTTTTCCAGCCGTTCCCGCGCATCTGCGGGGCGGCCCTCGCAAAGCTGCATGGTCAGAGAACCTCTCTTTCCGTCAAATTTCAATACTATTTGTTGTTATTCATCAAAATATTTCTATTTGGAATCGCTTTTTACAGGCGTGGGACGGTAATCATTATAAGTATCCACCGAAGAAACCCGGTAAGGCAGCGCCGTTCCGCCGGAAGACACCACCGCGCCGGTGTCCACATTGACGGTAAAATCCGCCTGATAAATCAGGCAGTTTTTATCCGTCGGATTGCGGTTTCCACCGAAGCTCAGGTTGCCCAGGGAATAGACGATCTGTTTTTCACGATAGGTTTCCACCTCCTGCACCACATGGGGGTGGTGTCCGATGACCAAATCCGCCCCGCTGTCGATGCAGTAATGGGCGATGGTACGCTGGGTGGCGTTGCTCTTGTACTGCCGCTCCTCGCCCCAGTGATAATTGAACACAATGATCTGGGCGCCCTGCGCGCGCAGATCCGCGATAGCGTCTGTGATAAATTTCTTCTGGCTGGCGTCAAAGCTCCAGCCCAGGTTGGAGGCAAACCCGATCTTGACGCCCTTCACCGTGACAATGGGCTGCCGGGCATAACCGGACACCGCCACATGGGGTGAAAGCGCACGAACCGTGTCCTCCAGGCCCCGGGTTCCATAATCCCTGGCGTGGTTATTGGCAATGGTAACCACATCTACGCTGCCCTCTTTCAGGATCGCGGCATATTCCGGCCGTCCCTTAAACACAAATTCCTTGTTCTCCCGGGGCTGATTGGACGTGGTCAGCGCTCCTTCCAAGTTCACCATGGTCAGGTCGTCGCTGTGAAACTCTTTCACATTGCTGAAAAAGTAAGCCGGCCCCATTTTGTCGTACATGGCGTCAAAGGAACCGGCGTAAGCCGCGCCGGCATTGCGGCCGAACGTGCAGTCTCCGCCGAAAGACAGCTTGAGCGCCACCGTATCATACCCCGGCGCGTCGCGCCAGGCATCGTATATTCCTTCCACTTCGGCTGACTGCCGGCAGCGATCCAGCGAGATTACAGCCTGTTCCACCGAATAGACGCCGTTTGGGTCAAACCTGCCCCAGACGCCACCCATCACAGCTTTTCCTTGCGCCGTGGTGCGGCCGGAAATAAACTTCACACTCTCCCGCGCCCAGGCAGGAATGCTATAGCCGTCGGAGAACCACATGGGCGGGGCATTGGCTTCGCTGCGGCCCATCAGGGCCAGAAGCCGGTGCAGCATCACCGCAGCCTGTGCCCTACTGAGGATCCCGTCCGGATTATAGTTGCCCCAGTTGCTGCCCTGCACCAGGCCCATTCGGGCAGCCAGCACCACATAGGGATCCGCCGTATCGGCAAAAGGGCTTTCCTCCGCTACGCTTTCCGCTTCCAGCCCGTATTCCGCCAAAAGTTCTGCCGTATCCGTTCCCCGGCAGAGCGCGGCGGTTTCCACAGCCAGACGGGCAAAGGCACCGCGGGAAATCGGCGCAGTGTAATCTTCCCCCAGATCCAGATCCGCAGGCACAATGCCTGTCTCCCATGCCTGGGCCACCTCTTCGACAGCCCAGGGACTGAGCACGGATTGTTCCTGCGCAGCGCAGGGCAGACACAGCAACCCAACCAAAACCAGGCACAGAACCACTGACATCGCACGCTGCATCGCCGCTGTTTTCATATCCCTGTTCTCCTCTCTCCTTTCGTTTTCTCAAAGTATACCAAATCTGCATTTCGCATGCAACTGTACGCCCTTGTTTTCTCTTCACAAAATCGCTCGAAAACACTATTGAATTCTTTCCGGGCACGTTCTAAAATGAAAGAAAAGTAATCGCCGCGCCGATGCCGCGGCGGCAGGAGGAATATTCTGTGACAGTCAAAGAGATCGTTTCACTGCTGCACGCTGATATACTGCACACTGGCGCTTATCTCGATACGGAGATCAACGCCGCCTTCGGCAGCGACATGATGAGCGACACCCTGGCCTATGCTGACAGCCACACTCTTTTGCTCACGGGTCTGTGCACGCTCCAGGTGCTGCGCACCGTGGAAATGCTGGACATTCCCGTGATCGTGTTCGTGCGCGGCAAAATACCCAGCGAGGATATGCTGGAGCTGGCAGCAGAAACCGACACCTGCATCCTGCAGACAAAGATGACCATGTTCAATGCCTGCGGCATCCTGTATCAGGCCGGGCTGAGAGGAGGAGAGCACCATGGCTGAAAAAGACTCTATCGTACTGACCTTCGACGTGGACAGCGACGATTTTACCCGAGCCGGCGAAGCCAGCAGCCGTCTTAAACGCACGCTCAAACAGATGGGCCTGCCGCCCGACATAATCCGCCGCATTTCCATTGTAATGTATGAGGGCGAGATCAATATGGTCATCCACGCACACGGCGGCAAAATCACCGTAACCGTAGACGACGATGCCGTCACCATGGTGCTTGCCGATGTAGGCCCCGGTATCCCGGATGTGGAAAAGGCCATGCAGGCCGGTTGGTCTACCGCCAGCGAGGCGGTCCGCCAGCAGGGGTTTGGTGCAGGCATGGGCCTGCCCAACATGAAAAAGAATGCTGACACGCTGGAAATCGACACTGTCGTCGGCGTCGGCACCACCGTGACCGCCGTCGTCCGTCTCTGACACAGCAGCAGAAGGAGGTTCCCATGGACGAACAGAAGTTTTTCCACTCCGTATATCTTGACGACAAGCTGTGCCGCGGATGCGTCAACTGCATCAAGCGCTGCCCCACCGAGGCCATCCGTGTATGGGACGGAAAGGCCCATATCCTTGAAAAATTCTGCATTGACTGCGGCGAATGTGTCCGCACCTGCAGCTACCACGCCAAACGCATCCGGCGCGACAACCTGGGGATCCTGGAACGGTACGACTACACCGTGGCTCTGCCGCCCCCGTCTTTTTACACGCAGTTCAACAATCTGCAGGACGTGAACATTCTGCTCACCGCCCTGTTGTATCTGGGGTTTGACGACGTTTACGAAGTGGCGGACGCCGCCGAGCAGGTGTCCGAGGCCACAAAGCGCTACATCGCCGACCACCCGGAAAACTGGCCCCTGATCAGCACCGCCTGCCCCACAGTGGTGCGGCTGGTGCGGATCCGCTTCCCCAATCTTCTGGAGCACTTGCTGCCCCTGAATCCGCCGGTGGAAGTGGCCGCGCGGCTGGCCCGGCAGCGGGCCATGGAGCGCACCGGACTGCGTGCTGATCAAATCGGCGTCATTTTTCTCTCCCCTTGTCCGGCGAAGATCACCTATGCCAAAACGCCCCTGGGCACAGACTCCAGCGCCATTGACGGCGCCATCGCCATTAAAGACATCTATCCCAAGCTCCTGTTCCATATGAAAGAAGCCCGCAAACATCCGCTCTCTCTTTCCACTGCAGGGCAGCGGGGTGTGGGCTGGGGCAAGGGTGCAGGCGAATCCTATGCCCTGGACACCGACCGTTTTCTGGCTGCCGACGGCATCGAAAATATCATCAAGGTACTTGAAGAGCTGGAGGACGAGAAGCTGCGGGATCTGGAATTCATCGAATTGGACGCCTGTCCCGGCGGCTGCGTAGGCGGTACGCTTCAGGTGGAAAACGCCTATGTGGCCAAAAGCAAATTCAAACGTCTGAACCATTTTCTGCCCCCCGTCCGCACCAGTACAGATCCGCCGGGCACACAGCAGGCGCTCCCATGGGACGACGAGGTACAGTATGAACCTGTGTTCCGCCTTGGCCACAACGTGCGTGAGAGCATCGCCATGGTCAACCAGATGAACGAACTGCTTGAGCAGCTCCCAGGACTGGACTGCGGTTCCTGCGGCGCCCCCACCTGCCGCGCCCGGGCCGAGGATATTGTCCGAGGACAAAGCTCTACCTTGGACTGCATCCATGTGCTCAAACGCAGTGTGAAGGAACTGACCGCCGCCTGCTCAGATCTGGCCGATCAAGCCTTGCACGATATCCCCGGCGCAGACGCGCGTTTGCAGCCGTTGCTGGAAAGCCTTCAAAAACTCGGCGCTCAGGCGGCCTTGATGGATGGGCCGCTGCAGCGGCGCGCTACCGAAGCCGAATCTGTCTCACCCGATTTCCCAAAAACGCCTGCTGCGCAAAATGCGCCTGCAGGGCCGGACACAACTCAGGAGGAAAGCTGATATGACGATTCAAACTCTGATCGAAAGCGGCCTGTTTACCGTGGTCAACCGGGGCGCGGATACCGACCGCGCCATCACTTCCGTTTACTGCTGCGACCTGCTCAGCGTAGCCATGGGCCACGCGCCGGCAGGCAGCGCATGGGTTACTGTTATGGGCAATATCAACACCCTGGCTGTGGTGGCCCTGACCGATGCGGCCTGCGTGGTGCTGGCCGGCGGTGCGCACCTGGACGAAGCCGCCCTGGCCAAAGCCCGCCAGCAGCAGATCACTGTGCTGGCCACGGATGAAGCCATCTTTGAGGCGGCTCTCGCCATTCACCAAAAGCTCCATGACTGAGCAGCTCTATTACGACCTGCACCTGCACTCCTGCCTGTCCCCTTGCGGAGACAACGATATGACCCCCTCCAACATTGCGGGTATGGCCGCCCTGAAAGGGCTGGACGTGATCGCCCTGACGGATCACAACTCCTGCCGCAACTGCCCGGCTCTGCTGCGCGCAGCAGCACATTTCGGACTGGTGGCTCTGCCGGGCATGGAGCTGTGCACAATGGAAGAGGTGCATGTGCTGTGTCTGTTTGCCAATCTGAACGATGCTCTGGATTTTGATGCGGCCGTGTATTCTCACATTCTGCCCATCGACAATGATGAAGCCTTATTCGGCCAGCAGCTTTACTACGATGAAAATGACGCGGTCTGCGGTACAGAGCCGCGTCTTCTGATTTCGGCCACTGACATTCCCTTTGCTGATGTATTTGACTTCGCTGCCCGATACCACGGCCTCATGATCCCGGCCCACATCGACAAATCCAGCACCAGTCTGCTGTCCAACTTGGGTTTTGTACCACCGGGAAGCCAATTTTCCTGCTTTGAGCTGCAGCGCATGAAGAATCTCCACCGTGTGCGCCGGGACAATCCTTATCTGGAGCACTGCACAGTAATCTGTGATTCCGACGCCCACTATTTAGAGCACATCCACGAACCGGAGCATACACTGCTGTGTGCCGAGCGCACGCCCGAAGCCGTCCTTGCCGCCCTGACCAGCGCGCCTTGACTTCGTCTGCGCCGCAGATCGTCGCTCCCACCGTCATGCCTGCGGCAGTTTCCGTTCCCCGTGCTCCAAAAAGAGGAACAGCCTCACACACAAGGATTTGCACCAGATGAGATGCGGGTGTGCCTAAACCGATTTGAAACAGTGTTGCATCTGACACACAGACCGGCAGCAGATCTACGCCGCCACACAACAATACCTTGCAAAAATAATGTAAAAAACAGCCAGCGCAAAGCGCACCAGCGTGCTTAAAATAGCTCCTTCTATCAAACGATATTGTTTTTCCATTCCATATTCCTCCTGTTTCAAACCAATGCCGCTTCAGCCGGAATAGACTTTTTGCAAAAGCCCAGATATGGGCCATACCCGAAATTCCGCTCCTCCTTTCCGATTAAAAAAAGAGCTGGATAAGCCCGGCAGACATTTCAGTCTGCCGCCTTATCCAGCTCATCATTTTTTCTGAACGATGCGCTCTCCGCGCAAGCAATGCCATGATAACACACCATTGCCTCTTATTAAGAAAAAGAAACCAACAACGCACATTCCCTCCCCGAAGAAAATGCTTCGGGGAGGGAATGTCATGCATTATCACGCGCAGCCTTTATTTGCCATATACCCTGTTAACGGTACGTTTGACATAGGTGGTGTGCAGCAGATGATGGGCTTTTTCACTGCCCGGCTCACCCAGGTAGTTCTTGTAAAGTTCCTGAATATCCGGGTTCTCATAGGACTTGCGCAGCAGGTTCTTTGCATCCAGGTTATAAAGCACCTTAGCGCGCTCGGCCCGAATGTCCACAAAATTGCGGATCCCGTACGGCACCTGCGGCTGGCCGCCGCCGTTGACACAGCCGCCGGGACAGCCCATGATCTCGATAAACTGGTAATCCGCCTCGCCGCTCCGGACCTTTTTCAGCAAGTCGCGGGCATTGGCCAGCCCCGAAGCCACTGCCACTTTCACGGGGCCGACCCCGTCGATCTCATAAGTGGCTTCCTTGATACCCTCCACACCGCGGACTTCGGTAAAGTCCACGCTGGGCGCATCTTCGCCGGTGATCATATACACCGCCGTGCGCAGAGCTGCTTCCATCACGCCGCCGGTGGCGCCAAAAATCACGGCGGCGCCGGTGCCGCTGCCCAGCGGCTGATCAAAGTTCTCATCCGCCAGGGCACGGAAATCGATACCGGCACGGTCAATCATGCGGGCCAGTTCACGGGTAGTCAGGGCGATATCCACATCGGGCACGCCGTTGGCGTCCTCGTCGGCACGGTGAATCTCAAACTTCTTGGCCGTGCAGGGCATCACGGACACCATAACAATCTTTTTGGGATCGATACCCATCTTCTCAGCCCAATAGCTCTTGGCCACGGCGCCGAACATCTGCTGGGGCGATTTGCAGGAGGACAGGTTCTCCGTCATCTCCGGGAAATAATGCTCGCAATATTTGACCCAGCCAGGGGAGCAGGACGTGATCATTGGCAGCATACCGCCGTTTTTCACACGCTGCACAAATTCATTGGCTTCCTCCATAATGGTCAGATCCGCGCCGAAGTTGGTGTCAAACACCTTATCAAAGCCCAGTGCGCGCAGCGCAGCAGCCATTTTGCCCTGCACATCGGTGCCGATGGGATAACCGAACGCTTCACCCAGGCCAGCGCGGACTGCAGGCGCTGTCTGCACCAGCACAACCTTATCCGGATCGGCCAGAGCGTCGAACACCTGCTGAGTATTGTCTTTCTCCTGCAGTGCTCCCGTAGGACATACGGCAATGCACTGGCCGCAGGAGACACAGCTGGTATCGCCCAGCCCCATTTCAAAAGCAGACGTGATCGCCGTCTTAAAACCGCGATTGCTGGCGCCGATCACTCCGATGCCCTGCGTTTCTTTGCACACAGCCACACAGCGGCGGCACAAAATACACTTGCTGTTGTCGCGGATCATATGGGCCGCTGAATCATCGATTTCAGAAAGCGTCTTCGCGCCGTCGTATTTTGCCTCATTTTCCACGCCGTACTGCTTGCACAGAGCCTGCAGCTCGCAGCTGCCGCTGCGCACACAGCTCAGGCAGGAGCGGTTGTGGTTGGACAGCATCAGCTCCAGCGTAGTACGCCGGGCTGCCAGCACACGAGGTGTATTTGTCCACACCTCCATGCCTTCACTGATGGGATACACACAGGCCGTGACCAACGTCTTTGCTCCCTTGACTTCCACCACGCAGATACGGCAGGCGCCGATCTCGTTGATCTCTTTCATATAGCACAATGTCGGAATGGTGATATTGGCCAGGCGTGCAGCCTCCAAAATGGTGGATCCGGCGGGAGCGCTGACCGAGCGGCCATTAATTGTAATCGTAACGTTTTCCATAACTATTCTCCCCCCACCTTTATCTCTTGACAATCGCTTTGAACTTACATACATCCATGCAGACGCCGCACTTGACACACTTGCTCTGGTCGATGCTGTGCGGCTGCTTCACGCTGCCGCTGATGGCGCCGGTGGGGCAGTTACGGGCGCACACGGTACAGCCGCGGCACTTGTCTGCCACGACTTCAAAGCGCAGCAAGGCCTTGCACACGCCGGCCGGGCATTTTTTATCGATAATATGAGCCACATATTCATCGCGGAAATAGCGCAGCGTGGACAAAACCGGGTTGGGCGCCGTCTGGCCCAGACCGCACAAAGCGTTGTCCTTGATATAAGCGGCCAGCTCTTCGAGCTTGTCGAGATCTTCCATGGTGGCATTGCCCTCGGTGATCTTGTCCAGGATCTCCAACATACGGCGGGTACCAATGCGGCAGGGTGTACATTTGCCGCAGGACTCGTCCACCGTAAACTCCAGGAAAAACTTGGCGATATCCACCATACAGGAATCCTCATCCATCACGATCAGGCCGCCGGACCCCATCATGGAGCCGATGGAGATCAGGTTATCATAATCGATGGGGATGTCAAAATGCTCCGCAGGGATACAGCCGCCGGAGGGACCGCCGGTCTGGGCAGCCTTAAACTTCTTTCCGTCCGGAATGCCGCCGCCGATCTCCTCGATCACCTCGCGCAGCGTGGTGCCCATGGGGATCTCCACCAGACCGGTGTTCCTGATCTTGCCGCCCAGGGCGAATACCTTGGTGCCCTTGGACTTCTCGGTACCCATGGAAGCAAACCAGTCCGCTCCCTGCAGAATAATGCGGGGAATGTTAGCCCAGGTTTCCACATTATTCAAAATCGTGGGCTGGCCGAACAGGCCCTTGACCGCCGGGAACGGCGGACGGGGCCGCGGCTCGCCGCGTTTGCCCTCGATAGACGTCATCAGCGCCGTTTCTTCGCCGCACACGAATGCGCCGGCACCCAAACGGATGTCAATGTCAAAATCGAACCCGGTATTGAAAATATTTTTGCCCAGCAGGCCGTATTCCCGGGCCTGACCGATGGCGATACGCAGACGTTCCACAGCAATCGGATACTCGGCGCGGACATAGATATAGCCCTGGTTTGCACCGATGGCATAGCCGGCAATGGCCATGGCCTCCAGCACCACATGAGGATCTCCTTCCAGCACGCTGCGGTCCATAAATGCGCCGGGGTCGCCCTCATCGGCGTTGCAGCAGACAAATTTCTGCACATTGCCGCGGTTGCCGGAAGCAAACTTCCATTTGAGACCCGTGGGGAATCCTGCGCCGCCGCGGCCGCGCAGGCCGGAGTCCAGAATCACCTGGATGACCTCGTCAGGAGTCATTTCGGTCAGCACCTTGCCCAAAGCCATATAGCCTTCGCGGGCGATGTACTCGTCAATCTTCTCTGGGTTGATGACGCCGCAGTTGCGCAGGGCCACGCGAACCTGCTTTTTATAAAAATTGGTGTCGTTCAGATTTTTGACGCCTTCCGTAGTAACGGATTCATCATAGATCAGGCGCGTCACCGGACGGCCTTTGAGCAGGTGCTCCTGCACGATCTCATGGGCGTCCTCCGGCTTGACCATAGCATAGAGGATATCGTCAGGGTAGACGATCATCACCGGACCAAGAGCGCACAGGCCATGGCAGCCGGTTTTCACCACGCAGACTTCCTGATCCAGCCCTGCCGCCTGGATCTCCTGTGTCAGCGCTTCAATTACTTTCTCGCAGCCGCCGGATGTACAGCCCGTGCCGCCGCAGACCAATACATGTGCACGATACATCTCTTCTTTCCCCCCCCCCGCTTACAGATTCACATTCTGCAGGGTGTACTTGGCCAGGATCAAGCCCCTCATCAGATGCTGTTCTACCACTTCTTCCGCTTTCTCCGGCGTCATCTTGATGTAGGTGACCTTCTCTTTGCCGGGCGCAAACACTTCCACAATCGGCTCATATTGGCACAGGCCGATGCAGCCGGCCTGTGTGACAATTACATCATTCAGTCCCTTTTCCCGCACCAGCTCCGCCAGGCGGTTGAGTACCGGCCGGGCGCCGCTGGCAATGCCGCAGGTGGCCATACCGACAACCACACGGGTCTCATTAGCGTCCGCTTTGCGCACGCCGATCTCTCCCTGCATCCGTTCACGGATCGCTTTGAGTTCTTCCAACGATTTCATATTGCAAACCCTCCTAAAATCTCTTAAATCACAGCGCCGCCGTCGGTTTCCTGCTGATTCTCACGCAGATATGCAGCGATATAATCCGAAACCTCCGGCGTGTCCAAGCGCACGCCGCCCAGCACCTCGCGGAACTGGCGCGTGTCCATGGTGAATGCCCTTCCGTTGAACCGATAGGTGTAGCAAACATCCATTTCCGGGTGAAAGGTCACCAGGTCGTGAATCACGCCGCTCACGTCGCCCAGCGGCATCCGGTCGATGCTCCGCAGGCCGAACACGGCATGCACCGCAGTTCCCTCACCGAGGCGGGAAACGATAGAAAAACTCCCGCCGCTCAGCTCAGCAGCCTGTTTGAAAAAAGGCACGCCCAATCCCACCGTCCGGGTCGTGCGGGTAGTGAAAAAGGGATCGGTCACATGGGCGGTCTGTTCTTCGCTCATCCCGCAGCCGTCGTCGGCAATGGTCACGCCCAGTGTATCCGCCGCCTCATCGATCTCCACGGTGATGGTAACGACCTTCGCCCCGGCGCGCACAGAATTCTCCGCCATATCCAGAATGTTCAGCGCAATTTCAGGCATCATGGCTTTAGTTGAACTTCTTGAGAATCTCAGGCACCTCGTCCGCCGTCAGGCGGCCGAACACCTCGTCGTTGATCATCAGCACCGGAGCCAGGCCGCAGGCGCCCACGCAGCGGCAGGCGTCCAGCGAAAACTTGCCGTCGGCGGTGCATTCGCCGCCGTCAATGTCCAATTCTTTCTTGAGGCGCTCATAGATATCTCCGGAGCCCTTGACATAGCACGCAGTGCCCAAGCAAACCGACACCTTGTACTTACCCTTGGGGTTCAGGTTAAACATGGAATAGAACGTGGAAATTCCGTAAATTTCCTCCAGCGGATGACCGGTGGCATCGGAGATCATCGTCTGCACTTCGATGGGAAGATAACCATAAATATCCTGCGCCCGCTGCATGATGGGCATCAGGGACCCCTTCTCTTCCTTCAGTTCAGAAATGACCTGCATCAGCTCAGCTTCCTGCTCTGCCGTTCCCTGAAAAGGAACGGTGCACTTTTTTTCTGCCATTTTACAACCTCCTGTTTCCTTTTGATCTTTTCCTCCCATAAAAAAGAACAAAATACTTCTATTATTATAAAAGCATCCCTTTGACACGTCCATACGCGCAGTGACAAAATTATTTTTTTATTTTTCGTTTTTTTGTACAGTTCGTCACGCAAGTTGTTTATTATTTCACAATCTTTTGTTTATAAACACTATATATTTACAGCTTGTACAATTTTAGATTTCTATTTTATGCATACTTGCAAAGAATCCCGCTGCTGATTCCATGAGTGTTTCTTATAATTTGTCAAATTGACGGGAAAGCGGGTTTCGGCTATACTGGAAAAAACAGGAGGAAAGGCGGAATCACTTATGCCGCAATCAAAAGAAGGCATATTACACAATTCGGTTCTCTTCGCCGATATGACGCCATCGGAAATCGAGCGGCTGTGCACGCTGCTGTGCGCTTTCGAGCGGCATTACCAGCGGGGACGCCACCTCATTTCCGCCGGTGATCCCATCAGCGGTTTCGGCCTGCTGCTGGCCGGTGCAATACAGGTTTTTATGGACGATGTGGACGGCAACCATATCGTTATGGCCGATGTGTCGCCCGGCTCTCTTTTTGCAGAAGCTATGGCCTGCGCCGGCATAACGGAGTCCCCCATCACTGCTGTGGCCACAGCAAACACCGCCGTGCTCTGGTTTCACTGCGCGCCGCTGCGCGACGGCGCCTTTTTTACCGATCCCCTGTGCGCCCGCTTCGGCGTCAATCTGCTTCGCGCGGTGTCCGAGCGCAGCCTGCGCTTCAACGACCGCATCCAGGTGTTGTCCAAAAAATCCATCCGCGAAAAACTGATCACCTTTTTTTCCCAGCAGGTTCAACAGCAGAAATCCCTGCAGATCACGCTGAATATGGATCGGAGCACGATGGCGGATTATTTAGGCGTGGAGCGTACTGCCCTGTCCCGGGAATTGTCCCGTATGCAGCGGGACGGCATTCTTTCGTTCCACAAAAACCGTTTTCTTCTGCACCATGCCAGAGAATCCTGAACCAATTGCGGCGCGCGCACAGGATTTGTGCGGCGCCTTTTCTCTTTTCGTTGCATAGGCAACGGAAATCGCCGGGTTCTGCGGTATACTGAGAACCAACCGATCACGCAAAAACAGGAGAACGATATGTGCATTGATACACTGATCCAACAGCTTTGCTGCACTCATTGGCTGGATCAAGCGCAGTGGGCCGCATTGCTGCGCGGTGCCGGCGCACAGGAGGCCAAACATCTGGCCCAGGCTGCTCAGGCCGAAGCGGTTGCCCGGTTCGGCAAAAAGATCTACGTCCGCGGCCTGATCGAATTTACCAATTACTGCAGGAATGACTGTTATTACTGCGGCATCCGCCGCAGCAATGCAAAAGCGCAGCGCTACCGGCTCACACCGGAAGATATTTTCGCCTGCTGCGCCGAAGGGTATGATCTGGGCTTTCGCACTTTCGTGCTCCAAGGCGGCGAGGACGCCGGCTTTTCCGACGATCTGCTCTGCCGAACAGTGGAAACAATCAAAAAACGCTGGAGCGACTGTGCACTTACCCTCTCCGTGGGCGAACGCAACCGGGGCGTCTATCAATCCTTTTTCGATGCTGGCGCGGACCGTTATCTGCTGCGCCATGAAACGGCGAATGAAGCCCACTACCACCGCCTGCACCCTGCCGCACTGTCTCTGGCACGCCGCAAGGAGTGCCTCTGGACACTGAAAGAAATCGGCTTCCAGGTAGGTGCCGGCTTTATGGTTGGCGCGCCGGGGCAAACTGCAGAAACTTTGGCTGAAGATCTGATCTTTCTGCAGCAGCTCCAGCCTCATATGGTGGGCATCGGCCCGTTTCTGCCCCACAAGGATACCCCTTTCGCGCAGGAGGCCGCCGGGAGCACGGAGCAAACGCTGCTGCTGCTTTCCTGCGTGCGTCTGATGCTCCCTCAGGTGCTGCTGCCCGCCACCACCGCCCTGGGCACCGCCGCCGCAGATGGGCGGGAACGCGGCATCTTAGCCGGCGCCAACGTGGTGATGCCGAACCTGTCTCCCCTTTCCGTCCGCAAAAAATACATGCTTTACGACAACAAAATCTGCACTGGCGACGAATCGGCGCAATGCCGGTCCTGCCTGCAGCACCGGCTCTCCTCCATCGACTATGAATGGGCAGTAGAACGAGGCGACAGCCCTTTGCTCGGCACACCGCGCACCTCTGCCAGCACTGTCCCTGCACAGAGCGGATAACCCCCGCCCTGCAGTGTGCATTCTCCGGACTGAAAGAAAACGAAAGAAAAGGAGTTTATGTGTTATGTACGATCCGAAATCCCTCCGCGCTGAAGAATTCATCAGCGACGAGGAGATCCGCCAATCCCTGGATTGGGCTGAAAAAAACAAAGAAAACAAAACGCTGATCGACAATATCCTTGAAAAAGCCAAAAGCTGCCGCGGCCTGAGTCATCGGGAAGCTTCCGTGCTGCTGGCCTGCGAACTGGAGGAGGAAAACGAAAAAATCTTTGCGCTGGCCGAACAGATCAAAAAGGATTTTTACGGCAACCGCATCGTCCTTTTCGCGCCGCTGTATCTCTCCAATTACTGCATCAACGGCTGTGTGTACTGCCCCTATCATGGGCAAAATAAACATATTCCCCGCAAAAAGCTGACCCAGGAAGAGGTGCGCCGGGAAGTCATTGCTCTGCAGGACATGGGTCACAAACGCCTGGCCATTGAAGCCGGCGAGGATCCGACCCACAATCCCATAGATTACATTCTCGAATGCATCCGCACCATCTACTCCATCAAACATAAAAACGGCGCCATCCGCCGCGTTAATGTAAACATTGCCGCCACCACCGTGGAAAATTACACCAAACTCCGCGACGCTGGCATTGGTACCTATATCCTGTTTCAGGAAACCTACAACAAAGAAAACTATGAAGCCCTCCACCCCACCGGCCCCAAACACGATTACGCCTACCATACCGAAGCCATGGACCGTGCCATGGAGGGCGGTATTGACGACGTGGGCCTGGGCGTACTGTTCGGCCTGGAGCAGTACCGCTATGAATTCTGCGGACTTTTAATGCATGCCGAGCACTTGGAAGCCGTCCACGGCGTCGGCCCTCACACCATCAGTGTCCCCCGGATCTGTCCCGCTGATGATATCGATCCGGGCACCTTTTCCAATGCCGTTAACGACGATATTTTTGCCAAACTGGTGGCCTGCATCCGTATTGCTGTACCATATACCGGCATGATCGTTTCCACCCGCGAGAGCCAGAAATCCCGCGAGCGGGTGCTGCATTTGGGCATTTCCCAGATCTCCGGCGGCTCCCGCACCAGCGTGGGCGGCTATCAGGAGCCGGTGCGCCCCCAGGATACTGCCCAATTTGACGTGTCGGATCAGCGCAGCCTTGACGAGGTGGTGCGCTGGCTGATGGAGATGGACTACATCCCCTCCTTCTGTACCGCCTGCTACCGCGCCGGCCGCACCGGCGACCGGTTTATGTCTCTGTGCAAGAACGGCGAAATCCAGAACTGCTGCCACCCGAACGCCCTGATGACGCTGAAAGAATATCTGGTGGACTATGCCTCCCCGGAAACCCGGAAGATCGGCGAACAGCTCATTGCGCAGGAAACAGGAAACATCCCCCGCAAGTTGGTGCACGACCGCGTGCTCCAATATCTGGGCGAAATCGAACAGGGCGCGCGGGACTTCCGCTTCTGATCGAACGGGGAAACTCATGGTTCTCCATTTTGACTCCTTGTTCTTTTTTGTAGATATCGCGAATCCAGTGGAAGTTTGTCTTTTATTTTTTATTTAAAAAATAGAAAATTTATTTTGTATATTGACATTTCTGCACAAAGATATAATATATAAGCTATAAATTGTGAATTGATTCACAATTTGTCAGGCGGCTGTATCAGGCTCCTCTCTTCCAACCGTGTCAACACGTGTACTGCCGGAAAAACGGGATCAGCGCACGCATCTGTGCCGCCCGTTTTTCGATACAGCGGCCGAACGGTATGAAATGCGATTGTGCATCCATGGATGTTTCCCTTTTTCTTCATTTTACTTTTTCCCTCTCATTTTCTATCTGTCACACGAAAAAACAGCCAATGTTTTCCATTGGCTGTTTTTTCGTTTTATACAATTTTTCAAGCGTCCCCTATTGCATATTGCACAAATTCTTTTTATAATAAGTTGATATTTTAGAGAGAAGGTTTTTGCATGCTTACCAGCTTCCTTACCGTCAGCCAGCAGGTCGTCATTTTGTTTCTTCTGATCGGAGTCGGTTTTGTCTGCGGAAAAACAAAATTTTTAGCGGACACCGCCGTCACCGGTATGACGGATTTCGTGCTCTATATCGTCACCCCCTGCGTGATGATCCAATCCCTGCAGCGCGAATTTGACGCCGCTCTGGCGGGCGCTTTCCTGCAGGCTGTCCTATTTGCCGTCATCACGACCTTCATCGGTTATTTTCTCGCCCGCAGGACGCTGCATGACCAGCAGCCCGAGCGCGAGAGCGTGTACCGCTTCGCCGCCATTTTTTCCAACTGCGGCTTTATGGCTCTTCCCCTGGAAAGCGCCCTGCTGGGACCAGATGGCATGTTTTTCGGCGCAGCTTTTCTGGCAGTGTTCAATATTATGAACTGGACGCTGGGCCTGTACATGATGAGCCGGAACCGGCAGTTGTTGTCCCTGCGCAAACTGATCACCAACCCGGGCATCATCGGCGTCACCATCGGCGTGATCCTGTTTTTTACTTCCTCCACCCTGCCCACACTGGTCAACACCCCCGTCGACTACCTGGCTGCGCTGAATACCCCTATTCCAATGGTCGTCATCGGTTACCACCTGTCTCATGCAAAGCTTTCCATTGTTTTCCGGGATTTCCGCGCCTGGCTTACCATTGCCGAACGGCTGATCCTCCTGCCGCTGATCGGTTTGGGGTTGGGCATCGTGACCGGTATGGATCCCATAGCTCTTACCGCCTGCATGGTTGCCCTGTGTGCCCCGGTTGCCGCAAGTTGCACCATGTTCTCCGTGATCTACGGGCAGGATTCGGAATTGTCCGTTTCTCTGGTATCTTTGAGCACATTACTCTCCATTCTCACCATGCCGGTTATGATCGTCCTTACGCAGACGCTGCTGGCTCTGCCGTAAATTTCTCTCCCGCTATCTATAGAAAAAGCCAAAGCTGCAGACAGTTTGTCCGCAGCTTTGGCTTTTTTTACCTGAATCCCACTCACTCAACGGTCGCAAAACGCCCGCATCGTTTCCAGTTCACTGTCTTCTTTGGAATAACGGGAGACACCGTGCAGCACCCAGCCCCTGCCTTTCCGGCACAGCTCAGCAAAGGTATAGCAGCAGTACTCCTGTGCCCGTTCACAGCAAAAGGCCTCCTCTTCCCGAAGATACACCCTGCAGTTCTTTTCATTCTGGATCTGAACAAACACATTGTCCACATCCGTTAGATGCTGATCAAGCACATTGGCTCCACCGATGTTCATAAAGAACACAATGCGCTGCACACTCTCAGGCACTTCCTTCAATCGGACGTGGAGATCCTCATCGCTGCCGCCGCCAAAGCCAGAGCGGTCGTCCTTGCTTAACAACACCGCGCCGCTCCTGTCGGCTCCACAACCTCCGGGGCCATGATGAAACACCAATTCCGCTTCCTGCGTATCGTGTTCCACAATAGCTGCCAGGTTCAAATCGTATCCCTTTTCAGAAATACCAATTACAGCTGCCGCTACCTGACCTTCGATCTTCTCTTTCAGTCCGCCGCGCTTCATGTCCCAGCCCAGCTGCACATGAACGACGGCGTCTTCCTCGACCTCCACTTCAAACGAATTCTCCAATCTCAATACCTTATCCATCATCACCACTCCTTTTGCTTTTTGCGTCTTTTTCCTCTTCATTGTATCAATTTCTATCCCCAAAAGCAACCGATTCACTTGAAAATACCCTTTTGTTTTTCAAAAGAGACAAATCTCATTCTTTTTCTGAAAGCCGCAGCAGAAGTCCTTCACAGCCCGCCTTGATATCGCGGTATGTCGCCTCGAAATCATCGGTATACCAAGGATCTGCCACATCACCGGCCTGCCCCGTGAAATCCAACAGGCGAAATATTTTTCCCTCCGGATCGCCGCCGCAAATGCGGTACATATTGCGCAGGTTGGCGCTATCCATACCAATGAGATAATCGTATCGGTTATAGTCTTCCCTTGTCATCTGACGAGCCGTCTTTCCTGCACAGGAAATTCCCAGACGGCCCAAGATTGACCGAGTTCCCCAGTGCACGCCGTTGCCAATTTCCTCCGTGCTGGTGGCAGCAGAGGCAATGTCAAATTGCTCCGCTTTCTCTTCCTGTTTCACTAAATCTTTCATGAAAAACTCCGCCATTGGACTGCGGCAAATATTGCCGTGGCACACGAAAAGTATTTTTACCATCTTTTTATAACTCCTCATAAATCCTGTATTTCTTCTCAAATGCTTGATATTACAGGATTTTTCACACTTTTCGTGCAGTCTGAGCTTCCACCTGCTTTGAAGATATCTTCTCGAATCTTCTCAGGATTTCTCATGTTTTTTCCTGCAATATTGGTAAAGGCGTTGGTAAAGAAAGCCGCTTTACCAACGGGCAATTTTAAGCGTTCGCCACACGCAGCAGTTCATCTTTGGCATCGTCAAACTTTACATGGGTGTAGGTATTCAGTGTTACGCTGATGTCTGCATGGCCCATGATGTACTGCAATGTCTTGGGGTTCATCCCGGATTTTGCCATATTGGAACAGAAGGTATGTCTGCACACATGAGGCGTTACTTTCGGCATCTGGATGCGGTAAATCTTGTTATACTTCTGGACAATATGCTCCATGTACTTCTCCCAATGAAGTGCCACCATAGGCATATCGTTCTTGTCCAAAAACAGAAAACTAACGTACCCATCTACCATTGGCTCCGCTTTGGGAACCGCACGGTTGGCGATGATCCGGCGGAAACAGGATGCTACCTCCTCAGTCATCGGAACATAGCGGATGCCGCTTTCTGTCTTTGGCTGCTGGATCACATACTCCATCTGTGATGTTCTCTGCAACTGATGATCTACTTTGATACGCATTTCCTCAAACTCAACATCCTGGATCGTAAGTCCACAGAATTCCGAGATACGAAGCCCTGTGTGAAAGAGGATATAGATCCCGTCGTAGTATCTGCTGAAATGCTTGTCCTCTTTGATAAACTTCAGAAGATCCCTTTCCTGTTTCCGGCTGATGGCTTCTCTCGTCACTGAGTCATTGACGACTACCGATGCCAGCTCAAATCCGAACGGATTCTTGCGGATCAGGTCATCATCCACCGCCATCTGGAATGCCGGTCTGAGAACGCCTCGAATCGAATGAATCGAGCTATACCCTCGGCCATCCACCTTCTGAAGCTTGATGAGCCATGCTTTGGCATCCGACAAGCGCACCTTGTCAATGCGCTGCCTGCCGAATGACTCTTTTTTCAAGATGTTGATTACCGTCTTATAGCCTGCGACTGTATTATGGCGAACGCCGGTTTTCAGAGACACATACTTTTCCACCAGTTCCAAAACCGTGAGCTTTCCACCGTTGGTTACGATGTGATCGAACAGATCAGCTTCAATCTGCTTTTCCTTTTCTCTCAGGGAAGGCTCTCGCTTTTTTCCCTTGGGCATAGGATCATTTTTATCCAGCCGCCAACTGTACACATTTTGTTCTTTGCCATCCTCGTCCAGATAGCGGAACCGATACCTCCCATTCTTGCGCTGATACTCGCCTTCTCGCAAAATCCGATTGCGATTATCTCGTCTTTTTTCACTCATTGAAATCTCTCCTCTAAAAGAAAGGAGAGCCAGACTTGCACTCTTATCATAGCACAAGTTTGGCTCTCCGTATAGCTTTGCCATGAAAGAATGGCAATCTGTCATCGACTTTTTGAAAGGCTATTATACAGCAGTGGCCTGATCCAGATACCTCTCAAATTTCTCCCGTTTGATCAAAGCACGGTTTCCATTCATCACATAAAAATCCTCGTTGGGATGCTCATCAATCAGCATCCGCAGCTTTCCCTCTCCGATATGATAATATCCGGCGGCTTCCTCAATGGTCAGGGTATAGCGCCGCCAGACCGGAATATCCAAACACTTCTTACTGCAAATCATTGTCTTTTCATTTCCCATAGGCTACCTCCATAGATCAGAAAAGCCAGACAAAGGGCATCGGCAACAAAGTCCGGCAACGGACTCCGAAAAAGCTGTAACCTATCGTCTGACCATCATTTCTTACTTTTCAAATTTTCTTATAAAATCTCGTTGCTTTCGTTGTCAAAGAACAGATACCCGCAAAAAGCCTTGTTTTATGAGCATTTATCGTGTTCATACCCCCGTTTTTGTAGCAACCAAGTCAGCAACAAGCCGACAACCAGCTGGGCAACAAGCCCTGTAAATCAGGCAATCCACTCCTTTGGCAGCTCCAGTTGACGGACTTCTTCCTCGCTCAGCTCCACAAATCCACCTTCGTTGTCGGGCAGTTCGTTGCCGGAAATCTCCCGTTCCCAGCCACGCTGCCGCCCATAGCCCGCAAACATCCGGGGGTTAGAGAAAGGCTTCCAGCCGGTTACCACCGTGTTCATGATCTCGTTGATGTTGTGCAGCTGCCAACGCTTCGGCTCCTCAAAGGCGTGTCCCAACGCTTCCTTGAACAACTGCTTGGAGCAGACCACATTGCCGGTGTAGTGTTCCAGAAAGCCCTGGATCTGCCCGGCCTCGGTATCCTCCGGCATGAAGTCCTTCTGAACTTCCACCAGCTGCTTTTGAATCTCCTTTGAAAACTTCATGGAATATTCGCCGCTGCGGTAAATGGTCATCGCCTCCGCCCATACCTGCAACAGATATTCTCTGGAAGCGGCTTCGTCCTCCAGAATGTGAACCTCCGCTTTCTCCGGGTAAATCATCACCGGCAGGAACCGGCGGTTTCCGGCCCGGTCAAGGGGTAAAAAGTCCAGCGTGTTGGAGGAACCACCGAACACACACTGCCGCAGACGGTCTTTGGGCTGGGTCTCATAGGGGGTGCGGTAGGTTTCCTTTTGGCGGCTGATAAAGGAGCGGATCTCCTCGATGCTCTTGGCGTTGCTGGTGGCCAGCATCTCTGACATTTCGATGATCCAGTGGCCTTGCAGCTTGGCAAACACCTTGTCATCATCCAGCTTTTTCAGGTCATCGGAGAACCACTCATCTTGTATAGCCAGGAATCGAAAGAAGGTGGACTTTCCGGCTCCCTGGCCGCCCACCAGACAGAGCAGCTCCTCATATTTGGAACCTGGATGGAACACCCGGCGGATGGCTCCCAGCAGGAAGTGCTTGAGCATTTCTTCCACATAGTCGCTCTCGTCTGCCCCTAAAAAGTGATGCAGGCAGGAGCATATCCGGGGTATACCGTCCCAAATCAGACTGTTCAGCACATCTTGAATAGGGTGATAGCAGTTTTCGTTTGCTACGATGGAGAGCGCCGCCATCAGCTTCTTTTCACTGGTCAAACCGTAGTTCTGTTCAAAGTAAAGGAGCAGATATTTGACATCGGTATCGGTCAAGGCGCTGGTGCTTCTGCGCCAGCCCAGATCCCGCACAATGTCTATACGGTCGGTCAGCAGATTCAGCCGGATTGCGCCCCGCAAAAGCGGATCTTGGCAAAACACCGTGCGGCAATTTCCAATGGTATTGGCCGGTTGTCCTTTTTCCGTCATGGAAAGGCTTTCCCGCACTTCATCAACGGTCAATTCTGCGCTTTCGGCCTGCTGGGTGACTGGCACTAAACTCTGAGTTTCGCTGTTCAATGTTTCTCACCTCCTCAAGGGAAAGACACCTGATTTGTATGCAAAATCAGATGCCTCACAGCTCCATATCCTGTTTTTTCTGCTGCTTTTTCCGGTTGGATTCTCTCTGTGCGCTATCCTGCTTGGCTTTGTTCAGGAAAGCAAGAATGGATTCCTTGGCCTTTTCCTGAATCTGATGTTTGCCAGCCTGCTTGACCTCCGGCTGCATCAGCTTCTTCTGGATTTTTGTCAGCGCAGACTGCATGGCATTTTTGATTTTGGAGATCACTCCATCCAACCGGGCGGCGGCATACTCACGCTCTTTTTGTGGTGCTTTCCGTTCCGGCGAGAGTACCCACTTTTTTGCTTCCTCCACCAACCGGATGTCCTCATTATGGGTTTCCTGCCGGACAGTATCGGTGACAACCTCCACCGCCTTGTCATAGGCAATATCCGAAACTTCCTCCACCAGTGTTTCCACATCCTCAATTTTCAGGGTCAGCTTCTCCAGCTTCTGTTCCTGCGCCGCCAGCTGCTCCTTTTGCTTCATCAGGATATAGTCCTGTTTCTCCAGATACGCCCGCCCACCATAGGACGGCTCCTGCTCCAAATGCACCCCATGTTTGCGGCTGATGTCAAAGAGCATCGTCCGACAAACTGCATCAAAGGTCTGCTTGCGGTTGTTGTGTTTGCCCTTGGGCTTACTCGGATCAGGCAATTCAAAGCCCAGTTCTTCCAGCGCCTTTTCCTGTTGGGGACACAGCTCCCCATACCGGTTTTTGCAGTCAAACACATGGCGCTCATGGATGTGGGGCGTACCCTCATCCAGATGCAGCGCCCAGTCCAGAATGTGGATATGAGAACCAAAGCGCCGTTCAAACTCCTCGTAAAATTCGCTGACAATGAGTGCCAGCGTACCAGGTGGAACGGATTCTTCCATGGTGCCAATCTGGTAAATACTTTCCTCCGGGCAAGTCTTATTGTTTTTCAAAAGATCTTCCACCGTGCGGTTGCGCTCGGTGTGTCGTGTTTTCTCGTTCCGGGCGTTCTGGGCATCCACATGGTCGGAATAATGCTCGTAGTAATACATCCGCTCAATTTCTTCAAAGCTGAAATCCGGCTGTTCCGGGTTCTCCCGAAGTTCCGAGGTAGTGAAGCCACGGTAGCAGTCCCAGTACACATTTTTTCTGGCTCGCTGGGCATCAATGTGTTCGCTGTTCTCCACATCAAACCGGCGGTCATTGTGCCGGGGATTATAGGTACCATGCTTACCGGAGCGTCCGTTGTGCCGTGTCAGTTTCAATTTTCATCCCTCCATTCTCCGTTGATTTTTCCCGAAGGGGAAGCAGCGGCGAAGCCGCCAAACCTGCGAATTTCTGCGTCAGGTAATACCCAGTACGAATTGACGCAAGGCATCAACTCTCCCTGGGCAAGGCGTTTCACCCTTGACCCGATGGGGCGGCTACCCTCAACCCGCCAATGGGCCTTGCCCCTTGACCCCAACAGGACGCTGCGCCCCTGTACCCAGCACAAAGGGCTTGCCGCCCTCTGTACTCCTGCCCGGAGAAGCTGACTTTCACCGTTTGTGCGGTTTCTGTCAGCTCCTCCGGCTCTGAATGCTCCTTTTGTCGCATTTCCCGGAAGGGGGATACTGGGGTATCACGATACCAATTCACCGCAAAAATACCGGGTGCAGACCCGCCATTTTCCTGTGAATTGACCCGGTTTCAGGCGCTCTTCTTGTCCGTCTGCAAGACCTGAAATCCGTGCTGTTTGGCGTATTCTCTGGCAGCCGCCAACCGCTCCTCGCTGTACAGCGGCACCAGACGGATGGACAGGCGGGACTTGTCCATCACATAGGTCACGCTGCCCTCAGTGGTGCTGCGCTCCAACCGGCACAGCTGGGGATACTTGCGGCTGAACTCGGCCAGCCTGCGCTTCAGATCGGCGTTGAAGGTGTAGATACTGGCGGTGTCCTCCGACTCGTTCCAGTTGATGATGGTTTCTTTCTCATACTTAGACAGCTTCGTCATACAGATCCTCCTCATATTCGGTGTTTTCCTTTACCAAACGCAGGCGGCGCTTGGCACGGTAATACTCGTCCATCTCCGCACGGAGCTGGTGATAAAAGCCGGTGTACCAGCTTTCTGCCATCTCCGTTTCCATCTTCCGGGCCAGCTCCAGCATCCGGTGCTTAGCCTGCGGGTCAACGGTCAGGGCGGTCAGCCATTTCAGCCGTGTCACCGTGTTGTGGTGATTGGGACAGGCAAAGGCATATAGCACTTTCTTTTCCTCCACACTTAACTTCATAAAATCAACCTCCTAAAAAGAACGATATTCCTTTGTGTTAGTTGCCGGGCCATTCTGGTGTCGTTCCTCTGCTGAATCTCACAGCAGCGTATCGCTCCCGTTGGTACGCTCGTTCCGGTCAGATACCGGAAGTCTTGGCACTACATCCCCAGGGAGCATATCCCACGCAGACCGGTCATTCAGTTTTCAAGGTTCTGTGTCTCCTGACAAAACTCATTTTACCGAAAAAACAGGCCCTCTCCCGTATGTCCAAAACGATGGAAAACGGCTTGAAATCCGCATATTTCCACGCTTATGGAATCATGGTATAATGGTCATAAACGGAAGGATTTTCCTGTAGAGAGGGGGATTTTAGATGCACACGAAGCTGTCTATCCCGGAACGGTTAAAAGACTTGCGGGTAGTGGATAAGCACCTGACACTGGAGCAGCTGGCTGAGCAAACCGGGCTTTCCAAATCTGCTCTCAGCAAATATGAGAGTGACGATTATAAGGACATCAGCCCGTTTGCCATCGCTACACTGGCAGAGTTTTACGGGGTGTCTACCGACTACCTGATGGGGTTATCGGAAAATAAAAATCACCCAAACACAGAGCTTCAGGCCCTGCATTTGAGTGATGATATGGTTGCATTATTGAGCAGCGGAAAAATCAACAACCGGCTGCTGTGTGAGATTGCCACACATGAGAACTTCCAGCGACTGATGACGGATATTGAGATTTTTGTTGACCGCATCGCTGATATGCGGATTGCTCAGATGAATCTGGTGCTGGAGGCCACCCGGCAGGAAGTGATCCGAAGCCATGCGCCGGGAGAGAATGACCTTTATGTCCGCACGCTGGAGCTGGGACAGGTACAGGAAAGTGATTTTTTCAGCCACACGATTCATGACGACCTGGACAGCATCGTTCAGGATATTCGTCAGGTCCATGTTACCGACCGCACTACCGCCGATCCGCAGCCGACTTTTACAGAGGTCAAGGAAAAGTTTGACCGTGCCATGCAGCTGGGTAGTAATGAGGAACGGGTGATCCATGAGTTCTGCGATCAGATGCAGATTCCTTTTGACAAGATTGCTTCTGAGGATTTCTCGGCGTTTATGAGGATACTGAGCTTGTCCAGGTTGCTGAAGAATCCCAACAATATGAGGGGAAAGGCTCGGCCACAGGCATATCATGGGACAAAGAAGAAAAAGCGCAGATAACAGAAAAGGCCGTTGCCCTCGTGAGGGTAACGGCCTTTTCTGAAATACGATTGACTCTCAGATGTTATGCCTATTCAACAATAGGTCTCATCGTCAGATTGTCGTTGTCGCCGATAATAATTTCATTGATAGAGGCAATGCCTGCCACTTTTGCAGCAGAAATGACCAATCTACGCTCATATTCTGGCATTCTCAGACCAAGGGCAATACTACTGGGTTTCATTTTGATACAAGGGCGATTAGGTCCCACAATTGGGCATAGCATACGCCATTCTTGATCGTATTCATGGCATTTCTTCTTAATTAGCGAGATTTTTTCGATTTCCCAGTCTAAATTTATAAAACCAGATAGTTTTTCTAATATCAGCGGAGGAAGCATATTGAACGCTTGCACACCAATAGCATATCGGGTTGCATCATATTTAACATCAGAATAATAGACTGGATAAACATTTGGCTTTATCTGATTCATAAAGCAATTTTCGCAGTGTGCTTCTCTTCCACATTGAAATACATCGGGGTCAAGCATGTCATAAATCATGACAAATCCACTATGATTATCAGCATATTTCAGCCAAAGGCTCTCATTAAGAGGATCATCGCAAAAGCAAATAGAAAACAGCTGCTGTTGAACCTTTCTCCTTACTTCTGACAAATCCTTTTCCATTTCAGGCAGGTTAGGAGAAGTTTGTTTTAGGCTTTCGATCATCGAAACCAAGAAATCGTTGCCAAGATGCTGGAATCCATTTTCCTCTAAGATTGACGCAATTTGTTGTGGACTTTCAGTATGCACCAAGGCTTTCAAAGAGTTAATTCCACTTCTAACTTTGGCATAATCAATATAAAAATAGGTATCAAATGGGTCATCATATCTATCTGCTGATGAGAAAAACAACTTATTCTCTTGCAATTGCTGCAAAGTGTTTTGGTTTACTGACCGAAATCGGCACAGCGCTTCGGGCGGCTTATAAACCGCTCTTAATTTATCCCAACATTCCTGCGAGTTCTCATGCAATCCATTCAATGTATCCCAAAATAGTTTTCGTTCTTCATCGGTCTTCTTCATTCGTTCACCTCCAAAGTATGCTTCACCTATTTCGCCGTATGTTTAACTTGCATACTTCTTAAAATTTTCGGCTTGTTCCAAGACTTCTTTATAAACATCATCAATCGTGACTGGAGGATAATCGAACTCATCCAACAGAAGAATTAAATCCACCTGAAGGGTAGCTTTGATGTCCTCTCTTGTAGACCAGTCTGTGTATTTTGCTTTGTCATCCACAATTACCTTGATACGCTTGGACAGCTCAATCATCTTATCTTCGGGATACTCGAACTCATACTTCTTGGCCACAGCTTTTAGAATGTCATAGAAGGCTTTTTCCTCGTAGTCGATTCCCATCGCTTTAAAGGAGTCCTTTTCCAGTTTCAATTCTTCTAGCAATTTGGCAAGCTGTTCAGCCACATCATCAAGAACTTCGTTGGCGAAGGCCTCATCCCGGCGGCGGTTGTTGTATTGGTCCACCACACGTTTCAGGCGTTCTGAAAACTCCATTCCCATAATGCGGTTGACTTTTTTATACTCGTCGATAGCCTGGGACAAAAGCCGCTGTAAGACCTTAATTTTGGTATTGGGCAGCTGGATGGCGTTAATTTTGTCGATGTACTCGTCGCTGAATATGTCTACAGAAATGTGCTTTCCGGTTTCAAACAGTTCCTCAATACCGTCAGATTGAATAGCTCCTTCCAGAAGTTCACGCACACGGGCATTCATTTGGGAAATGTCTGGCGCATCGCCTTTAGTGAGCTTGAACAGGATAGATCGCACTGCACAGTAAAAATGGATATAGTCCTTCTCTGTATCCGAGATGGCATCGCTGGACCCACACAGATTAAATGCCTGCTTCATGCGTTTCACAGCAGCCATAAAACGCCGTTCCAGTTCTTCGGTCAGCTGGACATATTCCACCGCACGGTTCAGACAAGCCAGCTGTTCTTTCGGCGTACCATGGAAAAAGTCACTGCTGTTGAAATTATGGAACATCTGCCCCAGTACTTCCAGCTGGTCCTTGACAATTGTGACAGACTGTTCCACGCCCTCAAACTCTTCACTCTCAAAATTCGTGTACTTTTTCAGGGCGAGGTTCATGTTTTTCTTGATGCCGATATAGTCAACGATCAGTCCCTTTTCCTTACCAGTGTACACACGATTCACACGGGAGATCGTCTGGATAAGGGTATGCTGCTGGATGGGCTTGTCGATGTAAATGGTATCCAGCGCCGGTACATCAAATCCCGTCAGCCACATATCCACCACAATGGCAATCTTAAAGTTGGATTTTACATTCTTAAATTGCCGGTCATATTCCTTGCGGTCATCCTTGGTCCCCAGCATTTCATAAAGAGTTGGCTCATCATCCTTGTTTCGGGTCATGATGAGCTTAATTTTTTCGATAGGCTTCAGCTCTTTTTTCTCTTTGTCGCTCAGTTCCACACCATCCGGACAGATCTTTTTCTCCGCCCATTCCGGCCGTAGCCCAACCACGATCTGGTAAAAATCATAGGCAATTGTACGGTTTGAGCAGACAAACATCGCTTTCCCGGCAACGGTAGCCCCCTCGGAAACACGGGTCTCATAGTGGCGGATGAAATCTTCGGCTACTGCGCGGAGCCTGTCCGGGTCGCCGATGATGGCATCGATATGGGCCACCGCTTTCTGGCTTTCCTCAATCTGATGCTCGTTTGCACCTTCTACCGCACACTGGGCATAGTAATCCTCGATTTCCTTTACCTTGGCTTGGTCCAAAGTAACCTTGGCTGCCCGTCCGTCGTACACCAGATTGACAGTGATCCCGTCCTTGACGGATTCAGTCATGGTGTAGGAATCTAGCACGGGGCCAAATACCTCAATGGTACCATCCACCGGCGTACCTGTGAAACCGACATAAGTAGCATTGGGCAGGGAATCGTGGAGATATTTGGCAAAGCCGTATTTGCGTTCTACGCCGTCTTCCGTCACCTTTACCTTTTGATCAAGGTTGATCTGGCTGCGGTGCGCCTCGTCGGAAATGCAGATCACATTTGTTCGGTCGGTCAGCAGTTCCAGATCCTCGGTGAATTTCTGGATGGTAGTCAGGTACACGCCGCCGCTGGTTCTTCCTTGCAGCTCCTGCCGGAGGGCCTCGCGGGAATCAATGCTTACCACCGTTTCATCGCCTATATACTTTTTGGAGGCAATGAACTGTTTGGAAAGCTGGTCGTCCAGATCGGTGCGGTCAGTGATGAGCAGAATAGTGGGACTGTGAAAATAAGGGCTTTTCATCAGCATTCGGGTAAGGAACAGCATGGTATAGCTTTTGCCGCAGCCGGTAGCACCAAAGTAAGTGCCGCCTTTGCCGTCTCCCTCCGGCTTCAAGTGCTTCTTGATGTTTTCAAACAGCTTGGTTGCCGCAAAATACTGCGGATACCGGCACACAATTTTTGTGTCCTTGTCGGAGCTGTCCGGAAAATAGATAAAATTCTTGATGACAGCCAGCAGCCGGTCTTTACGGAAAAGACCGCTCACCATGGTTACGAGAGAGCTAATGCCATCCAGCTCCTTGTCATCGGACTCGATTTTGCGCCAGGCGTAAAAGAAGTCGTAAGGGGCAAAGAAGGAGCCATACTTGTTGTTCGCACCGTCGCTGATGACCAAGAAGGCATTGTACTTGAACAGTTCGGGGATGTCCCGGCGATAGCGCACAGTGAGCTGGGTGTAGGCGTCCATGATAGTAGTGTTTTCCTTGACGGCACTCTTGAACTCCAGCACCACCACCGGAATGCCGTTGAGAAAGACAATACCGTCCGGGATACGAAGCTGACCGCCCACACCCTCAATCTCAAACTGGTTAACGATTTTGAAGACATTGTTTTCCGGATGGTCGTAATCCACCAGCTGGATGTACAAATCCTTTTGGGTACGGTCTTCTCGGTTGAGAATGAAGCCGTCGCAGAACAGCTTGCAGAATGCCTTGTTAGCTTCGTAGATAGTGCCGGAAATGGATTTTAATCGCAACAGGATACCGTCTACTTCCGTGGTGGTAAGCCCATCTTTGACATAACGATTGAAAAGGTACTGCCGCAGATCATCTGTGAGCAGAACTTCCGAACGCTCCCGGTGAATCTGTTCGCCGTTCAGGTAGATATATTTCTCATCCTGAAACAGTTCCATAATGGACATTTCCAGAGAATGTTCATTGAAGGTTAGCATAGATCTACCCCCTCCATAACTGCTATTTCATCTATCTTATGAGCTTCTTTTGTCCCTTCAATCGGATAAAACATCCTATTAAGAACGTTTGGAAGCTGTTGGCCATGCAGTGCAATATGTATATCTTCAATAAGGTTTGAAATAAAATAGCCGAATGCAAGATTTTGAATTCTATATACAGCATAGCTGTCTTGGGCGCAAGGGTTAGTATTAGGATGGCCGGTCTCCCAATATTTCAAGAAAATATCTGCTCCAAAACAAAGATGATTTACCACCCCTCTGCTCTCAGCAAGTGCATTTTGCAGAGCCGGTCGACGAAAACATTCATTGTTACTCTCAAATGCAAAAATCCCATTGAATATTTCTTTGCCGATAATCCGCCCATTTTCAGTTGCCTTATAAATTGCATCTTTTCCAATCTGAGTAGTTATTTGTGATTTAACTTCAATGATTCCCAGTACGCTTTCGGAAGGAGCAATAATAAAATCATCTTGCTTAAACATCAGCGGGAAATCATCTCGATAAACAATAATATCAATTTGTTTCGTCAGTCCGTTATCGCTGACAACAAATCCGGTTCCAACAGAAACTCTTTCTGGCAGGTGCTGTCTCAAAGTATGAGAAAGAATAATTTCTTTATATCTCCCATCTTCGCCCCAGTGATGCCCATCGATAAAGTTTCTAACCCGATCTTTAATGGAGATCAGTTCATCCGAAATGGATTTTTGATATGCTGTATAGTCAGGCATACTTTGTCCTTTCTTAAAAATGATAATTTAGCGGCTTAACTTTGTGAGCAAAACATCACTTAGTTCTTTTAGATTATCAATTTCCTTATTGTTGATTGATATGTTCTCCTCGATTGAAAGAAATTGACGGTCTAAAGCGGCAATGACAGTATTAAATTCCGGTATCTCAAAAGTGATTTTCTGTAAATCTTTAATTGGCAACTGCGGCTGAGCCGAACCAGACTTATAACGCTCAATGGCAGCTTTCATATACGAACTTTTCAAAAGAGTATATATGAAATATGGGGAAAATTGCTTGGTTTTAGGACGAATAATAAGCATACCGGAATTTATTCGAACATTTTCATACTTAATATGCCTGTCATATAATGCTACATTACCGAGTGTTCCACGTGAGGTAAGAACAATATCATAAGGAGATAAGTGCCCTTTGTTCATCAACTTGTCCTTTTCCTCCGTAATAAACATACAGGTATCGAAGTTGAAACCTGTAGATGTGACATTAGAAGCATTTAAGAACAAGCAATAGCCTGTGGAGCTAAATTCATCAAATGTGGGATAGTTTTTTCCTCTGTCTCCGTCAATGAAATCTACAAGGTCTCCAAGAGCTATTGCTACAGTTTGATTTTTACCCACCGTCTCAACCAAAATAGCTTGTGCAGTGTTTTCCAAATTAACATTTATCTGCTGTTTCAAAGCAATCCGGTCGGTGATGCTCTGATATGCTTTTACAATACTGAGCTGCTTTTCAATGTGGGGAACTGGGATTCTAATACGACACAAATCATCCCAGGCAATGCCTCCACGAACACTGCCATCCGTCATAAACCAGCACTCACGGTCAAATTCCGGTCTTTGGAACCACATCATCAAGTAGTCCATATCCAGAATAGTCGGGTCGATGATTTCAAACATGAAATAGGCAGGCGAAACAATTGCAGGAATGTCATTTTTGTAAAGCGCAATCGGGAGCCTTTCATCTCGCCCAACGTGCATAGGATTACAGGCAAACATCCCTTTTTGAATCAACTTGTATCGGCTTAAATCTGTTCCAATTACATTTGCAACAGAAGGCATAAATTCTTTGTTGATGCTGATGCCCAACACAGTACTGGTTACTTTATCTTTATTGCGGAAATCCACCAGTCTGATATGTTTCCCTAAAACATCATAATTTGATCTCATAACCCAGCTCCTTAAACACGGCCAGCAAATCTGCCTTTGACTTCTCTTCCTCTGCCAGCAGCTCTTTCAGCTCGGCCTGCAAGGTTTTCATTTTGGTGTCAAAGTCAATGGTTTCATCCCGGTTGACAAACTCAATATACCGGCTGGGTACCAGAGTGAACCCCTTTTCCGCCACTTCCTCAAAGCTGGCACTGTAACAGAACTCCGGAACATTCTGATAGGTTTCTTCATAGCCTTCCTGCTGCCATGCGTGATAGACGCAGGTCACCTTGGTCCGGTCTTCCTCGGTCAGCTCGATATACTTCTTTTCATAAGGGCTGCCCATCTGCCGCAGATCCATGAACAGGATTTCCCGCTCCCGGTTGCGGTAGCGCTTTACCTCGCCGTTTTCCTCCACCACACGGGCCTTTTTGTTCTTGTTCAAAATCCAGAGTGTCACACTGATGTCGGTGGTATAGAACAGGTTGCGAGGCAGGATGATGATGGCTTCTACCAGATTGTTTTCGATCAGCTGCCGGCGGATTTTCAGCTCGGTGCCATCATCGGACAAAGCACCATTAGCCAGCAGGAAACCGGCTACACCGTTCTGGGACAGCTTGGAGACGATGTTCAGAATCCAACCATAGTTTGCATTGCTGGTGGGTGGTACTTCATAGCCATCCCAACGAGGATCGTCTACCAGTTCATCGGTGGCTCTCCACTCCTTCTGGTTGAAGGGCGGATTCGCCATGATATAGTCCGCTTTCAGATCCTTATGCTGGTCATTGGTGAAGGTGTTCGCCGCCATTTCGCCCAGGTTGGCGGAGATGCCCCGGATGGCCAGATTCATCTTGCACAGCTTGTAGGTGGTGTTAGTGTATTCCTGCCCGTAGATGGACACCTTCTTCTTGTTGCCATGGTGTGCCTCCACGAACTTCATGGACTGCACAAACATACCGCCGGAGCCACAGCAAGGGTCATACAGGATACCGTCATAAGGTTCAATCATCTCAGCAATCAGATTAACAATACACTTTGGAGTATAAAATTCGCCCTTACCCTTGCCTTCCGCCAGCGCAAATTTGCTCAGAAAGTATTCGTAAATCCGGCCGATAATATCATTTTCTGCGTCACCGGTATTGATTTTGTCGATTTCATCCAGCAGAGACGCCAACTTTGCCGTGTCGATGTGGAGACGTGAATAGTAGTTATCCGGCAAAGCGCCCTTCAATGAGGGATTGGCCTTTTCAATCGTATACAGCGCAGTGTCAATTTTCAGGGCAATATCATCCTGCTTGGCGTTCTCCATAATGTAGCTCCACCGACTGATCTCCGGCAGAAAGAATACATTGTCCTTCGTATAGAAAGCAACATTGTCCAAAAACTTCTCGCTGTATTTTTCCGCAATCAACTTGCGTTGGGCCTCGAATTTGTCGCTTGCAAATTTCAAGAAGAAAAGGCTCAAAACGACGTGTTTATACTCTGCCGGTTCCACGGAACCGCGCAGTTTGTCTGCCGATTTCCACAGCGCTTCCTCCATAGAAACTTCTTTTTTAGGCTTTGCCGCACCTCTGGCCATTTTATTTTCCTCCGATTTTCGGTAATTTTATATTATCGTATAAAGCAGCACTCTATTTCTGGCTATCATGTACCGCTTCGCAAATATCTCCAATATCACAGTCGAGATACTCACAGATTCGCAATAATACAGAAAGGGCAACTTCATCGCCTTTGTTTAGTTTCGCCATGGTCCCGGTAGCCAGTTTCAGGTCCGTCCGGAACTTCATTTTGCTTATATCACGCTCTAATAGCAGCATCCATAATTTTTTATAACTGATCTTCATATTCAAATCTGCTCCTATTCATAGTGTACATAGCAAGTTAACTATTCTAATTTTAATCGAAAAATCACCAGCTTGCAACATTCATTTGCAATTTATTACACAATAACTTCAACTTCGTGCATCTATTCACCGTGAACGAAAAGATTTTATGTAATAAAATAAGCAGGGACTGCTCCCAAAAGAGCAATCCCTGCTTATCGGTTATTCCAAATAACGATTTAGTGATAAATTATCTCGCTTCGAACAATTTCTTCTGCCCGGTTGCGGATGTTGTTCATGGTGCCCACCCACGCCATTGGATCATGGACTTTCAATTCTTCGGTAATGTTTTCTGCCGCTTTCATCTGATTGATGAGGCGGTTCATCCGCTTCTGTGCCTGCTCATTCAGGTCAGCCAGATATGTCCAGAGTCTGCCACTCAAAATCAGGTCATTATACTGGGCTGGATGGTACTGCTCCAAATAGTCTTTGTGCATCCGTCCCCAAATCCCAATAGGCCGGGTTTCTTCCGGCAATTCCAAGTCGGGGATGTAGTAGTCGCCAACCAACGTATAATGCAGGCCATTGTGTTCATCGTAAATATGTTTTTTGAGTTCTTCCATGTTGTTGATCTCCTCATTCTGGTGTGATAATTGGCAAGCCTGGCTCTCCAGAAATATTGGTAAATCATTGGTAAAACTGAGGTTGAAACACAGGAAGTGCTTGATTTACAGGCATTTTTTCACGTCCGGTAAATCCTGCCGTGGCAGATAAATAGTATTTTCGTCATTTTTTCTACAGTGCTCCCCCAGTTCACAAAGACGTATCATACAAGTTTTTTCAGTTCACATGCAAAGCAATCGCCGACAGGGATTTGTACCCTTCACAAATTCTGCAGCTTTTCCCACAGCGGTTCCTCCGGCGTCACTGGATAGACTTTGGCCAGAAGCCCGCCCCGCAGATTCGGCACACCCTGTTCAGCGTCCGCGTTCCAGTCCTCATCGGGCAGGATCAGGGCATCATTGAAATACATGGCTCCGGAAAGTCCGTTCTCCCATCCCGGCTTCCACTCGGGAATCCACCAGCCATGAGGCACGCGCACGGTGCCTTCCGGCTGCACGGCGTCACACTTCACCCGCAAAATCATACGACCGTGGGTGGTTTCCAGCCAGACCCACCGGCCATCCTCCACTCCGGATCGCGCCGCATCGTTTGGATGCAAATAGGCTTCCGGGCATGGATCTATGCGGCGCAGGCTTTTGATCTGGCGCAGATTTGTCAGATAATTTGCCTTATCCCGCAGCCCAACGAACACCGTCAGCGGATACTGCTCTGCCAACGCCGGTGCGTTGCGCGGTGTCTGAGCCGCTTCCTTATAGTAAGGCAGCGGATCGCAGCCCAGCTGTTCAAGCACCGTGCTGTACAGCTCAATTTTCCCCGTGGGCGTGGCAAAACCGGTTTCCAGCGGATTAACCTGCGCCGCATCGCCCAGGAACATGGCGCCTTCCACGTCTTTCCAACGTTTCCCCCCGCGGGAAACCCGGTAATCCAGCAGCGCCTCGTCATCCGGCCAAGGAAAATAAGACTGCAGGCCCATCCGATCCGCCAGCCCTTTGAGCAGTGCATACAGGCTGCGGCATTCGCCCCGTGGCTGAAGCACCTGCTGCTGCACCATGGCGCCGCCAGCGCCGTCCTGATTCATCAGCGCCGGGCGCTCCAGGAAATAGTCCGCCGGCAGAACATAATCCGCCAGCTGCGCCGTGGGTGTCAGCCAGTGATCAAACACCACAATCAGCTCCTGACGCATCAGGCCTTCCAAAATGCCCTGCTGATTCACATAACCCATCAGCGCATTGCTGCCCAAGTTCAGCAGCGCGCGCACGGGATAAGGCTGATCCGTGCGCATAGCGCGGAATACCGCCGCGGGATTAGCCATAAAACTGGCCTCAAGATCCAGCCATTCGATGCCGTATACCCGTTTCACAGCAGCGCGCAAAGGCTCATAGCCCCGGTAAGAGAGCAGCGGATAGCGATCCGCTCCTAACTGTTTTTCCTTTTGTTCCTGGGAAAGCATTTCATGCAGTTCCAGCTGTGACACATTGACCAACGCAGGTTCGGGGCTCTGCAGCTGTTCACACTTCCCCACAAAGCCACAGATGCTGACCAGCAAATCCTCACAGCGGATGCCGGATGTACTGTTCACCTGCATATCCAGAATTGGCCCCCAGGGAATCACGGACGGTCCCGCTGTAGCAAACAGCCGCGCAGCGGCCGCGATCTGCTGCGCATCACATCCGGTGATAGCAGCCACCTTTTCCAGCGAATACTCCTGCAGCCTCTCTCTCAGCTGTGGAAAACCATAGGTATAACGGGCCACAAACTCTTTGTCGTATAGTTCTTCCTCCACAATCACGCGCAAAAAACCCAGCAGCATGGCCGTATCGGTGCCATAGCGCAGCGGCAGATGAATGTCCGCCCGCCAGGCGTTTTCCGACTTGCGTGGATCCAGAACAATCAGTTTTGCGCCCCGCGCCAGAGCTGCATCCAGCTGCGCCGCCTGGCCCGCCCAGTTCCCCCGATGGGGATTGTGGCCCACCAGAAGGATGCAGTTGGCTGACGACAGATCCTCGGCAATCGAAGTGCCGAAAGTGGCACGGTGCACCTGCAGCGTATTTCCCTCGCACATATGCAGACCCGAAATAAAGTTGGGCGAGCCGATCAGGTTCATAAAGCGCCGGATCATACCCTGGTCGCCGCTGACATTACCCATCAGTGATGAAACAGCAACGCTCTCTGGGCCGTATGTTCCAATGATCTGCCGCAGCCGCGCAGCAATCTCGTCCAGCGCCTGATCCCAGGAAATAGGCACCCACCGCTGCGCCCCCCGCGTCCCCACGTTTTTCATCGGGTGCAGAATACGGTCGGGATGATTGATATGTTCTTTCCAGCTGTGGGCCTTAAAACAGATGGCTTTCGGGTCTTCATAGGGCTCCAGCCCCTGCAATACGCCACCCACAACATTGGCTTTCAGCGGACAATAATTGTCACACACCGTACAGATCACATGTTTCGTCTCTGCATTTTTTCCCCGTTGCACCATAGTTTCTCCTCCCTATTCGTTCAAAATTCCAGCTGATCCAGAAGCGCTTCCAGCGCCGCGACGCCGTCTTCGCCCAGCCGGTGTTCCACATCCGCCTGCGCCGCGCGCCAAAGCGGACGGGCCTGCTCCAAAAGGCTCCGCCCCGCCCCGGTCAGTGTCAATGCCCGGCTGCGCCGCCCTGGTTCTGCCGCATCCGTCACCCAATGCCGAGCCAGCACAGGCTTGAGCGTGCGCACCAGGGTCGTTCGCTCCAACTCCATCTCTTCGGCCAGCACACTGACACTGACCGGCTCCAGCCGTTCCAGATGCGCCAACAGAGAATACTGCCCCACCGTCAGCCCCACAGGCGCCAGCGCCGCGTCGTACTGCTCCGTAACCCGACTGGCCGCCCGGCGCAGCTGAATGCAATAACACGTGCCGCTTCTACGTCTTTTCTCTGCCACAACTGCTTTACCTCCACATTGTGTATATACACGAATAATACATATATTTTCCCTTCCCGTCAAGCGTTCCCTGTGGTCTTTCAAAAATTCGGCAAAATGCTGAAACGCACGAACCGCCCGCCGGAAACACAGCAAATGCCTTTCCAGCGGACGGCAGAAAGGGCCGGCAGCGGAAATGCCGCCTCACCCTTTGATGCTTATTCGATTCCAGAGCCGGACTGGCAGGAACGCCAGAATGCCTCGATCTGCGTGCGATCCGCCCGCACGCTTCCCTGCAGGAACGTATCCTCCCGGCCGCCGCCGCGGCCGTTCAGCGCCTCGTTCAGCGCTTTGCCCAAAGGGCGCAGATTTCCTTCCTGCGCCGCCAGAGCATACTGATATCCCGTGTCCTCAGCACCGGAGAACACCAACACTGTGCCGCCGCAGGTTTCCTTCACGGCGTCTGCCAAACGGCGCACACCGTCTGCATTCAGCTCCTCCTCAAACAGGAGTGTATCGCCCTGGCCGCTCTGCTGCTGTGCTAAAACTTCAAAGCGCTTCTGCTCCAGCGCAACACACCGCTTCCGGGCAGCGTCCCGCTCTTCCAGCAGCCGGCGCACCGCCTCAGCTGTATGCAGCGGCCGCGCGGACAGGACCGCAGAAATCATACGGTTCTGCTGCTGCACTGTATCCAGATAATGATAGGCCCGCCGGCCTGCCGCATACTCCACCCGCACACCGCCGCGCAGCCGCGTCACAGACAAAATTTTGATCAGCCCCACTGCGCCGGTATGCTCCACATGGATGCCGCAGCAGGCGCATACGTCAATCCCCGGAATGGTAACAATGCGCACCGGCCCCGTTAGGGCCTTTTTGCTGCGGTAATCCAGCCGGGCCAAGGTGCTGTCATCCGGCCAGGAGGCTTCCACCGGCAGATCCATCCACACCGCCTCATTGGCCACCCGCTCCATTTCAAACAAAGCCGATTCGTCCAAAATGCCGTTCAGGTCAATAAACGTGCTCTCTTTTCCCATGTGGAAACCCACGTTGTCCAGGCCATAGCGCCGGTGAATCACACCAGTGAGAATATGGTCGGCGGTATGCTGCTGGGCATAATCAAATCGGCGGGCCACATCCACCTGCCCCCGCACCTCCGTGCCCGGCAGCAACGGCTGCTCCAACCGGTGCAGAATGCAGCCCTTCTGCTCCTGCACATCGAGCACCTCCAACCGCTCCAGCGTCCCCCGGTCACAGGGCTGTCCGCCGCCCTCAGGATAGAACGCCGTGCGGTCCAACACAACATCCCAGCCATCCTTTGCCTCACGGCATTCCAGCACAGCCGCTGTAAAGGCGCTTAACTTGCCATCATTGTAATACAGTTTTTCCGTTTCCATTCAAAATCCGCCTCACTTTTCGGCTCGAACCTCATGGTATTTTGTAATATTTTGTCATTTTATTTCATATAGTAATCATTCTTCGCTTTGCAAAAACCCTCGCCCTCTGCAGTACACTCAGCGCACAACAGGCAAAAGGGGGACTATGTCCCCCTTTTTTTATGCTTCACATAGCTTTTCCTTCGCCACTGCCAGCATCAGTTTAATGCGGTTTTCCTGATTCACCCGGGTGGCGCCGGGATCGTAATCCACCGGCACGATGTTCGCACCGGGATAGCGGTCTTTGATCTTATGGATCATACCCTTGCCGCACACATGGGTAGGCAGGCACCCAAAAGGCTGGGTGCAGATGATGTTCTCATAGCCATGCACAATCAGCTCCACCATTTCCGCGGGCAAGAACCAGCCCTCGCCCATGCGGTTTCCCAGACCGATCAACCCCTTCATCGGCTCCTTGGTATCCTGATAGGCAGAAAGCTGCATAAAGTCGGAAAACTTTTCCACTGACTCCATAAACACCTGTTCTATTTTTTCCAGATAATTAAGCAGCTTTGTCGCCACCAAATATTTTACCCGGCTGCCGCCGTAAATCAAAAAGTCCTGGATGCGGGCGTCCACTTTGAACATCAGGAAGCCCAAAAGCCCCGGAACCATCACTTCGCACCCCTGCTCGGCCAGGAACTTCTCCAGCCCGTTGTTGGCAAAGGATGCGTATTTCACATAGATTTCGCCCACCACGCCCACGCGCACCTTTTTCTCCTTGCGGCGCGGGATGGCAGCAAAGCTGCGGATGATGTTTTTGAAATTCTCCCGCATCTCCCGCAGCGTGTATCCCCGGGAAGCGCGGAACTGTTTGGAAATATTGTCCACCCACAGCCCCACCAGCTGGTCAGTTTTGCCCGCCTCAATTTCATAAGGCCGGGTCTGATTGCTCAAAAGCATAATCATATCGCCGTAGATCACACCGGCCAGCATCCGGCGGATGATGGGCAGCGTCAGGGAAAAGCCGGGATTCGTCTCCGTCAGAGAGAGGTTGAAAGAAATCACAGGCACATAATCGAAGCCTGAACGCGCCAGAGCCTTGCGGATGATGTGGATATAGTTGGAGGCCCGACAGCCGCCGCCAGTCTGCATAATGATCAGCGCCACTTTGTGGGGATCGTATTCCCCACTGGTCAGCGCATCAAGGAACTGGCCCGTGACCAGCAGCGCGGGGTAGCAAATATCGTTGTGGGTGTATTTCAGACCCAGCTGCTTGACCCGCTCGCCGGAATTATCCAGCAGCGCCACCTTGTAGCCCTCGTTCAGGAAGATATTGCGCATGATGTTGAAGTGGATGGGCAGCATATCCGGCACCAGGACGGTGTACTCCTTCTTCATCTCTTTGGTGAAGAGCAATCTGCCGTTCTTGTCGTATTTCAATTCTGCCATAACTTGTTTATCTCTCCTTCTGCTCCAATGCCGCCAAAAGACTCCGCAGACGCACCTTCACGGTGCCAAGGTTCGTGATTTCGTCAATTTTGATCTGCGTATAAATTTTCCCGGCGCGCTCCACAATGGCGCGGCATTCGTCGGACGTAATGGCGTCCAGCCCGCAGCCGAAAGAAATCAGCTGCACCAGCTCCATGTCCTTCTGGGTGCCGATGTATTTGGCCGCGGCATAGAGCCGCGCATGATACGTCCACTGGTTGAGCACATGAACGGGGAATTTCTTTTCCCGATCGCTCAGGCAATCCTCCGAAATCACCGCCAGGCCCAAGCTTGTCAGCAACAGGTCAATACCGTGGTTGATTTCGGGATCGGCGTGATAGGGACGGCCCGCCAGGCAGAGGATTCGCTTCCCCTCAGCGCGAGCCCTGTCAATGATCTCTGCGCCCTTCTGCCGCACAGCAGCCAGATAGGCATCCCGGGCAGCATAAGCCTGATCCGCCGCGCGCCGAACGTCCTTGAGCCGGATGCCGCCGAAATACTTCTGCAGCGTTTCGGTCATCTTTTCCGGAAAGTCGTGACGCACATGGGGACCGACATAGTCGTTGATAAGCACCGTGCCGCCGCGCATGGTCATGTTGGCCGCAATCGTTTCCGGGTAATAAGCCACTACGGGACAGTTGTAGTGGTTGTCGCCTAAATGCTCGTCAAAGTTGAAGCTCATGCAGGGGTAGTAGATGGCGTCCACCCCCATATCCAGCAACTCCTCCACATGACCATGGAGCAGCTTGGCCGGGAAACACACCGTGTCGCTGGGGATGCTGGCCTGCCCTTTGAGGAAGGTCGTCCGGCTGGACTGGGGCGACACGATCGTCTCAAAGCCCAGCTCGGTGAAAAAGGCATGCCAGAAGGGCGCCATCTCCCACATGTTCAGCCCCAGAGGGATGCCGATGCGCTTTTCCCGCATCCCCGGCACCGGGGCAAGGCGCTTCATGTATTCCTGCTTAAAGCGGTAAATATTCAGCTCATCGCTGACCGCTTTTTTGGTCACCGGCCGTTCGCAGCGGTTCCCGCCAATATATTTTGTCCCGTCGGCAAAAGTATTCACCGTCAAACGGCAGTGGTTCTCACACAGGCCGCAGGTAACGGAGCGCACCTGGTGGGTAAAGCCCTCCAGTGCCTCCCGGCCCAAAAGCGTACTCCTCTGCCCCGGCGCAGCCATGGACTGGGCGTGCAGCGCACAGCCGTACGCCCCCATCAGCCCGGCAATGGCCGGCCGCACCACGTGGGTGCCAAGTTCTCGCTCAAAGGCCCGCAGAACCGCATCGTTCAAAAAGGTGCCGCCCTGCACCACAATGTGCTGCCCCAGATCCTCCAGGCTTGATGGCCGGATTACCTTGTAAATGGCATTTTTCACAATACTGACAGACAAGCCCGCAGAGATGTCGCCGGTGGTAGCACCATCCTTCTGCGCCTGCTTGACCGAAGAATTCATAAATACCGTGCAGCGGGAGCCGAGATCCACCGCACCGGCAGCATAGAGACCCAGCTTGGAAAACGTTTCCACATCATAGTGCAGCGCGTTGGCGAAAGTCTGCAAAAAAGAGCCGCAGCCCGAAGAACATGCCTCATTCAGATAAATATTATCCACCACGCCGCCTTGTACATGGAAGCACTTCATATCCTGCCCGCCGATGTCCACAATAAACTCCACTTCCGGCATAAAGCGCCGGGCGGCCGTAAAATGGGCCATCGTTTCCACCAGCCCGTAATCCACATGGAATGCATTTTTGATGATATCTTCACCGTACCCCGTCACACAGGCGGCAGCAATGTGAAGGTCGGGCTTTCTCCGATACAGGTCCAGCAGAAAGTCCCGGATCACCGGCACGGGATTGCCGGAATTGGAGAGATATGCAGAGTGCAGCAGCGCACCGCTCTCATCGGTCACCACAGCCTTGAGGGTAGTGGATCCGGCGTCAATGCCCAGATACGCTGGCCCTGCCAGCGTTTCCAGCGTGCCCCGGGGCACGTCCGCCGCAGCGTGACGCGCACGGAATGCCTCATATTCCGCCTCTGTTTCAAACAGCGGCGGCAGCGTTTCCCACTCGCTGTGGGAAACATATTGTTTCAGCGTTTCGATGACCGCCGGCAGATCGCAGCGTTCTTTGGCTGCATAGGCCGCCCCCAGAGAAACATAATAAAGCGAATTCTCCGGGCACGTTCCGGTAACACCCAGCACCTCGTCAAAGCACCGGCGCAGCATGGGCATAAACGTAAGCGGGCCGCCAAGGTAAAGAATATTCCCCTTCACCGGCCGCCCCTGAGCCAGGCCGCCGATGGTCTGATTCACTACCGCATAGAAAATACTGGCGGCAATATCGCTCTTTTTCGCCCCCTGGTTCAGCAGGGGCTGAATGTCGCTTTTGGCAAATACGCCGCAACGGGAGGCGATCGTGTACACCCGCTCATGCTGCCCGGCCAGGGCGTCCATATCAGCGGCATCCACATCGAGAAGGGTGGCCATCTGGTCGATAAAAGCGCCGGTACCCCCGGCACAGGTGCCGTTCATGCGGGCCTCCATGCCGCCGTTGCTCACAAAAAGGATCTTCGCATCCTCTCCGCCCAGCTCGATGATGCAGTCTGTTCCTGGCGCGTTGCGCTCTGCGGCAAGTTTGGCCGCATACACTTCCTGCACAAAAGGCACTTTTGCAAATTCGGCCATGCCCATGCCGGCGCTGCCGGCAATGGCCAGCCGCCACTCCCGCTCGGCGGGAAAGCGCTCCGCCACAGCGCGCAGCATTTCCACCGTTTTGGCCGTGATCTGTGAAAAATGGCGCTCATAGGTTTGATATACAATTTGATCCGCGTCGGACAGTACCACGCATTTGATCGTGGTGGAGCCGACGTCCAAGCCGATCACCAAGGTCAGGTTCCCCTTTCTTTCTGCGACGATTTGCTTCTCTTCCGCCTGCGTTTGAAAGTCTGCATTACAAGATTCTCTTTATTCTAACATTCCGCCGCCATAATATCAACTGACATTCTGCATCAGCATGTGCGGATTTTTCATAGGCATTCCTCCGCAAAACGACGGATGCCCTTTCTGCCTTGTTTTATAGGATACCATATTGACGCAGCCTTTTCTATGGCAAATGCACGGCTTTTCTTGCACTGATCCTGAGAATGTTGTATAATGCCTTACAGAATAAAGCGGTGCGGCGCGCTGCGCCGGCTGGACGCAAAATCAGAAAGGCGGGTTCTTCCGCCAGGGGAGAAACACTATGGAATCTGTGAAAAATATCCGAAACGACGAACTGGTGAAGGCCTACGAGGCTCTGCACACAGACAACAGCAAGGAGCGCCAGGCTGCTGTTACGCGGCAGATGGTGCACGCTGTATTTCTGTTGCCTGTGACGCCGGTGAAAGGCAAGCTCCCCGAGGATTTCCCGCCCAAGGTACTGAAAAACGAGCAGGGTCAGATGTTTCTTCCCTTGTTTACCGACGCCGGGCGCGTGGGAAAAGCCATCGCAGGGCTGGGCGACGTCCTGCTCCCCATCGACATCTCCGACGCCTACGCCTATCTTGTGGACAAACCCGAGCTGCGGGGCCTGATCGTAAATCCGTTTTCCAAGCCCAACCTGGTCTGCGTGCGCCCCATGGTGGAAAATCTGGCCAAACTGTGGAGCCGTATCAAAACCGCCGAGCTGAACAACGAAACTCCCGAAGCCGCCCCGCGTCCCCAGAGCACGGGCCAGCAGGTAAAGCTCCTGGTGCCCAAAGAATACCCGGACGGCGTAACCTTCACTCTGAGCGCAGGGCTCAAAGCGCAGGAAGACATTGAAAAGGCCTGGATGTGTATGGTGCAGAAAGCCCCGGACGATAAGCCTGAGGAGCGGGATTGGATGGTGATCCTGCAGGCCGGAAAGCCTTTGAAGGGCCGGGAGGAGATCTTCCGCGCCATCGGCCAGTCCCTTTCCCCGTTTCTGCCCAAGCGCAACGTAATTTTTATTGAAAACAACGCCGGCATGAACGGGCTGACCGAGCAGGCTATGCCCATCTATGTCCGCGAGAGCAAAACCGTGTAAGGCGGATCAACTGCAAATAGGCCCCGGCAGCGCATAGCGCCGCCGGGGCCTGTTTGTTTCATATGGGTTTTGTTTGCCGGGCGCAAAGCGCCGCTTTACTCGCCAGCCACACCGGAAATGATCCACGGCACGGGTTTCGTTTCAAACATGCCGTTGGCGCGCAGTTTGGATACCGAGATCTGCAGCGCCTCCATGTTTCCGATCCGGTATTTTTCAAACAGGGCCGGGATCTGAGCCAGGATATTCAACTCCAGCGTGTAAATGATGATCCGCATCTTAGGATTGCGGGCCAAAAGCGCGCGCAGCTCCCCTTCCAGCTTTTCCGTGGCCACTATAAAAGCCGTGGTGGGCACGGGCAGCATTTCAAGGGTCTCCGGGTTCGTATCCGGCACAATCAGCACATTGTTCAACCCGAATTTGCTGACGTTTTCTTCCATAGAGTCGCGGTCGCTCTCATCATATTCCACAGCAATCACTGCGCCCTCGCTGGCACTCATGGCGGCCTCCACGGCAATGCTTTCGCCGCTGATGATGCAGATGGTATCGTGAGAGCGCACCTCCAGCATACTCATAATGACCGCACGGATCTCATGGGCAACATACCGAACCGATCCTTTGGAAAAACGCTTGTTCTGCAGTCCGATTTTGTAGGCGCTGTCAGCCTGCTCGTTTACGATCAGCAGCACCGTGGGTCCGGCAATGCCACGGTCGATACAGCTGCTGACTTTGCAGCTCGACACTTCGCCCTCGGGGTCAAGCCCTTCCTTGAGCCACACGTCGCACGCGCCGAGCCCCGCGTTCCACATATCGTAAAACAACGTGGGGCGCGTTTCGCCGGCAAAGGCCAGCACAACACGGTTGGCTTCCACCGCAGGGATCAGATTCTTGTTTTTGACGCTGACATCGATCAGCTTGAGCGCCTCCACGTCCAGCGCTGTCTTTTCGGAAAAATAGCGCATCCACGCCATCTTCCGTTCATTATCGAATAAGGATACCTTGTCGCCCATCGGAAAATCCCTCCATTGCAGCTTGATAAGAGTATCATAGCACACAACGGAGGGATTGGAAATATTTATTTTTCACTTTCCGCGCGCTTTTCTGCCGCCACAGCCCGGCTGTGCTTTCTTCGGCCGGCAATCCAAAGACTCCAGAGCGCGCCGTTGAGCACCGCGCACAACAGTACATACGGCGCCTGCAGCGGCAGGGCGCCCGCTGCGAGCAGCCCCACGCTGCTCAGCAGCGCTGCCAGCGGCAGGATGCCGCTCCACAGCAGGTTCCTGCATTGACGGGCCAAGGCGTCTTCCAGTGCTAGAAGCACTGTGGCAGCCACAAAAGCAATCAATATCTGTTTCATCGGCAGCCTCCTTCTAGCCCTTTCCAATAGTTTCTGCCACGGAACAAACCATGTTTCGTATGGGCGGCCCATGGCCGTTTCCCAGTCTTCCCCTTATTCGAGATTCAGCCGGCGGCGCATCAAAAACTCCGTCACAACGAAGAAGATCGCACCCAGCACTACATTGGCCGCAGTGACACCCAGCAGCATCGTGCTGGTAAGTCCTGCAACACCCATGCTGTCCAGCATACTGCCTACTGCAAACCAGATCCCTTCCGGCACGAACAGGCCCATCAGAATCAGGGCATACATCAGGATGCTCAGCGCAAACTGAATGACAAAATACGCCACTACAGCCATGGCAATGCGGTGCTTATCCGCCTGGTGTCCCAGCATAATGGCCGCATAGATCTGCAGGATGCTGACCGCCAGCGAGACCAGCATCATCAGGATGAACTCACCGCACAAAAGCCACAGCGGTATCTGGTATTCTGCAGCAAACGCCCGCTGCAGCTCGGCCATCTCCTGCACAAACCCGGGAAGCAGAGTGTGGTCGGCGCAGAGCACCAGAACGGAGACGCACACCACAAAAAAGCTCAGAACCGTCCATACCACCGCAGCAATCAATTTGCTGGCGATATGCTGCCAGGGACGCACCGGTAGCGTATGCATCAGATAGCCCTCACCGGAGAGCAGGTTCTTATAAAACCGCTGCAGAATCAGTAAAAATGTAATCACGCACACCGCCACGATCATGACCGCATACGCCACGCCGGACAGCCCCGTCAGAAACTCGGTGAACAGAACCACGCTTCTGGGCAGCGTATCGCTGAAGCCGATCGAATCGGAAAGCAGGCCCAAAATGCGCAGCAACAGTGCAGCGGCAACCACGCCCGCATAACACAGGCCAAAGGTGCGGCCCGTGGACTTGAATTCATATTTCAGCAGTTTACTCAGCATCTGAATACCTCCCGGAACAAATCATCCACACTCTTTCCATCCTCGGCACGAATTTCATCCACGCTTTTGTGCAGCATGATCCGGCCGTCGCGCAAAAACACAGCTTCGTCGAGCACCTGTTCAATGTCTGCAATCAGGTGGGTGGAAAGGATCACCGTCGCATTTTCGCTGTAATTTCCGATAATCGTGTTCAAAATGTAATCCCGTGCCGCAGGGTCCACACCGCCGATGGGTTCGTCCAGCAGATACAGTTCCGCCCGACGGCTCATGGCCAGGATCAGCTGCACCTTTTCCTTAGTGCCTTTGGACAGGGTCTTGAGCCGCTCCGTACCGGAAATTTTCAGGGTCTGCAGCATTTCAGCGGCCTTGGCGGCATCAAAATCTGCATAAAAGTCCGCAAACATTTTCACCAGATCCTGTACCTGCATCCAGTCGGGCAGGTAACTGGCATCCGGCAGGTAGGACACCCGCTTTTTGCTCTCCGGCCCCGGCGCAAAACCATTCACCAGGATTTTGCCCTGATTGGGCACCAGCAGCCCGTTGATCAGCTTCATCAGCGTAGTCTTGCCGCTGCCGTTGGGGCCAAGCAGACCCACGATGCGGCCGCCAGACACCTGCAGGTTCAATCCCTGCAGCACCCGTTTTCCGCCGAAGCTCTTGTATACGTTTTCGCATAGCAACAATTCAGCCATTGTATTCTTCTCCTTTGCTCCACAATTTGATCCACAGCGCCAGATCGGCCAGGCCGTCCGCCACGCTGCACAGGGCCTGCACAAACGCCCGCACCGAACCGCCGGTCATCGCTTTCGCACTCACTGCGCCTGCGCCCCGCTTTCCTGCAGCAGCACCGGCAGCTCGCTGCGGTGGTAGCCCAGCACCGCCATGCTCTGCACAAAAGCTTCCACCCGATCCCGGGCCAGCTGACGGCGGACGGCGGCGATCAGCTCCTTGTCCTCGGTCACAAAGCGGCCGGCGGTGCGTTCGGCACGCAACAGGCCGCTCTGCTCCAGTTCAGCCAACGCACGCTGCATGGTGTTGGGGTTTACTGCGGCTTCCGCCGCCAGATCCCGCACGGAATCAATCTTCGCACCAGGTGGATAGGCCCCGGACACAATGCGGCTCTGCAGCGTTTCCACCAGCTGCAGATAAATCGGCCTGTTTTTGTCTAATATCCATCCCATAATGTCGCCTCCTGTTTCATTGCGCAGCCTCCGGTATATATGTTTTCAAAAAATCCGCACGCTGCGCCGGTATCTCATAGCTCCCAGTCACCAGATCTTCGAGCCAGTTCTCGCCCAGCAGCTCTTCCAGCCCCGTGCTCTCCTGCACGTTCCGGATTTCGCCGCTCGCCGTCACGGACAGCGTGAGGACATTGGAATCCTGATAGAGCGTATAGCGCAGCATTTCAGTATAGCCTGCGCGCGCTGTCTGCCCGGCCAGAACCGTATCCTGCTGATACACCACATACACACATTCCGGCGTCAGATTGGCCACAGCCTCCGTCCCGACGGAATACGCCCCGTCGCCGAGGTAGGTATCCTCGTTCAGAAAATCCTCCACAAACGCCCGGGCGGCGGCATTGTCCTCGATCACAAAAAGGCTCTCGCCGCCAGCCGTTTGCTTTTCCACCTGCACCGCTTTTTCCGTCTCCTGCGCCGAAGGCGCTTCCTTCGGAGCGCTGCAGCCGGCCAAAACGCCCAGCAGCAGCGCAGCGCTTACTCCGGTCACAACGATTTTCCCGGTTCTTGTCACAACAGTCTCATCCCCTCTCTCCGCTTTTCACATCCAGGGCATTGCATAGCCAAAAGCCAGCAAGCCCACGCTCAACACCAGCGCCAGGGCGAGAAGCGCACCCAGCACGGCGGTTAATTCCTCTTTCTGCCGCATTTCAATCACGTTCGCTTTCTTCAAATTGTACTTTTGCACTAAGCAATTAATACAATAATACATCAATAGCATTTTGTCAACCCTTTTTTGCAAACTCTTTTTCCCGCTGCGGCTGAAAGCACCCCAAAAAAGTATGCGCACCCCCGCTGCAGCGGGGGTGCGCATACTGGAATCCTTCTCCGGCACTTAAATGGAGATCGACTGCTCGGCGTTGTACAGCGCCTCGTCCAGCGTCTTTTTCATTTCCAATGCTTCCTCTATTTCAATATCCACGATTTGACCGTGCTGCACAGCGACGATGCGCTTTTCTTTGCCTTCCATCAGAGCATGCACCGCATAGCTGCCCATTTGAGTTGCTATAATACGGTCCCGGGCTGTGGGGGATCCGCCCCGCTGAATATGGCCAAGGATCGTTACGCGGGTATCCATACCAGTCTCCTCCTGCACGCGGTCGGCCACTTCCTGGGTGGTCATGGAATAGCCTTCCGAGACAATGATGATATGGTGATGCCGGCCGTTGATGCGGCTGCGGCGGATCTTTTCAATCACATCGTGCTCAAAATTCCCTTCGTGCTCCGGCACCAGCACCGCCGCTGCACCCACGGCACAGCCCACATTCAGCGCCAGGTGCCCCGCCCGGCGTCCCATGACTTCCACCACGGAAATGCGCTCGTGGGACTGCATGGTGTCGCGCAGTTTGTCAATGCACTGAATCGCAGTATTGCTGGCACTGTCAAACCCGATGGTGTATTCCGTGCAGCCGATATCATTGTCGATGGTGCCCGGAATGCCGATGCAGGGCACACCCAGACGCGCCAGGGACAACGCGCCGCGATAGGTCCCATCGCCGCCGCAGCATACCAGCCCATCAATGCCAAGATACCGGCAGTTGTCAGCAGCGCGCTGCTGACCCTCAGTGGTCATCATTTCCGCACAGCGGGCTGTATACAAAACGGTTCCGCCCCGCTGGAGCAGTCCATCCACACTGCGGGCGGTCAGCTTGCGGAAATCGTTGTTGATCAGTCCGCTGTAGCCCCGGTTGATACCCAGCACTTCAATCCCATTGGCACAAGCCATGCGCACTACAGCCCGCACCACGGCGTTCATACCCGGCGCATCGCCTCCAGAGGTCAGCACCGCGATCCTGTGAATATCCTTTTCAGCCATTGCAAAAACTCCTCTCTCAACGCTCTGATGAAAACTTTTGTCCTGCTTTATGCATTCAGTGTACCCCAAACTTCCGCTTCAATCAACCGAAAAAGCACCGTTCTCCTTTTCGGGGCGCTCCGTTTCATTCTTCAATGGGCGCACAACGCAGAGCGACAGGATCTTTTGCCCCCGTATGGGCATCAGGGAAGCAACTGCCAGAGATCAGGCTCCACCCGGTATTCTTCGTCAATTAAATGAAAGGGGCAGCCGTATTTCCGGCACAGTTCCAGCGTGCGCGCATTGTCCTCCAATACAGAGTCCAGGGTGCACCATGCGTCGTTCACACGGCGCTCAATGACGCTGGCATGCTTTTTAATTTCTGCAAAATGGCGCTCAATATAGCGCCGGCTCATCACAAGGCAGCAATAACGTATTTCATTCTCGGCAGCATCTGCAAAATCCTCCTTCCACCGAAATGGAATATAACTGCCCTCCACAATCAGATTTTGCTGGTTTTCCATAGCTGTCCGTATCATCTCCCGCGCAATTGGCCATAAATACGCTTCCAGCGCCTCATCGTCCTCCGGCGTCAGGGCAGTGTTTCCGCTTCGGATCAATCCCATTTTCAGCAGATCCAGCGAAAGATAAGGATACTTGTATTTTTCAAGCAGCTTTTGGGCCAGAAGGGTTTTCCCCGTATGCGAAGCCCCCGCAATCAAAAAAATCATCGCTTCTTCTCCAAACATCGTGTTTTATCCCAATCATAGCATACGCATCCATGGGCCGTAAGACATTCCCCCACATGGGGAGCATTTTGCAGAATCCATCGGCAGAAATCCAAATGTTTCTTGACTTTACGCCGCCCCCAGCGCAAACTATAGCAAGAGAAAACAGATACAGAAGGAGGACCTTTCCTTGGAATTTGAACAACTCGAACGCTTCACCGCTTTTCTAAAAGAAAATCTGAGTACACCCGATTTTGACGAGGACGCCTATCTCGAACGTCTCATCATCCACTGGGGCGAAACCGGCGCCCTCCGCTTTACGCTGTCGGCTGAGGAAACCGTTTCCGGAGCGCCGGCCCATATCGCTTACACGGTGGACAACCGCTACTTTATCCGCGAAGACGGCAAAGAAATCCCCGTGGAAGATCTGGACCAGGGTTATGATCTGTACCGCCCGGTTCTGCGCTTCCTCGGCCCAGCGGAAACGCCCGAAGAAGAATCGTCTACGGGCGGCCGCGCCCTCAATCCCATCGCACTGATTCGCCACAAGTCGGGCAAAACCCTCAAATCGGTTTCCGCCCTCTCCGGCATCGATCCGGAACGTATTCTTTCCTACGAAAAACCGGACTACGACATCGGCTCCCTCCCCTTGTCTACCGCTGCAGCGCTGGCCAAAGCGCTGAACGTCCATGCCGAAGATCTTCTCTCCTGCGCGCCGACCATGCCCAGAGGCCGCTGAAGCCAAAAAATTCATAAATTTGTAATACTTTTTTGAAGATTTTGTCACGATTGGATAGTATGCTGAACGTGTCAGCAGGAATGCTCTTTTTCATCTTTTTTCATTCTCTATACCCCGCGGCGGCGCCGGAGTTCTTCTCCTGCGCCGCCGCGGGGCTTTTCTTATCTGCGCACCAGCAAAACGCCGGTAGCAACCCGATTCACAAACGCCGTGTCATGCTCCACAAACAAAAGCGACGGCGCAGCTTCCAGCAGCAGCTCCTCGATCTGCATGCGGGAAAAGACGTCAATATAGTTCAGCGGTTCATCCCAAAGATAGAGATGCGCCTGTTGGCATAAACTGGCAGCCAGAAGCACTTTTCGCCGTTCCCCGGTGCTGAAGCATGATGCATCTCTTTCCAGCTGCGCCCGGGAAAATCCCATCTTGCGCAAAATCGCCTTGAAGCGGTGCTCCTCCACTCCCTGCGCACGGGCATAGTCCGCCAACGTACCCACAGGCACATCCGTCTCCTGGCCCACATAGGATACCCGCACTCCTGAAGAGAGCACGACTGTACCGCTGTGGGGTACGGCCTGCCCCATCAGCAGGCGCAGCAGGCTCGATTTTCCACAGCCGTTTACTCCCTGCAAGGCAATCCGCTCGCCCTGTTTCAGCACAAACGAAACCGGCTCGCAAATGGTTCTGCCCCCGTAGGATACGGACACCTCCCGCAGCTCTGCCAGACACGGGCTGTGGTATTCGGCACTCCAAAGCGAAAGTCCTTCTGTCCGCTCCACATTGCTCAGCAGCCCCTCCTTTTCCGCCAGCGCCGCGTCCCGGCGGCGCTGGATGGATTTGGCCCGCTGCATCATTTTAGCCGAGCGATGCCCCACAAAGCCGCGGTCTACCGCCGCCCCGTCGCGCCCGTTGGCGCCGAACTTGCCCTTTTCGGTGCGCCCGCTCCATGCGGCAGCCCGCTGCGCTGCAGCACGCAGCCGGGCGGCATCTTTTTTCAGATGCTCATTGCGCTCCAGCTGCGCCTGATCCTGTTGTAACTTCTCCTGCCACCAAGCGGAAAAATTCCCTCTCTGAATCGTAATTTGTGCCCGGTCCAGGGCCAGCACATGATCAATGCAGCCGTCCAAAAAGGCCCGGTCATGGGACACCATCAGAAAGCCCCGCTTTCTGCGCAGATAGTCCGCCAGTTTTTGCCGTCCCGCAGCGTCGAGATGATTGGTCGGCTCATCGATGAGCAAAAAGGCATTGTCCCGCAGAAACAATGCCGCCAAAAGCGCTTTCGTGCGCTCTCCAAAAGAGAGACTTTCAAAGGTCTGCCACAACAGCTCTTCGGGCAGATCCAACAGGGAACATTCCCGCGCGATCTGCCAATCCTCCGCTCCCGGCGCAGCAGCGCGAATCACCTCCACGGTAAAAGCTTCCGCATCCTCCACCGCATAGGGAAAATACTCAAATTCCACATCCGCATGAATCTGGCCGCCGCAGGGCAGCGCACCCTGCAGCAGGCGCAGCAATGTGGTCTTTCCGCGGCCGTTGCGGCCCACGAGGCCCAGCCGCCAATTCGTATCCAACTGAAAAGATACGTTTTCGAACACTGTTTCGGCGCTGCCCTCGTAGGAAAAAGACAAATTCCGCACGTCGATCAGTGACATAGTGCATCCTCCTTTCGACATCCAAACACATGAAAACGCCGCGGGAAGATATCTTCCCGCGGCGTCTGCTCCTTTTGAATGAGCGCTGCAGAGGTGCTTTCAGCGCAGCGCGGCGCACCCACAAGCCACAAAAGGGCCGTGGATATGCCAAGGAGGCAATGCAGGGCGAAAAGCGCAATCGATCTTCCCGGCGGCGGCAAAGAAAACTGCAGCGCTCCAGATAGCTGGGCCGCTCGTGTTCTCTTCTCCGTCCATCATCCGTAAGATCATTTGCGCATGCTTCCATCCCTTTCATTCTTTGATGCAGGGATTACTATACCACACCCCGCCGTTGAATGCAAGCTTTTGCCCGCGCCTTACAAAAGTTTGCTGTCCTATAATCCCGACAAAACAACCGGTGGGAAGGGAACCTTGATCCCATGTGCAGCGACGTGACATTCCGCTGCACAGGGCGAAACGACGTTTCCCTAATCCTGGAATTCATCATCTTCCCTCACCGCTTCTGAACAGCCGCCGGGGGAAGCGCTCTCCGATGAGGAGACACTGGGAACCCGGAGCTTCGGCCAGCACAAAGCCAAAACACTGCCGGCACTGGTGGACGGCCAGAAAATCGGATTTGCCCTGTTTTTCACAATTTTTCCACCGTCTCCGGCCGGGCGGGTCTGGATCTTGAGCCCCTGTTCGTGCTGCCTGAATACCGCGGCAGGGGCTCTGATACCGCGCCGTTCAAAAAAGCCGGCGGCCATCGCTGTGGAACACAAACGGGATAGCCTGAAATGGCGGCAGTGTCTTGACTGGAAGCAACCCGGCATCGCTTTTGAGCGCACACAGTATTCGGACAGATCATTCTCCAAACGTGCTCCAAACACACAGCGAGGGTGAAAGCAGCGTTGCTTTCACCCTCGTCTTTTGTCTTTCGGCACTTATATTTCGCTCTGGTTTTCCACTTCCGCCCGCAGCCGCTCCGTCAGTTCCGCAAGATACTCGCCCAGCGGCGCTTCCCGCACGCCCAACACGCACACACCGCAGGCCGAAGTAGGCACCAGCAGCTTTTTGGCCCGGCTTTCGGCCACAGCCGCCGCCATTTCCGCCGAAATCTCGCCCAGCATACCACCGGCCAGGCAAATGCCCTGAGCACCTACGATCACATCATTCCGCTCCGCCCAAGTACAATTGTAGACCACGGCATGTTCTCCGGTGGCTCCGGCGGAAGCCCCCGCCTTCATCATGGCAGCAGTGGCGATGGAGTTGGAACCGAGAGCCAGAATGGTTAATTCCGGCAAAACACGGCGCAGCTGTGTCACTACTGCTTTTCCAATGCCGCCGCCCTGGCCGTCCACGACAATCACACGCATCGCTCAGCCCTCCTCAAAAAGCCTGGTGGAGAGGTAGCGCTCGCCGGTATCTGTCAGCACCGCCACAACGGTTTTTCCCTCGTTTTCCGGCCGCCGGGCCAGCGCCGCAGCCGCCCATAGCGCCGCGCCGGAAGAAATGCCCGCCAGCAAGCCCTCACACCGGGCCAATGCCTTGGCCGTGGAAAAGGCCGCCTCGTCCGGCACTGGGAGCACTTCGTCATAAATGCTGCGATCCAGTGTGTCGGGAATAAAATTTGCCCCAATACCCTGCAGCGCATGGGGACCGGCACGGCCCTCCGTCAGCAGCGGGGATGCAGCTGGCTCCACGCCCACCACGCGTACGTCCGCGTTTTGCTCCTTCAAATACCGCCCCGCACCGGAAAGCGTTCCCCCGGTTCCAATGCCAGCCACCAGAATATCCACTGTTCCGTTACTATCCCGCCAGATCTCCGGACCGGTGGTGCGGTAATGCGCTTCCGGGTTTGCCGGGTTCACAAACTGGCCCAGCACCAGCGCGCCCGGGATCTCCTGTGCCAGGGCAGCAGCTTTGTCCACCGCCCCCTGCATTCCCTCTTTGCCTGGCGTCAGCACGATTTGCGCGCCGTATACCGCCAGCAGCTTGCGCCGCTCCACGCTCATCGTCTCCGGCATGATAAAAATCGCCTTATACCCCCGTGCCGCCGCCACGGCGGCCAGCCCGATGCCGGTGTTGCCAGATGTTGGTTCAATGATCGTGGCGCCGGGCTGCAGGCGCCCAGTCTGCTCAGCGTCCTCAATCATACGCAGGGCAATGCGGTCTTTGGCGCTGCCCGCCGGATTGAAGGATTCCAGCTTTGCCAAAATGCGCGCGCCAAGCTGCTCCTGTTCCCGGTAGCGACACAACTCCACCAACGGCGTTGCGCCGATCAGCTCCGTCATACTGCGGAAGATCATCCTTCATCCTCCTGTTCCAGATTTTTTTTCACATGGCGCTTGTGCACCAGCACCACCACTGTCACGATGAGCAATGCCGCCGCGGTAAATCCCGCAACCAGGGCGACAGCACCGGCCAGATTCTGCGTTTTTTTCCACAGCAGCCCCGCCGCCACAATGCCAATCCCGTTTCCGCCGCACAAAATGGCAACGATCGCCATCACATAGGCAATACGGGCCTTAGGCAATTCCACGTCTGCCTGTTCCTGCTCCATCGTCTCCAGCAGTTCTTTCTCTTTTTCGTCCATATGCTTCTCCTTTTCTGTTTGCTTTGCCCAAGTTCTCACGCTTCCCGGCCTCCATGTTCCCGCGCCCATTCCGCAGCGCCCAGGCACAGGCTGCCCAAGATGCCCTGATCCCCGTTCAGAGATTCGGGCACAATATAAGTATCCAGGTCGTTCAGTTCCTCCGCCGCCAGATAACCGCCCATCATGCGGCGCACTTCGCTGCGGATCAGCGGAAAAAGCTGCCGCTGCCGCATCACGCCGCCGCCCAGAATGATCTTTTCCGGCGCGAGAATGCAGATGTAATCCACCAGCGCCTGAGCGATGTAATAAGCTTCCATCTCCCAGACCTTCCGGCGCTGCGCCAGCGCTTCCGCGCGCGCGCCCCACCGCTCTTCGATGGCCGGCCCGCAGGCTAACCCTTCCAGACAGTTGGGATGATAAGGACAGCGGCATGTCCAATGCTCCTCAGGATGGAGGGAAAGCAGAACATGCCCCGCTTCCGGATGCACAATTCCATGATGCAGCGCCCCATTCAAATACACTCCCAGTCCGATACCGGTCCCCACGGTCAGATAAAGCACCGTGGAGAGGCCTCTCCCCTGCCCGAAACGCACCTCGCCAAGCACGGAGGCATTCACATCGGTATCAAACCCCACGCTGACACCCAGCGCCCGGCGAAACGTCCCCACCATATCGCACCAGGCCCAGCCGGGCTTGGGCGTGGTCGTGATACATCCATAAGTTTTCGAGCTGCGGCGCAGATCCACCGGCCCAAAGCAGCCGATGCCCAGCGCCTCAATCTCCTTATCCTGAAACCACTCCACCAGCGCGTTCAGGGTTTCCTCAGGCATGGTGGTAGGGATTCGTGTACGTTCAAAAATCATTCCCGTTTCATCGCCCACAGCGCACACCATTTTGGTGCCGCCGGCCTCCAGCGCTCCGATCCGCATACCGATTCCTTCCTTTCATATCCCATCTGCAGGCATAAAGGTCATCTGGCGGAAGTCCGACGCCTCGTGCTCCCAAACAACAGCCAGCGCTCCCGTTTCCACAACGATTTCTCCCGCTTCTGCCGTGAACGCATTACTTGTGCCCAGAGGATAGTCCGGCAACAGGGAAATGCATTCTGCATTGTATTTCATCCCGCGGATAGAAACGCCCTCCGCCGCGCCGCCGCAGGCAAATAGCGAAAGCATCCCGGCACATCCCGGTGCAAAGGACAGCCGTCCCCGGGCAAACACTGTGATGATGCTCCCGCCGTCCACCAGCGCGCCCCAGGCGCCCTGATCCGCCAAAAAGCGGAGCACCTGCAAATTCGCCAGGGTGTGCGACAGCCGGCCGCCCAGGCCGCCGTACAGATAAAAGCGCCGGCAGCCGCACGCAAGGCCGTATTTCACCGCCAAAAGCATATCGGTATCATCTTTTTCCGGCGGATAGGCCGTCACGTTTGCGCCCTTGGGCTGCCGTCCCAGGGAATCAAAATCCCCAAGAATCTGATTCGGGACGATGCCTGCCCCGTCCAGATAGGCAAGACCGCCGTCCGCCGCCACGACCACATCCCCCGCAGCAGGCACCAGCAGACGCGGCGTAAAGTCTCCCGCGCCGCAGATCCAGCAGGCTCTTTCTTCCACAGGACTTCTCCTCCGATCCTCTTAAAATTTTAATTTACATTATTATAATGCAAAAATGCGCAGCTGCATAGATGGAAAAAGTCTCCTGCGCCGCCGCAGGCAGCGCAGACAAAACTTGCTTTTTGTATTTTGCCGCGCTGCAGCAGATACTAATGCACGAAGCGCTTCAATTTTTTTGATCTGCACAAGAGGGAGAGGAAACGAATGAAAGCTACCACAAAACTCAGCGCCGGCGTTCTGGCGGGCCTTATGGCCCTGTCCATGACCGCCTGCGGCGCAGCGTCCACACACACCGCGCCCAAAAACGCCGCCGGCACCTACACCTATGAAAATGGTCAGTTGTACCGCTACAGCCCTGCCGCCGACAACAAGGGCAATGTGCGCCAGAACGTGACAAACAACGCCGGACGCGATCTGCGCAATGCCGGAAAGGATCTGGGCAATGCTGCCCGGGATACCACCCGCGCCATCGGCGATGCCGCCAAAGACACCGCCAACGCCGCAGGCCGCGTTCTGACCGGCAACCCCAACACCCGGACAGACAGCGCGGCAAAGCGGAACACGCACCCCAACGCAAACACCAACACTGCAGCGGCCCAGATGCCGAACAATGCAGGCGTCAGCCTGACCACCGGCCTGCGCTGACTGCGCGCTTAAAAGCCTCCTGCCATCAAGGGCGGCGAAACGCATTCCGTTTCGCCGCCCTTGTCGCGCGCGTCAATATACCGCTTCCACAGTTCGGAACAAAATGCCGAAACGCTCGCTCAAGCATTCCACCGCTTCCTGCCCCACCGCTTCCTCCGGATCCCGAACGGTAAAACACAGGCTGGCAAAACCACAGGGCGCTTCATAGCGCAGATCGTTCAGACTGACCGTTTTGCTACAGCAGGGCATGTCTTCTTCCAAAACAAAAAAATGGTCGCTTTTATAATGCTCATCCATTTTCTGCTGCCACCAGTCCAGTGGAACCGCTGCGCCGCAGCGGGGGCAGGAAATATGGTTCAGCGCGCTGCCGCAGTCAAAAAATTCCACCTGGCCGCTCTGGAAGAACGAGATCTCTTCCGCTTTCACACATTTCTGCAGCGCCAACACCGCCGCCCGGGCGGATGCTTCATTGGTGCGATAGGTATGCAGCCGCGGAATCAGCCGCACAAGATGCTCCGACACGTTCGTTTCCTCCTTCAAACAAGATTCAGTTCCAAAAGATCCAGATGCACCGGGGCAGTGCTGTCCGTTCCGATTTTACGAAAACCGATGCGCCGGTAAAAATTCTGGGCGATTTCATTTTCTGCTGCACAGCGCAGGCGCAGCTTCTTGCGCCCCAAGCGGCGGTAGCGGCTCACGGCTTCGCCGATCAGCTGTACGCCGGCACCCTGCTTACGGTAATCCGGCGCCATGTACACAAAGGGCACGCGCCCCACGCCCTCGGCTTTGTCCTGCTCTGTGTCCAGCTGCAGGAGCCCCGCAAAAGTATCTTCACAGTACGCCGCCATCACCGCTTCAGAATATACAGCCTGGTTTGCCCTGGCCTGTGCATAAAACGCCGCGCCGTCATAGCGGTCCATAGCACCGTGACTGCTGAGCCACCCTTCCGCCCGGCAGAGCTGGTAGAGCGCCGCACCGGCGTTGCTCTCGATATCCAGCGGGACAAAGCGCAAGCCGATGTCCCGCCAGTCTTTGCCTTTCCACCAGCTTTGGTGGGCAAAAGTGGAAAGGTCGTCGTTCAAGTGGGCAGTGTCGTTGGCAAAGACCACACGGAAGTTCCCCTGATCGTATTCAATCAGGGAAACGGCCGTATTATCGCCATGGGGAAAGCGTTCGCTGATTTCCTTCAGGCTCATGCCCCGCAGAGTACCCAGCAGAATACGGGAGGCCATGCCGTGGCTTACAGCCGCCACGGTTTTGCCCTCCTGCTCACACACAATGGTGCGCAGCGCCCCCAGCATCCGCTCGCGTACGTCTTTAGCGCTCTCGGCCCCGTTCACATGCCAGCGGTCAAAATGATAGTTGAAATTTTCCAGCTGCTCCGGGTCAGTATAGCGGATATCGCCCCAGGTGCGGTCTTCCCAGGGGCCGCAGTTCACCTCGTGCAGATCGTTCAGAACGCGCAGCGGGATATGCTTCGGTTCATAAATGGCCGCCGCCGTGATCCGGGTGCGCAGCAGCGGACTGGAATACACGGCATCCACCGGGATGTCGGCAAAGCGGCGCCGCAGCGCCGCAATCTGCGCGTACCCCTGCGGGGTAACGCAGCTGTCATACATGCCGTGGGCACGGCGGTAGAGGTTCCCCTCGGCCTGGGCGTGACGCACCAGATAAATTTTGGTCATAAATCGCTTATCCTTCTTCTGTTTTCTTCAATTCATATTCCTGCAGCACTTTGCGAATCTGCGTCCCAAAAGAATCCGCAGCGCCCCAGTCAAAATGCACCAGGGCCGAATCACTCCCGCCGCCGCAGGCCCAGTGCACGCGGGTGGCGTCCTCCAGATCGTCGATGGTCACCGTGGCTGTCAAAACATTACCCGCGCGGAAATAATAGCGCTCATACACGCTGACGATGATCTGTTTCTCCCCTGCCTGCAGGCGGTGGCAGTCCAGCAGCTTCCCATCATAGGTCAGCTCATGGTGAATCCGGGCGCGGCACTCTTCTGCGCCGAGGGAGACCCGAAGCGTCGGCTCCGGCTCTTTTGGGTAAATTAGTTTCACCTGCTTCATACGTTCACCAAGGCTGTACTGTATTGGTCAGCGCCCGGGCGCTCAGGCCTTCCTGTTCCAGATAGTCCCGCAGGCCATCGCGCACACGCAGCGGCGCAAAGACATCGGCAAAACAGGCGGTGCCCACGGCCACTGCATCGGCGCCGGCCATCATCAACTCGGCCGCATCACTGCCCTTGGCCACGCCGCCCATGCCCAGGATGGGCAGTTTCGTGGCCTGGCGCACCTGATAGACCATGCGCACTGCCACAGGGAACACCGCAGGGCCGGACAGCCCGCCCATATTGTTCTTTAATATGGGGCGGCGGCTGTGGATGTCGATACGCATGCCCAGCAGCGTATTGATCAACGACAGGGCATCCGCGCCCGCGTCCTCCACCGCTTTGGCAATTTGAACGATATCCGTCACATTGGGCGAAAGCTTGACCATAACAGGAACTGTGGAATGCTTTTTGGCAATCTCCGTCACTTCCGCCGCCAGTTCCGGCCGGGTGCCATAGGCCAGACCGCCGGCTTTCACATTGGGGCAGGAAATATTCACTTCGATCATGTCCACCCCCGCAGCGGACAGCTTTTCGCACATCACTCCGTATTCTTCCGGCGTATTTCCGGAGATATTGGCAATGATCTTTACATCATACTGCCGCAGAAAGGGCATTTCTTCAGCGATAAAAGCATCCACACCGGGATTCTGCAAACCCACGCTGTTGAGGATGCCCGCAGGCGTCTCAGCAATGCGCGGAGGCGGATTCCCGTCCCGCCGCACCGGCGTCAATCCTTTGACGCAGATGGCGCCCAGCTCGGACAGATCATAAAATTCGCCGTATTCATGGCCGAACCCATATGTACCGGAAGCCACCACAATAGGGTTTTTCAGCTCCACCCCAGCCAGAGACACACGCAGATCAGGCATCAAAAACCACCTCCTCAGCAGAAAAGACCGGCCCGTTTTTGCAGACATGGCCCATATAAATTTCCCCATGGGCATCCCGCAGTTTCACAGCGCATACCAGGCATGCGCCCACACCGCAGCCCATGCGTTCTTCCATGGACACCTGGCAGGGGATCCCCGCCTCTTCAGCAGCCTGTGCCGCGTATTTCAGCAGCACTTCCGGCCCGCAGGCACAGATCAGGTCGTATTCATTCTTTTCCAGCAGCTCACGGGCTGCATCCAGCGCCGTTCCCTTACGGCCCAGGCTCCCATCGTCGGTAGCCAGGGCGGCCTCGCCGCACACTTTGGCAAAATCCACCATCAAAATGGCCCGGTTTTCCGCAGCAAAGCCCAGCGCTGCATCGGCGCTTCCAGCGCGCTTGGCCGCCCACAACAGGGGCGGTACCCCGATGCCGCCGCCGATAAAGAGAACCCGTTTCCCCGCTACATCGAATCCGTGCCCCAGGGGACCAAGCACGCTGACGCGCTCCCCTTTCGTGCGCCGGCTGAGCCACTCCGTCCCCTCGCCGCGCACCTCAAACACCAGCCGAAGCTGCATGCCGCTGGCCTCACAGATGCTGATGGGGCGGCGCAGAAGGTGCCCCTCACCGCAGCTCACATGCACAAACTGTCCTGGCTGCGCTGCCGCAACAATGTCCGGCGCTTCCAAAATCAGTTCATATGCTTTTTCATTCAATGCCCGCAGGGACAACACACTACAATCCTGCTGATACGGCATATCCACTTCACTCCCAAACTTTTGTTTTCTTGCGGGGGATCCCAGGGGGAGTCTCCCTTTTCCGAGTTTTGAAAAGATCTGCTATTGTTACACAACCGTGATATACTTCTTCAAATCTTCCCGCATGGCGATTGCCGCATCCCGGGCTGCTTCGCCAAAATCCTTTCCCTCTTTTCCGGTTTTCTGCCAGGCGCAGATGATGCCTCTGGAAGAATTGACGATGGCTCCGTGACCATATTCATCGAAAGCATACTGCACATCTTCTGCTTTGCCGCCCTGCGCGCCATAGCCGGGCACCAGGAAAAACGTCTTTTCCAGACGGCGGCGCAGATCGCGGATATCCATGGGGTACGTGGCGCCGGTGACCGCGCCTACACAAGTGTAGCCGTATTTGTCCACCGTATCTTTGCTCAAGCGCTCCAGCAGATCGCCCACCACATTGTAAACCTTGCGGTCCCCGGCCACAATATTCTGCAGCTCGCCGGAGGAGGGGTTGGAGGTCTTGACCAGAGCAAACACCGCCCGATCCCGGGCCACACAGTCTTTAATGAAAGGATTGATGCCATCGCTGCCAAGGTAGGCATTGATGGTCAGGCAATCACAGCCAAACGGCTCCACTTCCGTTTCGCCGATTGTTACGCTGCCGAGGTATGCCTCGCTGTAGCCCTCGGCGGTGGAACCGATGTCGCCGCGTTTGGCGTCCATGATGACATAAAGCCCTTTGCTTTTGGCATAATCCACGGTGCGCTTCAGCACTTCCACGCCTTCAAAGCCAAAGCGCTCATAAAAGGCGCTCTGGGGCTTCACTGCGGGTACTACATCGCACAGCGCGTCGATCAGCCCCACATTGTACTCGTAAATGGCTTCGGCTGCGCAGCGCAGCGTCTGGCCGTATTGCTTCATTTTTTCCTCTACGATGAAAGACGGCACATACTCCAGCTTCGGATCCAGTCCAGCCACCGTGGGGTTCTTCATTTCGCGGATTTTATCCTGCAAGCGTTCAAAAGACATCGTGCGGCAACTCCTTTATCATTCTCTTTTTTATTTTGAAACTCATTTGTCTTGTTCGTATCGCATATATTGCGGCCACCGGATCAGCGTGCCGCTTCGGCATCGTAGACCGTTTCGCCGCCGACGACGGTGCAGCGCACGCGCCCTTTCAGTTCCCAGCCGGCAAAGGGCGTGTTGCGGCCTTTGGAAGCAAACGCCTCAGGACGCACCGTCCACGTTTCCTCCGGGTCAAACAGCACAATATCCGCCGGTGCGCCGACGCGCAGCGACCCCGCGTCCAACTGCAGAATGCCCGCCGGCGCCGTGCTCATGGCCCGCAACACTTTCATCAGCGGCCAGCCCAACTGGTGGTGCAGCACCGTCAGCGACAGAGCCAGCGACGTTTCCAGGCCCACCATGCCGCTGGGCGCTTTAGGCAGCTCCCTCGCCTTCTCCTCCACAGTGTGAGGCGCATGGTCGGTGATAATACAGTCCAGCGTGCCGTCCTCCAACCCTTCGAGGATCGCTTCCACGTCCGCCCGGGTGCGCAGCGGCGGGTTCACTTTCGCCATCGCCCCCTGCTTTTCAATCTCTTCTTCTGTCAGGGTGAAATACTGTGGGCAGGTCTCTGCAGTGACATGGATGCCCGCAGCTTTCATCCGGCGGATATAATCCACCGAGCCTTTGGTACTCACATGGCAGACATGCACATAGCCCCCCACATCAGCTGCCAGCATTCCGTCGCGCACCAGCAACAACTCCTCGGCTACCGCCGGGCGTCCTTTATAGCCCAGCTTTCGGGACAGAGCGCCTTCATTCATCACGCCCGCGCGCACCAGGTCGCCATCTTCACTATGGGACAGGATCGGCAGCCCCGACGGCTTCATACGGATCAGCGCTTCACGCATGATTTCCGCGCTCATCAACGGCACGCCGTCATCGCTCAGCGCTGCTGCCCCAGCAGAGAGCAGATCCTCCACATCAGTAATCTCCTTGCCCTGCATGCCCAGCGACACCGCACCCACCGTGTAGGCCCGCACCTTGGCGCTGCGCATGGCGCGATTGTAAAAATCCGCCACGCGCTCCGGTCTGTCAATAACAGGGCAGGTGTTGGCCATGGCCAGAATGCTGGTCACGCCGCCGCGTGCCGCCGCCGCTGTACCGGTAGCGATGGTTTCTTTGTCCTCAAAGCCCGGCTCGCGCATATGGGTATGCATGTCCACAAGACCCGGCGCAGCCACAAGGCCTGCAGCGTTGATGATCTGCGCGCCTTCCGCCGGCAAATCATGCCCCACCGCAGCAATCAGGCCCCCTTCGAGCAACAGCTCGCACGGCTCGTCCCGCCCACAGGCGGGGTCGATTACCCGCGCGCCGCGGATCAGTTTTTTGCCCATCCGATTCCCTCCGATTCTTTTCTGCCGCCGCGTTCTTTGCACGCGCGGTCCAACGGATCGTTACAAATATAAATATTATACTATTTCTACCTGTTTTTAGCAACAAAAAAGCTTCTTCCGCCCCGTCTTTTTTTCTTTCTACCGGTCATACTATAGCCAGACCGAAAAAGGAGTGATGAAAAACATGCATACCGATTTTCTGCGCGGTATCTGTGTCGGCGCACTGGCCGGCGCAGCAGTGGAGGCACTGATGCTCGTTGGCGACTCTTCCGCGAAAACGCGCGCCGGCAACACCATGCGCGCCATGGGTAACGCCGTGGATGACGTCGTAGACAACATTTCGCACAAATTCCACTGAGCAAGCACAAAAGGCAGAAGGCGGGGCGGAAATTCCGGGCAAAAACTGCACGGCGTTTCCGCCCCCTGCCTCATTTTCTCCGAAATTGCATTTTTCTAAACTTTCTTTGAAAAAGTCCCTTGACAAACCAAAAAAATCTGGTAAAATAAATCGTGCTGTTACGAGCACGAAGCCTGGAGAGATGGCTGAGCTGGTCGAAGGCGCACGATTGGAAATCGTGTATACCCTATAAAGGTATCAAGGGTTCGAATCCCTTTCTCTCCGCCAAATCCGCTTTCCTTTTTAGGAAAGCGGATTTTTTCTTGCAGTACATCAATAACTCCAGCGCAAAGGAGAACACCGCCATGGAAACCAGCGTCCCAGTCAAACTCAAAACCAATCTGAATACCAACTTTATCAAAATCATCGCCATTGCGGCTATGACGATCGACCACGTCGGAACCGTCTTTTTCCCGGAATACCCCGCCTTTCGATGGATCGGACGAATCGCCTTTCCACTCTTTTGCTATTGCCTGACCGTCGGGATGCTCTATACCCACGACATCCGAAAATACGCCCTGCGTCTGGGCGCTTTTGCCTTGATCTCCCAACCATTCTGGATCCTGGCTTTTCACGCCGATAACATCCCCGGGAATCTATTTAATCTAAACATCTTCTTTACCTTGCTGGTTAGCCTCCTGGCGACCTGGGGCTTTAAGGAACGGAAATGGTGGCTGTTTCTCGTTGGGCTCATCCTGCTGTGCGCAGTCAATTTTGATTACGCACAAACCGGACTGATCCTGATGCTGATTTTCTATCTATGCCGGAATAAACCCTGGCTGGGCTTTCTTCTGTACACGCTCAGCTACCTGCCCGCGCTCAACGGCTCCATGGCCGATCCGCTCTCTTGGAAACTCGGAAATTATGCGGTGGGTTTTGAGATTTTTTCTTTGCTTGCGCTGCCGTTCATTTTTCTCCCCATCGGCACAGATATCCGCCTTTCCAAGTGGTTTTTTTATCTATACTACCCCGCGCATCTGCTGGCTATCTTTTTGCTGCAGCTTTTTCTGTAAACGCACCGCAGCAGCCCACTGTGCAGGATTCCGCAGAAAAGGGGCGGCACCGCAGAACCGTGCTGTCCCTTTTTTCGGGGACACAAGAGCTCTGGGGCTTGCATTTCCGCAGCAAATACGTTACACTAAATACAATATATATTGGGAATAAGTTGTTTTTTAATCCATAGGTTCTGACAGACAAAATATGGGCCAAGCGCCCGGAAGGAGTGTTTCCCTCTATGAATATTACCGCATTTTATCAGCATTTGGACGGACTGTTCGCCGCAGGCCAGATCGAACAAGTGGAGCCGTATCTCCTCACGCAAATGGTAATGGCCAATCAGGAGCACGACGCCGACGCATCACTTGCCATTATTAACGAACTGACTGGTTTCTATCGCTCCCAGCAGCGTTTTGAAGAGGCCATCCGCGTAGCAGAGCAGGCTTTGGATTTGTGCAGCAAGGAATACCGTCTTGGTTCCCTGTCCCACGCCACCACACTGCTCAATGCCGCCACAGCCTACCGCTTCGCGGGCCAGAGCCAGAAGGCGCTGGAACTGTTCCAGCAGTGCCAGGCCATCTACGAGGAGAAACTCTCTCCCATGGATGAGCACTACGCGGGCCTGTACAACAATATGAGCGCAGCCTATTCCGACCTGGGCCAGCTGGATCAGGCCGCCGCCTGTCTGATGCATGCCGCTGTCATTATGGATGGGCTGCCCGCTCATGCCGTCGAATCCGCCGTCACCCACGCCAATCTGGCAGCGCTGTATGCCAAGCAGCAAAACTGGGCCAATGCCAAAGCTCACATCGCATCCGCCTGCAGCTTCTTGAAAGATCAGCCCCAGGCCGCCGATAAGCTGGCTCAGTTCCAGGCCATGCAGGAGATGTTTTCCAAATACGCCGGCTGACCGGCTAAAAACACCTCTCTGACGCGTGGCCGCAGGATCTGTTCCGCGCCGTTTCCGGCCCCGCCGCACGTTCTGCGGCGGGGCCGGTTATGTGGTGCCGCAGCAGCGGCCAAACTGTGGTTTACGAAAGGAAGTGCCAGCCATGGCAAAGTCTCACACCCCCGGCATCCGGATGCCGCTCTTGCTCACGCTGGCAGCGCTGCTGGCCGCCCTGCTGGCCCTGAGCGCCCTGTTCCCCGTCACCGGAGACGACTGGTACCGGGAAACCGTAGGGCAGAACCTGCATACGCTCTCCGAGCTTGCAGAGCTTCTCATAGAAAAGTACCAAACCACCAATCCGCGCCTGCTGGGCAACCTGCTCGCCTATTGCGCCGGTAGCCACGCTGCGCTGCGGGCCGTGCTGCGCGGCGGCATTTTATTTATTCTGATTCTTGCAGCCGCCAAAAACATCAACCGCCTGACACCAATTCCTGTACTGCTGACGTTCACCGCACTGCTGGTTCTGCCTCAAGCGATGTTTGCCCAAGTCTATCCCTGGGCCGCCGGCTTTTTCAATTATGTTCCCCCAGTGGCCACTACCCTGCTCTTTTTTGTCCTGGCCCGGCCGGTTTTTGAAAAAGAGCCGATGCGTGACGCCCCAAGTGCGGCTCTGGGCGCTTTTCTGCTGGGCTTCTCAGGCCAACTGTTTATTGAGCACAATACACTGTACGCTCTTCTGGCCTCTCTCGTTCTTCTGGCTTGGTATATCCTCGAACAGCGCCGTTTCTCCCTCGTGCTTTTCTTCCACACCGCCGGCTGCGTTCTCGGAACCGCTCTGCTGTTTCTTTCCCCAGCTTACCGCGCCATCGGGAACGAGGACAACGCCTACACCATGGAACGCGGATTGCAGGGTTTTTTGAACACAGCGCGGGAAAACCTTCCCGATATGCTCCAAAGCCTGATTGAAACATCCCCCGTGCTCTATCTCTCGCTGGCAGCGCTATGCCTGTTCTTTTTCTTCTCCCTGCGCAAAAAACGCTGGAGCGACGTCTTACTCGCTGCCGTGATCACCGCGGCAGCACTGTGGTATCTCGCCGGACAGCTGCTGGGCGGGCCTGTTCCCACGCTGAAGCTTCGACTGCTCATCGCGCTGATTTGGGGATTCACACTGCTGCTTTCCTGCCTGCTCTGGGTGCCGGAAGGACTGCAGCGGCGGCGGGCAGTCTTTTTCCTGCTCAGTGCAGCCGCCGCGGCAGCACCGCTGGCTGTCGTGTCTCCTATCGGGCCGCGGTGTCTGTTTTTATCCTATGTACTGTTGCTCCTGACCGCCGGAAATCTTTTGCAGGCAGCGCTGGCGGATGTCCAACGGCCGGCACGCGCCGCAACGGCCGCAGCCGCCGTGCTCGCCGCCGGCGTCTGGGTCTTTTACCTGCAGATCTATTTCCCCATCCACCAGGCTGAAATGGCCCGGGAGCATTCCATTGCCCAGGCCATGGCCCGGGGCGAAACGGAAATTACCGTTGTGCGCTATCCCAACAGCGCATGGCTGTGGGAACCGGAATCCCAAAAGATGGGGGAGCAGTATTTTTACGAAACGCCCCACGACATCACGTTTGTCCTGGTCAATGCCGAAAGTTGAAGCGTTCCCTATCCGCGCGTCAGCAGAAACACACCAAACACAATAAACGCCACGCCCAGCAATTTGCGCAGCGTGATCTTCTCCTGTAAAAACAGCGCCGAAAGAACCAGCGTCCAGATATATGTGATCGCCGTCATGGGATAAATCACGGAATATTCCATCCGGTGCAGCAGCGCAATGTTCAGCAATGCGCCCGCTACATAAAACACACCCCCAAGGTACAAAAAGCGATTGCACAACAATGCACGCAGGCCCAGAGAGCCGCCGGTACTCTTTTTCAGGAAGAACGCGCCCAGAGATCCCAAAAACGTCATCAAAAGGGCGATCCCGATCAGCATGGCCGATCCTCCTTTTTCTCCGGCGCGCTGAGCAGCACCAATCCCAGAAGGATGACCGCCACCCCCGCAGCTTTGTACGCCGTAACGCTTTCGCCCAGCACCACGCCGCCCAGAACAATGGAAAGCACATATCCCGCGCTCAGCATGGGATGCAGAATGGAAAGTTCCCCAAACCGCAGGGCCACCACCATTAACAGCGCGCCGCAGCCATAGAGCACAAATCCCACCAGCACCAGCCACAGGGCGCCGGAGGCCGACAGCTTCCAGCACAACTGGCCCACGCAGGTGAGCAGCGACGCCGTCAGCATCAGGATAATGCCCAGCGGCAGATTTTGTTTATTTTTCTTCATGCTTTCCGCTCCTTTTCTTTCCCTTGCCAAAGCCAAGGCAAAACCTGTCCCCGACGCACGAGAAATGCCTCCTGCGCCAAAGCAGCCAGAGGCGCGTCAGAACAGGAGTCGGAATAGAACCGTTCCACCTCCGCCGCGCCGTAAGCGCTCCGGAAGCGCCGCACCTTTTCTTCTCCCCGGCAGTTCGGTCCCAACAGCTGTCCGCTACGCGCGTCCACCGGCGAAGCGAGAAAGCGCACGCCCAGGCGGCGGCAGGCCGCGCCGATCAAAAAATCCGGCGAAGCGGAAATAATCACGTCCGTATTCGATTGCTGTGCCCGGTACCACGGCTCGATACCAATAAGATGGCGGTCCCAGAAGCGTTCCGCTTCCTGCGCCGCCTCCGGCACAAAGCGCAGAAATTGATAAAAGCGCTCTTTAAACTGCTCCCGGCTACAGTTGCCCTGCCGAAAGGCCAGCGCCTTGGCCAACGTGCCCGGCAGCGCCCGGGCAGCCCCGGGATACCGCCTTAGGCAATGGCGCCAAAAATCCACGGTGCTGTCGCCCCGATAGATGGTTTTGTCAAAATCATATACATTCATAGCATTGTCCCACATTCATTTCTGTTGTTTCACATATGCTCTTTATCTTAGCAGATACCCATGCAAAATTCAACCGAATGCGGCCCCGGAACAGGAGCGCCGCACGCAATACAGCAAGGAGATTATCACTTTGGAACACTATTTGGCAGACTCACAGCGCCCGCAGCTTTCTCCGAAATGGATCGGCTTCGCCTTTTTGTGCGCGCTCTATATCCTCCTGTTCGTTCTGTTGTGCCAGACGCCTCTGTATTCCATCGAAGGGGCGCACAACGACCGTCTGTTTTCCGCAGACGACATCTATTACACCAATTATTTCTTCTCCACCACGATGGACGAATCCCCACGCATTGTCAAACACCCGCTTCTGATCGTGTTCGGATGGCTGTTCACCTGCCTTGAGTCCACCATCCTCGGCCCCATCAGCCTGCGTCATCACTACGAGCTGATCGTCCTGCTGCAGTTATGTGTTTCTCTGGTATCCGTGCTTTACCTGTATAAAATTCTCGATGAATTTTACCATCTGCGTCCGCGCCACACCGTGCTGCTGTGCGCCATCTATGCGCTGTCCTTTTCTACCCTCTTCTACACTTTCATTGCCGAGAGCTATATCAACTCCAGCTGCATTCTTCTGATGAGCTATTACTACGCACGCCGGAAAAACTCCGCCGCTGTAGTATTCTTGGGCGTTCTGGCCGCAGGCGTGACCATCACCAACGCCTTTCTCTGGGCCATTATCGTATTCGCCACATCCACACAGAGCCTGAAAAAGCGTCTGGCGCTGCTTGTACTGGGAGGCGTGTGCTTTTGTCTGGCCGTAGCGCTGTCTCCGGCAGGCCGCATCTTTTTTCAGGACACGCTGTCTGTCTGCTTCGGCAGCGCAGAAAATTACAGCGACCACTTCCCCCTCCTCACCATGCTGCGCTATGCCTTTTTCATTTTCTTCGGCTCCACGTTTTTCTTTTTGGATACGCAAAACGCTACCCCCTTTGGAGATTATCCCGGCGACGCGCTTTCGTTTCTGCCTTCCGCCCCGCCGCTGATCGTGGCCGCCATGGCGTTTTGGTGCGCCGTGCTGATTGCCGCCGTCATCAAAGGGCGCCGCGATCCGCTTCTGCTGGCTCCCCTGGGCGTGCTCATTTTCAACCTTCTACTGCACGGTGCGCTGCAGTACGGCCTGAAAGAAGGTTTTCTCTATTCTCTGCACCATCTTTCCGCACAGCTTCTGATCGCAGCGCTTCTGCTGCGCCCGAAAGAACAGCCCGCAGGAACATGGGACAAGATCCCACCGATTGCCCTGTCCGTATTTCTGCTGTGCGAAATCCTATTGAATCTCCCGGGCTATTTCCAGCTCGTACATTATATTGGGGGGTGAGCACTTGAAACCCTATATCCGTTTACTGCGGCCAAAACACGCTTTGAAAAACCTTTTAATCTTCCTGCCGCTCGTTTTTGGCGGCGCACTGTTTGATGCGCCGGTACTGCAAAGCGCTGTGTGCGGCTTTGTGGCGTTCTGCTGTCTGGCTTCAGTGGTCTATATTATCAACGACATCTGCGACGCGCCGCGGGACCGGCTGCATCCCACCAAAAAAAGCCGCCCCATCGCCAGCGGTGCCATTTCCCCAATGCAGGCCGCCGCCGAAGCTGCCGTGCTGCTGGCCGTGATGCTTCTGTTGAGCTTCTGGTGCAATTTCCCACTGGAAAGTTACCTTTGCCTTGCCATTTATTTTGCCGTCAATATCGGTTATAGTCTGGGATTGAAAAATGTCCCTATTCTCGATATTGCCCTGTTGGTGTCCGGTTTTCTGCTGCGGGTACTTTTCGGTGCTGCGGTCACAGGTATCGCTATCTCCGATTGGCTTTATCTCACCGTCATCGCCATATCTTTCTATCTGGGACTGGGCAAACGCCGGGGCGAACTGGCGCGCCAAAAGGGAGATACCCGCAAGGTGCTCAAATACTATACCTATGACTATCTCGACAAATACATGCAGATCAGCCTGGGCCTTTCGATCACCTTCTATGCTCTCTGGAGCATGGGCGCTGCAAACGGCATGGTGTGGACTGTTCCGCTGGTAATCTGTTTATGCATGAAATACAGTTTGACCGTAGAGGGCGATTCCGACGGCGATCCGGTGGAAGTGATCTGCCGGGACAAAATACTCCTGGTACTGGCCGCGGCTTTTGCCGCACTGGTGCTTTCGATCCTCTATCTGTTCTGATCCTGAACCCCACCCTGGCAGAGCACCGCTTTGCCGCATAAACGCAAAGGGCGCCGGAGCAAATTCGCTCCGGCGCCCTTTTATGAACAGTTACAACAGGAGTCAAAACAAAAAACAGAGTGCCTGCTCAGCCGTGCCAATTCAGCACAGCAATGCCGGCAATAATGAGCGCCAGGGCATAGCTCACAATCACCCCCAGCGCGGGCAGGAGCTTCGCAAATGCGTTGCAGTATTCCAGGCATGCCGTGCCAATCAGTTCAAACACAAAGAAACCATCCGAAAAACTGTCTTGTCTCCTTGTAATATCATGTTTTTCCCGGATTGCCCTGCGGCTCAGAACCGTCCATAAACAGAGACAGGAGTTTTACGTTGCATCAAACTCTCGCGGTTTCCCGCCGGCTTCCTCCGCCGCTTCTTCCATCAGCTCCCCCAAAAATCCCGACACATCTTCTTCCACCGGCAGCAGCAATTCCGTGACAAAGTGCTCCTGCAGCGAAGTGGAATACGAATCGATCACGCGGCGCTCAAACACGTCGCCCCGCAGGGTAAAACCATGCCGCGCCGCCCACTCCAGCAGCGCCGCATACGTCTCACGCACCTGTTCGAGCGCACCCAAATGATAGCCTGTCACCGCTGTGAAGCCGCCCAGAAGAATCGTTTCCTCCCGCTGGCGGCTGCCAGGCTGCATGTGCTCCAAAAATGCCATCTGCGTTGGCTGCCCTTCCATCCGCGCCTGGAAGGAATCAAAGCGCACATACACCGCACCGCCCACGTCCACCATAGCCCGTCCGCCCAGTTTGGAAAATGTTTTATAATTAGCCTCAATGTAGGCGGCCGACTTCTCCGCGCCGTCGTAGCGGCAGCGGTAGCAGAGGTAACGTTCCCGGGGAATGTAACGGGCCGCCGGGGAAAGTCCCCCGTGCCGCAGCACCCATTCTCCTTCTACAAACAGCTCGTACCACGCCTTCAGGCTCTCCTCCCGGCGGTGATAGTAGTCGATGGTGCGGCGGGTAGAAGCGATTTTCCCTGCAAAGATCTCCCGCAGCTTCACCAGATCTTCCTCATGCAGGATCTGGCCGATTTCCTCCAGCGAAAAGCCCTCGTCGCTCAAATAGCGAATCACCTGCACCTGGTACATGCTCTCGGCACTGTAATAGCGGTAACCGCTGCGCTCGTTGATGCGATCGGGCTGCAGCAGGCCCACTTCCTCATAATAGCGCAGCGTCCGCGGCGACACGTCGCAGATTTTGCTCACCTTTCCAATAGAATACAGTCCTTCTTTTGCCATGGCCGCCGCTCCTCTCCTGTTTTTTGACCGGCCCGACGCCGCTCACGCTCCGTTCTCCGGCCCAACGCTGCGCACAGTAAGAACCTCTCCATCCACCGTGAAACGCACCTCGCAGCCGGCAAAAACAAAGCCGTATACTCGGCCGGCGTCATGCTGATACGATGGGCGCGGGTCGTTTTCCAGCACGGCGCACAGCGCCGCGCGTTTGTTCTCCGGCACCCGTTCAAGCCACTCGCGCGGAAAGTCCACCTGCAGAAGGCGCCGGGGCGTCTGATCCGTAAAGCCGCCGGAAGCTTCCGGGCGGCAGTCGGCATAGGGAATGTAAGGTTTAATGTCGTAAATCGGCGTACCGTCCATCAGATCAGCTCCCGCCACATGCAGCACACACCCCCGCTCCTGTTCCCGGCAAACGTCCAGCAGCTGCACACAGGAAAGTCCCAGAGCATTGGGCCGAAACGGCGAGCGTGTGGCAAACACGCCCATGCGCGTATTTCCGCCCAGCCGGGGCGGCCGCACCGTGGGCGACCAGGGCCGCCCAGCGGCGGCAGAAAACTGCCAGATGAGCCACAGATGGGAAAAGCCCTCGATGCCGCGCAGGGCGTCAGCGTTCCGAAATTCCGGCTCAAATACCACCTCTGCCGTCAGCGCATCAATCAGGCCGCTCTGGCGGGGAATGCCGAATTTCGTCTTAAAGTCGCTGTGGATGCGGGCAATGACTGTGAGCGCATACTGTCCCGCCGTGCCGTTTTTCGCTTCCTTGTTCACAATTCCGCCTCCCCAACCGCCCGGCGGCCTGCCAGAATACCGGAGCACCAAGCCCAGTGCAGGTTGTATCCTCCGCACTCCCCGGCTACGTCCAACACTTCTCCCGCCAGGTACAGCCCGGGACGGCAGCGGGACTGAAAATCGTCTCCAATCTCCTGCAACGCTATCCCGCCGCCGGTCACCTGAGCCTGCTCCCACCCCATGGGGCCTTCCACCGGCAGACGCCAGTTTTTCAGCAGCTCTGCCAAGCGGGCCAGCTCTTCTGGACGCAGCGTCCGAACCGTGCGGGACAAGGGGGAAAGCCCCGCTTCTTTCATCAGCGCATACATAATGCGCTTGTGCAGCAGGCCCAAAAATGCATCCTCCAGCGTACTGTCAGGACACTCCTCCGCCCGCCGGCGCAGCAGCGTGTGCAGCGCACGCATACTGCAGTCCGGAAAAAAGTCCACGGATACATTGGCTCCTTTCTGCGCACCGAGGCGACAGGAGAGCTGCATGGCAGGAATACCCGATACGCCATACTCTGTCAGCTGCAGTTCTCCCGATTCCCTGGCAATCTCCCGCCCGCCGGCGCACAGAGCCACCGTACACAACACGCGGATTCCCTTGAGTCCCCGCAGCGCCGAGTGGGTGCAGCGCAGCGCCGTCAGGCAGGGATACAGCGGCGTGCAGCTGTGGCCAAATCCTTTGGCCAGCGCATAACCCCCGCCGTTCAAGCCCTGTTTGGGCGCAGCTTTTCCGCCGGCAGCCAGAATGAGTGCATCACTCCGCCAACGGCTGCCCTGACTACTTTTTACCGTAAAACCACCGCGATCCCAAAAAGCCTCGGTCACTGTGCAGTCCGTTTCCACCGCGACGCCGCGGCGCTGCAGCGCCAGCAGCAGCACATCCACCACCATGGAGGCCTGACGGCAGTATGGATACAGCCGCCCCGCCTCGTCGGCCATTGTCATCAGGCCCCAGCGTTCAAAAAAGTCTGTCGTCAGCGTCGCCGGCATCTGCTTCAGCAGCACTTTCAACCGATCGGGCCGCGCCGTGTGATAGCATTCCGGCGCAATCCGGGTATTGCCCAAATTGCACCGCCCGTTCCCAGTAACGAGCAGTTTTTTCCCGGGCCGGTTCAATCCTTCGAGGATCGTCACACGGCCGCCTGCCTCGGCAGCGCTGAGCGCGGCGGCAATGCCGGCGGCACCGCCGCCAACCACAAGGATCTCTTTCACGTTTTCTCCTTCCTGCCCCAGCTTCGTTTTACTGCGCCTGCGTTGCCAGGTCCAGTTTCTTTTCCAGGCATACCAGCCGTACATCGGGAATCCCGTTGAACACGCAGGGCACAATGCCAGGCTCCCGATAACCCAAGCCGGCATACAGCCGCCGCGCGCCCCGGTTCATCTCCTGCGTATCCATGCGCAGGTACGCACAGCCGTGGGCGCCAGCATACTCTTCGTAAAAGGCTACAAAGGCCGTTCCGTAGCCCCGGCCGCTGCAGCGCGGGTCCACCACCAGGGTGTGGAGCACCATGACCTCATTCTCCTGCGCCGGGTATTCCCATGGGCACAGCGCGTACTCCGGCACCTGAGTCTGATTGATGATAGCCGCAGCCACTACAGCCCCCTCTTCCTCTTCCACAAAGAGATCCTCCCGCGCCAGCGCGGCAAGTGCCGTCTGGCGCACCGGATAAACAGAGCGGTCCCATCCGATGCACAGCGCACCGGCTTCTTCAGCGTCATGGACCGCTTCATAAATCTGTGCGACCGCGTCAATATCCTGCATGGTTGCTTTTCGTATCAAAGATATTCTCCTCCCAGTATCCCGTGCATCTTCCATATCTGCCTGAATAGGGCAAGATCCGTCACAGAAGATCAAGTTATAATGTATATTACCGCAAAATCCAACCGCGAAGTCCAATTCAATCTTTTATTTCAGCTTCTCCCAATGACACGCCCGCCTTGTCTTTCCACGCAACGCGTCCATTGATACTGTAGCCAACCACCATACCCGCAGCATACGATGGGCTGCTAAAAGGCCAATCCTGCGTAAAGGTATAGTTTGCGTCAATAATTCCCATATCCATAAGCTGCTGACGTTTATGAAAAATGGATCGCGCCAGGGAAGACGCCGTGTTTTGCGCAATTCTGGATCCTGCCAGAATCGCAAATCCATCCGATGTCTGTCTTCCCCGGGCCTCTGCCCCGGTTCGATCTTTTAAACAGAAAATCGGCGCATGTTTGCCAGGCACATTCCCCACCTGCGTTTCAAGAACCTTATGCCCCAACACACCGAGAATGAGACGCATATTATCAATAAATTCATCCATCTCCGCCCGATCCATCTCAGAAATCGAAGACTCTGTCGGCGTATTCGCATTAATGATTTCATACCGCTTTGTCGCCTTTGCGATGCAGTATAAATGATTTTCCAAATATTTGATATGCGCTTTGTTCAAATTGTTGTCTTTGCTGATAAAGGCAACGCATTCCGTCCAAAAATCTTTGTCCTGCAAATGCTGCTTAAGCCGAACCAAGATGTTTTCTGTTTCTCCGATATAAACTTGAGGCCGTTCGCTGTTTTCATTCTGTCCAAACAGGAAATAAACTCCTGTATACTCCAAATCGATTCTATCTGCACATTGATTGATATAAGTGCGTGGTATTTTATATGCTTTTCCTGTCCAATTGGACAGCTCGCTTACCCATCTGCCGTCCGGAATCCCATCAATTAAAAATTGTCGGATAGTTTTGCCCCGCATCGCTTATCCCTCCTTTATCATCAGTGTTACCGTCTCCACATGGTGCGTTCGCGGAAACATATCCACCGCCGCAGCGCGGTGCAGACGATAACCAGATGCAGCAAAGCGCTTTACATCCCGCCCCAGTGTGGCCGGATCGCAGGATATATACACCACCCGCGCCGGATCCATAGCCGCAACAGCATCAATTACCTCCGGTGCCAGCCCTTTGCGGGGTGGGTCCACAACCACCACATCGGGCCGCAGCCCCTCGGCGGCGCATTTTTGCGCCATTTCTCCGGCGTCGCCGCAGAAAAACTCCACGTTGGAAATACCGTTGTGCACAGCATTTGCTTTGGCATTTTCGATTGCTTCCGGCACGATCTCCGCACCAATCACCCGCCCGGCTACTTCCGCCAGGGCCAGCGTGATGGTGCCCGCACCGCAGTACAGCTCCAGCGCCGTTTCCCCGCCTTTCAGATTCGCAAATTCCACTGCCAGCGCATACAGCTGTTCAGCCTGGTCGCGGTTTACCTGATAAAACGACGGCACCGACAGCGCAAACACATGGCCGCACAGCGTATCCTCCAATTCTGCCGCACCCCACAGCACACGGTAATCCGGCCCCAAAATACTGTTGCCCGGCCGCGCGTTTACATTCAGCACAATGCCAGCCGTATCCGGCCAAGCTGTCCGCACCGCACCGATCAGCGCATCCTCTGCAGGCACGTTTTTTCCCGTCGCCACCAGGCACACCAGAGCCGCTCCATTCTGTGCTGTGCGGACATAGAGGTGGCGCAGCCAGCCCTTTCCCGTCTGCTCATCGTAAGCATTCACCTGATGCTCCGCCATCCAGTTCCGCACTGCCGCGGCGACCCGCTCCGCCGCCTGACTTTGAATCAGGCAGTGCTCCACTTCAATTATCTGATGGCTCCGCGCACGGTAAAACCCGATTTGATGCGGCGGCGCCACCGGATACTGCACCTTATTCCGATAATGGAGCACGGAAGGACTCGGGAGAATGGGAAGTTCTGGCGGCGTCTGGCCGCCCAGGCGCTCCAGCGCGTCCCAAACTTTCTGCCGCTTGGCGGAAAGTTCTTCCTCATAGTCCATATGCCAGAATGCACAGCCGCCGCACTTCCCAAAGTAAGGGCATGCCGGTTCCGCACGGTGCGGTGAGGCGCGGCGCACTGCCACCACTTTTCCAAAGGCCGTATTTTTCAGTACCTTCATCACCAGTACGTCGCACTCCTCGCCGGCAATGCCGCCATGGACAAACAACACTTGTCCATCCACCCGGGCCACACCCAGCCCTTCGCTGGAATAGCCGGTAATGGAGACGGTATAGACCTCATTTTTTCTGATCACATCCATGGCAGCGTTTCAGCACTCCTTTTTCGGCACAGCGCCCTTCTTTAAGTTTTTATTTTACAATAAGAACCGCTTTCCCGCAAGGGTTTCCTCTCCCCCGTGCCAAAACGGCGCCGGGGAAAATCCCCGGCGCCGCTTATCCGGCTTACCCGCTGAAATGTTTGAAGCAGCACAGAAGCTTCTCTGCTCTGTAATGCGCCACGCTTCCGTCTCAGCGGTCCCACTTTTCAATCAGCGCCCGGATCTGATCGGCAAATTTGCCCAGATCCTTGTTCGTGCCGCCTTTGTTGTGGCGGATAACCTCCTGCAGCAGAAGGCCCACGTTCTCCAGTCTCTGGTATGCAGCAGAACCTTTATCCGCAGGCACCGTCTTTTTCCGTTCCGGCGTATAACCGGCGGAAATCATGCGGTTCTCCGCCAGATCGTACACCTCGGTATATTCCGGCGCATGAACCGGATAGCCCCGATCTTTCAGATTCTGCGCAAACACCGGCGCCACATCCGCGTCGCCGTGCACTACAAACACATGCTCCGGTCTTGGTGCAAACGCGCCGATCCATTCCACGAGGTTCGACAGATCCGCGTGAGAGGACATCCCTTCAAATTTTACAATGCGGGCGTGCACTGCGATCTCTTCACCGAAAAGGCGCACCTTATCCACCCCGTCCAGCAGCCGCGCACCTAGAGATCCCTGCGCTTGATACCCCACAAAGCAAATGGTGCATTCGCTGCGCCACAGGTTGTGCTTGAGGTGGTGCCGGATGCGGCCGGCATCACACATGCCCGATGCGGAAATGATTACTTTCGGCGTCATATCCATATTCAGCGCTTTGGATTCCTCGCTGGTGGAAGTCATCATCAGGCCCGGAAATGTGAACATATTCACGCCGCTCTGCACCAACGCGATGGCTTCTTCATCAAGATATCCCCGCAGATCGCCGGAAAAGACCTCCGTAGCCTCCCGGGCCAGCGGACTGTCGATATACACAGGGAAATTCGGCACAGAATGCACCATGCCCTTTTCTTTGATTTCGCGGATAAAATACAACAACTCCTGGGTGCGGCCCACAGCAAAGGAAGGGATCACCACATTGCCGCCCTTGCCCAGCGTTTCGTCGATCACCGCCGCCAGGCCTTCGGTATAGCTGGGCACCTCGTTGTGCTCCCGGTCGCCGTAGGTGCTTTCCATCACCACATAGTCGGCCCGGTGCAGCAGCACAGGATCCCGAATGATGGGCTGGCGCATATTGCCGATATCGCCGGAAAAGACGATGGTTTTGGTAACGTCTCCCTCCGTCAGCGTCAGGGTGATGCTGGCGCTGCCCAGCAAATGACCTGCATCGGTAAACACCGCTTTCACACCATCACACAAAGCCACTTCCTCGCCGTACTCGCAGGTGTACAGATATTCCTTCACCTGCATGGCGTCTGCTACGGTATAAAGCGGCTCCACTTCGCGCTTGCCGGCACGCTGGCCTTTGCGATTGAGCCACATGGCGTCGCTCTCCTGAATATGGGCGCTGTCAAGCAGCATAATCTCCATCAGCTGCGCCGTCAGCCGAGTGGCCAGAATCCGGCCGCGGAAACCCTGACGGATCAGCAGCGGAAGGCGTCCGGAATGATCGATATGCGCGTGAGTCACCAGCACATAATCAATCATCCCGGGCTGAAACGGCAGCGCCCCGTTGTCGATCTCATCACGGCCCTGCTGCAGCCCGCAGTCAATCAGGATCTTTTTTCCGGCGACCTCCAGGCAGTGGCAGCTTCCGGTAACACAGCGGTCGGCGCCATAAAAGCTCAGTTTCATCACTGGACCTCCTCAACCGATAAAATTCGGGTCTTCTTTGTTCAAATTATACCATACTTCCCCTGCCTCTACAAGTCATTTTCGCCGTTTTGCCATATCCCGCTGCAGAATAAATCGGCCGCAGGATGTCAATTGTAAAATATGTAAAAAATCCACGAAAGAATCTGCAATTATTCTCTGTTTCTGTTTGGGAAATCTCTTTGCCCTACCGCGGGCCTTTGTTGTATAATAAATAGTAAAATCAGGGGCAAAGCGGACTTTTTCGGTCTGTCCCCGTCCATATCCGGCGGACAAGCCTGCCGCCGGGCACTTTAAAACGGAGGTATCTTCTGATGATATTTGATGACAAACTGCACGAAGAGTGCGGCGTATTCGGCGCCGTGGTCAACAACCGCGAAGCGTCGGGCCTGACCTACAATGCCCTGTCCGCCCTGCAGCACCGCGGCCAGGAGGGCGCAGGCATCGCCTCTCTCAACGGCAGTGCGATCCTCTATCACAAAGATCTTGGCCTGGTCAGCGAAGTGTTCAGCAAAAGCGTGCTGAGCCGCCTGCCTGAGTCCAACATGGCCATCGGCCATGTACGCTATTCCACCACCGGAGCCAACTGCGTGCAGAACGTTCAGCCCGTGGTCACGGAGTACCTCCGCGGCCGCCTGGCCACCGCCCACAACGGCAACATCGTCAACGCCGGCGCCATCAAAGAGCGTCTGCAGTCTTATGGCTGCGATTTTGCCGCCACCAACGACACCGAGGTCATCTCCTCCCTCATTGCCTACGAGGCCCTGCACACCGATTCCATTGAGCAGGCCGTCATCAACGCCGTCCGCCAGCTGCGGGGCGCGTTCTCCCTGGTCATTCTTTCCAGCAAGAACAAGCTCATTGCCGTGCGTGACGGCTTTGGCATGCGCCCGCTGTGCCTGGGCCGCAGCGACCATGGTATAGCCGTAGCCAGCGAATCCTGCGCACTGGACAGCTCCAATTTTCAGTTTGAGCGGGATGTCAAACCGGGCGAAATGATCGTCATCGAAGCCGATGGCTCTATGAAATCCTCCATTGTTCTGGAAGAGAACCGCACCGCTTTCTGCCTCTTTGAGTATATTTATTTCGCCCGCAGCGACTCTGAGATTGATCATCTCAGCGTCTACCAGGCACACTTCAACATGGGCCGCCAGCTGGCACGGGAATTTCCCGTGGAAGCGGACATGGTCTGCGGCGTGCCCGACAGCGGACTGGACGCCGCCGCAGGCTATGCTTTTGAAAGCGGCATTCCTTTGGGATCCGGTTTTACCAAAAACCGCTACATTGGCCGCAGCTTCATCTTCCCTACCCAAACTCAACGCGACAACGCTGTGCGTCTGAAGCTCAATCCCCTCAAAGCTAATATCCGCGGCAAGCGTTTGGTGGTAGTAGACGATTCCATCGTCCGCGGCACCACCTCTGCCCGCACCGTAAAAATGCTGCGCGACGCCGGCGCCGCCGAGGTCCATATGCGCATCTCCGCCCCCCCTTTTACCCACACCTGTCATTTCGGTACGGATATTGATGATGAATCCAAACTGATCGCCAATAAGATGAGCATTGAAGAAACTGCCAAATTTATTGGTGCAGACAGTTTGGGCTATATCAGTATTGAAGGCATCAAACAAGCCTGTGACGGCTGCAGCCTGGATCTGTGCACCGGCTGCTTCGACGGCAACTATCCCATGGATATCGGACACCACAAAAAATCCGAATTCGAGTGTTAATCATCAAAAAAACAGGAAAGGGGTATCTTCCTATGGCAAAAAAAGCATATCTGGTATTGGAAAACGGCACGGTATTTCAGGGCTTTTCTTTCGGCGCCGAGGCGGATGTAATCGGTGAGATCGTTTTCACCACCGCCATGACCGGGTATCTGGAAACATTGACCGATCCCAGTTATTACGGTCAGATCGTCGTGCAGACCTTCCCTCTGATCGGCAATTACGGCGTGATCCCCGCCGACTATGAGAGCGCGCGCTCCTGGGTGAAGGCTTACATCGTACGGGAGTGGTGCCAGTCCCCCTCCAACTTCCGCTGCGAGGGCGATCTTGATTCCCTCCTGAAGCAGCAGGGTGTTCCCGGCCTGTGGGGCATCGACACCCGCCGCCTGACAAAAATCATCCGTGAGAGCGGCGTGATGAACGCATTTATCACCACGGATGAAAGCAAGGTCCCCACCGGCGCAGAGCTGTGCCGCCCCTATGTCATCACCGGCGCCGTTAATGCCGTCAGCAATTTTGATGCATACGAAACCGTGGAAAACGGGGAGCGCACCGTGGTGCTGTGGGATTTCGGCGCCAAAGAAAACATTCCCCGCGAACTGATCCGCCGCGGTTGTAAAGTCATCCGTGTGCCCGGCTCCACCACCGCCGAAGAAGTGCTCGCCTATAACCCCAACGGTATTATGCTCAGCAACGGCCCGGGCGATCCGTCTGAAAACACCGCTATCATCAACGAGCTGCAAAAAATTGCCGACTGCGGCGTTCCGGTATTCGGCATTTGTCTGGGCCATCAGCTGATGGCTCTGGCCATGGGCGCCAAAACCGAAAAACTGCACTACGGCCACCGCGGCGCCAACCAGCCCGTGAAGGAAATTGCCACTGGCCGTGTATTCATCACCACCCAAAACCACGGCTATGCCGTCGTATCCGATTCCCTGCCCGAAGGCGCCGTGCTCAGTTACGCCAATGCCAATGACGGCACCTGCGAGGGCGTGAACTACACCGGTCGTCCCATCTTCACCGTCCAGTTCCATCCAGAGGCATGCGGCGGCCCGCTGGACACCCGGTTCCTGTTTGATAAATTTATCGACCTGATCGACGCCCACAAGGGCAGTAAGGAGGCCAAAGGCGCATGAATCACGAAAAAGTCTTAATCCTGGATTTCGGCGGCCAGTACAACCAGCTGATCGCCCGCCGTGTCCGCGAGTGTAATGTGTACTGCGAAGTCCATCCCTACAACATGCCTTTGGAAAAAATCAAGGCATATAATCCTATCGGTATTATTTTTACCGGCGGCCCCAACAGCGTGTATGAAGAAACCTCGCCTCATGTAGACGCCGGGGTGTTCCATTTGGGCGTGCCGGTCCTGGGCATCTGTTACGGCTGCCAACTCATGGCCTGGTCTCTGGGCGGTTCCGTCACTGCCGCCACGGACGCCACTGCCCGCGAGTATGGCAAAACCGAAACGTATTTTACCCCCTCCTGCAAGCTGTTCCAGGGCTTGCCGGAACACAGCGTCACCTGGATGAGTCACGGCGACTATATGGAAAAAGTGCCCGACGGTTTTTCGCTGGTGGCGCACAGTGCCAACTGCCCTAATGTAGCCATCTGTGATGAAAGCCGCGGCTTTTACGGCGTCCAGTTCCACCCTGAAGTGAACCACACCGAAAACGGCACAAAAATGCTGCACAATTTTCTGTATGAAGTGTGCCATGCCAAGGGCGACTGGACTATGAGCGATTATCTCAAAACACAGATCGCCGTTCTGCGGGAAAAGATCGGTGACGGAAAAGTGCTATTAGCCCTGTCCGGCGGCGTGGATTCCTCTGTAGCCGCTGCGTTGCTGGCTCAGGCAGTGGGGCAGCAGCTCACCTGCGTATTTGTCGATCATGGCCTGATGCGCAAAAACGAAGGCGACGAAGTGGAAGCCGCTTTTGCCAAATGGGACATCAACTTCATTCGCGTGGACGCCGAACGCCGCTTCCTGGATAAATTGCAGGACATTTCCGATCCCGAGCGCAAGCGCAAGATCATCGGCGAGGAATTTATCCGCGTGTTCGAGGAAGAAGCCCAAAAGATCGGTAAGGTGGACTTCCTGGTGCAGGGCACCATTTACCCGGACGTTATCGAATCCGGCTTGGGCGACAGCGCCGTCATCAAGAGCCACCACAATGTGGGCGGCCTGCCGGATTACGTGGATTTCAAAGAGATCATCGAGCCGCTGCGGATGCTCTTCAAAGACGAGACCCGCCAGTTGGGCCGCGAGTTGGGTCTGCCGGACTATCTGGTCATGCGCCAGCCCTTCCCCGGCCCCGGCCTTGCCATCCGCGTCATCGGGGACGTCACCAAGGAAAAACTGGACACCCTGCGCGACGCCGATGCCATTTTCCGCGAGGAATGCGCTAAAGCCGGCGAGGACAAAAACTTGAACCAGTATTTTGCTGTCCTGACGAATATGCGTTCCGTGGGTGTCCAGGGCGACGGCCGCACTTATGACTATACTCTGGCCTTGCGCGCCGTCACCACCACTGACTTCATGACCGCTGACTGGGCGCGGATCCCGTATGACGTACTGGACCGTATCAGCGTACGTATCGTCAACGAAGTGCCGCATATCAACCGGATCGTTTACGATATCACCAGTAAACCGCCTGCCACAATAGAGTGGGAATAATGTTTGAAACGGTGCAAACCCGCATGAATACAAGCTTTTGCCCATCCGTAAAGTTCCTGATACTGGATTGATACTATTCGTGTCCGCCCAGTACTCTCAAGAGAATAATTCCAAAAGAACAAGCAAAACCGCCCCGCTGAACGACACATTCAGCAGGGCGTTTTTTTGCTTGTCTTATTTATTTTTCCGCCACGGGATATAGTATTGGCTTTCCCTGCCATCATCGCAGGTACTCGGCCAGTTGCGTTTCCATAAAAGGTAAAACGCACGAGCAGGAAACTGTTCCTAAAGGCGGAAGGAACAGCCAGCGAGCTGGACATCTCCAAACCCTACGCCTGCAAACTGATGCAGCAGATAAGCAAGGGACGGAAAGGGATATAATACCACCCAGAGCGGCATAACCGTCCGGGAATTCCGCGATTATAACAAGATCTTCCCCTGAGCACCGCCCCCCTCGATTGGGCAGTCAAAAGCAGGCCTGTCTCATGGCTCGGGCCGTACTATTATTCACCGCCGCAGTGTTTTGATCACTCTCAGGCGCCACGGCGATCCGCTCCAGCCGCGCGCCCAGCCGACTCAAAATCTCATTGGAGATTGTCCCCGCCGCTTCCGCAACATCGCAGGCCGTGATTTTTTCTGCGCCGCTATTCCCAATCAGCACCGCCTCGTCGCCAGGTGCAGTCTCAGGGATCTCCGTGGCGTCCACCAGAGTCTGATCCATACAGATGCGGCCCACGACGGGCGCACGACAGCCATGGAGCAGCACTGCACCCACGCCGCAGGACAGGCTCCGGGGCAGCCCGTCGGCATAGCCAATGGACAGCACCGCCAGCCGCGTCTCCCGCCGGGCCGTAAAGCGCAAATCATAACCGGCCCGCTCTCCCGGCTGCAGCATCTGAACCTGGGCGACACGGGTCTTAAGGGAAAGCACCGGCTGCAGGGCAGCGGCGCGGGGCACCGCGTGGGAAGCACAGCTCAGCACACCGTACAGCGCAATACCGGTACGGGCATAATCACCCCCGATTTCCGGATAATTCAAAAGGCCGTAACTGGCCAGCGCATGCACTTTGGACACCCGGCAGCCGCGCTTGCGCAGGGCAGCGACTGCATTCTGAAACGCCCGGGCTTGAGCGAGCGTGTAAGCTCTGTCCTCCTCCCCCGTCGTTTCATCGGCACACAGATGGGTAAAAGCTCCGGCCACATGAAGATTCCGGCACGCAAAGATGCGCTCCAGCGCATCGATTTGCGTCCAGCGCTCCCCCAGGCGGTGCATACCGGTGTCGATTTTGATCTGCACCTCCAGCGGAAGGCCCGCCTGATTCAAGCATTCAGCATAAGAGGCATCCAGTACCGTCTGGGTCAGCCTAGAGCGGTACAGCAGCGGTATCAGCCGCGGATGCGTATAGCCCAGCACAAGGATCTCACCCTCCACGCCGCTCCCGCGCAGCTGTGCTCCCTCCCGGGCGCTGGCCACGCAAAAGGCCCTTACGCCAAGACGGTTTAGCTCCCGCGCAATAAGCACCGCGCCGTGGCCATAGGCGTCGGCTTTGACCGCAGGCATCAGCGCACAGCCTGGAGGCAGCAAGGCGCGCAGTGCTGCCACATTATGCCGCAGCGCTCCCATATCCAGTTCGATCCAAGCCCGGTCTTTCCCAAAGCAATCGCCCATGTTCACGGCTCCTCCTCCCGCACAATCACCCGGGGCTGCTGTGCCACAACGGTAGCATGCGCGGGGACATCAAAACACACCACTGCCCCGGCGCCGATTTTGGCGTAGTCACCCACAGTAATACCGCCTACCAGCACCGCTCCGGCGCCAATCAGGCAATGATCCCTGATCTGCGGCGCGGCGCGGTCCACCTCCCCAATGGTAACGTTTTGATAGATGCAGCAATCCGCACCAATACGGGCATACCGGGAAATATAAATCCCGTGCAGGCCGTGAGGCAGCATCGGCCTGCCGGCAAAGGCAGCGTCTTTGCCGATGTAACCACCGTGCCGCCGGGCACTGCGGTTGAGGAAAAACGTCTGCACTGCCCGCAGCCGCCGGCTGGCGGTGCGGCTCCGCCAGGCAAACAGCCGCCAGAACAGACCCAGATGATCGCCTTTGGAATAGTCGATGATCTGCTGGCGCACACTCATGCTTTCATTGCTCCTTCCATGACGTAAGGATAAACCCGTCTTCGTTGTTTCCGGACACGGCCCAAGAACCATTTTCGCCCCATGGGATGCAGGTCTGCGCGCCCTGAAGCGGAACAAAAACGATTTCCCAAACGCCTTTGCCCTCTTTCCAGCACAGAGGAGTACCGCCCAGCGGGAAGTTTTTGAGGAAACTGTGATACTCCTCCAACACCAGATCCCGCTGCATCATAATCGCCGCATGGGGCCGCCCCACATAGCGAAAATGCCATGGCTCATGGGCAATGCCGGTCACAGATTCCTTGCCGGCCCGATACCGTTCCACAAAGCCATAATCCACCGCCCGGCGGCGAAATTCCTGACAAATACCGCAATAGGGAAAGTCCGGGCAAATAAAATCCAGATCCGGCCCTGCCTGTCCCAGGTCAATGGCCAGCCCCGTCTGATGCTCACTGTGTCCGGGGAGGGCCACGAACTGCTCGGTAAAAGCCCGCCCGTTCTGACGCAGAGAACTCTCGTAAATCTCCTGCTGCTCCCGCTGCGAGCGCCATCCGCTGACAGGCGCCAGCACGGACCAGCCGCCCAACGCCCGCACCAGGCGGCGCAGCGGCTCCGCCGCCCGGCGCGCCAGCATTACATTTGCATCCAAGCAAACCCTATCCTGCTCCTCCGGCCCGGCAAAAGGCAGCTGCGCATTGACCAAAATCAGATCGCCCCGGTGGACGGCGCTGCGCTCCAGCCTTCGCTCCGTCATGGTTCCACCGCCAGTTCAATCACCGCAGTAAGAATCTCCTGCAGCGACAGCCCTGCCGCCTTCATCATGCTGGGATACCGGCTGTGGGCCGTAAAGCCAGGAATGGTGTTCACTTCGTTGAACACGATCCGCCCCTGCGCATCCAAAAACAGGTCGACCCGTGCAAAGCCGCGGCAACCCAAAGCGCGGTATACGGTTCGAGCCGTCTCCTGGATCTGGGCGCTCTGCTCCGGCCGGATACGGGCCGGCACATGAATCTGCGCCGTTTTCAGCGTATACTTTTCGGTATAATCAAAAAAGCCGCTCTGCAGTTCGATCTCATCAACTGCGCCCACGGTCAGCACGTCGTTGCCCAGCACGGCACAGCCCACCTCAAAGCCGGAAATACATTCTTCCAGAAGCACAGCGTCGTCATGGGAAAACGCCAGTTCCACCGCTGCAGTGAGCTGTCCGCGCTCCGTTACCTTCGTTACGCCATAGGACGAGCCGGCTTTCACAGGTTTGACAAAAATCGGGTATCCCAGCCTCTCGGCCCGGCTCGCCGCTTCTCCCGCTTCGCCCCGCCCCAGCACATAGGAGTTCGGCACGCTCACTCCGGCCACAGCAGCCAGTTTATGAGCGCGGTCCTTATCCATACACAGCGCGGAAGCAAGCACACCGCAGCCCACCAGCGGAATGCCTGCCAGTTCGAACACGCCCTGCACCGTGCCGTCTTCCCCATTTTTGCCATGCAGCACAGGGAACGCTGCATCCAGATGAACACGCTCAACCTGCTTTCCTCTGCGCACCAGCAGCGTCTGATCACCGCGGTCGAGCGATACGACCGCAGGGGCGCACCAACGCGGGTCGTTCCAAGTATCTTCCGCTATACGTTCCACAGGGCCAGTGTAATGCAGCCATGCCCCGCTGCGCGAAATACCGATCAGCACAGGCGTATAGCGCTCCCGATCCATATGTTGCACCACCGCTTGAGCAGAGGCCAGAGATACGCTGTACTCCGAAGAGCAGCCGCCGAACAGAACGGCAACCGTACGCTTGTCCATAGAAAACGCTCCTTTCAACGATCCCGCACGCGCGGCAATTTGCTTGCTTCTGCCACTTTCATTGCAGGATTTGTATTATGTGTACTAACTGTGTTATTTATATTAATACAGATAATATAGCATCCCTCCCCACTTCTGTCAACCGTTTTCGCGCAAAAAGGCAGGCGCCCCCCAACCGTCTGCCTTATACGGCCGGTATCAGATGCGCCGGCTCTTTTCTGCATTTCTACAACCTTTTGTACAAACGCGCAAAATTTACTCATAAATTCCAGCAATTTACGTTTCCGCATCGCAGAATTGGAGCAAAATGCAAAAAGCCTTTGCCTCAGTAGCTTTTGTGCCCGACGGAAGTATTTATAGTTGACACTTCTCATGCCGATGCTTTATCATAAAAAAGGAAAAAGCCGCCGGCACCTGCGAGAACCAGCGGCCCAAACGATATGTCTGGGGGGACGCCTTATGGAATTGCTGGAAAACCATCTTCTGATCAATGCTTTGATCGCCTGGGTGACGGCACAATGCCTCAAAGGTATCATTTGCTGTATTCTGACCCACACGCTCACGCTCCGGCAATTTCTGGCAGACGGGGGCATGCCCAGCGGCCATTCCGCCACCGTTACGGCACTGACGGTCACGGCAGGCTTGGAATACGGTATTAACTCTCCGGTGTTTGCTATTTCCGTCATTCTTGCTGTGGTCGTCATGCACGATGCGATGGGGATCCGTTTGGAAGCGGGCAAACACGCCCAGGCCCTCAACGAACTGTGGGAACTGGTCAACAGCGACGCCGCCCCCGACCGTAAAATGAAAGAAGTACTGGGTCACACGCCGCTTCAGGTTCTTTTCGGCGGCTTGCTTGGCATGGCCATTGCCTTTCTTCTGGGATAAGTTCCGCCCCGCACCGATTACGGCGCGGGGCATTTTTCATGGCAGAACGCTTTTGGTACAACGCTGTATTTTTTTCGGTTTTGTTGCCCAAAACCGTACAACTTTCGCCCTGCCCTACACGGTAAGTGTAGGGCTTTTTTTCGGAAAAACCCCAAAATCCGACTACATAAAGGAGAAATCGACTTGAAGTATACAGAACACTATCAATTAAACCAGTGGGACGCCGCTGACCGCGTGCTGCGGGAGGACTTTAACCGGGATAATGCGGCGGTGGATGCAGCGCTGGCAAAATGCGTTTCCAACCACGTCTACAGCCGACTTTTGCATGCAGTTGTCCCTTCTGATACTCCGCGCTTTGATCTGGATGTTTCCCCTCTGGATCTGGCCGCTTTTCAGGAGCTGATCTTATACAGCGAAGCCTTCGTTTACAAACGATACGATTACACCTATCTGCGCTGTAACGGACAGGCCAACGGATATTTTATAGGTGACACGGAATATACACGTCTGGCGGATATTTCCTGTTCCTATACCGGCGGCGCATACAGCCGCACCAGCCTGATTCTCACACCAAGCGCTATCTATGCCACAGGAAACGGCGGAAACTGGGAAAATCAAAAATATCTTAGCCGCCAAAGCGACGAATCCATTGCTTTCCAGCTTTCTCCGGAAGCGCTGACAACCCTGAATATCATGGTCTTTAACGGAAATGATCCCGCACAACTGAAAGCCGGGAGTTCTTTTACCTTGTACGGCCTACGACGCTGAATAAACCGAAAGCCCCCGCTCCAAAATTGGAGCGGGGGCTTTTCAGAAAGTTATTACCCAGTTTCTATACAGAAAACAGCTAAATTACTTTCTGTAAACAGCGGTGTCCTTGCAGGACTCGCCGCCCACAGTAGCACTGACCTCATAGGTCTTGCCATCTTCCAGAACCTTGGAAATATTAGCAGTTGCGCTGCTATCGCCCTGCTTTACGGTAATTGCTTCCACCATGGAGAAGTTACCGTTCAGCTGTTTGACCGTGACATCAATCTTGGTATCACTCTTAGCAGCCTCTTTCAGCGTAACAGTAATCGTGCCATTGTTATCCAGGGTCAGGCTGTTCGTACCAACCTCAGGCTTGCCAGGATCCTGCGTACCATCAGCATCGGTCATGCTCTTGACATAAACCATGATGACCTTGCCGTCATCGAAGTAAACGTCAGCCTCAACGCTGTTGGCAGCACCCTTGCTGGTCTTCTTCTCCACAGCGCTCTTCAGCTGGCTCGCGGAAGTGATCTCGCTGGTGTACAGATCGTTGTCGCGATCATCCTGATCACGGTCGTCAGCGATGATGACATTGTCCGCAAAATCAACATCCTCGACCTTCTGGCTGTTCACATTGTCAATGGTCATGGAGTTGTTGTACACGCCGGTGACATGCGTATCTTCCACATATCCGGTTTCATCGTCATAAGCCTCAGTCAACTTCAGCTCATCCACGCCCTTGGTATCCAGCTCATACACTTCGTCGTCGTTGATCTCATAGGTATAGAAGCCGGGGGTCTTCTGGCCCACAACGGTCACAGTCTCGGTCTTGCCGGAGCCATCCAGGAAGTACAGCTCAGTTGCATAACCGGTCTTCTTGTCGCCGTCGCTGTTGGTGTAGGAAACCGTGGTGGTAGACTTCTCAGGAACGTATACCACGTCCTCGCTGCCAGCGTTGGAGAATTCATTGTTGATCAGGACCACATAAGAAGCCACATAGTTGCTGCCGGACTTGGTGGCAATCGCAATCGCCGTGGTGCCGTCCTTGGCAACGGAAGTGCCGCCGGTGACAAACTTGACATCGATATCATCGCCGTTGGCTTCCACCTTAACGTAGTTGGTCTTGTCGTTCAGGTAGATCTTGCCGGTATTGGCCTTATCCTTACCATCCAGAGTGACCTTAGCGCCGTCCAGGGTCATCTTGTTGTCGTCCTTGTTCAGCTTGTCGGTAATAGCGGTAGCCTTGTTGTCCTTGGAGACGATGTAGTAACTGCCATCACCGTCGTACTTCTCAGCGATGTACTTGCCGCCATCCTTGTCAAAGGTGTACAGGCCGGCCACAGTAGTATCAATCTTCACAGTGCCCTGAATCGTCTTATCTGCATTAGTTTTCAGAGAATCATTATTGCCATAGAGAGCCTGTGTAGTCTTATGGTCGCTGTCATCCTTCAGCTTGAACTCCGTGACAGAACCGTCCGCCAGAGACACAGCCTGGGCAAGGTAGGAATCGGAGTAAACGCCGCCGTCCTTGCCAATACCGGTAACATAGTACACATCTTCGATCTTCACGGACTCGCTCTCATCGATACCGATGACATAGCCGTTCTTATCGGTGTACACAGCATAGGTGCTGTCATCCAGATTAAAGTCAATCTTGCTGGCATCCTGATTGCTGGTTGTGGAGGTAGCAATAACAGCATGCAGGGGCAGTTCCGTGCCATCCACGGTGACCTTCGCCTTGGAACCGTTATTGTATTTGGTGATCTTGCCGGAGTGAGACTCTGCCACATAGGAATCCAGAACCACGCTGCCGTCGCCGCCCTTCAGGGCCACGGCCAGAACGGTGCCTTCCTCATAATCGGGAGTATAACCGGCCAGTTCCTTATCGGAATCGTTGTCATAACGGTCATAGTAGGTGCTGCCGATGCCAGTCTCATCCAGACCCTGCAGCGTGATGGAGCAGGTAGCGCCCTGCTTGGTGTAAGTGCTGGACAGGCCAGTCTCAATCTCATCAATCTGAGCCAGGCTGTAGCGCAGCACGGCGATCGTCTCGATCTCGTTGTCATCGTTCATGAAGACTTCGATCTCATCGCCAGCCTGCAGATCCAGGTCAGCCAATGCCTTGTAGCTGGTAGCAGACTGCTTGTCGCCATTGACGTAAACAGCGATCTTGGAAGCCACGTCATCCTCGCTGTAGTTCATGTAGTCGCTGTCGGTCACAATAGCTTTCTGCGCATCAATGCTCTTGTTCAGCACGATGGAATCATCAGCCTCGTCACCATAGGTTCCAACGGTATCACCATCGTAAACCCAAGTGGTAGCGGGACGGCCGAAGCTGTCAACCTGATCTGCGCTCTTGGTGGAAACCTTCAGATCCTTGCAGTACTTTTCAGCAAACTCAACAGTGTAGTAACCATCAGCGGTCTTCTCATCGCTGATGC